>NZ_JADMKV010000019.1 GCF_015476545.1 Methylobacter sp. BlB1 | reverse complement strand
TCGCTTTTAACAGGGGTTGCCAAAAGGGACTCCTGTCCCTTTGGCAACGCGCGGCCTCCCTGCCGCGCCCCTGCGGGCCTAATCTGTTAAAAGCTCCGGTGCTCGGCGCGGCAAACGGGATAAAATCGTCTGTGCGTAACATCAGCTCCTAATACAGAAACTGCTTTTGCCAATATTAGAGACAAGCGCGTCGCGTGTAAACGGCCTATTGCCGTTTCAGTCAAACAGTTGTTCCGTCCAAGGCAGGCGTGTGATCGGCCGTGTATTTATACTGAAGGGACAGTATGAATTCAAATGAATAGGGCAGAACATGAGGCAATTAGGTATGGATCAGGATTCAAGACATGCGGGCAATGTGCTTTTAATCAGAGGCGCCGTTTTATGGCTGCTGGCGGCGTTGGTGCTGGCGTGGTGCATGGTAGGCATGAATTTGGGCATGTCGCCGCTCAAGCTGGTTTTTCAGGGCAAGATCACGCGCTTGCTGCAGGCGCATCTGGATTTTCTGTTAATGAGCGCGCTGCTGTTCGGCTTTTATGCGGCCAAGGTGCCGCTGCCCTGGCATGTGCGCTGGGCCATGGTGGTCGGCGCATTCACCAATTCGAGCCTGTTTCTTCTGCAGGCCGTATTTCCGGTACTGGATGCGCCAGTTCCGGCCGAAGGACTGTTGCCGGCGGCGTTTCGCCTGTTTCTGATGATGAGCATCACCGTTACGAGTTACGGGTTTGGCAGGGGCGCTGTGATTATTTTATTGTCTACATTCAATAAGAATAGCTTCGGCTTGGAAAGCTCAGGCAGGGCTTCCGGGTTCAGGGAAATGTCAAACGAAGGCCAGGAAGCAATACTGGAGAAGCAGTTGCCGATCAGGTCGGGAAACAGCAATTTCTCTTAAATTATCCAGCTTCCGGGAACTCAACCTGAGCCAAGCGCTGCAGGAACAGTTCCTGGCACAAGCCGCGGTGATGCAGCTCTTCGCGTAGTTTCTCAATGCGCTGGGCAGCGGCGCCGTTTTCGCAAAGGCGATAACTGACGATGATCAACAGTTTCGCTTCAGAGCGCCGAAATGCCAACAAGGCGATTAAGTCCAGAGTCGCTTGATCAACCCATTGCGCGTTATCGATAATTAGGATAAAGGTCGAACCGGTACTCAAATTCTCAAAAAATTCCGCGGCCTCTCTCAACATGCGGAGCGTATTGTTTTGGGAGACTTTTGGAATGATGGCTGCAAGTTTGTCATCGCTCAACAGATTCGACATTTGGAAGAGCCAGGTTGGGGCAGTCTGTTCCAGACGCTCAATCAATGTTTTTCCGGAGGGTTCGCGGCAACGACGTTCCAGAGCCTCCAATAAGGGCAGGAAGGGTTCCGCGGTCCCGTGCAGTTGCACGCCCCGGGCACGGAGTACGGCCAGGTTGGGGGATATGATTCTGGAAAGGAACATATCGATCAGGGTAGTTTTGCCCGCGCCGCGCTCACCGCTCAGAAAAAACAGGCATCGCTCTTTTCTAGCCGCCTGATGAAAGGCTCTCTGAAGCAGATCCAATTCCGAAAGGCGTTCAATCCAGGCCGGTGAAGGCTCAATTTTAGGTTGGTAATGCAAAAGGGTAACATTATCATGAGGCCGATTAACGGCGACATCGGCCAGAAAACGGTAGCCCCGCCTGTTGACCGTTGATATAAAACGTGGTGTTTTGTGGTCGTCCTGCAAAATATTGCGCAAGGAATTAACGGCCAGCCGTAATGCCGAATCATCGACAATCCGGCCATCCCACACCGCATTGAACAACTCTTCCCGCGATATTAACTGACCTGCATGCTGCAGGAAATAAAGCAATAAGCGGTAAATCTTGGGCGGTAAATTGACGGGTGTTTCACCTTCCCACAATAGATAAGTTGCTATTTCCAGGCGAAACGTTCCAAATTCATAAATAGAATCTTGATCCATTGACACAAGCATAAAAAGCCTGAATAGAATAATCTCAGACTCTAACACAAAAATAACAAATTGCTAACAACTTGCAGATGCGGCCTGAGTATACTGGCGTTAATTAAAAAAATTAAGTTGTTTTTAAGTTGTTTTTAAGGTGCTGTACGATCAAGGTACTGAAACCAGGTGGAATTGCTGGAATTGGAGAAGTAAAAAATGGAGACGATGTTGAAAAAGCTTTTCTCAATCGAGTTCTTCCATTGGCTTTACTTTGTGGCTGGATGCCGGAGACGTTAAAAAATATAAAAGCCAAACTCGCCGCGAGGCGGGGACGGAAAGCTACGGGTCTTTATTAAAGGTTAATGATAGAAGACGGCTGGGTTGCAAATCATTTTTCAACATAATTTGTAATATTTTGGAATTTATAATAATGAAAAAACAAGCTTATTTTTTGGGAGCCGCCGCATTAACGCTGGCATCTGTTACTTTTACCCCAAGCGCGGGCGCCGCGATCGTTAGTGCTAACAGTGAAGGATATGGGCTCTTTGTAAATTTGGATGTTCTAAACTCAAACTTGCTGTCAGTAACAACACCTGCAGGTATATCGGGAACAGCTCCGGCGCCATATAGTCTGAATAATGCGCTTTTAGATCTTAATGCTGGCGCCACTATATTAGGAGTTCAAGCTCATGCCTCAGCCGATACAATTAATGGATCGGCGGATTCCAATGTTGATGGATCGGCCGGCAGTAAAACCACTGGCGCGTCCGGCGGCGTCGAAGATTTAAACATCAATGCTGATCTTTTATCGATTTTAGGCCTTTCAAGCCTGCTTGAGCTGGATAATGTTACTTTAAGCTCCAGCGCCGAGGTAACGGGGGATTATGGCAACCTGACTGCCTCAGGAGGCGCTAATATCACATCGCTAAACTTGAGTATATTAGGCCAGGATATCCAAGTTGACGCCAATGCCGGCGCAAATTCCATAATTGATTTAAATGCACTTGGACTCATTGGTGCCACTTTAATTCTCAACGAACAGATAGCGGATTGCTCCAATTCTTTTTGTTCAATGACGGTCAATGCGCTGCGCTTATCCTTAAATGGTCTAGCCGGCTTATTTGACACCGACATCATCATCGGACACGCCTATGCGGAAATGTCGGCTGAGAATATATCAGCCGTTCCCGTGCCAGCGGCAGTCTGGTTATTCGGTTCGGCAATGGTTGGGCTAGCCGGTTTCTCGCGCCGTAAAACAAGCGCGTCAGAGGCTTGATCCGGTCAATTAGAAATATCTCGAAAGGGGGCGCAATGCTCCCTTTTTTATTGCGCATCAACCTGATGAAACACGCTATAGCTTCTGATTACACAGTCTTTAAGCCCATTGGACCGTGATCATTTTAGGGCGGATTAAAGCGCCTACAGTGGTCCCGACAGTTCCAGCAGGCTGACCACGTTCATCCTGATGGCCAGACGGATCAGTTCGATATCGCTGGCGACGCCCAGTTTCTTCTTGATCAGGTAATGGCAGTTCAGCACGGTTTTTGGGCTGATATGCAGCAGGCGGGCGATGTCTTCGGTCGGGCGCGCTTCGGCCAGCAGGCGCAGAATCTCGAATTCGCGCACGGTCAGGTCTTCCAGCGCGATGCGGTCAGCGCCCAGCTTTTCCAGGGCAAGCGCCTGGGCGATATCGGCGCTCAGCGTGTGACGGCCGGCATGGACGTCATAGACGGACCGGATCAGGACATCGGGGGCACTGCTCTTGGTGACGTAGCCTAATGCCCCAGCCCGCGCGGCCTGAACCGCAAATCCCGGATGCTGGTGCATGCTGAAAACCAGGATTCTGGCATCGGAGCGGCGCTGCCGGATGCGTGCGATAACCTCAAACCCGCCCTGGCCGGGCAGCGAAAGATCCATGATGACCAGATCGGGATTGCATTCCTTAAAGCGGGCATAGGCCTCCAGGCCGTCAGCCGCCTCCGCGACGACCTCCAGTCCGGGTTGCTTTTCCAGCAGAGAGCGGTAGCCTTCGCGGACGATGGCGTGATCGTCGACCAGCAAGATCCTGATGTGCGCCGAGGCCGTCATGCCGGGGCTCCTGCCGCAGGCTGCAACGGCAGCCATGCCCGGACCATCAGTCCGCCGGTCTGGATCGGGGCCAGTGTCAGCTGGCCGCCTAGCGCCGTCACACGTTCGCGCATGCCGAGCAGGCCGATGCCGGAACTGTCTTCAAACGGCAGTTTGTCGGCGATGCCGTCGTCTTCTACCTGCAGTTCTACAAGTCCATCAGACAGTTTGATCATGACTTTCGCGTTGGCGGCGCCCGAATGCTTGGCGATATTGGTCAGGCATTCCTGAACGATGCGGAAGATGTTGACAGGCACGGGCTCGGGCAGTTGGCCAAGATCGCCGTCGATGGTCAGCTGATAGTGAATTTTGCCGCCGTTTCGGGCATTCCAGCCGGCTATCAGGCTGTTCAACGCGGCCGACAATCCCAGTTCATCAATATCCATGGGCCGCAATCGCAGCAGCATGCCGCGCAATAAATCCATCATGTGGCCGGTAATGCGGGCGATGTTTTTGCCTTCGGGAACCAGCGCAGGGTAGTCCTGTTCCGCCGTCTGCATCATGGCGGCTGTAACGGCGTTGATGGCGGCCAGACATTGGCCGAACTCGTCGTGCAGCTCGCGCGCCAGATAGCGGCGCTCTTCCTCCTGAACGGTCATCAACTTCAGGGCCAGCATCCGGCGCTCGGCGAGCAGCTGCTGCTGGCTGGCCGCCAGTTGATTGATGGCTTGGCCGGTGCGCTGCCATTCGGCCAGCTCGAAAGCGGGCAGGCGGGCAGACAAATTTCCATTGCTCATGCTTTCCAGGCCGGCAACAATCACTTGCGCCGGCCGCAAGGCGCGGTTCACCGTGACATAAACCAGCAGGCAAAGGGCCAGCACGGTTGTTGCGGACAGTCCCATCAGGCCGCGAAGCTGTTGCCAGGTGCTGGCGATCTCGATTTCGGCGCTGGGCGCGACGACGACGGCGCCATAAACATGGTTACGGAAGGCAACCTGGCGCATAGTCTCAAAACCAGGCTTGAACGCCCACCGGTAAATGCTTTCGAACCAGTCCGGCCCGCTCTGGGCAGAGGTATTGCCGCCGCTGCAAACACTGCGGACCTGGTCCCCGTCTGCCGGTATGAACCACACGCAAGCGCCGGAGATGGCGCCCATCTGTTGCCATAGCCCCAGATCAGGGAAGCGCGCCGTGTGATCGAAGCCCGCATTGATGCGCAGCAGCTGCAATTCCAGTTGTCTGCCTATTGAGTCAGCCTTTGAACGGGCCTCATGCCGGAATTCCTGATCAGCCTGATACAGCACCCAGGCTGTCGTTGCGATCAGGCAGGCAAAGCCGATCAGGATGATGCGCGATAGCAAATGAAGTTTCAGATTCATAGTAATGTCGGATGAGCTTTTTTGCTGACGATCAGGCGGTTTGAGGCATGGTGCGTCTTTGCTCGCATTTTATGCGCCTGTGGCCGGTATGGAAAGCTGTCTTGATAAGGTCGGGCAAATTGCCCGTTTTTAGCGGGCAACGATCGGGTTACTGGCATGTGCATGTCCATTAATCTGGCAACTGCCGCCAAGGCAGGTTTTCAAGAGGAGAAAGATGATGAAATTAATAAGTGCGCGTTTAATCCCTGCTTGGGTAGTGCTGAGCATGGGGCTGGTTTTCAACGGGGCCGCTCATGCAAGCGTCCGCATAGCGGTTTTGAATTTCGAACTGAACGATATCACTTCAATGCCCAATACGCCGGACGAGCTTGTGCGTACGGCTACATTCAGACCGTTGCTTGAACAGGCGATCAGCCGGGCCGGTGACTATGAAATCATTCACATCAATATCAGTGAACAGGCGGCTGCCAATGCCGGGTTCGGCTATCTTTTCAAATTCCATGACGATGCGGCCGCGCTGGCCAGGCAGTGGAATGCCGACTGGGTCGTGGTCGGGCAGCATAGCAAGCCCAGCTTCCTGTTTTCTTATTTGATGGCGTATCTGGTCAATGTGAAAAAACCCGATCTCTCAGCAAGATACGCTATCGAACTGAAAGGCACGCATGAGAAGGTGACGAGGCGCGGAATCGATGCGCTAGCGAAAAAGATTCATGCTTCGATCAATCGGATGTGAATGCCAATGGGCTGCACACAAGATTAAGCTGACTCTGGCCGCACTCCTGATCTACGGTAACAAATAGCGGGAATCTGTCCGCTGAGCATTTTTGTGGCCCAGCTTGACTATAGGCCAAACTGAACTATTCTCAGATTAACCCGATTAACTTGTCCGTAAGATCACAGGAGTGTATCTCAATGTTAAAAAAGATTTCCCCTTTATTATTGCTCTGCTCATTTGAGCTGTGTGCCGATCCTGGGCCCTTAAAGGCGCCCATCAGCTCTACAGGCTCCCCAAGCGCCATCGATTCTTCGGCATCCGTAGCATCGCAGATTGTGGCAGTTGATGACAGTATCACGGTAATGCCAAACAATGTCACATCTGTAAAAGGCAGTGTGATAACTAATGATGCGACTATAGATGGGTCCGGTGTTTACTCCAGCGATGCGATGAATGTTACGCTTAACAGTTCGCCCGCCAGTGACTATGGCACTCTGATCATCGATTCTACAGGGGACTTTACCTATACATTGTATAAAAACTCTCCCAGTGTTATTAAGCTAACGGCTGGTCAAGTTGCTACAGACTCTTTCGTCTATACCATTACCAACCAGTATGGGCAAAGCGCCACCGCAAGACTGAATGTGACCATTATAGGCAATCCGGTTGATGCCGACGGCAATACCGTTTTTGAACAGCCGAAAGATCGTCCTTACGATAATGTGGACGTTGAATTTAACGACCGTTCTACCGATGCCACCCCTTTGAATTCCAGTAGAAATATTAAAGGGCATTTGCTCTCTCCGCATGATAGGGATTGGTTTTACTTGCACAGTGCCGGTAATGAAGTTATCAAGCTTGACGTTTGCCCGCAAGGCAGCAGTTGCTTCGGCCAAAAAAGCCGGTGGGTACTGTATGCGTTTGATAGCGCCAAGTTCACGCCTGAGTTTGAAGAATCCGCCCAGTTTTGGTTGCAACGTTTGGTAACAGAGACTCAAAGTGCTAAAGACCTGCTTGGAAATACAATTCTTAGTCCGGATGAGGAATGGTTTCCTTCAGATGACCTGTATCTGGCTTACAGGGCGAATTTATTCGATGGAGCCCTCATTGGCATCATTGATCCTTGTTTTGATAAGTCGAATTCGCTTGAAATCGGTGTTCCCCCGGGTGAAAGAGATTACTACATTGCCATCTCCGCGCCTCTGCACGGCAATGCCGATCAAGGGGATGAAGAATGTGGCCAAGGATCAGTTCTTTTGAGTCAGCCTGGACGCCCTGTAATTGGCAAAGACACAGATGGCGATGGAAATACGATAACTAGACCTTATGCCACTACACAGCAGTATCTCTCAACTTTTTTTAGCGACGACCAGTACACGATCAAGGTAACTGGCACAGGTCTTGATCCGTTACTGTCTGCGTCTGCAATTGAAAAGTCATCGACATTCAATGGCTTTACCAGTGAATTGAATATCCCTAAAGTCAAGGTTGACGGTAAGCTCTATGAAGCACGCTTGATGCGTCAGGAGCCATTTTCGGACAATACCTATAACTTTGCTCTATCAGCGCTTAATGAACTTGGCGCTGGAGAGGTTGCCGATCCATTCCAGGCTACGTATAACCCGGCTAACCAACAAGTGTTAATCCCTCGCGTGACCGATGCCGGCAGCGGCAATGCTTTTTCTGTCGTTATGCAATATCATCCGCCGGTTAACGGTATTGCCGAATGGCTGGAAGCCATTGCTATTACGCCTATCAAGTAGCCTGTAGACGGACGATATAGCCCCTTGCCTCAGCAGTTTTCTAAGATGTCTCGGAGAGACTATTTTATTTGACTGCTTGAGGCAATTGCCACAGGCAAAAGATAAGCCTGTTTTTACTGGCATCCGCGGTTAGCATAACGGCTGGGACGCCGGCCTTCTGCTATTTCTTGCCACACTGTCTATATCATCTATAATCACACCTCTAACTAATGCTGATCCATATATTTCCAGCAACTACAAAAATTGCATTACTTTGGGCTTTTTCTAGCGCGCGTATAGCTTAGCGGCCGATGTTTCCGGTTAGGGCCGGCAAGAGTAATGCCGCACTGGGGATCTGTGGCGCGGGATCGTCAGGGCTCGAAGTAGCAGAAGAGGAGCTTCATGTTATGAGTTTACACTTTTCATGCTCAGGCATGCGCAAAGACCATGAATGCCAGGCCTGACCCGCGCTTCCGTTCCGGCTGGTTGTCAGTATTTGTCGGCGATTTTATTTGTTACTGGAGATAGACCTATGAGCGATTTTCCCGCTTACGATGAGATTCATGTGATCTCTGACATCCACATGGGCGGCAACAGACCCAATTTTCAGATCCTGAAGGAGACCAGGAGGCTGGCGGGTTACATTGGGTGGGTGGCCCAACAGTGCCCGGCAGGCCATGTAGCGCTGGTGCTGAACGGGGATGTCTTCGACACGCTGGCCGAAGAACTGCCGGGCTATGTGGCGGTCGAGCAGGCCGTCTCTGTGGTTGAGCGGATCATGAAAGACGCGTCCTTCTCCTGCATTTGGGATGCGCTCGCGGCTTTCGTGGCGGGCGAACGGCGCACGCTGGTTTTTATCATCGGCAATCACGATATCGAAATAGCTTTCCCGACGGTGCAGCGACTGATCATGAAACGATTGGCAGGCGATGACCTGGTCAAGCGCGCCCGGATCGAGTTCTCGACCACCGGCGCCGGCTATACCTGTACGGTCGGCAATGCGCGTATCTACTGCACGCACGGCAACGAGGTGGATGCCTGGAACTACAACCGCTACGAGGATCTGGCCAAGGTCGGGCGGCGCTTGAATGCCGGCCGCTCGCTCGATGCCAAGGAATGGTATCCGAACGCCGGCACGCGCATGGTCAAGGAGGTCATGAACGAGGTCAAGGAAAAATACAAATGGATCGATTTGCTGAAGCCGGAAACCCAGGCCGCGGTCGGCGCGCTGATCGTGCTCGATCCGTCCCAGGCGAAAAAGATCACCGACCTGGTATCCATCGTTGGCGAGAGAGTCAGCGGCGGCAGGGAAGTCAACCAACGCCTGTCCGCGGAAGGGTTTCAGCCGCGCGAACAGGTGACGGATGCCTCGGCGGTGACGGTCAAGCAATTGCTGGGCCCCAATCTCAGAGAGGGCATCAACACGCATTCGCGGCAGGATTCGCAGGATGTGGACGCGATGCTGGCGCTGGCCGAGGCCAATCTCGGCAAGCCGAATGCCCAGATCGTCGAGCCGGCGGCGCCGTTGGGCACCTGGCAGCTGATTTTCGACCGGCTGACAGGCTGGCTCAGGGATGTGCCCAAGGACGAGGCGTTGCGCCGGGCGCTGAAAGACTGGCTGGCCGACGACAAGACCTTCGACCGTACCGACCGGGATGACACCTTCAAGGATGTCACGGCGGCGGTAGGGGCTTCCATCGATTTCATCGTCACCGGCCACACCCATCTGGAGCGCGCTATCGACATGGGCGGCGGGCGCTTCTACTTCAATTGCGGCACCTGGATCCGGCTGCTGCGTTTCACCGACGCCATGCTGAAGGATCAGAAGTCGTTCAAGCCGGTTTACGACGTCCTGATGGACGGCCGCATGGAACTGATCGACGAGGCGAAATTCGGCGGGCAAAGCTTCGTGATGAACCAGACCAGCGCCGTGTCCATCAAGGCGGAGAACGGCGGCGTCGTCGGCTGCCTGAGCCATGTCGTCGGCGACGGCACTGGCGCGCCCCAGGTCATCCAGCAATTCGCGAGGAAGTGACATGATCGAAAAGTACACTTCGGAAATCCGCAACGTCAAGCTCGAACTGTTAAGATCCGGGCCCGCCCACAATCAACTGTTGTCGCCGCTGACCAACTACATTGCCCTGTGCGGCTCCGACGGGCCGGTGACGCTGCAAATGCCGTTCGAGCATCGCCAGTTGCTGATGCGCCTGCGGCGGCTCAGATACCCCCAGGATAAGGACCCCGCCACTGACGACCAGCGGCAATCGGAAATCCGCGACATAGGCGAGGCCATCGGCCGCGTGCTCGGCCAGGTGCCGGCCCTGCTTTCCGAGCTCGGCAATGCCGGCGCCGAGAGCGGCAAACTCGTGCATTTGAGATTGGCCATGTCCGCGTTCGAACTGGGCCTGATGCCCTTCGAGGCGGCCGTGGCGCCGGACGGTTTCCCCGGATCGGGCTCGCCGCTGTTCCTGCAAATGCGCACGCCGATCACGATCACGCGGGAAATTCGCCGGGGCCGCCCACTGCCGGTCGACTGGACGCGCCCGCCGCGCATTCTGTTCGCGTTCGCGGCGCCGGACGGGCTTTACGTGCCCGCGCAGGCCCATTTGCAGGCCCTGCGCGAGGCCATCGAGCCCTGGGTCAAGATCAAGGATGAGAACCGCATCGAGGAAGTCAAAAAGCTGCTGACCGTGCTGCCCAATGCCACGCTGGAGCAAATCCGCTCGCTTTGCGCGTCGACCGAGTTCACTCATGTCCACATCCTGGCCCATGGCGCGCCGTTCAAGTATTCCGGCGATGAGCGCTACGGCCTGGCCTTGTGCAGCGAGACCGGCGACAGCGCCGACATCGTCGACGGCGAGCGTCTCGCCATCGCCCTGACCTCGAGCGATTCGGCCGGCAACACGCGGTTTCGGCCGACGCTCGTGACGCTGGCGACCTGCGATTCCGGCAATATCGAATCGGTGCTGACGCCCGGCGGCAGCATCGCCCACGAACTGAACGCGGCCGGCATTCCGTGGGTCATCGCGTCCCAGTTTCCGCTATGGATGAAGGCATCGGCCATCGCGGCCAAAGTGCTCTACCGCGGCTTGCTGAACGGCGGCGACCCGCGCTGGGTGCTTTACGAGCTGCGCCAGCGGCTGCGCACGGATTCGCCGGAGACGCACGACTGGGCCAGCATCGTCGCCTACGCCACAGTGCCGTGGAATTTTGAACGTCAGGTCAACCTGTTCCGTGACCAGCAGACGCAGCGCAAAATCGAAGTGAAGTTTGACCGGATCGACGAACTGGTGGGAGCGAATCTGGACCGGGATCAAAGTGCCGCACAGATTCTCAGTGATGCCCAAAATGTGGAATTGGCCGCACTGTGCGCATCGGTGCGCGAGGATCTGAAAAACTGGCGCGAGGAATCGCATGCCATCGTCTCGGCCAAGGATAGGGCGCAGCGCCTGGGCATCAGCGCCGCCAGCGAGAAACGCATCGGCATCGCCTATGCCTTGGCGGAAAATCTACCATTGGCCCAGAAAGCCTACGAAGCCTGCCGCGATTTTTATCGTGATGCCTGGGAAATCGACCCTTGCAATTACTGGGTGATCACGCAATACCTGTCGATTATCGCCATCCTGAACCGGGAAGACGACGGCCCCGTGCTCAAGGAACTGGCGCATAAATACAGCATATTGTGGAACGCGGCCAAACAGATTGTGCAATGGCAGATTCGCAAATCGTCAGGCGATGACCGGGCTTATGCGTTGAGCACGCTGGCGGAACTCAGCTTGTTGGGAGTGGTGTACGGCGGACAAGACAGCGATCCTAAATCGCTGGAAACCGAGATTAAGCAGCACTGCCGAGAGATGCTGAACGAGCTTTGCGCCGACGCGTTTCCAATCATTTCAACGCGGCGCCAGTTCAGGCGATATCTGAAGGATTGGAGTACGCCGCTATGGACCGGTCTGGCGCAGACGGCATTGGATGCGCTGGGGGATGAGTATTAGGCGCCGGGGCCGTGATGCGGGATAACGGGAAAAGGATGTCCCGATTCCATGCGGCAGATCCGGCCCAGTTGGATTGAGGCGAGATTGCGCCGGATTGCCGATGGTGGCCGGGATAAAATTCTTTTTGGAGGGTTATTAAGAATGGCGCGTCCGAAGGCAGGCTCAGTTCTCACATTCCAACATCATTCCCGGCTATTCTTTTCAAATTGCCGCACAGCACGACTCACGGTCATATAGTGAACACCGAAATGGTCGCCAATCTTCGACATGCATCGACAGTAGAAGTCAATCGTGCTTTTCCGGTAACTATCGAACTGGCTGAGCAGCCAGTCCATATCCAGCCACTTGGGCACCGTCGCCTCTCCGATCATGGACTGGTAGCTGCTCCAAGGCCAATCTTCCGGTTTCCCGACCATACCGGCGCGTAGCGGATTCAACACAATATATCTATCAGCTCCAGCAAATAGCTTTCCTTCTGGACCAAGATCGCCTTTTAACAGCTTTGATAAAGGTGCCCCACCATGCCATGGCGGCGATTAAAGCGTTGCGTATAGACACTAGTCTGCCGCATCCCTTTCAAAAGATGCCCGTCGACCGTTTCCACCAGTAGATGTAATGATTGCTCATCTGGCAATACGCATGCACAACCCCATTGAAACGGTCGCAAGCATCGCCCATGACTTCCAACCATGCTTCTCTATCCTCATCATCCAGATAGATGCCCTCGCGCCTATCTCCTCTTGAACTCACATGGTAGAGGGCGCCCGCAAATTCCAATCTTAAAGGTCTAGCCATGAATCAAGTATAGCGGAGAACGCAAAATGTTGGAGTGTGAGAACTGACCCTGTCGCTCCTCCGGGAGATGGGGCTTATTAATCAATAGCTTCCGTCTCCTTTGACAACATCCATTAATACCAACAGTAAATCAAAATCCCCAACACTCTTGCGATAGTTCGGAAAAGACAAGCTCCTTGCAGTCCAGGTCGATTGGAAAAACATCAGGTACTACAATGGATGAAACGCTTACACCTTTCGGCAGTGAAGGTTGATATTTTTCAGTTTTCGACTCCCCTGATGCCAATATATGGCGTTGAATTAATCTGGCCCGGACAACGTGTCGGCTCAGTCCTAGCAATCTTGCTGTTGCCAATTGATTTCGGCCAGTATGCTTATAAGCTGCTTGCAGCAAAGCTTGTTCCACACGAGCATACAGATCAGGATGTTCTTGTTCGCATAAAGCCTGAAATATATTTTCTAATTTCTCGAAATCTCCAAGATCGGGGTCTACTGCCTTGGGAAAATTTGATAATTGAGAGAGACTTAGATCAGTCGGCGTAATGGTAAGATCACGAGCTACCAATAAAGCATGATGTAT
Organism: Methylobacter sp. BlB1; assembly: GCF_015476545.1. Lineage (GTDB taxonomy): Bacteria > Pseudomonadota > Gammaproteobacteria > Methylococcales > Methylomonadaceae > Methylobacter. Next base: position 62,650 of record NZ_JADMKV010000019.1, on the reverse strand, counting down.
AGCATTTTCCAGTTCACGAATGTTACCTGGCCAAGTATGTGCCAACAATGTTTGTTTTGCGGTTGGGGAGACAGTGGTTTCCGGACAACCAAGCCGCTGCCCATAAATTTTTAAAAAATGTTCAACTAATGGCAGAATGTCTCCGGTACGCTGCCGTAAAGGCAACAAATTCAATGCTGCGACATTCAGACGGTAGTATAAATCTTCACGAAAGCGGCCGGCCAGGACTGCCTCTTCCAATTTGACATTAGTGGCCGCAATCAAGCGCACATCTATGGAGATTGCCTTATGAGAACCGACCCTTACCACCTCTCTTTCCTGCAGAACTCGCAATAATTTTACCTGCACCGACTGAGGCAGATCACCAATCTCATCCAGAAAAATCGTACCGCCGGAAGCGGCCTCAAACCAACCGGCTTTGTCTGTCGTCGCGCCAGTAAAAGCCCCTTTTACATGGCCGAACAGCTCACTTTCAATCAATGTTTCCGACAAGGCACAGCAATTGACCGCCATAAACGGCCCGTTGCGCCTTGCACTGAGTTCGTGAATGTGACGGGCAACCAGTTCTTTGCCGGTACCCGTTTCGCCAATGATAAGGGCATTTAACTCGCTAGGCGCAATGCGTTTGATCCTATCAAGCAGTTCTTTGGATTTTGGATCTTCGAAAACTAAGGCGGACGCTCGAATTGAGAGTGCCAATTCGGCAGGATTGGGAAAAGCAAGTAAATGCATAAGAAAAAAACATATCCCTTGAAATTATAATTATCTCTAAAATAGCATACGTATTTATACTTACTAAAATGATTAAAAGTAATACTATTATGTGTAAATGAGATAGCTTCGATTGAGGATAAGGAAAGCAGGCAGGCCTTTGTAAAAACAGGAAAACTACAGATTTCAGCTTCTGCATTCCCTCAAAAACCTGCCTTGTAAAATTAATACGGTCGGCAATCTTATTTGTTAGTGCTTAACTTTCTCAAGACAAATTGTCTAAATTGAATAAATGCCCCAACTTTTCGGATTTAGTGCGTAAATAGACGATATTCTCCCGATTGGGGACGGGCTCTAGCGGTATACGCTCAACGATTTTCAGCCGGAATCCCGCCAGTTCCGTGAACTTAGCCGGATTATTGCTCATTAACCGTAGAGTGGTCACGCCCAAGTCGGTCAAGATTTGCGCGCCTACATCATAGCTTCGAGAATCCACCGGCAAACCTAAGTCCAAATTGGCTTGTACGGTATCCCGGCCTTGGTCCTGCAGCTCATAGGCACGTAGCTTGTGCGCTAAACCGATGCCACGCCCTTCATGACCGCGCAAGTAAACCAAAACCCCGCTGCCGGCTTGTTCAATTTTAGCCAAGGCCATTTTCAGTTGATTACCGCAATCGCAACGCAGAGATTCAAAAATATCGCCGGTCAAACATTCGGAATGCACGCGCACCAGAACGTTTTGCTGCCCCGTCACCTGGCCTTTGACCAAGGCCAAATGCTCCGAGCCATCTAGCGTCGAACGGTAAACATGGGCAGTGAAAACTCCGATTGCTGTCGGGATCCGTGCTTCTGAGATGTGCTCAACCAAGCGCTCGTTACGGCGCCGGTAGGCAATAAGGTCAGTGATAGTGATAAACGGCAATTTATGTTGCTTGGCAAATGTCCGCAGTGCTTCGCCACGGGTCATGCTGCCATCATCATTGACGATTTCGCACAACACCCCAGCAGGATACAAACCGGCTAAGCGTGCCAAGTCCCCAGCTGCTTCGGTGTGGCCCGGCCTTACCAAAACCCCATGTTGCCTGGCCCGTAATGGAAATACATGGCCTGGCCGAGCAAAATTGTCGGTATCGCAGGCGGGATTAGCCAATGCGCGGATGGTGGCGCTGCGATCTGCTGCAGAAATGCCGGTGCTGGTGCCTTTGTTCAAGTCCACCGAAACAGTAAATGCAGTGCCATGCGCATCGGTGTTGTTCGCCACCATGGGGTCCAGCCGCAACGCATCAATGCGCTCACCCGGTAGTGAGACGCAAACGACGCCGCTAGTGTGCCGTATTAGAAAGGCCATGCGTTCCGGAGTGATTTTTTCGGCCGCTATGATTAAATCGCCTTCATTTTCCCTGCCGGCATCGTCGGCTACCACTACGAAGTCGCCGTTGCGAATGGCCTTCAGGGCTATTTCGATTGAGTCGTAACTCATTATATGATCCTCATGAGTAAAAACTCGGTGTCGGCGATTTGGCATTCAGAACCCATTCGCCAAGATCGAGCAGCTTATAATCCACCGGATCATGCAGCGAATGGGTACGCAGATTGCGCCAATAGCGGTCAAAGCCTGCTTTGGCACTGGTCGCCCGCGCACCGGTGACTTCAAATAAGCGCTGAGTCACGTCTAAACCGGCCCGGGTTGCCAGGACTTTAGCTGTTGCGCTGGCAATGGCAACACTGCCGCGCTCAGCCTCGGTTAACGCATTTTCCTGACGCCAAGCGGAATCCAGTAAACTTGCGGCATAATCGGTTGCCAGTGCGGCGGCATTGAGGTCAACCCAAAACTCACCGTATTTTTTAAGTACATAAGGGTCGCTGGTAGCGCTTTCCACGCCGGATAAAAACCAGGCTCGCGATTGGCTGCGGGTGTAATTTATGGCTTCTGCCAAAGCGCCTTCACCTATGCCTAGATAGATATTGGTCAAAACCAGCTGTGCAATCAACGGGCGTAATGAAGCAAATACACTGCCTAAAGGGCCAGGCTGACGTAAAATTTCATGATCATATATTTGTACCCCATGAAAATCCACCGTGCCGCTGTCAGTTTGGCGTTGCCCCATATTGTCCCAATCCGCATTGATCCGGATGCCTGCCCGATGGCTGGGAATTGCCGCTATCACTAATTTGCCGCCTGTCTCCGGCAATGCTGATACGATTAAATAGTCGGAATCTGTAGCACCGGAACAAAAGCTTTTTGTGCCATTCACCTGCCAATCTTTGCCGTCGGCCCTAATCTTGGCGCGGGTATCCAAAGGATTGAGGGTATTTCCCCAAAACCAGCTATTTTTAACCGTTTCACGATAATAATGCGGCCATTGATCTCCAAATAACCGCACAGTCGCAAGCAATAAATGCTGGAAACCGAACAAATGTCCCATTGAACTGTCAGCCCTGGAAATAATGCGCACCATACGCAAAGTGTCGTGCCAATCAAGACCGTGTCCGCCGTATTCAACTGGAATGATGAGGTTTAATAGGCCGCTTTTACGCAAGCTATCCCGTTCAGCTTTAGCCGTACCGCCAGTTCTATCACGTTCTACAGCGGTGGCGGCAAACTCTGCCGCCAATTTTTCGGCTTTATCGAACAACGCTTGAGACTTTACCTGAGCTTGTTTGAGAGGGTTAGCGGTGCTCATTATGCGGCCACTTGGTCAGCTTGTCGTGATTCCAATTCACGTACCAGAGGTAAAACCCGTTGCCCGAAATATTCGACTTCTTCTTGGAAATGCAAAAAGCCGGTTAGAATCAAGTCAACCCCCACCGCTTTTAAGGCCACAATACGTTCGGCGATCTGTTCGGGCGTGCCGATCAGATTAGTTTTAAAGCCGTCGTTATATTGCACCAAGTCTTCGAATGTAGACTTAGCCCAGTTGCCTTCACCTTCCGGCGATGCTTTGCCCGCTTGTTTAACTTCATGCCCAAACGCGTTGACTGCTTCCAAGTCGGCTTTTTCAATAATTTCATTGAGTACCGCCTGAGCCTCTTCCTCAGTATCCCTGGCGATAACGAAAGCATTGACGCCAATCTTGACCGAATGGCCTTCTTTGACCGCCTTAGCGCGAATATCGTCAATCTGCGCTTTAATGCCTTCCAGTGTATTGCCATTGGTAAAATACCAATCCGAGATCCGGGAAGCCATATCGCGTGATGCCCTGGAGCTGCCGCCCTGAAAAATTTCCGGATGCGGTTGTTGTAAGGGCTTGGGCTTTAAGGTGAAATTGTGGAAACGGTAGAAATCGCCTGAAAAGCTGAAGTCATCCTGTGTCCAAATGCCTTTGATAGCGCGGATGAATTCTTCGGAACGGCGATAACGTTCGTCATGCTCCAGCCACGGTTCACCGATGGCGGTGAATTCAGTTTTAAACCAACCACTGACTATATTGACGGCTATGCGGCCGCCCGTCAGGTGATCGATAGTAGCAATCTGTTTGGCTAATACTGCCGGATGCCAAGGTCCTGGCAAAATAGCAGCAATAACCCGCAGTTTGCTGGTGGCTGCCAACAAGGCATGGGTGAAAGCTACCGATTCGTGCTGATACTCGGCACCGTAACCGGCGGTGAAACGGATCTGGCTGAGGGCATATTCAAAGCCGTTTTGCTCCGCTATTTGCGCGAGCTTGCGGTTATAGTCAATATCCCAGCTGGTGCGTTGCTCGATTTTACTGATCAGCAGACCGCCGCTGACATTGGGCACCCAGTAGGCGAATTTGATGGGGAAGGAATTAGGTAATTGACTCATGTGGTTTTTTTCCTTATGCAGCATAATTGGCTGGGTTGTTCAGAGGCGCTCCATTGAGTGTGACCGTACCGATCACCTCTACAGGCCTGGTCAGCGTATCAAGCACTGGGCAGTGCGTTTCTACAAGCGCAATGAGCTTTCTGATCGTTTCCGGGTCCGCAGGGCTTTTCAACGTGGTTTCAAAGCTGATTTTCTGGTAGCCGGCGGGCACCTCTTTCAAGCCAAAGAGCCCATGCAGATCAAGATGTCCCTTGGCGGTCACCGCTACGGCATCCAAAGGAATACCCAACACGGCGGCGTAAGCGGCATAGACGATTTCCTGACAGGTGCCGAGCGCGACCAGTATGAGCTCGACGGGGTTCGCTCCCGCGTCTTCCCCGCCCAGATCAGGGGGCTCGTCAATGATCAGCGGCGGAAAATTCCGCACTTCGGCGGAGCAGCGCAGGCCATTGAGCAGGCGAGTGTGCGCCTTAAATACCAAATGGGCTCCTGCCGGATTTTTTTGCAAGGCAGCAATGGTATTCTCCAATGCGGCTTTCAAAGTTTTCTGTGACATGTGGATCTCCAGCGTATCGATGCTAGGGCAATCGACAAAAAAGGATGGCTTTGCGATCGGCTCGTTAAATCGAACCGATGCAAATGTTTATAAACCTGAACTTTCCTGCAGTTTCTACTCGCCGCCTGCCTCGAACAGTTCCAGCGGCAATCCAACCAGTGCTTTTCCAATCCATTCGCGAGCGATGTTGTTTGATGGCCCCATGCCGATGCCTGCACGGGCATCACGGAAGATGCGTTCGATAGGGCCTTTCTTGTAACCATAACCGCCGCTGACATCCAGGGCATTGCGTGCCGAAATGTTGGCCACTTCCGCTGCATGGATTTTGAATTCAGTCAACGGCAGCAGGATTTGCCCTTGCAGCTGGCCGGATGCCTGCAATTGGTCCAATTGCCGTGCCAGATCGTGCTGCCAGGGACGCAAGCTTTCCACCAATACCTTGGACTCACCCAATTGCTGGCGCAGCACTTGATAGTCAGACAGTTTGCGGTTGAAATCGCGATGAATGGTGCCGGTTAGATGATCGGCCGCTTTTTCCAAGGCCGACCTGGCTACGCCGTGCCAAACAGCGCCCAGGCCGATCAGATACACCGGCGATACGCCGTGGTAAACAATGTCTTTACCTTGACCTTCTTCGCCTAAGCGATCAATGCTTTTCACATGCACATTTTTATAACTGATTGGTCCACTGTGATTGCCGCGAACTCCAAGCGCTTCCCATGTGCCATGCGTAATGCCATCCAGTTTGGAATCGACGATGAAAAAACTGATATCGGTAGCGCTTTGGGCGCCAGGCGAGCGGGTTTGAAAAATATAATAATCCGCTTGTCCGGCGCTGGTAGTAAATGATTTTTCAGCATTGAGCAGATAGTTGTTGTCATCATCCCGTGCGGCTTCACTAAAGTTAAACCACCAGTGTCCGCCGGAGGCTTTTTCGCTGGTGGAATAGGTGCCAATCAGACCGTCCCGGGCAGGTCTCAACCAGCGTTCTTTCTGGTCGTGGTTGCCAAATAAATTGATGGTCTGTGCGGCACCAGTGTGCATCACATACACCAGGCCGGTGGAGGCGCAGGCGCGGCCGACTTCTTCAGCCACTATGGAAAAAGCAACATGATCCAAACCCAAGCCGCCGTATTCCTTGGGAATCAGCACGCCATTCCAGCCGGCCCGACCCAAGGCTTCAAGATTCTCCCTGGGGAAAACGCCCTGGTCAGTTTGTTCGGCATTAGGCCGTATGACTTCGTCAACCAACGCGCGAATTTCAGATCGGATTTTTTCGTAATCGGGTATAGACATGATGCTCTCCTTAAGCTGCTTCACATGATTGAGTTTGATCCGCTCGGATAAGCGCCGCGACAACTGCCTGGCGCGCTGCCGCATGGATGCGTTCATTGACGACGGCATCGCTAAAGCGTGAACCATCATAGTTCTGTTCGGTGGCGTAGATGCCGGAAGGGACGGTTTGCGCACCGAAGAAGCCGAATAGCGGCCGCAGTTGATGTTCGATAATCAGGGCGTGCTTTTCTCCGCCGCCGGTGGCGCCAAGAATCACCGGCACTTCGTTTAGCGCCTTCACATCCAGAAAATCAAACAGATGCTTGAAGAGGCCGGTATAGGAACCTTTGTAAACCGGCGTAACCGCCACGAGGATGTCTGCCGACCCGATAGAATCCAACACCGTTTTGCCAATATCACTCAGCTCCCCAGGATGACGGGCAAGTCCGAAAACCGGAGCCAGATCAGCCAAGCTGTGGGTTATTACTTCAATACAAGCGTGCGGGTAAGCTTGCTGCTTGATTGCCTCGACTATTTGCCCGGCCAATGCTAGCGTCTTAGACGGCAGCCCTAGATTGCCCGAGACAACCACGACTTTTAATGTACTCATGTTGATTGCCTTTGTACGGTTGAAAAATTCAAATGCCCAATGCCTACAAAGCATTGGTACTGTACTTAGCTTTAGCACCGATCATGCCAATTTATAACTTATTGTTTTTAAATTACTTTCGTAGGGATTTATAGAGCTGAGTGCCGCTTCCGTAGCAATAACAGAAAACAATTGCCGCCGTAGCGGCAATTGTTTTTGGATAAACAACCGGCAAATCCAGGATAAGGCAGTTCCTAAATTTGGCACAATGACTGCTGCTTATGTGACTTGAACACTAGCCGAAGCGGAGATCGCTTCAACACATTTCTGCATGATTTTTGGCGCAACGCCGGAAACACCAGAATATGAAATCCGCCAAATGGCTTAATCGTCGGCTGGGATCAAAACAGGACGATCAGATATTCTGGATGGGATTATTGAAGAAATTCGCAAAGCGGGTGTTGGCCACACAGTTGTCGTTGGCCGTGGCACACCCTGCATTAAGGTTGATAGTTCGTACCTGTTACGGGCGATGAGATGAACACTTGAGGATTTTCGTACGAAGGAGCACTGGATGCATCGAAACGCAAAGCGGCTGCTGCGGATTTGACCTACAGGCCGGATTTGCCGAATAATTCCACAGCGGACTATTCGGCATCCATCACTTAAAATTTGAAATTAGCCCCCGCACCCAATGCCCATTCGCTAGCACTAACATGATAATCGCCTAAAGCCAGTGTACTGCGGTCTGCCGAACCTTCAAATGCATAGGCCGCAAACGCATCCAGCCTGAACTTGGGCGTAAAGGCGTATCCCAGACCTGCGGTAGCTGTATGCTGCCAAACGACCGGGCCTAAAGTAGTTTGTACGACTTTAATCAAATCGTTGCTATTAAGAACACCGGGAACACTAGTATTAAGAGGGAGTGTCCCTAATCCTTTAAAACCGCCAACCGTGCCATTCGGATTATCGCGGAGCAACTCCGAGGCATAGCTGTAGCCTGACCGAAATTGCCAGTTTCCATGGGTATATTGGCCACCCAGCATGGCCAGGAACTGATCGTCGTAGACATCTTTATATAACGAAGAATTCGACCAGTTTTTCCAGGCTACGTCCGCCTCTAATAACAGATTGGGGGTTGCATTGGCTGCTATGCCCCAAGTCAACTCCAACGGTTGATCGAGCTTTACGCTTTGGTATTCTTGACTGCCGCCTACCGTGGTCGACAATACGTTCTTGTAGCGGTATTGCAAAGGGGATTTTAATGATGCGCTTAACTTCACATCCTGCGTGAGTTGATAAGTTGCTCCGAAAGCGCCACGGATCCCAATACCATGTACACTGGACGTAGTCCCTCCAAAATCACCTGTTAAACCGCTAAGTCCCGTCGTGTTGCCGGTTGTCCCGAATTGGCCTAAGCCGAATCCTACCGTTAGTGCTGCCCCTAACGACAAATCGGGTGTCACTTCATAAGCCGCTCCTACATTGGAACTTAATGACAGTAATTCCACAAGCAAAGGCAATGTAGCCGCACCACCAGCACCGGCACCGCCCAGCCCGAGTCCGGCCCCGCCATTGATTGGATGGGTACGATAATCGGCGCCTATGCCGGAGTCAACCGAGACACCGGCGCCGATCACAAAGCCGGGCAACACTTCGGCACCGAGAGCAATATCCGGCGCGAGGTAATTCTGGGCCAGACTGTGGGAGTGATTAGTGAAGCCGTTATTGCTTTGATAATTGTCCACGTCGGGCTCGAGAATTGCCGCACCTAAGCTAAAATTGAAGCCTTTAAACTGAGTCAAGGCGGCCGGATTGCCAAATAGCGCCGCAGAAACTTCTTGCGGCCTGGCATAAGCCGCGCCAGCCATACCGCCGGCAATGGGCTTTAAAGACAGATTCAGGTCAGTTCCGGTATTTAGCGCCAATACGCCAGGCGATGCCGTACTCGCTAGCGCCAATAACAATACTCGCTGTAACCGCCATGAATTTATGCATCGGTAATCTTTGAGAGAAATTAATTCATTATTCATTTTTAAACTCCAATAAAACATTTTCATGTATCGGCTACATCCTTCAAACTTGTTCACATAGGGGTAATAGAAGGCAAATAGGTTATGCCTGAAAGTATCTATTGCGAGGTTTGTGCCAAGTTTAACTTGTTGTTTATTAGAGTGTTTTTTATGATGTCTTAATTGTTGATGCCGCACTGGCAGCAATGAAGCAGGAAAGTTGCCGCTCTTGGCGCAATATGAGATGAGTTTTAAGACTGAGGTGCTGATTGAGCTGAATTGTTACTGGTTTTCAGGTTTTTGTTGATGCTATCCTTTTCAGGACTTGCGCAGTTTGCCTGTTTAACCGCCGAAACAAGTGGTTTTAAAACCTGTGGGGCGACTTCGCCTACTGTTAATTAATCATCCGTAACGATGGTTATACGGGCATCAGCTTAAATCCAGAACAGCCTAACGAATAGGAATTGTGGGACTATAGATCCAGCAGTATGGAAGTTTTAATTTTTTTCAGGTTGCTCATGCCATAGCTGGGCATATCTTGGCCTTTGGCCGAGACTGCGGAGAAGAGATACAAACTTCAAGAAGCCGGAGGGAGTCTCTCGTGCAAGATTCGATCAGCCGGTCTCCTGAGCTGCAGCCTGCGGCTTTTCATGACGGTGCGCCTTTATACCCGATGGCTTTTGAAGATTCGTATAAGATTCTGGAAAACAGAATGCAAAAGCGCGCTGATTTATCTCGGAATGAGCCAAAAGTGCAAATGCGGGTAAAGGTCAAAATCCTTATGAGTTAATGGATTTTAAAAGGCATGGCGCATGCAGAACACAGAACCAAAAATGCGGTTTTAGGGGATGTCATATGGCGCGCCCGAGAGGATTCGAACCTCTGGCCTCAGCCTCCGGAGGGCTGCGCTCTATCCAGCTGAGCTACGGGCGCGTAAGCGCGTATTTTAACCGATTGCGCGCAAAATTACGATAGCATTGTTTTTAAATGTGCAAGACTGGCCTTGCCGCGCTCCTTGATGACTTCCGGCGTCAGTTGTTTTTTGTTGGTCCATTCCAGGTCGTCGGGCGGCAGTTCGTTCAGGAAACGGCTGGGTTCGCATTCGCTGATCTCGCCGTAGCGCTTCCGGTGCGTGCAGTAGCTGAACGTGAGGGTGCGCTGGGCGCGCGTGATGCCGACATAGGCTAGCCGGCGCTCTTCTTCGATGTTATCGGTTTCGATGCTGTTTTGATGCGGCAGCAGGTTTTCTTCCATGCCGATCAGGAACACATGCGGAAACTCCAGGCCCTTGGCGGCATGCAGGGTCATCAGGCTGACCTGGTCGCTGGCTTCTTCTTCCTGATTGCGTTCCATGATGTCCATCAGCATGATTTTGGAGACGATCTCGGACAGCGATTTTCCCTCGCTATCTTTTTCGGCAACTGCTCCTTGCGTTGCTCTACCTCCTACATCCCTGTAGTCGTCATTGATGCGCTTGAGCCAGTCGATCAGTTCCTGAACGTTCTTCATTTTGCGCTCGGCCGATGCCGGCGTCTTGCTGTTTTCGCGTAGCCAGTGCTCGTAGCCGATCTGATCCAGCATGGCTTCGATGACGGCGAAGGTGTCGCCGCGTTCGATGCGGTCGGCCGTATCGATGACCCAATCGCGGAATTTGGTCAGCCGCTGCATGGCTTTTTCGGGCAGTTTCTGAGTCAGGCCCAATTCGGAGCTGGCCGCGAACAGGCTGATATGGCGCTCGTTGGCATAGTCGCCGAGTTTTTCCAGTGTGGTCGGGCCGATTTCGCGACGCGGCGTGTTGATGATGCGCAGGAAGGCCGCATCGTCGTCCTGGTTGACGAACAGGCGCAGGTAGCTGAGCACGTCCTTGATTTCGGAATAGGCAAAAAACGATGTGCTGCCGCTGATGAAATACGGGATGTTGTTCTCGCGCAGGCTGCGCTCGAACAGCCGCGACTGGTGATTGCCGCGGTATAAAATCGCGTAATCCTGATAGCTGCTGCCGGTCCTGAATTTATGGTGGATGATTTCAGATACGATCTGCTGGGCTTCGATCACTTCGTCCTTGTGGCTCAGTACGCGCAACGGATCACCGTAGCCCAGCTCGCTCCAGAGCTTTTTTTCGAACGCGTGTGGATTGTTCGCAATCAGATGGTTGGCTACTTTCAGGATGCGACCGGTCGAGCGGTAATTCTGCTCCAGCTTGATGACTTTCAGGCGCGCGTAGTCTTTTTGCAGCTGTGCCAGATTTTCGGGCTGGGCGCCGCGCCAGGCGTAGATGGACTGGTCATCGTCGCCGACCACGGTAAACCGGCCTAGATTGCCGGCAATCAGTTTGACGAGCTGGTACTGCGTGATATTCGTATCCTGATATTCATCGACAAGCAGATAGCGGATCTTGTTCTGCCATTTTTCCAGCACGGCCGGCTGCTCCTGAAACAGCAGCACGGGCAGCAGGATCAGGTCGTCGAAATCGACGGCGTTGTAGGCTTTCAGGCTGCGGATATAGTCGTTGTAAAGCACGGCCGCCGGGTACTGCTCCGCCGTTGCCGTCGATACGGCCAGCTCCGGCGTGACAAAGGCGTTTTTCCATTGCCCGATCTGCCAGGAATAATGGTCGACTTTGTCGATATCGCAGTTTTTGCTGTCATGGCTGATCAGGTTGCGCAGCAGGGTAAGCTTGTCCTGTTCGTCGAATAGCGTCAGGCCGGCCTTGTAGCCCAGCGTTTTATGCTCAGAGCGCAGGATTTCCAGGCCCAGCGAGTGAAACGTCGAAACCCTGAGGCCGCGCAATTGCTTGTCGTCCAGCAGCTTGGAAACGCGGCTTTTCATTTCGCGCGCGGCCTTGTTGGTGAAAGTCACGGCGGCGATATTGCGCGCCGGTATGCCGCCTTGGGTAATCAGATAGGCGATTTTTTCGGTAATCACGCGCGTCTTGCCGCTGCCGGCGCCGGCTAGCACTAATAAAGGATGATCGATGGTTTTAACAGCAGCTTGCTGCTGTGGATTCAGTTTGGCCATCACTACTATATAAACTTAGGCTGAAACTGGCCTATTATACAGCTTGTCGGGCATCAATCACGCGCCGAGATACGCATCTCGCCATTTTCCTGCTTCATGTTGAATTGCTGCAGGACATTCATGCCGAGCAAGGGCTGGCTTAAGTTCGGCACGACCCTGGCCGGCGCATTTTTGACTACGAAATGCCCGAATTTGAGTTCCGAAATGACGGCTGTGCAGGCGTCGGTTTGGCCGTTGGCGGTATCCACAATGACTTTATCTTTGCAGGCCATTCCGGCATTGGAAGCGAGTGAAACCGGCAAGGAGACGACCGATGCGCCGGTATCGATCACGAATGTCAAGGGCTTGCTGTTAATGGAGCCTTCCAGAAAATAATGCCCATTGGCGCCTTGCTTGACGACGAGCTCACGGTGAAGCTTTTTCTCCGGTTCTTTTTCGGGCGGTTTTTCCTTGATCACGGATGTCCATGAAGACACGGTTTTAACACTCTCCGAGCAGGCCGATTTCTGGTAAATGATGTTGCCTTGCTGATTCCTACATTTGAAGATCGTGTCATTGCTCCAGGTGTTCATGCTGAACGATGCCAGCCCTACGGACAACAACAATAAACTATTTTTTTTCATGATTCCCCTCTGGTGATTGGTGCCGCTTATTGCTGGTAGACCGGGTTTGTAAACCCAACATTTTGAAGCCGCTTATGCTGGATTTACCAACCCAGCCTGCAAACTATATTAAAGAATAGCACAGGCGTTTCGGGTCGAATGCCAAAAGCAGGCGCTCTAGGCGAATTCGACCTTACAGAGTGGGTTAAAAGCCATTAAATATTTCTATCCAGTTTGCGATAACTGATTGCTTCACTCAAATGCGCGATTGCTATCTGTTCCGAATGGGCCAGATCGGCAATGGTGCGGGCGAGCTTGAGGATGCGATGATAGGCACGATGCGACAGGCCGAATTTGTCCATGGCCTGCTCCAGCAGCTGATGGCCCTGCTCGGATAACGGGCAGAACTGTTTGACTTCTTTGGCCGTTAGCGCCGCGTTGGCCTTGCCGCTGCGCGCGACGGCAATGTTGCGCGCAGCCTCGACTCGTGCCCGGATTGTTGCGCTGTTTTCCTCGCCGTCCGGTGAGCCTTTGCGCAAGACCTCATGCGGAACCCTCGGCACTTCCAGATGCATGTCGATACGGTCGAGCAGCGGGCCTGACACCCTGGCTCGGTAACGCATGACCTGCTCCGAAGTACAGTGGCAGCGGCCCGAGACATCGCCCAGATAACCGCACGGGCACGGGTTCATAGCCGCGATCAACTGGAAGCGGGCCGGAAAATCAGCTTGCCGGCTGGCGCGTGAAATCGTGATATGGCCGGTCTCCAGCGGCTCGCGCAGCACTTCGAGCACCTTCCGGTCGAATTCGGGCAGCTCATCAAGGAACAGGGCGCCGTTGTGCGCCAGCGAGATTTCGCCGGGCCGGGGATTGGAGCCGCCGCCGACCAGCGCCGCTGCCGATGCCGTATGGTGCGGGGCGCGATAGGGCGGCTTCAGCCAGTTGGCCACATCGAGCCCCTGGTCGCTGATCGAGGCGATGGCGGCGCTTTCCTGGGCCTGTTGTTCGGACAGCAGCGGCAGAATGGTCGGCAGGCGCGAAGCCAGCATCGACTTGCCGGTGCCCGGTGGGCCCAGCATCAATAGATTGTGCGAGCCGGCCGCGGCGATTTCAAAGGCGCGTTTGACATGATACTGACCATGCACATCGGCAAAGTCGATGCCGTCGGTCTGCGTATCTGATACAGGTTGCGGGAATTCCGGCTGTATCAGGCTTTGTCCGCTCAGGTGCGCGCAGACCTCCAGCAGATGGCCGGCCGGCAGAATCTCTATGCCTTTGACTAAGGCGGCTTCGGCGATATTCTCACGCGGCAGCAGCAGTTTCCTGCCGTTGTTGCGGGCCTGTATCGCGATCGGCAGCACGCCGCTGATCGGTCGCAGCTCGCCGCCCAGGGACAACTCGCCGATGCATTCGTACTGGTCGAGGCCAGCGGTCGGGATCTGGCTGGATGCGGCCAGGATGCCCAGCGCGATGGCCAGGTCGAAACGGCCGCCTTCCTTGGGCAGATCGGCAGGGGCCAGGTTGATCGTGATGCGCTGGGCCGGAAACTCAAAGCGCGAGTTCAGGATCGCGCCGCGCACGCGGTCCTTGCTCTCCTTGACGGCCGCCTCCGGCAAACCGACGATGGATAGTGCCGGCAGGCCGTTGGCCACGTGTACTTCGACCGTGACCAAGGGCGCATTGATGCCGGCGCGGCCGCGGCTGTAGATGACGGCTAAGGCCATGGGTTGATGTTTATTTCAGGAGGGCGACTAAAGTCGCGCCCACAGCACTGTGATATTTTACAGGTCGGCTTTGTCAAGGATTTGTGCCTCCATGGCCGCGACGCGTTTTTCCAGGTCTTCAAGCTTGGAGCGGGTTTTGGCTAAAACCGCTTTCTGCACTTCAAACTCTTCACGCGTGACCAGGTCCAGTTTGCCTAAGGCACCCTGCAAAATGGCGTGAAAGCTTTTTTCCAGGTCTTCTTTCAGATTGCTCAGACCCGGAGGGAGGGCGCCGGCCAGGCGGTTGGCAAGATCATCAAGGGCTTTGGGATCAAACATAGGATATCTCTCTCTTTACTTAAAGGTAAAAGGCGGCTAACTATGCCGGCCTGTTGTGATTAATCGTTCTCTGTTTCCACCGGCCTGTCAGCGGCTGGCTTATGTTCCCGGCATATTTTTTCGGTGTCCAGACGGCTTAACGGCACCTGGGCCAGATCGCACTGGTAATGATTGTCGATCTCGTTGAAATGGCTGCAGGAGTTGCAGACGCCAAATGTCCGGACATTGTTGGTTATCTGTAACGTCCGCAGCATGGAATTCAAGGCATCGCCGAGGGTCGTGTATTGTTTGATCGCCAGGGCGTTCTCGGCCTGCGCGAACACATCGAGCGCTTCCAGTTCGTCCAGCAGGCGCACGCCGGATTTGGACAGGGAAAGATGCACGACGCGCCCGTCTTCGGAGTCGTTGCTGCGCTCGATATAGCCTTTGCGCTCAAGGACCTGTATCGTCTGCGAAACAGTGCCCTTGGTCAGGCCCAGATAGTCGGTCACGGCCGCGGGCGTGTCACTGCACCAGTTGCAGCGGGACAGATAGTCCAGCACCTGGATGTGGATCGGCTGCAATCCCACTGCGGCATACTTTTTTCGTTCTTCCGAACGCACCAGGATGCTGATGCGTTCGATCAATTTAAAGGTGTTTTTTAATTCCTGCATTCAACTGACTACTTCAAACCAAGGGCTTTCTTGAAAAACTCAGGCTGGGCCAGTGAAGCCTTATGGATGTCGACATTGTAGTAAGTCGTGTCAAAATTTTTGTTGGCGGAGTCCAGTTCCCTGAATTTTGCCAGGCTGGCTTTGCTGGCGATCGTGGCGCTCCACCAGCCGGACGGATAGATGGCTTGCGGGAAGAACAGCGTCTGCAGGTGTTCGAAACCGGCCGAACTCATGGCATCGCGCATCTCGCCGATCAGCTTCATGTGATACAGCGGCGATTCGCTTTGCTGCACGACCATGCCGTGCTCGGACAGGCAGTTGAAGCAGTCGCGGTAGAATGCCTTGCTGAACAGGCCTTCGGCCGGGCCGGCCGGATCGGTGCTGTCGACGATGATGATGTCTACGGAATTAGGCTCGGCTTCTTTCACCCACTTGATGCCGTCGATGAATTTCAGATCGGCGCGCGGATCGTTATTGGATTCGCACAATTCGGGAAAGTAGATTTCGGCCAGCCGCGTGACGCGCTCGTCGATGTCGATCTGTACGGCCTGTTCGACGGACGGGTGCTTCAAGATTTCCCTCAAGGTGCCGCAGTCGCCGCCGCCGATGATCCAGACGCGTTTCGGATCGGGGTGCGTGAATAAGACCGGATGACTCATCATCTCATGATAGAGGAAGTTATCGCGCGTTGATACCATCGTGCAGCCGTCGATGACCATCAAATTGCCGAAATCCTCGGTTTCATAAATTTCAATAAATTGATATTCCGATTGCTCCTCGTGCAACTTTTGTTTAAATTTTAACGAAAAGGCGGATTCTGCACCTGGAGCTTGCTCGGTAAACCACTGAGACGGATTCATTATCTGTGTTCCTAAAAACGAATAAACAAATCAATATTATATTAGAATTCTGTCGTATTTAGGCGGAATGGAGTGAAAAAGTTGTATTTAAGTGATTCAAAGACGTGGACTATCGAGGATTCGGCGCAGACCTACGGTATACAAAACTGGGGCGACGGTTACTTTGCGATCAATGCCGAAGGGCACGTCTGCGTAAGGCCGAGCTCCGATAAAGCCGTCGAAATCGATCTGTATGAAATCGCCGGTTCGCTCAAGGACAAGAATCTGTCCCTGCCGGTCCTGGTGCGCTTTACCGACATCCTCAAAGACCGCGTCCGGCGCCTGCAGGCCGCCTTCGAGAAAGCCTGTGTCAACAATGATTACCAGGGCCGCTACACGCCCGTCTACCCGATCAAGGTCAACCAGCAGCGCAAAGTCGTCGAGGGCATTCTGGCTTCCGATAATGTCGGGCTGGAAGCGGGCAGTAAGCCGGAGCTGCTGGCCATCATGGCGCTATCGACGCAATCTGTCGTGATCTGCAATGGCTACAAGGATCGGGCTTATATCCGCCTGGCGCTGATCGGCCTGAAAATGGGGCTGAACCTGTTTCTGGTCATTGAAAAGCCTTCCGAACTGGAACTGATCATCGAGGAAGCCGCGCGGTTGAACGTCAGGCCGCAACTGGGTGTGCGCATCCGGCTGGCCAGCATCAGCGCCGGCAAATGGCAGAACAGCGGCGGCGAGAAATCCAAATTCGGCTTTCATGCCAATGAAGTGCTGGGATTGATCGAGCGCCTCAAACAAGCGGAACTGCTCGATACCCTCAAGCTCATGCATTTTCACATGGGTTCGCAGATCGCCAACATCCACGACATCAAGGTCGCGCTGAAAGAAGCCGGGCAATTCTACGTCGAACTGCACCGCCAGGGGGCTCCCGTAAAAATCATCGATGCCGGCGGCGGCCTCGGCGTCGATTACGACGGCAGCCGGTCGCGGCGCGAGTCATCGATCAATTACAGCATGGATGAATATGCGCAGAACATCGTACGCAGCTTCGCCGAAATCTGCGCCGAGAAGCAGGTGCCGCAGCCCGACATCATCACCGAATCAGGCCGCGCGATCACGGCCCATCATGCCGTCCTGATCACTAACGTGACCGATATCGAATCGGCCTATACCAATGACTCGGCCAAACA
This sequence comes from Methylobacter sp. BlB1, assembly GCF_015476545.1. Lineage (GTDB taxonomy): Bacteria > Pseudomonadota > Gammaproteobacteria > Methylococcales > Methylomonadaceae > Methylobacter. The sequence continues at coordinate 45,370 of NZ_JADMKV010000019.1, read as the reverse complement.
GCCTCTGGCCAACGGGCAGAACATCGTCGAGCGTTACCATGACGCGCAATTCGCGCTGTCGGAAGCCCGCGCGCAGTTCAATCAGGATAAGCTGAGCATCGTAGAATTGGCCCAGGCCGAGAACGACTATGCGGTCATCTGCCAGCAGATTAAAAACAGCCTGAATCCGAAAAGCCAGAGCGAAGCCACGATATTGCAGGAGCTGAGCGAGAAGCTGGCCGACAAGGTGTTCTGCAACTTCTCGCTGTTCCAGTCCATGCCCGACATCTGGGGCATCGAGCAGATCTTCCCGATCATGCCCATACACCGGCTGGACGAGCGGCCTTCGCGGCGCGCCGTGCTCCAGGATCTGACCTGCGATTCGGACGGCCGCATCGATCAGTACATCGATGGGCAGAACATCGAAACGACACTGGCGCTGCACGAAATCGACTGCAAGGAACCGTACCTGATCGGCTTCTTCATGTTGGGTGCCTACCAGGAAATCCTCGGCGATATGCACAACCTGTTCGGCGATACGCACTCGATCAATATCGAGCTCGACGACAGCGGGTATCATTTTTACGATCTGCTTGAAGGCGAGCATGTCGGCGATCTGCTGGATTACGTTCATATCTGTCCCGAGGAACTGAAAGCCGCCTATCGTGAAAAGCTGGCCAGGAGCCCTGTCAGCGAACAGGAGCGGCAGGACTACGAGAAAGAGCTGGTAGCGGGCCTGGCGGCCTATACCTACCTGGAGCGCTAACTGAACGTAGGGTACGCATCGCGTACCTTCCCTGGATTCAAGCGGGACGGGGTTTGTAACCCCGTTCCTAACATTTCAGAGCTGTCTGAGCCAGGCGGCTACATTTAATCAATGCAAATGTTTCGGGCGCGGCAACATGCCACGCCCGGCAGTAGGGTACGCACCGCGTACCTTCCCTGGATTTGATGCACTGACAACGTTTTGAAAATGGTACGCGATGCGTACAACTGGAGCGGTAACATGAAAGCAGGCATGATCGGACTCGGCGCGATGGGCGCCGGCATGGCCGGAAATCTCGCCAAGGCGGGCTATCTGACGGCCGTTTATAATCGCACGGCGGCAACGGCGCAAAGTCTGGCCGAAGGTCTGGGCGTAACCGCTTATGCAACGCCCCAGGCACTGGCGGCTGATGTCGATGCCGTGCTGATCTGCGTTTCCGCCGATCAGGATGTGCTGGATGTCGTCAATGCCGTCGCTGCCACCATCAAGCCCGGATCGGTCGTCGTCGATATGTCCACGGTCAGCAGCGAGACGGCCAGGAAAGCCGTCGCGATACTGGCCGAAAAACAGGCCGCCTTCCTCGATGCGCCGGTATCGGGCGGCGTCGAAGGCGCCAACAAAGGCACGCTGGCCATGATGATAGGCGGCGACGCCGATGCCCTGGAAAAAGTCCGTCCGGTGCTGGCGGCCATGGCGAGCCGCATCATGCACATGGGCCCGACCGGCGCGGGTCAGAATACGAAAGCCGTCAATCAGATCATGGCCGCCGGCATCAATCAGGCCGTGACCGAGGCGCTGGCCTTCGGGCAGGCACAGGGCCTGCCGATGGACAAGGTCATCGAGGTCATCTCCGGCGGCGCGGCCGGCAATTGGTTTCTTCAGCATCGCGGCCCTACCATGACGCGCGGCACTTTCGCGCCGGGCTTCAAGCTGGCACTGCATCACAAGGATCTGAAAATCTGCCAGGCCATGGCCCGGCAGATCGGCGCATCGACCACGATGATCGACATGACGCTGGCCGACTACGAGCAATTGATGGCGGCGGGGCTTGGAGATGAGGATATTTCGGCGCTGTATCGGCTGAAAAACAAGTCTTGAGTAGGGTACGCATTGCGTACCATTCTGAATTTTTTCGGTGAACCAAACCTCAGAAGGTACGCGGTGCGTACCCTACGAAATCGGCCGGATCAGTCAGCGCCGCAGCAGCGCTTGAATTTCTTGCCGCTGCCGCAGGGGCATGGCGCATTCTTGCCCTGATTGGTCTGCAGCCCGACCTTGCCTATCGATTTCACGATGCCGTCGAGGTAAAACCAGCGGCCGTCGTTCCGGACAAAGCGGCTGGCTTCGTTCATCACATGCTCCTCGCCATCCTGCAGAAAATAGGCCTTAAATTCCACGATCCCCTTGCTGTCCTTAAGGCCGCCTTTTTTAGTGCCGACGATCTCCAGTCTTTGCCATTCGGCTTTTTCCCTAGAAAAGTCGACCGCCGCCGGCCGTGTGTTCGCATCCCAGGTCGCCAGCAAATAAGCTTCATCCTGTCGGGCGTAAGCGGTAAAACGCGAACGCATCAGCGCTTCGGCGGTGGGCGCGACTTTTTCACCGCGGTGATACTGGCCGCAGCATTCGGCATAATCGAGGCCGGAGCCGCAAAGACAATGTTGTTGATCAGTCATGTCAAGTAAATCGGTATAGGAAAGAATTATTTACCCCAGCAATTTGCAACAGAGTCGGTGCCTGACACGGTTTTGACGTCGGCTTGATTGATGCCGAGAACGTTGCATTTTGCATCGGTGAATGTAGGCGTGGCCGCAGCGGTATAGCCATTGGCATCGGCAGCGGTGATGCTGATCGTATATTTGCCGTCGGGCGAAGAAGTGCCAAGGTTTAATCCGGCATTGGTCAAATCGGTCGTGTAAGCTGCATGATTGGCCCGCCATTTCTCTTCGGCCAATTGCACTTGCAACAATCCCGCCTTCCCGTCTGAGCGCTTGGCGCGTGTCACGTATTCGGTATAGGAAGGATAAGCAATTGCCGCAAGAATACCGATAATAGCCACCACTATCACCAATTCTATCAGAGTAAATCCGTCAAATCGTTTAAACGTCTTCATTGATTCTCCTTTTAAATTTTTATTTCATTAAGAATAGCATAACCGGCCATATTTGCCCGCGTCATGAAGGCCAGCCGATTAGCGTTCCAATTCAGCCGATAAGCGGCATCCGGCGCTCCTGCCAAAAACCGATACCCATCTATACTTACCACAAACAAAAAAAGGGGATCAGATATGAAAAAATTAGGGAGTTCAGGCTTCTCGCTGATTGAACTGATGATAGTTATTGCCATCATGGGCATTATTGCGGCGCTGGCTGTGCCTTCTTACCGAGACATGCTTGCACGGAACCGGCTGAAACAGGCGGCTGAAGGGTTGAAATCCGACTTGCAATGGATGCGCGCCGAATCCATAAAGCAAAGCTGCAATCTCCGGGCTTCTTTTACCGAAGGCGCCAATTGGTCTTACCAGATCTACATACCGCCTGCTGCTGCCGGCAGCGCATGCGCTCTTCAGCATGTCAGCCATGGGTGCCCCGCCGCAGCCACTGCCAATTGCAATTTAAAAACCGTAAGCAGCGCACAGTATGCCGGAACCACAATGGATGATCCTGATTTTTTTAGCGCGCCTGAAACCGTAGCAGAATTCGATTTTCGACGCGGTGAAGCGAGAAGAAGCAATAACAGCTTAAGCCATGGAAGTGTGGAAATGATTTCATCCAATTATGAAGTAAAGGTGGTCGTAGCGCCCGTTGGACGCGTAAGAATCTGTAATGAACAAGGTTCGACCGGATACCCGAATTGCTGATCAGGAGGAAGCCGACATGAAAAAACAATCCGGTTTTACGCTCATCGAGATAATGATTGCCTTATTGCTGGGGTTGATCATTGTGGGGGCAACCATTGCCATTTACATCGCCACGGTCAGAAGCAGTACCGATACTGTCAGGTCGGTGCGTCTCAATCATGATCTGGAATCGGTCATGACGATCATGGTCAACGATATCAAGCGCGCGGGCTACTGGCGCGGCGCGGTAATCAACAACTGGCATATAGCGTATGTGGCCAATGGCGGCGCTCCCGTCAATGATCCCAACCCCTTTACCGCCGCTGCAACCCGATTAAACATAATCGGCGGCAATTGCATTTTATATAGTTACGATGCAAACAATAATGGCGCGGTCGATGCCAGCGAATTTTATGGATTCAGATTTACCAACAATTCCATCCAAATGCGCTCGGGGGGCGCTAACACTACCGATTGCGCCAATCCCGATGACAATTGGGATGGATTTATAGAAGGCAATCAGCTGAACATCACCAATCTTCAATTCAGTTTCGTTGCCATGGCGGCGCAGGCGGCCGTCGCGAATGTTAACCCCGCTTTGCCCGCATTGGACGGCACTTCGCGCTGCCTGAACATTACCACAGGCGCTGCGCCCAATACCGGCGTAACCTGCACCGTAGCCAATGCAGGCGATTACATTTCCGTAAAACGCGTGGTTGATATTCACTTAACGGGCGCGCTGGATGCTGATCCGACTGTTACCAAGACCCTGAGCAGTACGGTTAAAGTCAGAAACGATCATATCTTCAGACAGCCATAGAGAATCAAGGGAACCTTCATGAAAACGATAACGCACAGATTCAAGAGCCAGCAGGGCGCCGCAAGTTTATTAACGGCCCTCGTGTTGTTGATCAGTATCACCCTTGTCATTTTGCTCACTTCCAAAGAAGTGCTCGTAGAAACCAAAGTCACCGCCGACAATTACCGTACCAGTCAGGCGACGGCGGCGGCCAGTGCGGCCATGAATCAGGCAGAGGCTTATTTTATGACCGGCGGGCTGGATCAAATAGATAACGATACAGGCGCCGCCGGGGCTGATGGGTTAGTTGATTACACCAGCGCCTCGCCATTTTCTCTTGATCCTGATGATCTGACCGCCGGCACGCAAACCACCTCCGCACAGTTTTATTTCGACAACAGCGATGACAATGCCTGCGACTGCCAGGCCGATGCTTCCAAGACGATAGACAGTGATGGGGATGGCGACTGCTTTGGAACGTTAGGAAAAAACATGACTCGCGCCCTGGTGACCGCCAAAGGCTGGAGCGACGATGGCACCGCCGTTCGCACGGTAACCCAATGCATGGGCACTTTTGATATTTTTGATAACGGCGACGGCCCCAAACAGCCGTTCGTCAGCAAGGCTTCGGTGGGCGTATTCGGTAATGCGACAATCATTAACCGCTACACCAACAGCAGCATCTGGACAGGAGGACCCAATGACATCAGCGGCGCGGCTTTTGCCACTTATTTAAGGCCGTCAAATACAGAAACCAGCGATTACACCAAGGCCGAGTTAAACAGTGACTGTGAAGTGGGGCCGTGCGGCGACCCCGAAAACCCCGGCCCGAACACGCAAATGGTATCCAATAACGCGGCCGGCGCGGGCATCGATATCATCACCGATGACGCGACCTTATCCAGTAAAACCGCAGATCAATTTTTTGATATGTTCTTTGCGCTGACCAGGACCCAGCTCATGAAGGCGGCTGAAAACGTTAATCAAAAACTACCCAATGCGGCGGGAGTAACAAACCCCAATGGCATGACCGGGATTATCTGGATGGACGGAAATCTTACGCTGAATGCCGGCGATACAGTCGGAACCCCCACCAATCCTTCGATCTTAGTCGTCGATGGCGATTTAACTTTAAACGGGGGCGCGGCTGTTTATGGCGTGATTTATATAACAGGAGGAATACATATAGCCGGCGGCGCGCTTGTAAAAGGTTCCGTGATAGGCGAGAGCAACTCATCCAGCGGCGGTGGCGGTACTTTGAAGCTGGTTTATGTGCCTATAGGAGGAGACGATCAGGCGCCGCCGTTTATAGTGGGTACCGGCATGATTGTTCCGGGTTCATGGAAAGATTGGTAATCAATAAATTAAACAGGATACAGCAATGAAATCAATTAACCCGATAAAAAACAGCACCGGTATCGGCCTGATAGAAGTATTGATTACCACTGTGGTCGTTGCCGTGGGCCTGCTGGCGATCGCGTCCCTGCAAGGCGACCTGATGAATGGCAGCGGTTTGAATAAAACCCGCGCGGAAGCCAAAGCGCTCTGCGACACCAAGATCGAGGAACTCAGGGACAGGATCGAAAAAACAGGCGCATCAGGCTATGATGCGATTGCATCTTCAGCCGCAAACGAGACTATTACAGGCACGAACGAAACCTTCAGCCGAGGTTGGGTCGTGCAGGACCTGACCGGTCCCGCCCGGAAACAAATCAGCGCAACCTGCAGTTGGGCCAAAGGGCAGGTGGTCGTGCAAAGCGTCGTGGCGTTTGAAGATGTGTGGGCATCAGGGATTGGCGCTCAAGGGCAAAACAGCGGTGTTGATACTGACGACCCCAGCACGAATGCCAATTCCTCAGAGGAAATTGATCCGGAGATCATAGATCTTCCTCAAGCGCAAACACCAAACAGCATTTATGACTACAATGGCAAAAAATATCTGGTTGGCGCCAGCGGTACGAAAGCTGCCCGGGTATATAGCTGTGGTATTTTAACGCCTTTTGAACACGACTTATATACTCGCCGTGTCGATAGAGACGGCGCGGTCGGTGACGAAGCGATTGAACTGTTTGAGAAATCTACAGTGGCTACCAGTTACTGCATTCCGAAAATCCGTTTCAATGGCGGCGTTATTATTCCGATCAGAGGCATTGTTCATTCAGCGGCGACCGATGCTAATAACAGTGCGACACTGCTGGATGTCAATTTATTTACTTTTAATGCGACGGAAAGCGGCACCTATTGCGTTTTTGATCCGATAGACGGAGCTAAAAGCGCGCCTTATGTATGTTACGTTGGCGGCAACTGTAAATTTGGCCCAGCCGGCACCGCAGTAAGTGGCACAGTGCCTGTTACGGAATGTCCTAGTCCCACTTTTAGTGCAGCCAAGGTCGGCCCCGGCGGCTGGCGCGGCAAAGTGGGGTTGCTGGGCGTTGCTCCTAATGGCAAAAATGTCTGCTTTGCAGAAGAGCTGGCAGGGACTGCTACAACGCTTGATACGGCAAGAAATTACTATACGCGCAATAATGGCCTTAATGAGGGCATAAACAAGCCGTACAGTTGTCATGACTTTTTAATCGTCAATGGCCAGCAAAACGCAAAAGGCATGCACAATGAGTGCACTGCACAAGCAACTGCTATTGGTGGATTTAAGCTGGCATCTAAAAATATTCAGCGCGATATTACGGATAACAATGTCTTTGATCCTGCTAATGATACCAGTTATTGCGTAGGCAGTACTGCCACGAGCTATACGGTGGCCGGCACGGTAGAGAATGCCAACAGCGCGCCGACTGTCACTGTGCTCGGTGGTAATTGCACGGCCACAACGACTGCCTACACCTGCTACGTTACCACGGCTGAGACATCGCTCACCGTCAGTGGCAGCTATAATGGCGAAACGCAGAATTGCAGCTTCTCGCTGGATACGGCAAGCGGCTGTACCTTATCGTTTACACCTTCGAACAACCCGACTTATACCGTTACGGGAATTATTATGGGTGCAGCGGCAGGTTCAGTTTCAATCTCGCTTGATCCGTCAGGCATTCAGTGCCCTACAACGCCTAATGGCGACGGCAATTACACTTATAACTGTACTGTGACTGCAGCAGATCCCACTACTGCCACGCTGACAGCGACGACCTCAGTAATAAGCGCAGCGGTAGAGCCTGCCACGCAAGCAGTGACCCTGACGGGGGCGTCAGGTACGACGATCACAGTTCCGGGGCCTTTTGTTGCGAATGACGTCCCGACCTATACCATCAGCGGATCTATAAGTATTGAGGATAAAGTTGATAATTTAACAACGGTCACGGTAGCTGTTGATACCAACATGGGAGCTTGCACATTGACCGGAGGACACAGTGCGGGCATGGCTCCAACCTATAGCTGCATTGTTCCCAGCGGCGATAACCATCTCACCGTTGCCATCAGCCCTACCTGTTCAGCGGGTAATGGCAACAAGAAACACCAACTGTCCGATGGCGCAACTACATCGCTAAACGGAAGTTTGCTCATCGATCTGGGCAATGTGAGCGGAAATGCAACTAAGAACATTACAATCACAAAATCAAACACTAATTGTTAATCCCTCAGGCGGGACGGGATTTGCAATCCCGTCCTTTTCGTTTCTGTGATGTTTGAGTTAAGTGGAGCCGTTAATCAACGCCTGACGTTTCGGAAGGGTTCGCCAGGCTGGCTAACTGTTCTGTAAGGCTGGAGAGAGATTCGGGTCGAATACCCTCAAGGGCACAAGTGAATTCGACCCTGCAGGAATTTTTGAGACTTTTGGAAAACCGGAACACGCTATCCTTAACGTGTTCCGGTAAGAAGGAAGGAAGACGCATCCTGGCGTCTGGAGCTTGCCTAACGCGCCACGCTGAGCGAGTGTGTGGTGATCGTGGTGGATTTTGCGTTGGAAGCCTGGAGCATTGTTCTGGAAGTTCTGATTTTACCCCCTGGATTCGCCAAATAAATTCCGGGCGAAAGCGCAAGCATGTGATTGGCGGATAAGCTCGGACAGCATTTAATTGTTGGGCTTCAGGCCGGCGATCCGGGAGTCGATTCCACCAACGCCGCCGCTATTGCTGTCTGATGCCGGCGTTTTGACGTCGGTTTGCTCGGTGAAGCTGAAGGTCTCGGGTTTTGTGTCTTCTGGTGCGGTATGGGCGTCATGGATGCTTAACGCCACGATCAGGCTCAGTAGATAAGCGAAAAAATAATAGTAGCGCTGCATAAATACTCTCGTGACAGATGGAAAGTCGGCCAAAGCCGGATTGTTGTTGTCGTTGGCGGGCGTCGCAGTTAGTCCGAGATCGGGCAATTGCCGGCCTGCTGCTTCCAAACACAGTCACTGATAAACATGGCAATTAATATGCCAATACATAGCCTTTTGAATTGCTTGATTTTTTGTTGCCGGTTCCGGGCTTAATCAATAAAACTGTGTTATATGGCGCACTGGATATGGCATATGACTCAATGCGTTAAGCTGGCTATATAACTGATGCTGCGCAGTAACGCTAAAACAGCACAGAGATCGATTTGTGCGTAATATCAATTAGACAGGACTCACTCGGCCTGTCAGCCGGGTAGACGGGGTTGATAAACCCTGCACTCGGAGCCGCTTATGCCGGGCTTCCGCTAAAGCTCCAGCCCAGCCTACACAGATCCAAGACGGCCTTGCACAGCTTGAATCATGGCCTGATCTGTCCATCGACAATGCGGATTTTCCGGCGCGCCCTGTCACCTATATGCTGGTCATGCGTGATGATCATCAGCGTCACGCCTTGCCGGTTCAGGCTTTCCAGTAGTTCGATGATTTCACTGCCGGATTTGCTGTCGAGGTTGCCGGTGGGCTCGTCGGCCAGCAGGATTTCAGGACGCATGATCATGGCGCGGGCGATGGCGATGCGCTGGAGCTGTCCGCCCGAGAGTTGGTCCGGCCGGTGGTCCGCCCTGTTTTGAAGATTGACGTCGGCCAGCGCCTCGGCTACGCGCCGTTTGCGTTCTTTTGCAGGGACGCCGGCCAGGATCATCGGCATTTCGACATTCTCGGCGGCTGTCAGGCGCGGGATCAGGTGGAAAAACTGGAACACGAAGCCGATGTTCTCGCGCCGGACCTTGGCCAGCTCGTCATCGCTGAGCTGGGTCACGTCGCGGCCGTTCAGGCGGTAGCGGCCCGATGACGGCTGATCGAGCAGCGCGATGACGTTCAGTAGCGTCGACTTGCCGGAGCCCGACGGACCCATGACCGACACGTATTCCCCCTTGTCGATGGTGAGATTGATGTCGTTGAGGGCGTGGACGGTCTGTTCGCCGACCTGAAAGTAGCGGTGGATGTTTTCCAGCTCGATCATGGCTGTTCGCGCACATGCGCGCCTGCCTTGACGCCCTCCTGGCCTACCGACAGCACGACTTTGTCTCCGGCCTTGAGACCCGACAGCACTTCGACATAATTCCAGTTGGACAGGCCTGGCTCGAAGGTCCATTCCTCAAGCACGCCGTCATCTCTTAGGACCAGGACGCGGTTTCCGTCCAGTACCGCTTCGGCGGGGACCCGGAGCGCCTGACGCTTGTCGGACAGCAGCACTTCAATATCGGCGCTGTAGCCGGGCAGCAGATCGTTAAGGTCTTTCGGGTCGGTCAGCTTCACTTCGACTTCGACCGTGCGCGCCTGCTTTTCCTTCTCCTGTACATACGGCGCGATGCGGCTGACGGTGCCCGAGCAGCGCTTCTCGCTGCCGAAGGCATCGAGCGATACGCAGGCTTTCATGCCGGTTTTTATTTTCGGCGCATCGACTTCATCGATCGGCGCCGAGACATAAAGACAGCTGACGTCGAGCAGATCGATGGCCGGCAGGGTCGGAATGCCGGGCGGCGAAGGCGTGACGTATTCGCCCAGCTCGACATTGATTTCGGCGACGGTGCCGTCAAAAGGCGCCAGCACGAGCGTGCGGTCAATGGAGGCGCGTGTGAAATCGAGATTGGCCCGGCTGACGGTGATGGCTTCATGGGCAGCGGCACAGGCGGAGTGCTTGGCTTTGGCTTCAGTGGACTTGATATCGACCTGCTCTTCGGACACAAACTGATTTTTTTGCTGCAGACGGATCAAACGATCGGCCTCGCGCTGGGCGCTGGCTGCCATCAGGCAGGTCTGCTTGGCCGTCGCCTGGTTCTCCTTGATCTGGGCCTCCTGCAATTTCACTTGCTCTTTCAGATCCTTGTTCCAGACTTCCATCAGCAATTGGCCTTGTTTGACTTTATCGCCTTCCTTGACATGCAGTTCCGCAACCTGGCCGCCGGTCGCAGGCGCCAGATAAGCGCGCCGGCAGGCCTTGATCGTGCCGACGCGGGTATTGGAAACTGTGGCGCTGACTTCGCCCCGCTCGACTACCGCCGTTTTGACCGTAACGGGTTCGGTCTTCCGCAAGGCAAAATAAGCACCGCCAATGGCGATGGCGATCAGAATGAAAATGAGGGTTTTCTTATTCATTAACCAAATAATATGCAGTAAAAATGTAGGGGCGAATTCACTTGTGCCCTTTGGGTATTCGCCATGGGCGACCTGCCAAAAGTAGGCGCTCTAGGCGAAGTCGCCCTACAATGGTCTTCCATTCCGGCATAAAGGCGACTGCCAACAACAGGAGCTCATGGGCGAATGGATTCGCCCCTACAAGTTTCGCCCCACAAGAGTATAGCTGTATTCATTGTTTTAAGCCGCTCTCCAGATTGCGTCGCAAGGTGTCGAGAAAGTCCTCAGTGTTCAGATAATGCGATTCATTAAGCTGATCGCCATGAATGCACAGCGCCAAATCCTTGGTCATCTGTCCCGACTCGACCGTTTCCACGCAGACCTTTTCCAGCGTCCGGCAAAAATCGATCAGGGCCTGGTTGCCGTCAAGCTTGCCTCGGAAAGTCAGGCCGCGCGTCCAGGCGTAAATCGACGCGATGGGATTGGTCGAGGTCGGCAGCCCCTGCTGGTGCAGGCGATAATGGCGCGTGACGGTGCCGTGCGCAGCTTCGGCTTCCATGGTTTTGCCGTCCGGCGTGACCAGCGTCGAGGTCATCAGGCCCAGCGAGCCGAAGCCCTGGGCCACGGTATCGGACTGCACGTCGCCGTCGTAATTCTTGCAGGCCCAGACGAAAGCGCCGCTCCATTTCAAGGCCGAGGCGACCATGTCGTCGATCAGTTTATGCTCGTAGGTGATGCCTTGCGCGGCGAAGCGGTCCCGGTATTCGGCCTGGTAGATTTCCTCGAAGATGTCCTTGAAGCGGCCGTCGTATTTTTTCAGAATCGTGTTCTTGGTCGACAGGTAAAGCGGCCAGCCGCGGTCGAGCGCGACGTTGAAGCAACTGCGCGCGAAGCCGGCAATCGACTCGTCGGTGTTGAACATGGCCAGCGCCACGCCGTCGCCCTCAAAATGGTAAACGTCATGCGTCTGCCCGGCGCTGCCGTCATCGGGCGTGAAGGTGACGGTCAGCTTGCCGGGGCCGTGCGTGACGAAGTCGGTGGCGCGGTACTGGTCGCCGAAGGCATGACGGCCGATGCAGATGGGCTGCGTCCAGTTCGGCACCAGGCGCGGCACGTTTTTGCAGATGATCGGCTCGCGGAAAACGGTGCCGTCCAGAATATTGCGGATCGTGCCGTTCGGCGATTTGTACATTTTCTTGAGGCCGAATTCCTTGACGCGCGCTTCGTCGGGCGTGATGGTCGCGCACTTGACGCCGACGCCGTGCTTTTTGATCGCCTGTGCGGCATCGACCGTGATCTGATCATCGGTCTTGTCGCGATTCTCGATGCTGAGATCGTAGTACTCGATCGGCACCTCCAGATAAGGCAAAATCAGCTGCTCTTTGATGAAATGCCAGATGATGCGTGTCATTTCATCGCCGTCCAGTTCTACTATCGCATGGTCTACGGTGATTTTTTTCATCGGACTGTCCTCGCGCAGGGAAGTAATGGCCTGATCAATATAATCCATCCTTGGGAATTTGTATCTATAAGGATGGTAGGGTAGAGCCTGCACATGCTTCACAAACGGGCAGGGCTGCAAACTCTATCCTGCTTGATGAATTTGTATCTATAAGATTATTGCCGTGCAAAAATGTTAAAATCTGAACTTTCCGCTTTCATTATCCTGTCTTTTACTGACCGATGACTTATACCGAAGAATTTTTTGCCAGGGCCAAAGAGCTGATCGACGCCGGACGCTTTATCGACAACAAGGGCTGGGTGCCGGCCACCAGCGGCAACTTTTCCGCGTGCCTGTCCGACGGCACGATCGCTGTGACGGTTTCCGGCAAGCACAAGGGCCATTTGCAGCTCGATGACATCATGCTGGTCGACGCCGAAGGCCAGGCGCTGGACGGCAAGAAACCGTCGGCCGAAACCCTGCTGCACACCTCCATTTATCGGCGCTTCCCCGAAGTCCGGGCCGTGCTGCATCCGCATTCGGTCAACGCAACACTGGCATCGCGCATTTTCGGCCAGGAAATCGTGCTGGAAGATTATGAGCTGCTGAAAGCTTTCAGCGGCATCGATACGCATGAGACCCGGATGGTGATCCCGGTGTTCGCCAACGACCAGAATATCGCGCGCCTAGCCGGCAAAGTGGAGCAGTATCTCGATATGCACGGTGCCATCCAGGCCTATGTTATCGCCGGGCATGGCTTTTATACCTGGGGCGGCAGCGTCGCTGAGGCGCTGCGCCATCTCGAAGCCCTGGAATTTTTATTTGAGTGTGAACTACGCATGCAAGGAGTTAGAAAACCATGAGCGCATTAACTATCTATGCCGACAATGCCCCTGAGCAAGGCTGGCTCTATACCGATTTTTCAGACATCAAAGACCAGCTCGATGCCATAGGCGTGCAGTTCGAGCGCTGGAGCGCCAACGGCGAGCTGCCGGCCGACGCCAGCAACGAAGCTATAATAGCCGCCTATCAGGATTCGATCGAGCGCCTGAAGCAGCAGTACGGTTTTCAGTCCGTCGATGTGATCAGCTTAAGGCCGGATCATCCCGAAAAAGGCATATTCCGGCAAAAGTTCCTTGCCGAACACACGCACAGCGATTTTGAAGTGCGCTTCTTTATTGAAGGCAGCGGGCTTTTTTATCTGCATGTCGGCGATAAAGTCTATGCTGTCCTGTGCGAGCAGGGCGATTTGATCAGCGTGCCTGCCAACACAACGCATTGGTTCGACATGGGCGAAAACCCGAATTTCAAATGCATCCGTCTGTTCACGACGCCGGAAGGCTGGGTAGCCGAATTTACCGGCAGCGATATCGCTAAAAACTTTCCAACCTACGACCAGTATGTGGCGGTGCTATGATTAAAGCCATTGTTACCGATATCGAGGGCACGACCTCATCGCTGTCTTTCGTCAAGGACGTGCTGTTTCCGTATGCGCGCGCGCACCTGGCCGAGTTTGTGCGCAGCCATGCCGATGAGGCCGATGTTAAGGCCCTGCTGGATGATGCCCGTGCCGAGGTCGGCGCCGACCTCGATACCGCGCAGTTGATCAAGCAGTTTATCCAATGGATAGACGAGGACAGGAAAATTACGCCGTTGAAATCGCTGCAGGGCTTGATCTGGGAAGCGGGCTATCGGCAGGGCGATTTTACCGGCCATGTTTACAGCGATGCAGTCCAAAACCTGACGAAATGGCATGATGAGGGTATTCCTTTATATGTTTATTCATCCGGTTCGGTCTATGCACAGAAGCTGCTGTTCGGGTATAGCGACTTCGGCGATATGACGCCGCTGTTCTCCGGTTATTTCGATACGCATATCGGCGGCAAGCGCGAACAGGCTTCTTACGAGAAGATTGCCGCGCAATCGGGTCTGCCGGCTGACACTATTTTGTTTCTGTCCGATATCAAGGAAGAGCTCGATGCCGCGCGCGCGGCCGGTTTCAAAACGATTTGGCTGACGCGCGACAGCGCCCCCGATGCGCAGGCCGAGCACCGGCAGGTTGCCAACTTCGACCAGATCGATTTCTGAGCAAGTCAGGTTGATAGACCCGGTATTTTAGAATGTCTGATGCCGGGTTTATGCCAAACTTAAGCTCGTCCTATCTTGCTGATTTTTTAGTAAAAATATATGTTTTTTACTGAATGATTGCCCTGATGTCCTGTCTAATTGGTATGTTAGCTCATCGTTGCATTTTGTAGGCGGTGGGTTTTCTATCAACTAAAGCGAGAAGTGACTCTGACGCTTGTATATTTTTAACCCAACTAAATCAGGAGGTGAAAAATGAACATGCGAGATCTGAGGCTGGACAAATTTGCATTGTATTACGGTATTCTTTTCGTTATTGTCGGCATACTCGGCTTTATACCGGGCCTTGTGGTGGCGCCGCCGATCAATGCGCCTAAGGTTGCCATCGATACCGGGTATGGCTGGTTTCTAGGATTGTTTGCCGTTAACGTGGCGCATAATCTCGTGCACTTGGCTATTGGCGCTTGGGGCATTATGAGTGCAAAGGATAGCCATCAATCACTGATATTTGCGCGCGGCGTGACCATTATTTATGGTCTGCTCACCATTCTCGGCATGATCCCGGCCACCAGTACCCTGTTTGGTCTGGCGCCAATTTTCGGTCATGACGTATGGCTGCACGCCTTATCAGCATTGGTGGCCGCTTATTTTGGCTATGGCCCGCCCGCTCACGTCTATCATCCAACACTTCAACACTGAGTGTAGGGTACGCAATGCGTACCCTGCAGCATTGATATAATCAGGCCGCTTCGGAGCCTAGCTTCAAAGCGGCCTAGTTGCATTCAGGCGTCAGTGAACTGCGCCAGAATTGCCCTTCTTTATCGAACAGGCGGCGGCTCTCCGGCGGTCCCCAGGAGCCGGCCGGATAGGTGGCGATGTAGTCGCGCTCGGTGGCCCAGGTTTGCAGGATCGGGTCGATGATGCGCCAGGCGTATTCGACTTCATCAAAGCGCAGGAACAATGACCGGTCCCCGATCAGCACATCCAGCAACAGGTCTTCATAAGCGTCATGGTTTGTTTCATGTTCCTGCCGAAAGCCGGCATCAAGCGAGCTCATGCGCGTGCGCATTTCCAGCCCCGGTTCCTTGATCGCCATCTCGATGCGGATGCGTTCCTCCGGTTGTATCCCTAGCAATATCCAGTTCGGATTCTTGCAGCTTACTTCTGTGCCGCGAAAAAACTGTAATGGCGGATGGCGAAAGCAGATCGAAATGACCGATTGCGCCTTGGCCATGCGCTTGCCGGTGCGCAGATAAAACGGCACGCCGCGCCAGCGCCAGTTGTCGATGTACAGCTTCATTGCGGCATAGGTTTCGGTAACGCTGCCGGGCGGGATATGTTCTTCCTGCAGGTAAGCCGCGACCTTTTCGCCGTTGATGCTGCCTTTGGCGTATTGGGCGCGGAACGCATGCGCGTGCACGGCTTCTTTCGGTATCGGCCGGATCGATTTCAGCACTTTGACTTTCTCATCGCGCAGGGCTTCGGCTTCCATGGAGGCGGGCGGCTCCATCGCGACCAGCGTCAGCAATTGCAGCAGATGACTCTGGATCATGTCGCGCAGGGCGCCGGCCGTATTGTAGTAGTCGCCGCGGCCGTTGATGCCGATGTCTTCGGCGTGCGTGATCTGGACATGGTCGATATAGTTGCGGTTCCACAGCGGTTCCAGCAACACATTGGCGAACCGGAACACGAGCACGTTCTGCACGGTGCCTTTGCCCAGGTAGTGGTCGATGCGGTAAATCTGCTCTTCATGCAGGTAATGGCTGATGCGTTTTTGCAGCGATTGGGCGCTATCCAGGTCGTAACCGAACGGTTTTTCGATGATCGCGCGCCGCCAGCCGTCTTCCTCGTCGAACAGGCGGTGATGGCTCAGCTGTTCCATCACGATGCCGAAGTCGGCCGGGCTGACGGCCAGGTAAAACGCCACATTGCGCGGAAACTGGCCGGAGTCGAGCCGTTCAGCCAGTTCCGCATAATAGGCTTCCTGCCGGATATCGCCTTTATGAAAATAAAGGCGGGCGCTGAAGCGCTGAAAAACGGCTTCGTCGATGCCCTCGCTAGTCTTGGCCTGAATCATCGCTCTAACTTCGGCTTGCCATCGGGCTTGATCCCAATCCCGGCGCCCGATGCCCAGAATGCGCGTGCCTTCGGGCAGGCGTTTTTCGGCATCGAGATGATAGAGGGCCGGCATCAGCTTGATCCGCGACAGATTGCCGGTCGCTCCGAAAATGACGTAGGTGCAGGGTTCTGTGCTCATGATGCCTGTTAAACAGTATAGGTTGACGCCGAGGTCTTGCCGCCGCGCCCGGTCCAGTCGGTATGGAAGAACTGCCCGCGCGGGTGGTCTACGCGTTCATAAGTATGCGCGCCGAAATAATCGCGCTGCGCCTGCAGCAGGTTGGCCGGCAGCCGTTCCGTGCGATAGCCGTCGTAGTAGGACAGCGCAGCCGAAAACGCCGGGGTCGGGATGCCCAGTTCGATACCCAGCATGATGGCCTGGCGCCAGCCCTGATCGGCTTGCTTGATGGCATCGATGAAGAAATCATCCAGCAGCAGGCTGACCAGGTCAGGGTTGGTATCGAAGGCGTGCTTGATGTCATTCAGAAAGCGGCTGCGGATGATGCAGCCGCCGCGCCACATCAGGGCAATTTCGCCATAGTTCAGCGCCATTTGGTATTCGTGCGAGGCTTCGCGCATCAGGCGAAAGCCTTGCGCATAGGAAATGATCTTGGAGGCGTACAGCGCTTGGCGGATGGCATTGATCATGGCATGCCGGTCGCCGCTGAAGGTATGGGCATGTTTGGGCAGGAGCCGTGCGGCTTGGACGCGCTCCTCCTTTTGCGCCGACAGCGAACGCGCGAATACCGATTCGACGATCAGCGTCAACGGAATGCCGAGCTCCAAGGCATTGATGCCGGTCCATTTGCCGGTGCCTTTCTGGCCGGCCGCATCGAGAATGTTGTTGACCAGCGGCTGGCCGTCTTCGTCTTTGTAGGCAAAAATGTCGGCCGTGATCTCGATCAGATAAGAACTGAGCTCGCCCTGATTCCATACGGAGAACAGCGTATGCAGTTCGTCGGCTGTCAGCCCCAGCCCTTCGGACAATAGCTGATAGGCTTCGCCGATCAACTGTATGTCGCCGTATTCAATGCCGTTATGCACCATTTTGACGTAGTGGCCGGCGCCGTTGTCGCCGACCCACTCGCAGCAGGGCTGGCCTTCCACTTGCGCGCTGATGGCCTGCAGGATCGGCTTGACTCTGGGCCAGGCCGCCTTGTTGCCGCCGGGCATGATGGACGGGCCGTGCCGCGCGCCTTCTTCGCCGCCCGATACACCGGTGCCGATATAGAGGATGCCTTTTTCTTTCAGGGCTTGCGTGCGGCGATGGGTGTCGGTGAACAGCGAATTGCCGCCGTCGATGATGATGTCGTCGTGAGACAATAGCGGCAGCAGGTCGTTGATGTACTGATCGACTACGCTGCCGGCTTTGACCATCAGCATGATGATGCGCGGCGTATCGAGGCTGTTGACCAGTTCTTCGAGCGAGTGCGTGCCGATAACGGCGGTATCCTTGGCCGGCCCTTCCAGAAACTCGTCCACCTTGCTGGTCGTGCGGTTGTAGACCGCAACTTTGAAGCCGTGGTCGTTCATGTTGAGGACCAGATTCTGTCCCATGACCGCCAGGCCGACTAAACCGATATTTGCTTTCATACCGCCTCCGTTAAGCATCAGTACTTGAGGAGTAATCTGTGAGCTTAACGCTCTATTTTGTTCTGTGACTTAAGAAGGCGGCAAGGGTTCACCGGTTTTAATCGTGGAGGCGGACGCTAGCCCGCCTGTTCGGAACCGCTCTGCTTGATGCGGGCCCGGGCGCGTATCATGGCCGTAATGACGACAAACAGCAGCGCCGCCAGGGAACATTCCAGCAGCACAAAGGCGCCGATCTTGAAATAGGCGAACAAAGGGTGGCCGAACCGGACCAGCCAGCCGCCGGCCTCATCGGCTATCGCCGATGCATAAACCAAGCCGCTGAGCCAGATTTTCAGCCGTACCGAAAAGTCGGTCATCAGCATCAGGTGCGTCAGCGTTACGGCCAGCATGCCCATCGAAAACAGGTGGAAATGCGACACTTCCAGCATGCCTTCATAGCTTCTCGGCTGGGTGAACTGCTCCTCCGAGCCCAAGTAATAGACAATGACCGATTCGGGCGTGAGGCTCATGCGGTGAAAGTACATCAGCCCGTTGCTCACCCACAGCAGGACGATATAGCCCAAAAACATCAGGACCAGCGCATTCAGCAGGGCTTTGCGCTGTTGTTCGCCGGTGACGAAGTATCGCATCAGTCTTTACTCTTGTCTTTGATCATGACCTCATAAACCGCCAGTACGCGGCGGACCTTGTCCAGTGCGGCTCTTGTGCTCAGTGTGGCGCCGGAAATGCCCTGCACGCCTTTATTGAAATCCTGGTCGGGCAGCAGGCGGTTTTTCAATTGCTCATACCAGCGTTCGGGCGGCTGGTATTCGGGCGGTTCGTGGAAGGCCAGGGTAACGACATTGCTGACAGCACCGTCCGGCGTCAGCACGATCATTAAAGTTTCGGGCTTGGTTCTGACCGTGCCCGTTTCAATCGCTGCATAGCCCAGTAGCTTGTCCTGCTCCTTGCCGACATAAAACGTATATAAGCCCGATTCCAGTTTGCTGCGTGAAAGCTGCTCGATTTTGGCCGCTTCCTGCTCGTCGGGAAACAGCGATAACTGTTCCACTTGCGCGCTCTTGCCGAATGCCAGTTCCATGGCTTCGTTCTTGCTGTAGAAAATCTTGGCAAAACCTGGTGTGGCAACTGCTACCAGCATGAGCAGGAGCATGCACCACACGCCTTTTCTGATTACTTTCATTGAGTTCTCCAGTACCGGGCCGAAAGTCGTTGAATACGTTAAAGGACGGGTATCTTAACAAAATTCCGGCCGGACAGCATGGCGAGGCGAGCCTGATTACCCCGCCAGTGATTCCTCTTTAGAAAATGAAGCCCAGACCTAAGTTGAAGTCGTCAGGCAGATTGCCTTTTTTGGCCGTGAAATTGCGGTAATCGGCCTTGATCACGACGTTCGGAATCGGCTTGTAGTTCAGGCCGAACTGATAGATCTGACGGTCTTTGGTTTCGTCGTCAAGGAATCCGGTCGGCGTACCGGCAATCGTATCGAATTGCTCATAACGGAAGAACGGCGCCAGATACTGGGTCGTATCCTTGACCAGGAGCGGCAGGACGTCGTAGCCGACTTCGGTGTACCAGCCGTAGTTCGATGAGCCGATCGTCTGGCCTTTGGCGGCGCTGAGCACGTCCGCATCGTCGATATGACCCCATGAGCCGAGTGTGCGGAATTCCAGGCCGCGGTATTTCCATTGCACGTGCGCTTCATACAGTTGCGTGAAGGCATCGACCTGCTGGCCGCCAAAATCCTGGTTCTGGCCGGAATTGCCGGCGTAGGCCGAGCCGCCGACTGACAGCCCCGGCAAGGCTTCGGGCGCATAGTCCACGCGTCCGACAAACGCCAGATCCTCGGCCTTGGCCTGGCTGCCTTTCTGCCGGCCGGAACGGATGCCGTCCGAAGTGAAATCAGCCGCATTCAGGCCGTTGACGACATAAGCTGTATAGGTCAGGTTAGGCAGTATTTCACCGAACAGGCCGACGCCGATTTCGCGCCAGGTGCTGGGAATGATCTGTCTTTCCACTTCAGGACGGTTGTTGCCGAAGTAAAAGGGAGGCTCATGTATCGTGTTGATGAAGCCCATCGGCAGGAGCACCATACCGGCGCGTATGTTGGCCATCGGATCGATAAAGAAATCCAGCGCTGCGAATTCAACCGAGACTGAACCGCCATCGTCTGTTGAGCCATGCTCAAACTCGATCTCACTGTTGAACAGGATGCTGTCGGTAAACTTATAACCGGCATATAACACGAGGCGTTCAAAATCGGCGTTGTCTTTCTTGCCTTTTTCATTGCCGACGATGGCCTGGTAATTGGCTTCGCCATAACCGCCGATCGACAGGCCCTTGCCGACCTGATAGACCTTGGATGCCGCAGGGCCCAGGCCATAGGCGCTCTTATATTTCGGTTCCTCAGGAATCACCAGTTCGGTGCGCAGTTTCTCGACTTCTTTGCTCAGCACATCGGTTTTGCGCTCCAGGCTCTTGACATTGCCGTCCGCAGTCGCGGACGCGGACTTGGCCGGTTGCGGCGAGGCAGTCATCTGCGCTTTCATCGAATCGATCTGTTTCTGCTGTTCCTGAATGATCTTCCACATGTCTTCCATGGTTTGCGGTTTTTCCAGCGCGTTGGCCGATGCGCTAAATGCAATCAGCGTGGTTAGGGCGCCGCCTTTAAAAAACGATTTGTTATTCATTGTTATATCCATTCCGTCGCTAAATTATCGATGAGCAAAGTATAGGGTAAATATTTATGTTATTACAAATCATTCTTATTTAGATAAATAGTTGCTTCTGCCTGGCTTTCTTTGTAAGCATTGAATGACTGCCGATTGGCAACCTTTCGGATTGATTTTGAGCGATAGATGACAGTGACAATAGAGACGAAAATGCCGGAGATTGATTGAGACATACTGAATGAAGGCGGGGATCAGTGCCTTTAGTTATCAAGAATTTGTCAGGCAACCCTTACATAGCTGTGTTGTAACAAAACTGTAATAAAACCGTCATGAAGCTGTCACGTCGCTGCCCTATTCTTGCGCCTTCAATTTCCTATAACAATGAGAGCAATAATGAAATTCTCTAGACTTACCTTGGCAGTGACGGCCGTTCTGGGGGCGGGCATGTCATCTGCCGCTTTTGCTATTGATCTGTATGTCGATCAAGATACACAACAGATTTTCGCTCAACCTGGTCCTAACCGTGTCAAGTTAGGGACTTTCGAAAAAGTGGAAGAGGCTTCCAAGCAAAAGGCAGAGCTAGAAGAAATTCGCAATGATCTGGCATTAAAAAACAACGAACTCAAGGCTCTGGATGAGCATATGAAGGAAGCTGAGAAAGTTAAAGTCAAACTGGATAACAAAGGCTTGCACTTCGAAACAGCGGATAAAGATTTCAAATTCAAATTGGGCGGTCGTATTCAGGCCGATGCGAATTACACTGACGATGACAACTATGTTTTTGCTGGAGGAGAGAAGGCTGGCGAGCATGTCGAGGCCAATGATGGCACAGAGTTTCGTCGAGCCCGTATAGATTTCAATGGTACTTTCTTCAAGGATTGGAACTTTAAGACCGTAGCGGATTTTGCTGATAACAATGTCTCCATGAAAGACTTGTTTTTGCAATATACCGGTTTAAATTTCATGACAGTCACCGGCGGTCAACAGAAACAAAACTTCAGCCGTGAATTGTTGGAAAGTTCCAATGACTTGATGTTCACCGAACGTTCCTTAATGAACGTATTAAACGGTCCGGTTGTTGATCGTGCGATCGGTTTGAATCTCCAAACGCCAGACAACCAAAAGAATTGGTCGGCTCAACTCGGTATATTTGGTGACACGATTGCCGCCAATAAAAACAATGGTAAAGCCGATGAGGGCTGGAGCGTTTCCGGACGAGCCACTTACGCGCCGATTGAAGAGAAAACGAAAGTAGTGCATTTAGGTGTTGCGGGTAACTACAGAGCACCTAATGCTGCTGATCAGGTTATGGATAAAGGATTAGTGTATGAATATGAAACTGACCATATGTCTAATCTGTTCTTGCTAGAAGCGCCCGTCAAAAATGTTAATAACATCAAAATGTTGGGATTGGAAGCTTCTGGACTTTATGGGCCGTTCTCAATGGGTGCGGAATACACACGTACCTGGCTTGATCGCAAAGATAAGGGCAGCAATCTGGAACTTGATGGCTGGTATGTAGATGCAGCCTGGACAATAACAGGCGAATCACGCAAGTACAAAGCCGGCAAATTTTATAAAGTGGACCCCGCTAAACCTTTCAGTTTTAAAAACGGCACTTGGGGTGCATGGGAACTTGCGACACGTTACTCTACTGTTGACTTAAACGATGGAAGTTTCCATGGTGGTGAGTTGTCTAATGTTACTGTTGCTTTGAACTGGTACTTTAACAGCAATGTGCGCTTAATGGCTGATTGGATCAGAGCATTTAACGCAACTGATACTGCTGTTGTTACACCTACAGGTGCCGATCCGGATAATAATGATACATTTACCTTACGTGCCCAGTTGGCGTATTAAAAATAGGCCAGAGTATCAGGATCGTTCTAAATTACTGTAAAGTCAGTTCCCTTCTAAATTGTTGTAAAATTAGGCTCCTTACGAAGCTGCCCTTTTATGAGGGCAGCTTTTTTTTTATACAAAATTTCATCTGTTTAGGAACAAGTCTGGCTAGCGGTTAAAATACCCGCTATTTAGTCTGGTTTTCCCATGAGGTTGTCGTTGAAAATTTTTAGCATTATTACCCTGGTTTCCACTCTTTTATTGTTCGCTTGTGTATCGGCACCGGTTGTACCGGCCAAGTGGGATCTGGAATCTGTCTCACTTTATTACTCAGGCTACGAAAAAGGCACCGAGATTGTCAGTGTCCAACAGTCTACACTGCGCGCGGTGCTCAGCAATTTTGAGACCGGCGAAGTCGATGTACTCGATATCAGTAAGCCTGAGAAATTGCGCAGGATAGCCCGTTTTTCATTAGGGCTAGGCCAGGGCGAGGAGTTTACTTCCGTAGCTTTTCACCCGTCACTCGATCTGTTCGCGGGGGTCGTTGATGCGGGTATCAAGCGCGGCCGGCTGGAAATCCGTTCTGCTTCAACGGGTGAGTTGATTGATAAGGTTGAGACCGGCTTCGGTTCGGACGCGGTAGTTATGTCATCCGATGGCCGTTTGGTTATGGTCGCCAATGAGGGCGAGGATTTCTGGTTTGATCAGCAGAAGAAACAGTTTTTCAAAGCCCGAGGCAGCGTTTCTATCATCCACCTGGACCAGAACGGCCAGGTCGAAGCCAATAATAATCTGAAGTTGGCTGATGTAACCGCTCGTGAAGGTTTTGTCATCGAAGAGCAAGGTCATTATCTGGAGGTGGAAGTCGACTGGAATGGCGATGGAAAAATCAGCAAACAGATGGATTTTGACGGCAATGGCGTGATCAAGGATAAAAAAGTCAGCCTGGGCCGCTTTGAAGAGTCTGAGGTTTTTGGTAACGAGGCCAAAGGCGAGCGCAAAATATTGATCCCGATAGTCGGCCATGCGCCTACTTTGCTGGAGCCCGAATATATCGCTATCTCACCCGATGCAAGCTGGGCTTTTGTAACACTACAGGAAACCAATGAGGTCGCTGTCGTCAATTTGATCAACGAAAAGGTCATGGGTTATTACAATATGGGCGTCACGGCACATAAGGCTGACTTAAAGAATGACGGCTGGGTGCAGTTCGACCAATCCATTACCGCCTTGCGGGAACCCGATGGCATTGCTTTAACTAAGGACGGGCGCTTTTTTGTGACAGCGGATGAAGGCGATACGGAAACATCAGCCAAAGCCGAAGGCCAGACATTGAGCGGCGGCCGGACCATCAGCGTCTTCAATACCAAGACGGGAAAGTTTGTCGGCGATACGGGCAATCAGCTAGACGAGATGGCTTTTGCGCACCATCTCTATCTCGACAGTCAAAGCGGCCGGAAAGGCGCCGAGCCGGAAATGCTGGTTTCCTTTGATATTGAGGGTACGCCCTGGGTTGCGGTCGGCATGGAGAGAGGGGGAGCGGTCATGCTGATTTCCTTAGCCGATCCCGAACATCCGAAAGTCGAGGCATTAGGCAAGATTCCGGGCGAAGACATCAAGTCGCCCGAAGGCATCGCGCATTTCATGCTCGGTGAGGATCATTATTTACTTACAGCCAATGAAATGAACGGCACCGTTGCCGCTTTTAAAATAGTCAGGACAGCGCCAGACGCCCGCCCTTGATAATCACGGCCGCTGTCCAGCCATCAGTGCAGGTTGAACAGCGGCTTAAACCGCCGCTGGCCTTGCCAGGCATGGCACTACTTGAAAATTAGCGTTAATGGATTACCACTTAGACCTGCACGTGAATAGTTTTCGCTCACTGGAATTGTTTGTACTGGCACTGGCCAATTACGGCCTGATGTATCTGGCCAATATGTTGCTGGCGCGATGGCTCAGTGTTGGCGAGTTTGACGGTTACAACGTGGCTGTGTCGGTGGTAACGTTGCTGTCGACCCTGGCGACTTTGGGCTTAGAGAAATATGCCTTGCGCGCAGTCGCTCTGTTGCGTGACCGTGAGGATTGGCAGAGGTTTCACGGTTTCTGGTTGTTTGCTTTGCGCGGCATCAGCGCTTTCAGCCTGCTGTTGGCGGCGATGCTGGGCGTCAGCCTTGAAGCTTTCTGGGCGCTGAACCAGGACGCAACACGCGTCGTTATTGTCACCTTCGCGGCGTTTTTGCCGATCATCGCCGTGACGCTGTTTCTGGTTGAAGTCATTGCCGCGCATGGCGCGCAGCTGCTCAGCGTCGCGGTCTACAGGTTGTTTCTGCCGGCGATTTATCTTGTGCTGCTGATTGGCTTGTCAATCAGCCCTGTCAACGTATCCGCTTTAGCTGCCGTGCTTTGTTTCGGCGGTGCCTGGACGATGACATTGGCTGTTATGTGGACCATAGCCAAGCTGTTGATGCCGGCAGGCATTAAGAAAATAGTGCCGCTCATGCAAGGCAGAAAATGGCTTAGGGGCTCTTTGCCGCTGGTTATGAGCAGTCTGATGCTGACCGTTATGACCAGCGGCGGCGTCATCATTCTGGAAATACTCTTTCCTTCCGGCCTGGAGGTTGGCATCTATGCCGTGGCCGCCCAGACCGGCGGTTTTATTTCCCTGATAGGGACTTCAACCAATCGTTACTATCTGCCCATGATGGTCGTACTGATAGGCCGGGGCGACAAACGGGCGATACAGGCTCTCATGACGCAGAGAACTTTAGCGGTCGGCAGCCTGATTCTCGCCTTGCTGGCCATTTTGATCTTCGCGGGACGATCAATACTGGATTTGTTCGGCGAGCAGTTCAGCGCCGGTTATCATCCTATGCTGCTTATTGCTTCCGGTGCCTGCTTCAGCGCCCTGTTTGCCGATGTGCCTTATTATCTGCAGTTTATGGGCTTGCATCGTATTGTATTAAGCCTGACTCTGGTTGCAATGATAGTAATGGTGACATTGAGTTTCGTGCTGGGAGCTCACCTTGGCTCTCTTGGTGTGGCAGCGGCCTATATGGCTGCGGTCATGCTGTTATTCGCCAGTTTGCGCATCGTGGCAAAGCTGCATTTCCGCCGGTTGAACGGATAAGCTTCTTGCGGCCCGGACAGGTTTACATCATCGTGTGCCAGAAGATCAGGAAGATGGCGGCGGCCAGGCCAATTGCCACTATTTCGATCTTTTTTAGCAGAGAGGATTCTTGCCAATAAAGCCAGGCATTGGCTTTTTGCTGCGACCAGGTGATCCTGAATGCGTTGTACCAACGTTGTGAGAGACGCCACAGCTTGTAAAGGCCATAACAGATCAGCGAAAACAGCAAATAAAATACGATGATCTGTGTTTCATGGGTGCTGGTATGAAAGATATGCTCGACCACCAGATCGAACCCCTCTTCAAGCACCTCGAAGAAGGCATGAGATGCTTCAAGCAGTAAGCCGAACACTGTGTCGGGGATTAAAACAACAATGCCCAGCATGGTCCAAAGTAAGATGATTTTTAGTTTATGGTATGAAATCATCTGTAATCCCTGTGCTTGTCACATCAAGTTATTGTTCTATAGAAAAATAAATGGATAATGGAAACTGCTTTTAGTTTGGTCTCGATATTATACGTCAAGCCGACTGTTCTGACTTCATGGTTTTGGATTCGTAGCAAGATTGCCAAATGAAACAGTAACGCGCGTACCCCCTGCGGCGCTGATAAGGCTAAGCTCGAGCCGGGCTTTATGCAGATCGGCAATTTCCTTGACGATCGCTAAACCCAATCCGCAGCCGTTGCCTGAACTGCCCGGTATGCGGTAAAAGCGTTCGAAAATTTTATCCCGCTCAAGGTCGGGAATACCGGGACCATCATCCTCGACAATCAGGCTGGGTGTGGGAAAGCGTTTCAGTTTGACGATAATATTGCCGTGTTTTTTGCCATACACAATAGCATTATCGAGCAGATTGCCCAGCAATTCCCGCAGCAATACCTCATCGCCGCGCACGTATACGGGCTGTTTCGGGCCTTCGAAGCTGAGTTCTATCTCTCGCTGCAGCGCTTTGGGCGCCCAGTCTATGCAGGTGTCCTTGACCAGAGCATCCAGATTGACCGGTTTTAGCTCATTCATGCCGTCGATGGGGCCCGATTTCGCCAGCACCAGCAATTGCGTAATCGTATGAGATGCGCGGTCGGCGGAATTTTGCATTTGCTGCAGCGCCGGCTTCATGGCCGGCAGATCCTGTTCGCGCAGTGCGCGCTCAGCCTGCAGCTTCAGGCCGGCCAGCGGCGTGCGCAATTGGTGGGCGGCATTGGCGACGAACCGCTGCTGGGCGGCGATAGCTGCCGACAAGCGGGCCAGCAAGTCATTGATGGTATCGGTCAGGGTGCGGACTTCGAGAAAAACGTGCGTTTCAGCGATAGGGCTCAGATCACGCGGCGAGCGTTGGGCGATTTCATCGGCCAGCGTATGCAAAGGCTTCAGGCCTCGCTTTAATCCTCTCAGCAGATAAATGCCGGTAAACAATGTCAGGATAAGCTGCGGAACCAGGTCGGCGAGCAAAATATCGATCATCATGTACCGTCGCTTATTCACCGTTTCGGCGACATGGACAAAAATTTTCTCCGGCGTCTCATCGCGAATGATCAGCATGGATACGACCCGCACCGGCTCTCCGCGAACTTCGTCCTCAAAAAAGACCGGATGCGACCAGTTCGCGCCCGGATCAAATGATTCCGGTACAAAACTGTCTCCGACGATCATGCCTTGTTCGGAGGATATGATTTTGAAAAAGGTTTTATCGAACTCGTCCCATTTGAAAATTTCCAGCGCGGCGGGCGGCAGTTCCACCCGTATCTTGCCGTCTTTGACCTTGATTTCCTGAGTCAATGACCGGGCCGAGTCCAGCAGCCAGCGGTCGTAGGTTTCATTGACATAGTGCAGCGTAACAAAGTAGGAAAGCACGCTCTCGATCGCGACAAAGCAAATGAGCGGGATGATCAGCCGGAATAGAATTTCAGTTTTGAGGCTTCTGACTTTAGTCATCGGCCGTCTCCAGCAAGTAGCCCAGCCCGCGCACTGTCCGGATCACGGCATCGTACGGCTCTATGCGTTTTCTGACGCGATGGACATAGACTTCGATGGCATTGTCGGCGAGCGCCTCCCCGTCAGCCGACAGGCGCTGAGCGATACGGTCTTTACTGACGACTTTGCCAGCCTGTATCAGCAATATTTCCAGAACGCCGTATTCACGAGCCGACAGTTGCATCGATTGGCCATCGGCCAGTACCTGGTGGTTTTGCGTGTCCAGCGCCAGCCTGCCGATAACAATATCGTTGCGAAAGCCGCCATAGCAGCGCCGTATCAGAGCGCGAACGCGCGCTTCAAATTCCCGCAGTTCAAACGGTTTGGTCATGTAGTCGTCAGCGCCCTGTTCGATGCCTTCGATTCTGTCATTGATGCCGTCTCGAGCGGTCAGGATCAAAATCGGTAAAGGTATCTTGCGCAGCCTGAACCTGCGCAGCAATTGCAGTCCATCCACATCCGGCAGCCCCAGATCCAGTACGATTAAATCGAAGCCTTGCGACAATAACAGTTGCTCGGCGTAGCCACCTGTAGTGGCGCAGGTGACCGAATAGCCATTGGCGCTTAACGTATGCATTAATCCATCCGCCAAAACTGCATCGTCTTCAATCAATAAAATTTTCATACATTCAAATTCATGTGAAAGGTTCTTGAAAGGTTATGCGCATAAAATAATTTCGAATCGAAATTGTTAAGGCGCTAATCGCCTTTTCTATAAAGTTGAAAGCATAACATTAATTATTGATTACGCTCTCATGGTCAATATTTAAGGGAATCGCTATGAAATCATTTGAAAAATTATTAAGTGAAAATAAAGCCTGGGCCCGGGAAAAGAAAGCGCATGACCCGGAGTTCTTTGCCCAGTTGGCTAAAACGCAGAAACCGGAGTTTCTCTGGATCGGTTGTTCCGATAGTCGGGTGCCGGCGGAAATTATCGTCAATGCGCAGCCTGGCGAGATGTTTATTCATCGCAACATCGCCAACCAGATGATTTCAACCGATTTCAACTGCCTGAGCGTGCTGCAATATGCGGTCACCGTGCTGAAAGTCAAACATATCATCGTTTGCGGGCATTATGGCTGCGGCGGCATCAAGGCCGCTTTGGGCAGACAAAGTTCTCAACTGGTCCTTACCAATAAATGGCTCATGCATATCAAGGATGTTTATCGCCTCAACAGGGCTGAAATCGATGCATTGCCGACTGAAGAAGCGCGAGTGAACCGGTTGGTTGAGCTGAATATTCAGGAACAGGTGCAGACGCTGGCCCATACCTCGATCATCCAGCAAGCCTGGCATGAAGAAAACCGGCCCACCTTGCACGGATGGGTCTATGGCCTGGACGATGGCTTGCTGAAGCCGCTGGTTACGCTTTATCCCGATACCGAAATTGATCCGATTTTTAAATACGATTATCACGAGGCGGACATGGCGTTACCGGCAATGAAATTTGTTTCCAGCCGAAGATGATTGACGGCTTGGGCTTTGCAAGTCTGAACCTGGATATACTGCCAGCGACCCGCTTAAGCGGTAGCATTATTTGCGCTATGAAAAAATCGTTCTCCTCAATCATTGCCCCCTCATGCTGCCAACGGCCGCTTACTCTGCACAAGCGGCCCAGGAATATTAGTCTGGCCGATATGCTGATGAATCATAAGGCGTTGGTAGCACTTTTTTTGCTTGTGGGCGAGTGATGCGAGAGAAAAAATTTATCTGCAGGCGCGGAACTGCTGAAGCCGATTTTTTAATTTTCCAACCATAGTTTTGGAGTTCATACATGAACAAAGGACTAAAAATTCTTGTCCCTGTCGATTTTTCAGATTTTAGCCGTAAAGCGCTGCCCGTCGCTCAGGAATTGGCGCGCATCTATAAAGGCCGGATCTCACCATTTCATGCCTATGATCTGTATTCGAACATGGACGGTTTTCACTATGACGTCGACAGTTTTCACGCCAATGGCGATCCGGCTACTATCGAGCAGGCCATAAAGGCCAAACTCCGGCAGTTCGCCCTGGAGTCGGTGGACAACGGCATTCTGGATGACAGTGTCGCCGCGCAGGACCGCAAACCGGCTCAGGCTATCGTTGAGGCATCCAGCCGGTTTGACATGATCGTCATGAGCAGCCACGGCAGAACCGGCTTCATGCGCATGTTAATGGGCTCGGTGGCCGAAAAAGTGCTCCGTTTCGGCAATCGACCCATTGTCATCGTAGAGGACGAATCCGGCTTTACGCCCTTCCGTAAAATTCTTGTCCCTACCGATTTTTCTTCGAATTCCCTGGCGGCGCTGCCTTACGCGCAGGATATCGCGCAGGCTTCCGGCGCCGAAGTGCATTTGTTCCATGCCTTGTGCGGCGACTTGCACAATCCTGAACAATTCGAGCAGCAGAAACAGGAACGGCTGGAAAAACTGCATGAAATCGCCGAACGGCATCTGCCGGATCTTGCCGGCAATTCGAAATGTTTTGTCGTCCATGGCGCCGACTCGGCTCACAACGCGATTCGCGAACATATCATCGGGCAGCATTACAACCTGGTCGTTATGGCGGCGATAGGGCGGACCGGGCTTGACCATCAGCCCATCGGCAGCACAACGGCAACCCTGATCCGGGCTGTCCACACGACTTTCATGGTGATAAAGCCTTGATGATTTATAAGACTGACAATTACAGCGGACGGCTGATTTGGATAAGTCCAGCGGGTTCAGACCAGGATTCAATATAAAGTGCAGACCAGGATTCGATATAAAACTAAATACAACTCCAGCATAGGAGCGGGCATATGATTCACAAGCATCTCAGTTATTATTTAAAGCATCTGCATCACGATATACCGGCCGGGCTGGTCGTGTTTCTGGTCGCCTTGCCGCTTTGTCTGGGCGTGGCGCTGGCATCCGGCGCGCCATTGTTTTCCGGGCTGATCGCGGGCATGGTCGGCGGGCTGGTCATCGCCTGGGCGAGCGGTTCCCAACTCAGCGTTTCCGGACCGGCCGCGGGCCTGACCGTGATCGTGTTCAATGCCATCGATCATTTGGGCAGTTTTCA
Source organism: Methylobacter sp. BlB1 (assembly GCF_015476545.1). Classification (GTDB taxonomy): domain Bacteria; phylum Pseudomonadota; class Gammaproteobacteria; order Methylococcales; family Methylomonadaceae; genus Methylobacter. The sequence goes on along the minus strand of NZ_JADMKV010000019.1, from coordinate 14,630 downwards.
GGGCTTTCTGGTCGCCGTCGTGCTGGCGGGCATGCTTCAGCTCATACTGGGCTTTCTCAGGGCCGGCGCGATCGGCGCTTATTTTCCCTCGGCAGTCATTGAAGGCATGCTGGCCGCAATCGGTTTGATTCTGATCATGAAACAGATTCCCCACGCCATAGGTTATGACGCCAGTTTTGAACTCGACGAAGTGTATATCGGCGAAACTGTCCGGGAGACTGCCCAATCCATGATGGGCGCGTTAAAGGCGATTTCGCCCGGCGCCGCCGTCGTCAGCTTCGTGTCGCTGCTGATCCTGGCGATATGGGAGAGCAGCTTTGTCAAGCGGGTGGCCTTATTCCGGCTGATCCCCGGTGCGCTGCTGGTCGTTGCTTGGGGCATCATTTACAATATGATGGCCTTACGCATGGCGCCGGAATGGGCGATCTCCAGCAAGCATCTGGTCTCGCTGCCGGTCACGGAAAGACCGGAAGATTTTCTCAATCTGTTCACCTTTCCCGATTTCAGTTTTCTGGCTAAGCCCGAAATTTATACGGTGGCTTTGACGATTGCGATCATCGCCAGTCTTGAAACCCTGCTGAGCCTCGAAGCGGCCGATAAAATGGACCCGCTCAAACGCGTGGCGCCGACCAATCGCGAATTGAAGGCTCAGGGTATCGGCAATATGGTCAGCGGCTTGATTGGCGGTATACCTATCACGGCTGTCATCGTGCGTAGTGCTGCCAACATCAATGCCGGCGGACAGACCAAAGTGTCGAGTTTCACGCATGGCTTGTTTCTGCTGCTCAGCGTGATGTTTTTCGCGCGCTTTCTCAACAATATTCCGTTGTCCTGTCTGGCGGCGATATTGCTGCAAACCGGTTATAAACTGGCCAAGCCGAAAATCTTCGTCGAGTTTTTCCATAAGGGCTGGAGCCAATTGGTGCCGTTCGTGGTAACGATTGTGGCGATTCTGGCGACGGACTTGTTAAAAGGCATCGGAGTGGGTATAGCGGTCGGCCTTTACTATGTGGTTCGGGCCAATTACCATGCCGCCATTTCGCTGACTAAAACCGATGATCGTTATGTTCTCAGCCTGAACAAAGACGTCACTTTTTTAAATCGTGCCCGGCTTAGACAATACTTCGATCAGATCGAGGAAAACAGTACGGTGCTGATTGACGGCTCGAAAACGCAGTTTATCGATCACGATATTCTCGAAACCATTCACGACTTTATGCTCAGCGCCCAGGACAATAACATCAAGGTCGAGGCTTTGGATCTGGAAGGCAAGGGAAAAATTCAGGCCGAGCCTAAGCCGGATGCAGTGCTGAGCAAGGATTCGAAAGGCAAAGGAAAAAGCCAGGCCAAGCCTGACTTGAAAGCCGCCCCGGTTTTGAAGAAAGGGCGCATGCAAGCCGTGATCGATTCAAAAGCGGCAAGTTGACCGATCCTGCGGCAGGCTGTTCCCAGTCCTGCCGCAGGTCAAGCAAAGGCCGTCTTCTATGGACGGGATGCACGGCCATAGGTTGTTTCCGGCCCTGGCCTGCCGCAAGCGAGATTAAATAAGGCTTAAGCGTTGAAAGGTCCCTGAAAGGTCGCGCCAATACAATCGAACTCATATTCGGACGCGTCATGCGTAATCTGGGTTAAAGGCCCAGCACCTTTTTCGGAAGGGGATATTCAGGCTGCGAATAGGGTTCAGGAAGGATGGTAACGGCGGCGCGAGCCTCTGTCAGACTGCTTCCGGTCTTTTGGGCAGGAGGACTTCGAGGCCGAAAAAATGCGGAGTTACTCCGATGTTTACGAAATCCTGAGGATGAGGCATGATGTTGAAAGCTCATCAGAAAATTATCGTGCAGGCGGCTCTGATCGGGGTCTTGATCAGTACTTATGATGTGCTGTTGCACTCGTTGCTTGTGTTTCTCCATATCGCGTTCGAATGGTTCGAGCTTGGGCTCGAAGAGTTGATCGAGCATGTTTTTCATGCCACGCGCCGGCAGAGTCAGATCGTCGTGTTTTATCTGATTCTGGCAGGGATCGCGTTCGCACTCTATCGCTTATGGCGCGCGGCGCCACGGTTCTACAGCTATCTGCAGGGCAGGAAAGCGATTTATATAGCGGCTATAAGCCGTTACTGGCAGGAAGGTTCTCTCGTTGAGAAAGCAAAACTGGTAACAGTCTGCTCGGCCGGTTTTGCCGGCATATGCTTTTGGGTGTTTACTTGAGGGGCAAGAAGATAATGGTATCCATAGTATTTCGATCCGATATTCATCATATAGATACAAGTTTCACTGAAGGCTTTATTGCATCAAGCCGCCCGCAGGCTTCAGCAAAGAAAACGGCATAGTATTTTCAGATACAGACGACTTGACGATAAAACTGACCATTTGTAACACAGGCTACATCGAGTATCCGACACTCCACAGGATAAATAGCAAACATGGGGATTCTTAGCATACTGCTCTGGACACCGGCCGTGGGCGCGTTAGTGCTAGCATTAACGCCGGGCCAGAACACTCAGATCATCCGTGGTCTCGGTAATTTGTTCGCAACTTTCGTTTTGTTGCTGAGCTGCTGGCTGGCTGCCCAATATGACGGGCATGATGCCGGTCTGCAATTTTACGAGTACTTTCCGCTCAATCCTAAGCTGGGCAGTGCCTATGCACTGGGGCTGGATGGGCTCTCCATGCCGATGCTGGTGCTGGCGACCTTGTTGATGTCAATCGCCCTGCTGGCCTCTTTCAGCATTACCCGCCGCGTCAAAGGCTATTACATCTGCATGTTGCTGCTTGAGTTCGGCATGCTGGGCGTGTTTCTGGCTCAGGACTGGGCGGTCTTCTATATCTTCTGGGAAGTGACCCTGATCCCGCTGTTTTTCCTGATCGACCGCTGGGGCGGCAAGCGTCGCCATGCGGCCAGCCTGAATTTTGTGCTGTATACGATGGGCGGTTCGATTTTCATGCTGATCAGCCTGATCGCGGTTTATGAGTATGTGCCGGAGCACGTCTCCTTGATGAGCGCGATGGTGCACGTATCGGAAAATATGCCGAAAGATCAGCAGGTTTGGGTCCTGCTCGGCTTCCTGATCGGCTTCGGCGTCAAGATGCCAATTTTTCCGCTGCACGGCTGGCTGCCGCTGGCGCACGTCGAAGCGCCGAGCCCGGTCAGTATCCTGCTGTCCGGCATTCTGCTGAAAATGGGCGCTTATGGCTTGCTGCGGGCGGCGGTCATGCTGCCGACAGCCACGCAGACCCTGCAACCGCTGCTGGTTTTCCTGGCCGTGTTCGGCATGCTATACGGCGGCTTGCTGGCCTGGCGGCAACGCGATCTGAAAGCGATGGTCGCTTATTCATCGGTCAGCCATATGGGGGTCGTTTTATTGGGCATTGCCACGCTGAATGAAGCAGGGTTTCTCGGCGCGGTCCTGCAGATGACCGCGCACGGCCTGATCGCCGGAGCCCTGTTTCTGCTGGTGGGCCTGCTCTATGAACGCACGCATACCCGCAACATTCAGGACTACAGTTCTCTGGTCCAGGTCATGCCGCGTTTCGCGCTGTTTACGACCTTGACCTTGCTGGCGGCGATGGGGTTGCCCGGCTCGGTCGGTTTTGTCGCCGAACTGCATGCTATAATCGGCGGCTTTCAGCAATGGGGCGCATTAATGGTGTTCTTCAGTCTGAGCATACTGATCAGCGCCGCTTATGCGATGCGTACTATCGGCATGCTGTTTACCGGACCGGTAAGACCCCAGATGCAGCAGATCGAAGACCTGCGCTCTACAGAGTTAGTCGCCGCCGGCCTGCTGGTAGTCTGTATCGTGGCTTTCGGATTGATGCCTGAGCCGCTGATCAATCTGTCGTCGGCAACCCTTTTTGAAATGAATAGCCAGATCATTCATAGCCATTAGGGTACAGAGCGAGTTTTAAACCATGCAAATTTCACCATTAAAATCCCGCGATATAGACCAGTTGCGCGCGCAAATTACCAAGGCGCTGGATCACCTGGATCATGTGCTGCCCGGACAGGCGCCTATTCTCGATTTCGTGCATCACAACACGCTGCACGGTTTTCAGCACCTGCCGTTTGAAGAGGCGCTGGCCGCCTTCGAAACCCTGATCGGCACTCACGGCTATCTGCCCGAAGCGCACAGCCGGGCCCATTACAGGGCAGGACGCATAGACGACAGCGATATTATGGCGGCGCTGGATGCCGATTACCAGCTGCAGGCCGAGCAGATCATCTGCCATACGGATGATAATACCATCAGGCGCAAGGATATCTACCGTATCGCGCTGCTGTTTGATCTGCCGTCCATTACGGTCAGCCAGCTGAACTGGCAGATCGAGGAAATGGCCGCTCTGGAGGCCGTTCAGGCCGATGTGCCCGAGCCGGCACGCAGCCGGCTGTCGGCAAGCGATGTCAGGCCGTTGTGGGAAAGCATTCTGGCCAAGTTCGATATGGAACAGGCCAGCCTGCATCCCGAGGACTTGCTGGAATTGTCCATGGAGCAGGCCGAGGATTGGCTGGCGCAGGCCCGCTATATCAGCAAAGGCAAAGGCGGCAATCATGCAACGCTGCATCAGCACATGCAGCAGCTGGGGCGCCAGGCGCTCGATGACCTGCTGGCAAAGCTGGGCGACAGCATGAGCCTGCGCGGCTTTATTCTGACCTTGACCGGCATCGACATCCTCGATTCCGTGCGCCCGCAGCTGATCCGCATCTGTGCTTCGGGCATGGATGAAGGGCTGGCGCCGTGGCCTATTCCCGAACGCAGCCGGCTGGGACTGTATGGCGCCTGGCGCGCAACGGCAGCCTATGACGCCAATCCGTTCCTGCATGAGTTGCCCGACTGGCAGCAGATTATGGCCGAATTGCCCGAGGATGCCGTCGATGCGATCATCCTGCAGCTGACGCATCTGGAAATTCCGCAAGCGGACTGGGAGGGCTACCTGCGCCGGCTGGCGCTGGAAATTCCCGGCTGGTCCGGGCTGATCAACTGGCGCCAGCATCATCCGCACTACCATGCCGAGAATGACGCCAAGCCTAAACTGGCCGACTACCTGGCGATCCGGCTGACGCTGGACAGGCTCTGGCTGAACCAGATCTGCCGTGAAACCTGGCTGATCGAGGCCAAGCTGAGCAGCATCAAGTCCTATTTCAGCAAGAATCTGTCGGAATTTATCGTGCGCAGCCAGTTATACCAGGGCGACTTGCCGGAGTACCTGACTGATCAGGCCGAGTCTTTGATGTTTCTGGCCGGCTCGGAACGCCATGAGCGCGCCAACTGGCAGCAGCTGGCTGACATGATCGGGATCTGGCGCAGCAGCCCTCTGGCCGAGCAGCAGGCAGAGCGCAACCATACCATTTATTGCAGCGGCTGGCGCCTGTTCCGTTTATGCCAGCACCTGGGGCTCAAGGCGGCCGATATACGGATGCTGAAAAAGAATGATCTGAAGCTGATGCTTTCCGTGCTGGATGAGTTTGATGCAGCGGCGCGCGGCAAGGTCTGGCTGAATGCGTATGAACGCCATTACCGCAACGAACTGTTCCAGTCACTGCGCGCCAACCATAATCGCGGCCGCTGGGTCCGGCGCGCTATGCGGCCGGAAGCGCAGTTCATCATGTGCATGGATGAGCGCGAGGAAAGCTTCCGCCGTCACTTGGAAGAGCTGAATCCGGCTATCGAGACGTTGGGCGTGGCCGGCTTTTTCGGCATTCCGATGAATTACAAAGGGCTCGACGCCACGCATGTGACGCCGCTGTGCCCGGTCGTCGTGACGCCGGCGCACGAAGTCAACGAGGTCGTCAAGCCAGGCCACGAGGAGACGCTGTCAGCGCATCAGAAAGGGCTCCGCTTGTACCATCGTTTAAGTTATTTGCTGTATCAGTGCCTGCGCCGCAATCTGGTGATTTCGCATGTTGCTGTTGATCTGCTGGCGCCGTTCACTTTGATCGGGATGCTCGGAAAAACGCTGATGCCTGGCTATCACAAGGCGATCATCGACTGGCAGCGCCGGAACATTGCGCCGCCTGTGGCCACCGAACTGCTGCTCACCTCGACCGATACGGCGACGCCTGCTTCGGCCGAGCAGCCCAAGCTGGGCTTTACTGACAGCGAACAGGCCGAGCGTGTCGCAGCGCTGCTGCGCGCTTTAGGCCTGACCAGCGGCTTTGCGCCGATTGTCGCGCTGGCTGGGCATGGCTCGACCAGCCAGAACAACCCGCACGAAGCCGCACATGATTGCGGCGCCTGCGGCGGCCGGCAGGGCGGGCCGAACGCGCGCGCGTTCGCGGCCATGGCCAATCGGCCTGAAGTGCGCGCGCTGCTGGCAGAGCAAAATATTGTCATTCCGGATGACTGCTGGTTCATCGGCATGCAGCACGATACCTGCAGCGATGCGATTACCTGGTACGATCTGGATGCGATACCGGCATCGCTGCGCAAAGAATTCGAACGTTTCAGAACGTGCATCAGTCGTGCACAAGAGTTGTCTGCGCATGAGCGTTGCCGGCGGTTTTTCTCGGCAGACCGTTCGGCTTCGCCTGTGCAGGCTTTTCAGCATGTGACCCTGCGGTCGCAGGATTTGACCCAGGTTCGTCCTGAGTTCGGCCATGCCACCAATGCGGCGGCCGTGATAGGCCGGCGCGCCCTGACCCAGGGACTGTTCCTGGACCGGCGCGTGTTCCTGATTTCCTATGATCCGACGCAGGACCCGGAAGGCGCTATTCTCGAATCGATTCTGCTGACCGCAGGCCCGGTCGGCGCCGGCATCAACCTGGAATATTATTTTTCCACGATCGACAACGAACGCTTCGGCTGCGGCACGAAGATACCGCATAACGTGACGGGCATGTTCGGGGTCATGGAAGGCGCGGCCAGCGACCTGCGCACCGGCCTGCCGAAACAGATGGTGGAAATTCACGAGCCGATGCGCCTGCAGATCGTGGTTGAAGCGAAGACCAAGGTCCTGGAGCAGATCTATGCGCGTCAGGACAGTCTGCGCGAACTGATAGGCGGCGGCTGGGTGCATCTGAGTGCGAAAGATCCGGACAGCGGCGATATTTTCATTTTCGAGCGCGGCAAAGGGTTTGTGCCGTGGCAGGCCGAAGCCCGGGAACTGCCGGTTTGCGCCAGTTCGCCGGACTGCTATCGGGGCCGGACCGAGCCGGTATCGCCCATTTTGATCAAACAGCCTGAATTGTGGGGAGTTTAAGCGCGTGGATTTAATCGTTATTTTGATTCCTTTGCTGCCGTTTATTGCCGCATCAGTGATTGGCGTCGGACATCTGTTTGGCTGGCTGGACGGCGAGGACGGCGAAACGACGACGGCCGATATCGCAAGCTGGGCCATCATCCTGTCGACCCTGCTGGCGTTGGCGCTGCTGGTCGGCGACTTGCTGGGCAAAAACGCCGGCGCATTCAGCGTCGGTCAATGGCTGAGCAGCGATACGCTGAACATCCGCGTCAATTTTATCACTACCGGCTTCAGCGTCGTGCTGGCGGCGCTGTTTTCCGTACTGTTGTTTATCGTCACGCGCTTTTCAGTCAACTATATGCATAAGGAAGCGGGCTTCCACCGGTTTTTCTTTGCCCTGAGCCTGTTTTCCTCCGCCATGCTGCTGCTGGTGCTGTCGGGCAACGCGGTCGGCACGTTTATCGGCTGGGAGATTGCCGGGCTCTGCTCTTATTTATTGATTGCCTATTTCTATGAGCGCCCCGTTGCGGCCCATAATGCGACGCGGGTGTTCGTGACCAACCGTATCGGCGACGCCGCATTCATACTGGGCATCAGCCTTTGCTATGCCTGGACTGACAGCGTCAACTGGGCCAAGCTGACGGCCTTGCCGGCCCAGCTATCAACTGGGCAGGCCACCTCGATTGCCCTGTGTTTCGCGACAGCCGCCTTTGCAAAATCGGCGCAGCTGCCGTTTGCGCCCTGGCTGGCGCGTGCGATGGAAGGGCCTACGCCGTCCAGCGCCGTGTTTTACGGAGCCGTCATGGTACATGCCGGCGTCTATTTGTTGCTTCTGCTGCAGCCGGTCTTTGAGCAGGCGCCGCTGGCGATGGCGATGCTCGCCTTGGTGGGGCTGCTGACGGCGGTTTATGGCTTTGTCGTCGGCCTGACGCAAACCGACGTCAAGAGCTCGCTGGCTTTTGCCGCGACAGGGCAGTTGGGCCTGATGTTTTTGGAATGCGGCCTGGGCTTGTGGCAGCTGGCCGGCTGGCATTTGTGCGCGCATGCCGTGATGCGCGGCTACCAGTTCCTGACGTCGCCGTCGTTGCCGCACCATGTCCATGGCAATCCGATCAGGCCGGTCGCGCCGGCCGTTGCTGGCTTGCGCTGGGCTTATGTCGCCTCATTGCAGCGCTTCTGGCTGGATCAGATTACCGACTGGACGCTGGTGAAGCCGATACGCCGCCTGGCGCACGATTTGACCTATTTTGATGATCATATTGTCGACCGTACATTTGGAGTCTCGGCGCCGGCCATCCGCGTGATGTCGGCACTGGCGCAACTGGAGGAGCAGAAAATCGGCGCCCGGCTCGATAATGACGGCGACACGTTTGCGCAGGGCAGCGGCCTGGCCGGCAAGCTCACTGAGTGGGCCGCCGCCGTCACCCACTGGTTCGAAGACAGCTTTGTGCTGCGCGGCATCGGCAAAAACGCGATCAGTTATGGCCGCCAGCTGGGCTTTGCCGCCAATAAGGTTGAGCTGTTGCTATTCAGTCCGCGCTATCTGGCGTTGTTCATCTTTATAACCTTGTTGATTGCATTTTGAGGAGCCGATGGATATCAATGTAACTTTCTGGTCGGAGTCGGCGGCATTCCCGGTATTGAGCGCACTGACTTTCGTGCCGCTGGCGGCCATGGCTGCGGCTGCGCTTTCGCGCTCGACGACTATCGCGTTGCGCTTTGGCTTTGCCGGCACAGCACTGAATCTGCTGCTGAGCATTTATCTGCTGACGCTTTATGATGCGGGCAGGGCGGGGGTTCAACTGGCCGAGCAGGCGCACTTATTCGGCCTCAGCTATAGTGTCGGCATTGACGGAATGAACGTGTTGTTCATTCCGATGACGACGGTCTTGACGTTGCTGACGCTGATCTATTGCGTCATTAACCGCCATATCATCGACCGGCAGTTCATCACCTATCTGCTCGGTTATGAAACCGTGTTGATAGGTGCCTTTTCGGCGCTGAATGCGATGCAGTTCTGGCTGTGGAGTCTGATGGAACTGCTGCCGGTGTCGTTATTGACGCTGCATGCCGGCACCGGGCATAAGCGGTCATGGGTTGTCGCCAGCCTGTTGCAGTATTGGGGCTGCGGCCTGCTGATGACGTTGGCAGGCTTTTTGCTGCTGGGTTTTGGTTTGATCGATTCGGAACACCCGCTGACTTTCGACTGGCTCACGATCAAGCAGAATAATGCCTATTTACATGATGAGATCCTGATTTTTATTCTGTTGTTCTACGGTTTTGCCATTCGCATGCCGCTGTTTCCGTTTCACGGTTGGCTGCCGGCACTGGCCGAACAGGGCACCGTGGCGAGCGTCGCTATTTTCCTGGTCGGGTTAAAGCTGGGGATTTATGCCGTCATCCGCTTTATCCTGCCAATCATCCCGGGCGTTGCCGAAGAATGGTCCGATTTTGTCGTTACGCTGGGATTGATCAGCATTTTTTACGGCGCCTTGCTGGCGCTCATGCAAATCAATATCCGTCGCCTATTGGCTTTTGCCGTTATCAGCCATACCGGCATGCTGGTGATCGGCATGTTCTGCTTTAATGAGCAGGGGCTGGAAGGCACTATCCTGTTGTCTCTGGCTTACGGCCTGGCGACGGCCGGCATGCTGTTCAGCGTCGGTTTGATTTATGAGCGGACGCGCACAGCTTTTATTCCGCGTTTGGGCGGGTTATTCGATACCAATGCCACGATCGCGCTGCTGTTTCTGATTGCCGCTTTGAGCACGATGGTCATGCCCGGTACGCCTGGCTTCGATGCGGCGCATTTGCTCATTGAGGGCACGATTCAGGAACGCGGCTGGCTGGTGGCTGTCGCTATTCTGAGCGGTAACGTGCTGGCTGCGGCTTTCCTGCTCTGGATGTTCCAGCGCATGTTCATGACCAGCACCAAGCGCTCCGTGCAGCCCTATCGCAGTATCCATCATCCGGTCATGAAGGAACGCATTATTACCATCACGATCTGTGCACTGTTGATCGGCACCGGTTTTGATACGACGCCTATTCTGGATTTTATAGACGATGAGGTGGCTGTTATAAGCCAGGCCTATCCCATGCATAATGAACAACATCGCACGGTTGAAGCGGCGGCTGAACCGATCGAAAAAGCGGCCATGCCAATATTAAAGAGTAAGTAATATGAGTGAAACCGGTTTTCCCTTATTAAGTCTGGTGATGGCGCTGCCTTTGTTGGGCGCGCTGGCTACCTGCGTCGCCAGCGATAGCAACCTGGCCAAGAAAATCGCCTTAACGGCTGCAGTGCTTGAACTCGCCGTAACGCTTATCGTCGTTTCTCTGTTTAATGCGGAGGATGGCGGCTTTCAGTTGATTGAGCGGCATGCCTGGCTCCCGACGCTTAATATTGAGTACCTGGTTGGCATTGATGGTATTTCCGTGTTGTTTTTACCGATGTCGGCGCTGTTGACGCTGATGGCGATCGTCGCATCGTGGCATTCGGTACAATATCTGCCGCGGTTTCATTTCGCCTTATTGCTGGCGTTGGAAGGCATCACCATGGGGATCTTTGTGGCGCTGGACATGGTACTGTTCTTTTTGTTCTGGGAACTGACACTGCCGCCCATTTTCTTCCTGATCGGCTTGTGGGGCATAGGGCCTCAGCGCCGCGGCGCGGCAATGAAATACACGCTGTTCATGCTCTTTGGCGGCGTGCCGCTGTTATTCGCCATCATCATGCTGGCCGTTAACCATGCGACTCAGATGCACGGCAGCGTGCCCGAGAATTTGACTTTCAGTTTGCCTGTTCTGCTGGATACCCCGATTCCGGGAAAATGGCAGACGATCATTTTTCTGTTATTGTTGGCGGGTTTTGCCGTCAAGGCGCCGTTAGTGCCTTTTCATACCTGGCTGCCGACGACAGCCATGGAGGCGCCCGCGCATACGACGGCCTTGCTGACCGGTCTCAAGCTGGGCGCCTTCGGCCTGTTGCGCTATACCATGCCGCTGGCGCCTGTCGCCGCGGTTGAGTACAGCTGGGTGCTGGGTATTCTGGGGGCCATTACGCTGGTTTACGGCGCCATGATCGCCTTGCAGCAAACCAATCTGCGCCGTTTACTGGCCTATGCCAGCATCAGCCATGTCGGCCTCGTGATCGTCGGCATTGCAACGCTGAACATGCAGGGGCTTCAAGGCGCGGTTTTTCAATTGCTCAATTTTACCCTGATTGCCAGCTGCCTGATGCTGATAGCGGGCTTTATCCAGCACCGCCTGGGCAGCACTGAGGTTATTCATCTGGGCGGCCTGGCAAAAGTCATGCCGCGGTTAACGGCCTTTTTCTTCTTGTTCGCCATTGCCAGCATCGGTGTGCCGGGCGCCAGTGGTTTCCCGGCGGAATTGCTGTTGATTATCGGGGCATTGAATGCGCATCCGAGCCTGGGTATTGCCGCCTTGATAGGCGCGATCCTGGGCGCATCCTATATGTTGTCCTTTATACGCCGCGCGTTTTACGGCCCCGTCGTGCATACCAGCGTCAGGCAGTTGCAGGACCTGAGAAAGCGCGAATTGGCCTTGTTATGTGCGCCGGCGGTGTTGGTGCTGTTGTTCGGCTTCTTCCCCAATCTGATATTGAACACTAATAAGCTGACTGCGGAGGCCTGGCTGAGCCGGTTGACCAGCTCATCGCTTGAGATCGTCGACGATTATGTTCTGCAGGACCAGGACCCGCATAAAACCGCACTTTTGTCTGGGGCCGTGAAATAGCAATATCGGTTACAATCTTTAATTTATTTTAAATGAGCTTATCATGAAGCCGAACAGTGCCGATATCAGAAAACGCTATGACCGGATTGCTCCATTTTTTGACGGCATGGAGGCGGTCATGGAAGGCCTGTTTTTCAAAAGCTGGCGCAAAAGGTTATGGGATAGGGTGGATGGGCACCATATTCTGGAAGTCGGCGTCGGCACGGGCAAGAACTTTGATTACTATCCGAAGGACGCCCGCATAACCGGCATCGATTTCAGCGAAAAGATGCTGAACGAGGCTAAGCGCAAACGCGGCAGGAAGCAAGTCAGCGTGGAACTGGACTTGATGGACGTCCAGTCCTTGTACTTTGCCGATAACAGTTTTGACACCGTTATCGCCTCCTTCGTTTTTTGCTCGGTGCCAGCGCCGATAAAGGGCTTGAAAGAGCTTTACCGTGTCTGCAAGCCGGGCGGGCAGGTATTGTTGCTGGAGCATGTATTGAGTTCAAACCCCGTGATTGCCGGCGCCATGAATCTGCTTAACCCGATCGTAGTGACTCTGGTCGGCGCCAATATCAACAGGCAGACTGTGAAAAACGTGCAAGCCTGCCCTTTTAGTTCTGTGCGTGTCGATGAGCACAGCAGCGATATTATCAAGTTGATCGAAGCGCGAAAGTGATGGCCGGGCTTAAGCCTTTCAGAAATGCCCCTGCCATATGGACTTTTGCCCCTCCTCATCAATATCCCAGAACGATGTGCTGCCGATAAAGTCGTCGACAAAGGGCTGACCGAAAACCGCGCAGCCGCTAAGGCACAAGTTCAGATAATGGGCCTGAGCCTTCGATGCCGATAAATAGCGGTAAGGCTCGAAGTCGCGGGCTTTGAAATAATAAGCGTCAAAGATATCCGCCTCATCATGATAATGGCAGGCTGTGATCCGGCAGAAATCATAGCCTTTTTCCCGCTCCAGCAAACGATCCAGCGATTGTTCATCCATTTCGAAGCACGTGCCGTTCATGACCTGCGCCGGCTCGGCATCTTCGGCATTCAGGACACAGACGGCAGCCCGGTGTTGCTCATCATAGCGGTAAGTCGACGCTAGATTGAAAACCCGCTGCAAGCCACGCGTCTTCACGGGCATGATATTGCGCGCCTCGGGCACGGTCCGGGTCAATGACTGTTGGTTGATTAAACTGCCGTAGGCAAATATTTTATAAATTTTGGACATGTTGCGAAGCTGATCAGATCGATATTATTAAGGTTGGCAAAAGAAATAAGGTCAGGAAAAGGGTGTTGGCGTTGGTCGGATAAATTAAAAATAAACTTTAGAGATTTATAATATTCTAATTGCTAAGGCAGGGCTGTAACCTGGGTTATGCAGATGACGCCGGTTAGAGACGCTTTTTAAAGCGCTGAAAAACAGGGCAAGACATGATAGCCGGCAAAACTTTTTAGCTCAATCGCAGTTGAATTGGGTAAAATATAAATTGTTATCAAAATTAGCTATATACGTGAAATTAAAACTAGACAACTTGGTACAAACCCGTATTCCGACCCGGCACGGCGAGTTTATCCTGCATTATTACAGCAATAATATCGATAAAAAAGAGCATGTCGCCTTCGTTAAAGGCAGTGTTGCCGATAAGGAAAACGTGCCCGTTCGCATTCATTCCGAGTGCTTTACCGGCGATGTTTTGGGCTCACGCCGCTGCGATTGCGGCGAACAGCTCGATATGGCGCTGCAATTGATCGACGAAGCCGGTTTCGGCATCCTGATTTATCTTCGGCAGGAAGGCCGGGGCATCGGCCTGCTGAAAAAACTGCAAGCCTATAACCTGCAGGACCAGGGCATGGATACGGTCGATGCCAATATACACCTGGGGCATCTTGCCGATGAGCGGGAATACAGCATCGCAGCGCTCATGCTGAATGAGCTGAAGGTAAAGTCGATCGAACTGATCACTAATAACCCGAAAAAAATTAACGAGTTGAAGAAGCTCGGCATTAATGTCGTCGGGCGCATTCCGATTGAAGCTGCAGCGCATGATGACAATCTGGAGTATTTAAAAACCAAAGTAAAAAAAATGGCTCATATGCTGTCTATGTCGAAACATGATGATAAGAAGTAAATGATCGACTGGATATTAATGTTAGTTCATTAATTTGTAAAAGTCTGGGATCTGATCGGACATAAGTGAAATCAATTTCAGGCTTATACTGGCATTGTTTAAAAATAGAAAATGAATAGTTGCTATCAGCCATTTGCAGCCACAGCCAGTAGGATGCGCTGAACGCAGTGATGCGCATCGATCGCGAACGATGCGGTTCGTACCTCACCGCATCCTACCGCGCTGACTGCAAACTGGCTCATTGCCGCCAATGATTAAAATTGCTTAAAATTCCAGACAAAACTTAAGCCACTTATGAAACTCGCGGTGTTGCTGATCCGGAATATTTCGCTGGCTAAGCTGCGCTTCGAACGCCTGGCTGAGGGGGGCGGGAACGGTTATCATGACAACCTCCAAAACAGCTATCGGCGCAGTTTGGATGATATACAGTGAGGAAAAATCTCTGCTATTCACAAATTTATTGTGGCAACACATGTTTCGTGGTAGGTACACGGAGACAATCTAATTACTTGTTAACTCTTTCCTCACTGAACCGCCCCGGTTTTCTCGGAGGCTCCAACTTATGAGAAAATGGGGCTATGAC
>NZ_JADMKV010000199.1 GCF_015476545.1 Methylobacter sp. BlB1 | reverse complement strand
CGAGCGCATCGAGCTGCCCGAGATCAGTGAGGGTCCGCACTTCTTCTACGGCCTGCAGTGGTGGTTCTTCGGCGCCCTGGCCGTCTTCGGCTTCGGGTACCTGCTCTTCGACGAGTGGCGCCGCCGCCGCATGGAGGCCTCAGAGGGACCGCAGCTGCCCGCCGTCGACCGGGAGCATGACGCCGGAGACGAATGAGGCCGCCGGGCTGAGCAGGAACGCCGCCGCCCGCCCGAACTCGACCGGTTCGCCGTAGCGCCCGAGCGGGATGCGGGTCAGCGAGGCCGTCCGGGCCGCCTCGGCGTCACCGGTGGACTCGTCGAGTTCGCGGACCCGGTCGGTGCCGATGCGCCCCGGCAGCAGGGCGTTCACCCGGATGCCGCGCGGGCCGAGCTCAGTGGCGAGCTCCTTGGCGACCATGCCCAAGCCGGGCCGCAGGCCGTTGGAGATGCCCAGCCCGCCGATCGGCTCCTTGACCGAGCTGGACAGGACGAAGGCGATCGAGCCGCCCTCGGAGAGCTCGGCCGCGACCTCGCGGGCGATGCGGACCGCCCCGAGGAACACCGACTCGAAGGCCGCTCTCCAGTCCTCGTCGGCCGCCTGCGAGGCCGGACCCGGCCGCGGACCGCCGACCGAGATCAGGGCCCCGTCGAGACGCCCGAACGCGTCCCGCGCCGCGGCGATCAGTCGGGCGGGCGTCTCGGGGTCGGCGTTGTCGACGGGCACCGTCACCGCGTGACCCTCGGGCAGCCCCGCCGCCGTCTCCTCCAGGCGTACGCCGTCGCGCCCCGACAGCACGACGTACGCACCCTCG
>NZ_JADMKV010000198.1 GCF_015476545.1 Methylobacter sp. BlB1 | reverse complement strand
TCAGATGGTGGAACAGAATGCCTTCCTGCAGCGGCGCCAGCGGATAGATATCCTGGATGTTGGCCGCCCCGCCCGGCACGGCGGCAATGATGCGGTCGATATCGGCCTGTTCCAGACTGACCAGCGGCAGCAGGTCCGGCGTAATGGCCGTGCAGCCGTCAGGAATGCGGTTGGCCGGAATGACCACTTGCTCGGCCTGGCTGCCGCTGTCGGCCAGCACCGCCAGACCGGCCAGCGTCGGCGCGCTGAATAGGGCTCGCACATCAATGTTCAAGCCGGCTTGGCGCATGCGTGCGATCAAGGTCACGGCCAGCAGGGAATGCCCGCCCAGCTCGAAGAAATTGTCGTGGCGGCCGACCTGCTCGATCTTGAGCAGCTCGGACCAGATGGCCGCCAGGGTTTGTTCGGTCTCGCCTTGCGGTGCTTCATAGCCGCGCGCGGCGTAGGCATCGCCGTCCGGCGCCGGCAGCGCCTTGCGGTCCAGCTTGCCGTTGGCAGTCAGCGGCAACGCTTCGAGGTAGACGAAAGCGGCCGGCACCATGTACTCGGGCAACGCCTCGGCCAGATGCGCGCGCAGCTCGTCCACGCTCAGCCCGGCGTCGCCGGTGTAGTAGGCCACCAGCTTTTTAATGCCGGGGCCGTCCTCGCGGGCCAGCACGGCCGTTTCGCGGACCGCCGGATGGCCGGCCAGCCGGGCCTCGATCTCGCCCAGTTCGATGCGAAAACCCCGGACCTTGACCTGGAAGTCGTTGCGGCCCAGGAATTCGATGCTGCCGTCGGCCAGCCAGCGGCCCAGGTCGCCGGTCTTGTACA
>NZ_JADMKV010000197.1 GCF_015476545.1 Methylobacter sp. BlB1 | reverse complement strand
CATTGGCCAGCAGGAAGTTGAAATGGCTGCCCGGCCCGATGCCGGCTTGGGAGCCCTGCCATTCCGAGAAGCTGTTGGTGCCGATCACCGTCGAGCCGTCGGTGAACGGTTCCTCCTGCCAGATGTGCCCATGCTGCTGGAAGACATGGTTGCGGGCATGACCGCCGGCCTGCAGCACGCGCAGCCGGACCGGCTCGCCGGCTTTGACCAGGAAAGTCGGTGTTTCCGCATCGCCGGTCAGCACGTTGCTGAAGTCAAAGCCGCGCGTCAGCGTCAGCGGGGTATCCGCCGCAAAGCCCATGCGTGTCCATAGCGGTTCAGTCCTGTAGTTGAAAGCTCTCTGGCCGGTGTCTTCGGGATCTTCCGATTCGGCCAGGTTGGGCACGGGCAGGCCGTTTTGCTGCAGGTTCAGGTCATCCTGGAATATCAGCACGTGTTCCCGGAAGAACTTGCCGTTAGCCAGCGTGACCGTGGCCGAAGCGCGCATAGCGGCGTCTTCCTGCCACTTCGCGCCTTGCGGCTCGATGATCAACGCGCCGATAGCGCCCTTGCTGGCCTGCTTGATGCGATCCGACGGCATCAGGTTGACGGCGCCGTATTCCACTGGCTCGGCAAACAGCTTCTTCAGTTTCGACTTGGCATCAGGGTAGGGCCTGCTCGTCATTCGACCGGCGTACCATCTATAGTTGACCGTTTTGCCGGGGGCGGCGGTGACCAGATTGCCGCCCGTCAGGACCCAGTTCTGGCCTATGCTCAGGCCGGCGCCGCGCAGGGCGTCAAATTCCACCAGTTGCGGCGTCAGGCCGACATGGC
>NZ_JADMKV010000196.1 GCF_015476545.1 Methylobacter sp. BlB1 | reverse complement strand
CATTGGCCAGCAGGAAGTTGAAATGGCTGCCCGGCCCGATGCCGGCTTGGGAGCCGTGCCATTCCGAGAAGCTGTTGGTGCCGATCACCGTCGAGCCGTTGGTGAACGGTTCCTCCAGCCAGATGTGCCCGTGCTGCTGGAAGACATGGTTGCGGGAATGACCGCCGGCCTGCAGCACGCGCATCCGGACCGGCTCGCCGGCTTTGGCCAGGAAAGTCGGTGTTTCCGCTGCGCCCGTCAGCACATTGGTGAAGTCAAAGGTGCGTGTTATTTCCAGCGGGGTATCCGCCGCAAAGCCCATGCGGGTCCATAGCGGCTCGGTCCTGTAGTTGAAGCCTTTCTGAGCGGTGTCTTCGGGATCCTCAATACCGGCAAGATTAGGCACGGGCACGCCGTCTTGCTGCAGGTTCAGGTCGTCCTGGAACAGCAGCACGTGTTCCCGGAAGAACTTGCCGTTAGCCAGCGTGACCGTGGCCGAGGCGCGCATAGCGGCGTCTTCCTGCCATTTCGCGCCTTGCGGCTCGATGATCAACGCCCCGATGGCACCCTTGCTGATCTGCTTCATGCGATCCGACGGCATCAGGTTGATGGCGCCGTATTCCACCGGCTCGGCAAACAGCTTCTTCAGTTTCGACTTGGCATCAGGATAGGCTCCTGGTGTCGTTTTGCCGGCATACCATCTATAGTTGACCGTTTTGCCGGGGGCGGCCGTGACCAGATTGCCGCCCGGCAGGGTCCAGTTCTGGCCTATGCTCAGACCGGCGCCGCGCAGGGCGTCAAATTCCACCAGTTGCGGCGTCAGGCCGACATGGC
>NZ_JADMKV010000195.1 GCF_015476545.1 Methylobacter sp. BlB1 | reverse complement strand
CGTCGACAGGGCCGCCAGCTGGCGCTGGGTCTCGATGAGCTGCTGCTCCACGCGGCGCGACTGCTGCGGGGAGCCGGCGAGGCGCTGGCGCAGGTGCTCGACCTCGGACTCCAGAGCCGCGACGTGGTCGCGCAGACGTGCGTCGTCGCGCTCGGGCTGCTGAGGGGTGGAGTCGGTCATGGAACGCTCACCTCCGCTGGATTCGGGTCTCGCTTGGACCCTAGCGCGCTGCAGGTGGGCGCTTCGGGCCCGTGCGCACCGTGTCGCGGAGTGGACGCCGCCGTCCGGCGGCGGGCCTCACTCGGCGGGCATCTCCTCGGGCGTCTCGACGCCGGCGGGGCGCGGACCGGAGTAGTCCACGCCGTAGGCGCCGGGGGCCGGACGGCGGGACTTGCGGGGCGCGGTCTGCCCCGGTGCCATGCGGCGCGCGGTGACCAGGAAGCCGGTGTGGCCGTTCATCTTGTGGCTCGGCCGCACGGCCAGGCCCTCGACGTGCCACTCCCGCACCAGCGTCTCGAAGGGCTGCGGCTCGGTGAACTCGCCGTGCGCGCGCAGGGTCTCGGTGACGCGGCTCAGCTGGGTGGTGGTGGCGACGTACGCCACGACCATCCCGCCGGGGCGCAGCGCGTGCCCGACGGCCTCGACGCACTCCCAGGGGGCCAGCATGTCGAGCACGATCCGGTCGACGCTGTGCGCCTCCATCCGCGGCAGCTCCTCGACGAGGTCGCCGACGGTCAGGCGCCACGCGGGGTGCTCGCCAGCGAAGAACTGGGTGACGTTGCGACGCGCCACCTCGGCGAACTCCTCACGGCGCTCGAAGGACGAGAA
>NZ_JADMKV010000194.1 GCF_015476545.1 Methylobacter sp. BlB1 | reverse complement strand
CGTAACGCTTCGGATGACTTCAATTTGTTTCATGACAAGCATAAGTGGCTACAAATTGCACACAACCCGTTCAAAGGCCCTATCGTTTTGGGGTTTCAACTCAATACCCTGATCGAATATCAAATGCGCCTCTATCGGGAATT
The DNA here is from genome assembly GCF_015476545.1 of Methylobacter sp. BlB1. Lineage (GTDB taxonomy): Bacteria > Pseudomonadota > Gammaproteobacteria > Methylococcales > Methylomonadaceae > Methylobacter. Next base: position 686 of record NZ_JADMKV010000194.1, on the reverse strand, counting down.
GCATCATGAAAACGAAGTGATTACCGAGCACGATCTGCGTTACAGCAACTATCAAATCACCTTTGTCAACGCCGTTCGTCCGCGCATGCCCGTCTATCTGGATATTAAAAAAACCCTGATCAACACGATCCCCAGCCTGACGCTCGGCAATCGCATTGCCATGAAATCGGACGACAAAACCGTGCTGCTGGGCTTTAAAAAAGAAACGCAAGCGCCACTGTTTTTAGCCGACACTGAACTTGACAATCTGCCGGATCTCGATGAGATTCCGGATTGCACTAGGGTGCCCGGCACGGATTATTTTCTTAAGCGTAAATATTTGAATAATGGCTCGGTTAAAAACTTTCTCTCCGGGTCTTTCGCCGAGCAATCGGATTATTTCGATGAGCTAACGCAAACTGCGCAGTATCCCGAGATATTTCCTTGCAGCCTGAGCTCCGGCGCCTTATTGGAAAAGGCGCAGTTAGAAAATCATGACTTTAAGCGCAATCCTATGGTTTATACCTCTCATGAAATTTCAGTGGATCGGCGCTCTTTAAGCTTGCTTAAAAACAATGAAAAGCTGCATATTCTGGTGGATCAACGCCCGGAATCAGGCAGCAATACCTTGAACCAGACCAACATCATGCTGAGGACCTATCATTGTTACGGTTTGTTGCACAACAATGATGTGTTATTCAGAATGA
>NZ_JADMKV010000193.1 GCF_015476545.1 Methylobacter sp. BlB1 | reverse complement strand
AGAGCTTGTTCAATATCTCCTCAGCAATAGCGCCAGGAAAGCCAGGTTGACGAACTGTAAGCTGGTATTGAGCAAGCGCTCGGTATTTTTCCAAAGCCGCCGGCATTTCTCCAGCCAGGCGAACGATCGTTCGACGACCCAGCGTTGGGGCATGACGGCAAAGGCATGAAGCTCATGACGTTTGGCAACCTGTACCTCTGCACCGATTAATGTCCGTACCGATTCCGCAAAAGGCTGACCGGTATAACCGCCGTCTACCAGTAACGCTGCCACGGCCGATAAGTTAGCCGCATGCTGATCAATTGCCATGAGCGCCCCTTGACGGTCCGTGATATTAGCGGTAGTGACGACTATCGCATGGGGCAATCCTTGGGTATCAACCACAATATGACGCTTGATGCCCGAAACTCGTTTGCCGGCATCATAACCTTTGCTGCGTGCGCAATCGGTGTTTTTGACGCTCTGGGCGTCAACGATGCAGAAACTCGTCTTGGCGTTGCGCCCCTGTCTGGTACGGGCCTCGCCAACCTGATTTTTTTAATGCCTGCTCCAGCAGACTGGTTCCGCCTTCAGGTTTCTCGCTCCACAGCGAAAAATAGTGATGCACGGTGCGCCATTTCGGAAAATCGCTCGGCAGCATGCGCCATTGGCAGCCGCTCTTGAGCAAATACAGAATGGCACAGAACACCTCATACAAGTCCACGGTGCGAGGCCGGGTTTTCTTGCGGGCATTGTCCAGCAGGGCTCTGACTGGTTCAAACTGTTCGCGACTGATGTCGCTGGGGTACACTTTTCTCATGCCTCTCATTATCTATCATACTCAGCAGATATTGAACAGGCTCT
>NZ_JADMKV010000192.1 GCF_015476545.1 Methylobacter sp. BlB1 | reverse complement strand
GCGGCTGTGACGGCAAGCCTGATGCGCAGACCGCGGCCGCGGCAGCCATCACCTCTGAAAACGGCAACATTACTTTAGCCGGCGATTTGCTGGCCGACCGGTCGCTGCTGCTGACGGCCAATAACGGCGCTCTGACGCTCGGCGGCATCAATTTGAGCACGCGCACGGGCGCTAGTGTTCAAGCCCAAAGCAAACAGGGCATCAAGCTCAACAATGACATCCTCACCCACAATGGCGGCATTGCCATCCAATCGACGAATGGCGCCATTACCGCAGCCGATGACATCGCCATCGACTCCGGCTCGGCAGGGTTGGCCCTGAAGGCGAGCGGCAACGTCAACCTGGGTTCCCTGTGCCTGATCTCCGGCGAGTGCGGCGGCAAAGCGGCAGCGCAGACCACGGCGGCGGCAGCCATCACCTCTGAAAACGGCAACATCACCTTAGCCGGCGATTTGCTGGCCGACCGGTCGTTGCTGCTGACAGCCAATAACGGCGCTCTGACGCTCGGCGGCATCGATTTGCGTTCACGCCAGGGCGCTACTTTGCAAGCCCAAAGCAAACAGGGTATCAATCTCAACAATGATATCCTGACCAATAACGGTGAGATGGCCATCAGCTCGACAGGCGGCGCCATCAAAATGGCGGACAATAAAATCCTGTCCGCAGGCAATCGCAACATCACGCTGACCGCCGGCAGCGATGTGGATCTGCAGCATCTCGTGACTACGGGCAAGATCGCTGTGATCTCGGGCGCCAATGCAACATTCAAGCAGGCTTTGACGGGCCTGAATAATCAGGGTATCGGTGAGTTTACCGTCGATGCCGGCGGCAACGTTGTGCTGAACG
>NZ_JADMKV010000191.1 GCF_015476545.1 Methylobacter sp. BlB1 | reverse complement strand
TTGTTCACCGAGCAAGCGAAACTCCGTGCTGTAGAACTCGGCATCGCCGATCAAGCCTTGTAGGGTACGCACTGCGTACCTTTTTGAGGCTAAGGATTCGGAACACATTGAAAAGGTACTCGATGCGTACCCTACTTTGCTATTGCGTCGCGAGATTTGGAACATTTAATGTCAGATGATTTGAAAACCAGTGATAATGATATAAATTCGGCTGATTACATGACGAAATTCTGTTCATAAAATCCAAGTGAGGGAAATTCGGCTTGGATTCCAATTGACATTCAAAGAGGTGAGATCAATATGAAAATTTACACAGCAATTATTGAAAAATGTCACGATACCGGATTATATGTGGGTTTCATTCCTGGATTTACAGGTGCACATAGCCAAGCGGAATCATTGGATGAGCTTAATCAAAATCTTCGGGAAGTCATTGAAATGCTACTTGAGGATGGTGAGCCAATACTCGAAGCCGAGTTTGTTGGAACCCAAAATGTAGTCGTCGCTTAAGCATGGGAAACGTACCGGTTCTTAAACCTCGCGAAGTTGTCGCTTTGCTCGAAATATTAGGATTTACTGAAATCCGACAACGTGGCTCACATAAACAATTCCGCCATCCAGACGGTAGATGCACAACCGTGCCATTTCATGCAGGACGAGATATTTCACCAATTTTACTGCGGCAAATCGCTAAAGATATTGGCTTGACAGTTGAAGAGTTACTTAAAATTTCAGCCTTGTAGGGTACGCACCGCGTACCTTTTTGAGGCTAGGGATTCGGAACGCATTGAAAAGGTACGCGGTGCGTACGAGACTGTGAAAGTATTCGTTTCTTGAAATTTTAACCACAATATATTGTGCAT
>NZ_JADMKV010000190.1 GCF_015476545.1 Methylobacter sp. BlB1 | reverse complement strand
TGGTTCCTCGCCCAAATGGAAGGCGCCAGTGAAGCCTACCATATCGCGGGCGGGATACGGCTGACAGGCTATCTGGACGTGACGGCCTTGCGGCGCGCGCTGGACCGGATCGTGGCCCGCCATGAAACCTTGCGCACCCTGTTCATCGAGCAGGACGGCGAGGCGAGCCAACATATCCTCGACCCCGACCGCAGCGGCTTCGCGCTCTTGGAACACGATCTCAGTACCGTCGCCGACCCTTCGTCCGCCCTGGTCCGGCTTTCCGAACAGGAAGCCCAGGCGCCGTTCGACCTGGCCCAGGGTCCGCTGGTGCGCGGCCGCCTCGTCCGGCTGGCGGCCGACGAACATGTGCTGCTGGTCACCATGCATCACATCATTTCCGACGGCTGGTCCATGGGCGTGCTGTTCGAAGAGCTGGGCCGCCTTTACGCCGCCTACAGCCACGGCGGAGATGATCCTTTGCCGGCTCTGGACATCCAGTACGCCGACTATGCCGTCTGGCAGCGGCGCTGGGCCGAAGGCGAGCAGCTGCACGCCCAGGCGGCTTATTGGCAACAAACGCTTGCCGGCGCGCCCGCCCTGCTGGAACTCCCCGCTGACCGGCCTCGGCCGCCACAGCAGGATTATACCGGTGCCTTGCTGGCCGTCCGGCTGGACGCCAACCTCAGTGCACAGCTCAAAGCCTTCAGCCAGCGCCACGGCGTGACCCTGTTCATGACCCTGCTGGCCGGCTGGGCCCTGACCCTGTCGCGGCTCTCGGGCCAGGATGACCTGGTGATCGGCACCTCTTCGGCTAATCGGGGGCGGGCCGAAATCGAAGGCCTGATCGGTTTCTTCGTCAATACCCTGGCCCTGCGGATCGACCTGTCGGATTCGCC
>NZ_JADMKV010000018.1 GCF_015476545.1 Methylobacter sp. BlB1 | reverse complement strand
GCGCAAGCCCAATGCCCAAACCGCCCTCGGCGCGGTCGATGGTGCGGTCCACCTGGTAGAACAATTGAAACAGGCTGGGCAGTGCCGAAGGCTCGATGCCCCGGCCGTTGTCTCGGACGCGGATGAATACTTCACCGTCCGCTGGCTCAACGGCCAGATTGATGCGACCGCCTTCGTCAGTGTACTTGGCGGCATTGTTGAGCAGGTTCGACACGACTTGCGACAGCCGGACCAGATCGCCTTCGACATAGACCGGTTCAGGCGGCAGCTGTACCGTGAATTCATGACGGCGCGCATCGATTAGCGGTTGGCTGGTTTCTATTGCCCGCTGCACGATAGTCGACACTTCGAGAATTTCTTTCTTGAGCTCAATCTTGCCGCGGCTGATGCGCGAGACATCCAGCAGGTCGTCCACCAGCCGGACCAAGTGCTCGACCTGGCGATTAATAACGTCTCGGCACCAGGCGAAACGTGTTTCGTCCACGCTGGAGCGCTTCATGATTTGCACGGCGTTGCTGATCGGCGCCAGCGGATTGCGCAGCTCGTGGGCCAGCATGGCCAGGAATTCATCCTTGCGGCGGGCGATCTCTCTCAGCGCTTCTTCGGCCCGTTTGCGCTCGCTGATATCAAGCGCATGGACCACGATTCCGCGCACCTGTCCCTCGGCGTCGACGTCTGGGGCATATGTCGTATGGACCCAGCGGTCTTCATTGAGGTAAGGGGCCTGAAGCTCGAAGTCGACTTGTTCGCCGGCCAGAGCCCTCTCGAGGTAAGGGCTGAGGATTTGCCAGGCTGTCTCGCCCAGAACGTCGCGGACATGACAGCCATACATCTGTTCAGGGTTATAGCCGAACCACAGTTCGTAATTCTTGTTAGCGCGACGGTATCGGCATTCCTTGTCGACATATGACATCAGCGCCGGCGAATTATCCATGGTCACCCGCAGCAGATCACGGGCCTGTTCGGCTTCCTGCCTCGCTGCCTCCAGCTCGGCCGTGCGTTCGGCCACGCGCCGTTCCAGTGATGCGTTGGCTTCGCGCAGCGCCTGTTTGGCCTTCTTCATTTCGGTGATGTCGATGCCAACTTCCAGGATCATCGGCGAGCCGTCGGTATCGGTGAAAGGAAAGTCATGAATTTCGTAAATATGGCCGTCCGGGCCGGCCCAGCCCCACTCCAGCGGCGCATGGGTCTTCATCACCTTGAAGGTTTCACATTTTTCGCAGGGCTCGCAGCGGTTGAACAAATATTCATAACAGGCCCGCCCGCGGGCATCGCCGTAGCGCTGTTCGAAGAAACGGTTGGCGAAGGCCACCTTGTAATCCTGCGTCAGTAGCACCACATAAGCCGGAAGCGCCTGTAACACGTCATGCAGCCGCTGACGTTCGGCTTGTACGGCTGTATAGGCTTGAGCCAGCTCGGCAGTGCGCAGTGCCACCTGGCGGCGCAGCTGCCAGGTCCACAGGCCCATGAGCGCCAAAAGACCGACAACGCTGCCTGCGCCCCAAACAACGTACTTGACCGGAAATGTGAAGGATGTGTCGATATCGAGCCATTTTCTATAGAGCCGGTCGTACTCCCCGTTGGCCTTGACGATGGCTAGCCCCTGATTGAGGCGATCGCGCAGTTCAGTGTCGCCTTTGCGTACGGCGAAGCAGAATTCCCGCCGATATTCCTTGAGCAGCGGGCCGGGTGCGACTATCTTCTCCAGGCCGATTTTATGCAGCAGCACATTGCCTTGCAGCAGCGGCGCCAGCAAGGCGTCATGCTGGCCTGAAGCCAGCAGACGAAAGCCGTCGGCCAGACTATCGACGAGCACCAGTTGCTGGTTAAAACCGCGGTTGGCAAGCGCATCGTGAGAGGCATCCGCGCGCACGACGATAATGCTCAGGCCTCGGGCCTGCTCGATAAACTTGATGGGGGCATCTTCCTTGCGAACAAAAAAGGTATCATAGCCGATCGTGTGCGGTTCGGTGAATTCCGCTTGGCCTTCGCGTTCCGGCATGCGCGCTACCAGCGGCAGGGCCTCTATCTGGCCCGTTTTCAGTTTTTGCCAGACCGTATCCCAGTTGCCTGGCTCGAAAGTGACGGGAATATCCATGGCTGCTGCAACCTTGGCAAACAGCTCGACAGAGAAACCGGTCGATCGACCTTGAGCATCAATATCGGCATAGGGCGGAAAGCTGATTTCGGAGCCAACGCGCAGGGATTGCTTTTGCCCGGCGCTTGAGAGACTGGGCAGGCCCAGGATGGCAAAAGTTAGTATGAGTGCAAATAGTCTGATCTGGAACTTCATGCGGGGAAACATTTCCTGTCGGGCTTAAATGCTGGCAAGCTGTAAGGTTGGCTAGAAAATAGAGCAGAGGGGGCAACGTTTATTGTAAGGCCGGGTAATGTTTTCAAAATCGATGCCTCATGATTGGCTCAAAAGTAATAGCCGTCTAAAAATATACAAATTAGCATAACCGCTTCAATGGTCCAAAGTCATGTGCATTTATGGAAGAGCATCTGCCGGCGGTAGCTGTTATGGCGGTAATGTAATTGTGGCTTATTAACCTACTTTTTTAGTCAGGATATTTAATTACTGACTCTATTGCAAGTTTGTTTTTGACTGGATAAGGCTGATTTTCTGATCATTGATCAAAGCAAAAAAGGAGAGGGGAAATAGAGTAACTGACGCTACACGGCAGATCCAAATGCGCCTGGCGCGCCTGCCGTTGGATTCGCCCCCAGGCAAAACTAAAACAGCACAGAGATCGATTCGTGCGTAACGTCAGAGCGTAATCCAACAATGCTGATTGGCCGACATTACGTTGGCTCAGGGCTTTGGGCAACGGCATAAAAGGCTGTATTGGCATGTCGGTTATGAATAAAAGACAGGCCAAGCAAGGTCGCCCGAGTCAATCCGGCTGATAGATAGTGCCGCGCTCCCCGCTAATCATAAAGGACCAAGGTGTTTGCTTTTTTCATGGCGCATTCTTTCACTACACATTTGCTGCAGAATGGTTATGATATGCCCCCGCAAGAACATCGGGCGGAACAAACTATAATCGAGTTTTAAAATTACTGAGACTGCCGGAGGGCTGGTTTTTTGCTATGAATGCGGGAAAAAGCGGCACTATGGCCTGTAAAAAGCATTTTCAATTGAAGGCGATATTGAAATGAATCGCATTTATCTGGTTCGAAGCGAGGCGGACAAAAACATGAACCAGTTTTATCAACTGATCATCATGCCGGGACTGTTCGGCGACTGGTCATTGATCCGCGAATGGGGCCGTGTCGGCTCACCGGGCACCGTACGCAAGGATTGGTTCGATACCGAAGAAGAGGCCGTCAATGCCGCGCAGCGCCTGTGCCAGAGCAAGCAGAAAGGCGGCTATCGTTATCATTCCCTGTGAAATTGGCTGTATCGGCCGGAAGGGAAACGGATCCATTATTTCATTGGCTGGGCCGAGCGGTATGCATTGGCGCGGGAGTCGCAAGTTTTTTATCGTACTTCGTAAATGTAAACGCACTTTCCGGGATCGAAAGATTGTTTTCCCGCCGCGTCTGTGACGGCGCTCCCTTTGGCAGTGTATGAAGTGTTCTTATTCGCAGCCAATTGAATGAGCCGCTGCACAGAGTCTCCATCAGCCGCCATAAGCAGAATAACAGGGTAGGATTCGCCTGTCTCTGTCCGGATTGAAACGCCGTCGCCCTTGTCGATCCCGTTTATCAGCGCACCCGATACTGAAAAGGGTTTTTCCTTTGCTGTTCGCGGTGCGACTGTTGTGTCAGGCGCCGGAGGGACAATCCAGGCCAGGCTCTTCCGAACCGGCAGGTCCATATTTTTGATCGCAGTCACGCCGGGCTGCAAAAGGTCAAGTTCTCCAAGACGTTCAATATAAGCCTGTTTCAAACAGGCGAAATCCCCGCATACATTGCGCACGCTCTTCAGCCATTGAAGCTGATCGGTCTTGAGGCAGGCCGAGCCTTCTCCCAGTTCCTGCATCGCTGCGTGATAATAACGTCCAAGATATTCATCAAGCTCGGATAATTCGGAATTCGAGCAAATCAGGCTTTCAGGATGGCTCTTGGCTTTGCTGCAATCAAAACTCGCAGCCGAGCTGATGCCGGCGAGGAAAATATAAATAATTCCTCCAATCAATATTTGAAGCATGTTGTTTTTCCTGGTTGATAAGCTGGCGATATGGACGGTAGATACGCCATGAGTGCCCAGCGCTCATATTCAATATTGTGACTTCAAGCTCAGACTCATAATTTAAGCCTTTTATAATAAAGGCTTATAAAACGTCTTCTTGCCTATCAAGAGAATGTTTGTACTCATGACCCCGGATTGATGAGTCAGCAGCGGTTTTAGTTATATGAAGATCGACAAACCAGCCAACCATATCGATTATCGCGAACTGATGAAAAAACAGGCTGCCGGAAGAGGGCTGATTGAAGAAGTATGGAAATAACAAAAGTAGCCAATCGCCGGGTATAAAAAAGCCCCCTTAAGTTTTACTTTGCGAGGGCTCTGGGCGCCTGGAAGCGCTGCCTACGGAAAACAATTCCATTGGTATGAAAAGTTAACCATAGGTTTAATCGGTTACATCAGCGTTCGGATTATACACAAGGATTAAGAATGAGCAAGAGAGTTCTGGGATTAAGTTTGAGCGCAGATGCCATCGGTTGGGCATTGCTTGAAGAAGTGCATGGAAGACCTGATGGCATAGTGGATTTGGGTTGCCGGGTTTCAGGCAAAGCCGGCAAAAAGAAAACACCGAACTCTAAAAATGCCGAATGCCGCAACGCCGGATTAACCCGACGCATTCTCCAGCGCAGAGCCAGACGGAAGCAGCAAGCGCTCGATTATTTGTTAAAGCTGAATCTCTTACCGCAAGCGCTGAAAGCATCGCCCAACCCGGAAGTCATACTGAACCGGATCGGCAATCCCTATCATTTGCGCGCCAAAGCGCTGGATCATAAGTTATCTGCGAATGAACTGGGCCGGGTGATCCTGCATTTGGTTCAACGCGGAAGCTGCCCGCGCAGCCGCAAAGCCTTGCCGGGCGATATGATCGATGATCCCGATGCGCTGGCGGTCTTGGCCGAGTTTGGAGAGGGTGATGCCCATGCCGAGCGCGGCAATGAAGAAACGGATTTAAAAAAAGAGGTCGCGGCACTAAGGAGGGCTATAAAAGAGACGGGCTGCCGGACGTTGGGAGAATATCTGTCGAGACCGGATCTTCGCGGTCATAAGCATAATCCGGCCTTTGGCCGGCGTTTGCGTACGGATCGGCAAATGTATCAGGATGAACTGGAACTGATATGGCAACAACAGCAATGCCACCACGCTCTGCTAACGGAACAGGTCAAAGAGCAGGTGGAGCGCATCATCTTTGATCAAAGGCCGCCTGAATCGCGGGTTGGTCGTGTTGGCCGCTGCGCTCTGGAACCCAAACGCAAACAGGCCGGTATAGCCCGGCTGGAAAGCCAGCGATTTCGCTATCTGCAAACTATCAATAGTCTGGCGTACTTTAAGGATGGCGGCGAACAAGGAGTGTTTTTATCAGCCGGGCAAAAAGGCAAATTGATCCCGCTGTTCGAAGCCGAAGCCGATGTGGCGTTTTCGAAGGTACGGGCGATACTGGGCTTCGATGAAAGCACGGAATTCAATCTGGAATGCAGTCATAAAACGCTGAAAGGCAATGTGACTGCCTGCCGGATCAGGAAAGTTCTGAGCGTATGGGGTGATCTGGGAACTGAGAAACAGGAGGCTCTGGTTGAGGATCTGCTGACCATCGGCAAGAAGCTGGTTTTGAAGAAACGGCTGATTGCGCACTGGGGCTTTAGCCCGGCCACTGCCGCCAGTCTGTGTCTGTTGGAGCTTGAGCCGGGATATTGTCCTCTTTCCGTTAAGGCCATCAACAAGCTGCTGCCTTTCCTTTACCAGGGCCAAAGTTACTCCGATGCGCGGATCAGTGCGGGGTATGGCTTTGAAGTTCAAGGCATGGAAATAAAGGATAACCTCGGCCTGCCGCCTGAAATCGCCAATCCCGTCATGCAAAAAGGGCTGCATGAGCTCAGGCGACTGGTTAATGCCCTGATCGCCGAATATGGCAAACCCGATGCGATCAGAATCCAAATGGCGCGTGATCTGGACATGAAAGCCTGGCGCCAGGCAGAATTCGTCAGGCAGCAAAAAGCCAAGGCCCGGGCGAATGAGGAGGCGATGCAGATGTTCCAGGACATGAAGCGGCGGTATCCGTATCTGAACCCGGCCGACGCCTCCGACAGAACCGTTCAATTGAAATACCGGCTATGGCGTGATCAACACCAGCGCTGCGCTTACTCCGGCCTGCGCATCAGCTCATCGGCTCTGTTTGGCTCCGAAGTTGAGATTGGCCATATTTTGCCCTACAGCGAATCACTGGACGACTCCTACATGAACAAAGTGTTGTGCTACCGCAAGGAAAACCGCAGCAAGGGCCATAAAACGCCCATTGATGCGTTTGGTGGTCATGAAGCGCACTGGCATAGCATTGTACAAAACCTCAATCGCTGGGACAGGTCTCTTGCATCGAAGAAAAAGCGTTTTTTCATGACGGCGGCAGAATTGCAGAAAACGGATTTTATCGGCAAGCAACTCAATGATGCGCGCTACATCAGCCGCATAACGCATGATTATTTGAAACAACTAGGAGCGGAAGTTTTGGTCGGCAAAGGCATGATGACCGCCTGGGTCCGGCAGCGATGGGGATTGAACAATCAGCTCGGCAGCGCACCGTTAAAAGACCGGGCCGACCACCGGAATCATGCGATTGATGCGTTGGTCATTGCGTGCATGGATCGGCCGTTTTATAAGCGCCTGGTTGAGGCGGCCAGAGAGCTGGAACATAAGCAGTCCCAATTAAACCTGGACGATCTGCCTGTCGAACCGGCCTGGCAGACTTTGCGTGAGGACCTGCAGCATGCGCTCGACAGCATGATTGTGGCGCATGCGCCGCTGCTTAAAGAAGCAGGGACGGGCAAGGCCTATAGAAGACCTCTGGATGGCACGTTTACACAGGTCGATAAAATTATTGATCCCGCAGTCAGGAAGATCGTTGTCCAGCACCTGGAGCACTGCAACAACAAACCGAAGGCTGCGTTCGCGGAAGGCGTGACGGTATATCACAAAGACGGCAAAACGCCGATCAGGCGGGTGCGGGTTCTACGGCCGGAAACCGCATTGCCCAATCCCGAGATAGCCGAAACCGGCGCTATAGGCGAGCAGGGCAGGGTTTTTAAAAGGCTGGACGGCCTCTGCGATCATGTGAAAATATTCAGGAATAAGAACACGGGCGCGTATATCGGCGACTTTGTGAGCATGAGGAAAGCAGGCCATCAAGGCAAGGCCGCCGGCAAACAGAAACAGCCGGTCATTAAAACAGGCCAGGCAGAACAGTTTGAGTTTGTCATGGCGCTGCATGTCAATGACACGGTCAGCGTCGAACAGGCCGGGCGAAGGATTTTTTACCGCGTACAGAAACTGGATGCCGGCAGCAACGGATGCATGCTGTGTCTGCATTCTGCAGCGTCCTCCGACGGAAAAGAGGAGGAGATTTACTTCAGCATTGACGAAGCGTCATTTGACAGATGGCGGCTACGAAAGCACAAGATCAATGCCATCGGCAAGCTCATCGGATGCTAAGCAACGGCCAGCCGTGAAAAATCGAATCACCTCAGCCCCGCCGCCAGGCATGAAAGCGGGCTATCCACTTCAATAATAGTTCCGGCTGGTGATGGCGCCTCCAGACGCCGGCGGCGTTTTTGTTGGCTTCCGCCATCGTCGGATAGATATGGATAGTGCGCAGGATGTCGTTCAGGCCAAGCCCATGTTTCATGGCCAGCACGAATTCCGCAATGATATCGCCGGCATGCTGACCGACTATCGTGACGCCAAGAATTTTATCCCGGCCGGGCGGCGTCAATACTTTTACAAAACCGTGCGCAGCGCTGTCGGCGATGGCGCGGTCCAGGTCATCGACATTGTAAACGCTGACTTCATAAGCGACGCCTTGCTGTCTGGCGTCCTGCTCATTCAGGCCGACACGGGCGATTTCCGGATCGGTGAAAGTTGCCCACGGAATCACGGCGTAATCGGTGCGGAATTTATTGAAGCTGCCGAACAGGGCGTTGACCGATGCATGCCAGGCTTGGTGCGCGGCTACATGGGTAAACTGATAGGGGCCTGCCGCATCGCCGCAGGCGAAGATATTCGGATAATTGGTGGCCTGGCATTCATCAACCTGCACCGTATGCCCGGGCGACAGCTCCACGCCGACGTCTTCAAGGCCGAATCCGGACGTGTTGGCTGTGCGGCCGATAGCCAGCAGCAGCTTATCAAAGGCGATGCGCACTTCCTGGCCCTGATAGTCGGCGATCAGGATATGCTCCCCATTTTCGATCAGGAATTGCTTCGCGGTATGTCCAAGGCGTACATCTATGCCTTCCTGGCCGAACTTTTCCGCTATGGTTTTGGAAACCTCCGCATCTTCCCGCGTCAACAAGCGCGGTGCTTTTTCGACCTGGATGACTTGCGTACCGAGGCGGGCGAAAGCCTGCGCCAGCTCGCAGCCGACAGGGCCGCCGCCCAGCACCAGCAAACGCCTGGGCTGCTCGCGCAAATTCCAGACGGTATCGGAAGTCAGGTAATCGATATTTTCAAGCCCCGGGATTGCCGGAATAAAAGGGCGCGAGCCGGCGGCAATGATGATGGAACGCGTTGTCAGGATGCGTGAGCCTTGGCCTGTCGTGACTTCAACCTCCCAAGGGGAAACAATCCTGGCAGTGCCTTCGATGACATCCACGCCGAGTTCGCGGTAGCGCTGCGCCGAATCGTGCGGCGCGACGGCCTCAATCACACGCTGCACGCGTTCCATAATCTCGGCAAAGTCAAAATCGGCTTTAATGCCGCTGATGCCGAACTTGGCTGCGCTGTGAAACTGCGCCAGCAATCTCGTTGAACGGATCAAGGCTTTTGACGGCACGCAGCCGGTATTCAGGCATTCACCGCCCATTTTGTGTTTTTCGACCAGCGTGACTTTAGCCTTGGCGGCAGCGGCAACGTAGGCGGCGACCAATCCTGCCGCCCCTGCGCCTATGACGACAAGATTGGTGTCGAATTTTTCGGGTTTAGTCCATTTTTGATAAATTTTATTGGCTCGAACAGCCGATACGGTCCTTCGGGCTATGAGAGGAAAAAATCCCAGCAAGACGAACGATCCGAGCAAAGCGGGCGAGAATAGGCCGGATAAAGTATCGATTTTGGCCAGTTGGGTGCCGGCATTGACGTAAACCACGGTTCCGGGCAGCATGCCTAATTGGCTGATCCAGTAGAAAGTGCGGGTTGCAATGGCGGTCAGTCCCATGACCAGATTAATGACGAAAAACGGGAAAATCGGCACCAGCCGCAAGGTAAACAAATAATAAGCCCCATCGCGCGCCATGCCTTCATCCACGGCTTTGACGCGATCGGCGAATCTGGCCTTGACCAGATCGCGAAACAGGAAACGCGCGGCCAGAAAAGCCAGTGTGGCACCGATGGTGGATGCGAACGATACGATCAATGTTCCCCACAACAAACCGAAAATCGCGCCGCCGGCTAATGTCAACAGTGCGGCACCGGGCAGGGACAAGGCCGTTATGGCAATATAAATCAGTGCATAAAAAGCTGTAGCTTTGACAGGATGGGCATCGGTATAAGCAATGAGAGCCTCGTGCCTGGCCTTTAAAGTGTCCAGCGTCAGCAAGTGCTGCAAATCGGAATAGAAAAAGGCGCCTATTAGCGCGGCCATGATTATCAGCAAAATGATGTGCGGTCTGGTCATTGTCTTACCCTGGTGAGTGCTGATTGATTAAATGTTGCATTTCTCGATGATTATTTGACTGATGTTATGCGCGAATCGATCTATGTTCTGTTTTACTGCGATGCCGCGCAGGTGCGAATTCACTTGTGCCCTATAAGGGTATTCGCACGGCCTATATATCTCGGGTTGTCCCGTTCGGAATGTTCGGCGATGATTAACTGCAGTCGCTTAGCGAGTATCGTAGAAACGTTAGGGCGGGGCTACAAGCCCCGCCCCGCTACGAAATTCGATCCCACAACGGCGTAACATCAGTCATTTGATATCTTTTTCGGCCAATCGTTTGATGGTGTCGAAGGCAAACAAATTATTTTTCCATATTACCTATCCCATCCAAATCTGTTACGCTTATGCAATTGAAGCAGAGCGGGTATAGCTTGTCAGTTGTTTGGCGTCAGAGGTGTGGTCAGATCAGCTCAAAGATGTTGCCTGACCAAAAGCCGATGGTTTATTCAAGAAAACAGACAAGAAGACGCTATACTTATTATAAACAATGCAATAGTCCGCATTTATAATTTAGGGCCGGGCTATAGAAATTTAAAACTCCGTAGCATCACTTATTAACACTTGAAAATTAATAGTATATTCTTCATTAGGAAACTTGCGCGTTATAAGTGAAATTGAATTAACACCTATAAAATGATTTTTAATAACAACATCAAGTGTGAAATAGTGTGCCGGTTTCGTTTCTTTCTTACGCCCGCAGCGAAGCGCGCGCGTTTATTTTGTTTTGAAGGAAATGATCAGGAATGCAAACGAATAAACGGATAATTCATAGTTCATTGGGATTGATAATTCTGGCCGGCTTGGTTGGAATCGGTATTGTTTTAACAAAAGTTATCAGGGACGAGGTCAAAACCTCCAAATATCAGGCCCAATATCTTTCCGAAATCAGCAAACAGCTCAGTTTCAAGCTAGAGCCCGGCCGCAGTTCATCGATTCGTTATCCTGATCATGGTCCTTACGATTTGCGGCTAGGCTATGCGATGCTGCCGGATGTGATTCAGCGTGTTGAAAAGGCAGGCTTCAGCATTTCCGCCCAGGCCGCTTCGTCTCCGATGCTGACTCAACTGGTCGATTACGGTTTATTCCCGATTTATCACGAAAAAACCCAGGCCGGGCTTCGCATCGTCGATCAGGCCAATCAGGTCTTGTTTAGCGCAGTTTATCCCACTTACGGTTACCCGACTTTCGAATCCATTCCTCCGCTGATCCTGAACACGTTGCTCTATATAGAGAATCGGGAATTGCTGGACGAAACCAATACCACCATAAATCCCGCCGTTGAATGGGACCGGCTGGGATTTGCCGGCCTGCAATTGATGGCGAAAAAACTGGGCGCCGACATCAATGTGCCGGGCGGCAGCACGCTGGCCACGCAATTGGAAAAGTACCGCCATTCGCCCGACGGCTACACGTCTTCCCTGATCGAAAAATTCCGCCAGATGGGCAGTGCATCGATACGGGCCTATCTGTTAGGGCCTGATACACGCGCAATGCGGCGCGAAATTGCCCTGACTTACCTGAACTCCATGCCGCTTGCAGCGACGCCGAGGCTGGGGGAAGTCCACGGTTTGGGCGATGGCTTGTCGGCATGGTTCGGCGCAGACTTTAACGAAGTCAACAAGCTGCTCAGCCCAGGCGCGATCAATTCCGAACACATCAGTCAACAACAGGCGCAAGCCTACAGGCAGGTTCTCAGCATTCTATTGTCGCAAAGACGGCCTTCTTATCTTTTGGGGTCGGGTTTTCAAGCGCTTCAATCACTGACCGATCGATACTTGCGGGTGATGGAGAATCAGGGCGTTATTTCGCCGGCGTTGCGCGATGCCGCATTGAAGGTATCAATTGCTCGCCCTGGCGGTTCGAATTCGCCTCTTGCCAAATTTGTGGCCGAAAAAAAGACCCAAACTGTCCTGAGGACGCGTCTGGCCAAAGCGACGGGCGTGAAATCCATCTATGAACTTGATCGGCAGGATCTAACCGCCACCACCACTATCGACTATCAGACGCAACAAGCCGTCGCGAACGCCTTGCACCGGCTGAGCGACTCGGAAACGGCACGGGCCGCCGGTGCGGTCGGCTTCAGGATGTTGGGCGATAGTCAGGATCTGTCTCCCGTCATCTATAGCCTGATGCTGTTTGAACGCAGCGAGAGAGGCAATCTGTTGCGTGTCCAGACCGATAATTTTGATCAGCCTCTCGATATTAATGAAGGCATTCGCCTCGATCTCGGTTCGACCGCCAAGCTGCGGACGATGGTGCATTATCTGCAGCTTATCAGCGGCCTGTACCATCAGTATAAAGACAGGCCAGTCCAAGAACTGGAAAAGGTCGAGTTGCATCCGCGCGATTATCTGTCGGCATGGGTTATCGAACAGCTTCGCTTGCGGCCCCAGACAGGGCTGGAAGAATTGCTGAATCTGGCGCTGGACCGGCGCTATTCCGCCAGCCCTTTCGAAAACTTTTTCACGGGCGGCGGCATCCATCATTTCGAGAATTTCACGCGCGAGGAAAACGCCAAAATCATGTCGGTGCGCGACGCCTTGCGCGATTCCGTGAATCTGGTCTTCATTCGCCTGATGCGCGATGTGGTCTATCATCATCTTTACAGGCCGGAAGGTGTCGCCCGATGGCTTGAGAATGAAGAAGACCCGCGCCGGCAAGCCTATCTGGAGCGTTTTGCCGATCGCGAAGGGCTGGTTTATCTGCGGCGTTTTTATGCCAAATACCAGGGCAAAAGCGCCGATGAAGCCCTGGCCCTGCTCACCCAGCGGGTTAAACCCAAAGCTTCGCGGCTGACCATGCTGTATCAGGCTGTTTATCCGGATCATGACGAATATGATCTCAATGCTTATCTGAAGGCGAATCTGCCGGCGTCCGTTCTGGCCAAGGAAGACATCGGCGAACTGCACAAGAAATTTTCAACATCACGATTCGACCTGCAGGATCAGGGCTATATCACCAAGATCCATCCCCTCGAACTTTGGCTGGCCGGTTATCTGGCCAAGCACCCGAATGCTACGCGCGATGAGGTTCTGGCAGCCAGTGTCGAACAACGGCAGGCCGTTTACCGGTGGCTGCTCAAGAGCAAAAGAAAACATGCGCAACAACGGCGCATCATGACGTTGTTGGAGGCCGAGGCGTTTAAGGAAATCCATCGCGCCTGGGTGCGTCTCGGTTATCCGTTTCAGGCATTGACGCCTTCTTACGCCACCTCTATCGGTGCCTCCGGCGACAGGCCAGCCGCTCTCGCGGAGCTGATGGGCATTCTGCAGAATGACGGCATCAGGCAGCCGCTGATTCGATTTGAGAGCCTGCACTATGCAGAGGCAACGCCGTTCGAGACGCTGCTGAACAGATCACCCGGTAAAGGCGAGCGTGTCATGCCGCCTGAAGTTGCAAGAGTGGCTCGCGGCGCGCTGATTGGCGTTGTGGAGGGGGGAACCGCCTCGCGTCTCAGAGGCGTTTACACTGATCCGGAAGGCAAACCTCTGGCTGTAGGCGGTAAAACCGGCACCGGCGATCATCGCCGCGAGGTATGGGGCGAGAGAGGGCATCTGATTGAATCGAAATTCATCAGCCGGGCTGCCGTATTTGCGTTTTTCATGGGTGACCGGTTCTTTGGCGTTATCACCGCTTATGTGGCCGGACCCAATGCCGAACAGTATCACTTTACCAGTTCACTGCCGGTGCAGATAGTGAAGTTTCTGGCACCGACGCTTTCGCCTTTGGTGAATCGATCATCAAATAATCCGGGCTCCATGCCCGTGCCTAGAATGGCGATGACAGACAAGAACAATATAACGCCTGCTCCAAAACAGCCTTAAAAAGCCTTTCAAGTGAATGCGGAGGATTTCAGGCTCGGTTTTATCAGTTCGGCTTGTATACCGGGCATCAGTTTGAGCCGCGAAGGACGCTGAGGCTTTTCAGTTCTAAGGCTTGCAAATATTTCAATGAGCTCATGAAGTTATCTGTGGGGCGACTTTAGTCGCCCCCGCAGGTTTTAAAACCGCTTGTTTCGATGGTTGAACAGACAAACTGCGTAAGTCCTGTGTGGCTTTATGAAATAGCCAAGCTAGAGCGACTTATACAACTTTAAAACCTTGTCCAATTCTTCTGTCGCGCCTTTTATATCGCCCTGTTTTACTTTGATTTGCGCCTGAATGATGCCGGCATGCGCCTTTTTGACGATGTCCGGTTTGCCCGTGACTTTCTCGGAAACCGCGCGCGCTTCTTTTAAATGTTGGCTGGGCGGCACGAAATCGTTTTTACTGATTTCGACCTTAGCCGCTTCAATATGCATAATGGCTTCATTCGGGCTGTAAGCTGAACTTTTGCCGGCTTCCTCTGCGTAAGCGGTAAGGCTGGTTGAGTATAAAGAGGAAGCCAGTAATAAAGTTAAGGCTGTGTTTTTGATCGTATTCATAGGATAAAGTCTTTGTTGTGATTATCGAATGGTGTCGGTAAAAATGCCTGGAAAGCAAAATCTCTCGGCCTGCATGATGCCGATTAATCGTTAATGACTTTGAATTTAGCCTAAGTTATTGATATTACGCAGATGTAGGGTCGAATTCATTCGACACGGGACAACCGAAATATGAAATATATAGGCAGTGCGAATACCCGCAAGGGGCAAAAGAGAATTCGCACCGACACGGCATCGCAGCAACACTAAAACAGCACAGAGATCGATTTGTGCGTAACATCAGTAAATTAGCTTCAGATAAAGCTACCAATCACGAACCAAATACACAATACGTATAAATACCTGATGTGCACTAGCCAGAAAGATAAGCTGCTTTGTGTTTAAAAGCTCCTTCAGCAAACGGTTTTCAAAAAATGCTTTAAAGATTGCCGGTCTCTGAAAGACCGATTGGCCGGTTTGAGTGGGTCAGGCTTCAGGAGGGGCTAGCGTGACTTCCTCACAAGATCCATCAAACCGGAATCGCACTTCTTTATGATTTTCTGCAATATATACCAGCAACCCCCGGATGAAGAGGATGACGCCCGCCATTTCGAGGCTCTCCTCAGCCGTTGCAATCATTTTATAAGTCAAATCTTCCAGCCCGTGCAATTCAGCGTAGCGGCCCCCGATCATCTCGAAGCCGATACTGCCGCCAATATAAATGACCGCAGTCATAAAGAAAGTGAGCCTCGTTTTTGCAGGGAGGCGCAGCCAGAATCTCAGAAAAAACCACGCAAGCAAGAGTATCAGTGCGATGCCAAGAATGACCCAGGCGAAATAAAAGACGCCAAGATTGCCATCCCCCAACAGGTTGCGTATCGGTTTTATCAGCCTCTCATGAATGGAGACCAGTTCATCGACCGCCATAAGCAGGAATCCGCATGAAAGGATCAACCAATGTGAAACGTGAGAAGCCCTACGGTTTCTTTCCAGAAGAGTGATGACCGAAAGAAGCAGCGTTGCGGAGAGAAGCAAAAACACAGTAAAAAAGGTCGGAATATTGTGCTCGGCGTCGACGTTAAAGAGTGAGACAAACCCATAAAGACGGTCATCCCCAGTGATATAAGACATCAATTGTCCTGTGATGCTGGCGACAACCAGAAGAAAAGCCAGTATTCCCAATGTACGCGCAATAAGGCCCGGATTCAGTGATATGGGGTTGGATGTCATCTTAATCCGGGGGGTCCTTAGCGTTGGTATTAGCGGCAATAATGCTGTTACATTAATCAAATCGGCTAACTGTATATCAGAAATCTTATGAATAAATTAACCGAACATTGCCGGAACCGCTGCTTTCAGTTTAAGAAAAAAGCCTGTTTGTGCCATACTGTTGGGCATGCGCTTGAGTGACGGCTAATTATACGGAACGATTAAGCAGGTCCATTTATCAAACAGGAAGTTTTGAGATATTGGCAGCATCAAATTCGGCACAAGGTGACAAGCGACTAATAAATTGGACTCATTGAGACTGGTCAATCCCGGTATTCATTAGCTTCAGGCTGAGCCCATGTCTTTTTCAAACTAACCTGTAAGGGACTGAAATGATTAAATACACGCCTTTAAAAGATCACGAGATACCTGTTAAAGTTTTGTTTACCGGCTATCTATGCACCGTGGGCATAGGTTATGTTGTTGCGCTGATTCAGATTCTGTTTACGCACGGCATGGCCGACGGTAAATTCGGCCTGTCCATCGACGATATCGTCTACAGTTATTACGGCAACCGCTCAGGCACGGTGGTAGAGACGAAACTGAACGGTTCCATGAAAGAGATGGCGCCGGAGCCGGAACGCTTCCAGATCATACAATGGGTCCGGGATGGCGCGCAGATCAATGACTATGAGCCGTCTGGCGTCGCAAAAATTATTGAGACGCGCTGCGTCCTGTGCCACAACAAAGACGCCTCAGGCATCCCTAACTTCTCCGATTTTGAGCAACTGAAAGCCTTGACGGCGCAGGATGAAGGCGAGACCTTTGCTTCGTTGACGCGGGTTTCCCATATCCATTTGTTCGGCATCAGCTTTATTTTTATGTTTGTCGGGCTGATCTTCGCCTTTTCCGAAACTACGCCAGTGCCTTATAAATCCATTGCCATCGGTATGCCTTATGTATTCCTGCTGGCTGACATTATGTCCTGGTGGCTGACTAAGCTTCATCCGTGGTTTGCCTGGCTCGTCATTCTGGCCGGTACCGGCATGGGGGTTTCGTTCGCGTTTATGTGGGTGACTTCCATTCTGGAAATGTGGCTGTTCAGGCCCGTGTTCGTCGAAGGCCCCGGCATGAAGGTGCAGGAATGGCTGGGAAGCCTGATCTGCAAAGGCGAAGGAAGCGGCATGAACAAAGCTTATTGCACCATCAAGCGCGGATTCGCCTTGCTGAGAGACAAATGGCTGCAGCATGGCTGGCCATGGGTTAAAGGTTTATTTAATAAATAGATTTTTCATTCAAATCAGAGAAATGTAGGCTGGGTTGCTAAACCCAGCATAGGGAGCTTTGAAATGCTGGGTTTAGCAACCCAGCCTACCCGCTGAATTTGCGGAGGCGACTTCGCCTACTTTTGGTAAGCGAAGTCGCCTCCACATATACGCAAATCCTGCCCCTGTGACGGTTCCACAAAAAATCCACTGATCACGGCCTGATCAAATTATGCATATTTAAATTAGTACATGCTGATTTTTTGAGCAAAACTTGTAATTTAGTCTAAAATTAGCACAGGCTGAGCTTGTTCAGTTATTGAATATTCATCGATATTCCAGTGACGGATTGTCGGTGACTTACCCCGCCTGAAATAACGGTCTTATTCTCAGGCAATAAACGACGCACTATCGGGAGCTGTGCGGTTGTCGCAAGGGAGAAAAACAAGATGAAAAATAACGAAGAAAAAGGTAACAGAATGAAAGTAGAAAAAATGAAAAAATGGTTGTCGGCGTTTTTGAAGGATGAAGAAGGCGCGAGTGGTATTGAGTATGCGTTGGTTGCCGCTATGGTTGCGGTTGCTCTGGTTACTTTCGTTACTCCTATTAAGAATGCAATCAAGGGGATTTTTGACGATATTGCAGAAGCATTAGGGGTAGCCAAGCAGTAGCCCAACCAAGTACGAGAAACTGATATTGTTCTTTACCCATAAGAAAAAGTCGCAATGTCTGTCTTAATGACAGTACCTATCCAGTACTGGATTATAGGTAGCTGGGCTGTTGCTTGCGGTGGCTATGACATGGCGTTTCGCCGCCTCCCCAATGTTCTGACGTTGGGGGCTCACGGAGGAGCGCTGGCGATGCTTGCGGTTACCGGCCAGGGCTGGTTAGGCGCTTCTCCATCCTCGTGTTTTGCCGCTTGGGTACTGGCGCTGGTTTTAACGGTGCCCGCCTGGGTATTGAGGCGGCTAGGTGCTGGGGATGCCAAATTGCTGGCCGCCATGGGATTGCTGGGTGGCATGGAAGCGATGCTGGTTGCGTATGCCGTCGCCGGGCTTCTTGTGGGCGGCACGGCGATCATCTGGATTTTGGCCTACCGATGGATGCCTCTGCTGGCGCCGCAGTTGGCGAGCATCGGAATCGATGCGCCTGCGATACCGGAACCGAAAGGCAGAATATTGCCTTTCGGCCTGGGGCTCGCCATCGGCTTTGTCGTCGCGCTGGTTCTTCTGGCTGCCCGGATATCGGTTTTGCCGTTTCAATTTGATTGATAAGAACCAGTCTGTTTTTCTGTAAGTAATGTGGCGTTATGAATCCAAAGGTTAGTCAACCCCGAGCCGGCACTCGCCGCCGCTTATCGTGTAATCTGCGCAAACAGCGCGGTGCGGCAGCCATAGAGGCCGCGCTTCTGTTCGTCATCTTTTTCACGCTGTTTTATGCCATTGTCAGTTATTCGATGCCGATTCTCATGATGCAGGCGTTTCAGCATGCGGCATCCGCTGGGGCTAGAGCGGCCGTGGCGGTTGAACCTGCTGCGGAAGGTTATGAAACCGTAGTGGAAAACAAGGTAAAGACTGTCGTAGGCGATTTGCTGGACTGGCTGCCTGCAACCGCTCATGCGGCCGTTCTAGGGGGAAAGAACGGAGTAAAAGTGGAATTAGACAAGCCAAGCGCCGGCATGTTGACCGTGACCGTAAGCTTTCCCAACTACACTGGCAATCCACTGATACCGATTTTGAAGTTTCCAGGTATAGGCGATGTGCCCAAATTACCCAAGGATCTCACTGCGAGTGCTGTCGTGCAGCTTGATTGAGATCACTCCGGTTGAGCCAAATCTGTTTTGATCCACGATCGGCGCATTATGAAATAACTGATGTTACGCACGAATCGATCTCTGTTTTACTTTTACTGAGATGCCGTGTCGGTGCGAATTCATTCGCACTTAACCCTCCGTAAAAAATAGCAGCGTTTCGCGGTCGAATAACCACAAAGGGCATAAGTGAATTCGACCCTACAACGGCGTAAGGTTAGTGAAATAAGATGCGTAGCGGGTTTATTTTGTCCGAAAAAAAATGGCTTTAAAGACAAAAAAGTTCTGCACAATTATAATTGCTAAGTATTTTTACTTACTAATAACCAAGCAGTTGCTTGCAATAAATTACTCTGGAGCAAGGGGGGGTAATGAGTAGTTCAGTTTTGCGCGTATTCGCAGTAATACTCGCTGTGGGCGCCATCATCATCGGTTATATCGGTTACAAGGCGAGCAATCAGCCTCCCAAGCCGGAACCGGTGCGCGTTGAAGTGGCGGAACCCAAAGGGGAGTCTGTGGTGTTTGCCGCGCGGGATATCCAGTCAGGGCAGGTTATCACAAAAGAGGATCTGACAACCGCGCTGGTTCCTACCCGTCCGGTGCGTTCCTATCCTGCCGGCGACCTTCTCATCGGCCGCAAGCCCAGAACCGACATTTCCAAAGGAGAAATGCTGCTGTCCAGCCATTTCCCCTCTTACAGCCAGTTGGCGTCCAGTCTCCATCCCGGCGAGCGGGCAGTCGCCGTTAAAGTCGATGAAGTGGTCGGTGCCGGCGGTTTCATCGAGCCCGGCGACCAGGTGGATGTGCTGCTCTTTTTAGAGGCCGACCAGGAAACCGGCAAGAACAGTTCGGCTCAGGTGGTTTTGTCGAAAGTGCGCGTGCTGGCTTTCGGCAATATGCTGGACTCGCCGGAAGAGCAAACGGCTGCTGCCGATGACCAATCGGACTTGCTGGAAAAGGCCAAAACCAGCACCGTTAATGAGGCAACAGGTAAACGCAAGAAAAAGGAAGAGGAGCCTGACGGGAAGAAAAGCAAAACCGCCGTGCTGGCTATTGCCGAATCCGATACCTCGACGCTTATGCTTGCGGAGTCCAGCGGCAGAATCAGGCTCGCGCTCCATGGGGCCGAGCGGGAGGAGAGCGCTCCGGAAATCATCGAAGAGGGCCTTGTGCCGGCAGCTTTTTCTCCGTCCGGGACGGAGAACGGTAAAAAGGACAAGCACTTCATCGTCTTGAAAGAGCTGACCGGCAACGGAGCTGTCCAGTCAGATGCCCAAGGCGACAAAGTTAAAGAGGGCCCCCGGGTCATCATACACCGGGGCGGAGCGACAGAAACCCTGACTTTGGGGCACTAAAGTGCACCGTCAACCAATAATTACAACAACCAGTTTGACAATCAGCAACATGAATTATTTCAAAGCGCTTCTTCTTTGGGCTCTGCTTGCAGCAGCCTTTTCCGCGCATGCCTATGACGATACCGTCAGCATCGAGATGGGCAAACAACTCAGCTACCGATACGGCAGTAACATCAAACGCGTCGCCGTCGGCAACCCGGAAATCGCCGATGTCTCGGTGATCGATGCGCGGCAGATACTGATTACGCCCAAAAAGCCCGGCTCTACCAGCCTGATGCTGTGGCGGGGTTCCGATACGGGACAGCCCGACTTTTATGTGGAGTTGCTGGTTACGGCCTCGGAAAACCTGAAACAGCATGCCGTCGAAAGCCTGGAAAATGACAATTTCCAGGTTTCGGAGGCCGGGGACAAACTTGAGCTTTCAGGCGAAAGCGATTCGCTGGAAGCCCATGATCAGGCTCGTCAGGCCATGGACGAAAAGAGCGAAAACAATGTCGTGGATACCAGCAAGCTGGGATTCAATTCACAGGTCCAGATCGACCTTAAAATTGTAGAGATCAGCCGGTCACGATTGCAGAACGCCGGGCTATTCCTCGGAAAGAATACCGCCAACACGACAATGGCTCTTTCTACTCCAAACAATCTGACGGGTGTTGAATCCGCCGGGCAGGGCGCCATTTCCTTGCTCAGCAGCGGTTTCTTCCCCCATGCCCAGGCTTTCAATTTTGTTTATGGCAATGCCAGTGAAGGCATACTCGGCGTTATCTCCGTTCTTGAAAACAACGGTTTTGCTTATACGCTGGCGGAACCCTCACTGGTCGCCATGAGCGGGCAAAGCGCCAATTTCCTGGCCGGCGGCGAGTATCCGATTCCCGTGCCGCAAGGTGGGTCGGCAACTGGCGCCATTACCATTAAATACAAGGAGTTCGGCGTGCGCGTGTCGTTGACGCCGACCGTGCTGGATCAGAACCGGATTGCCCTGAAAGTCGCTCCCGAAGTCAGCGAACTGGATTACAACGCCGGCATTGAGATCAGCAGCACCACCGTGCCGGCCTTGCGCGTCCGCCGCACCGATACCAGTATCGCCCTGGGTGACGGCGAAAGTTTCGTCATCAGCGGACTGGTAAGCCAGAGCACACTGGCTAGCGTGGATAAGTTTCCGTGGCTCGGCGATATTCCGATTATCGGCGCTTTCTTCAGATCAACGCATTTTGACCGCAGCGACAGAGAGCTGGTTATGGTAGTGACGCCGCACCTGGTTCAACCCTTGGCCAAGGGCGCGCCTTTACCGCCGCTGCCGGGCGAGCGTTTCCGGCAGTACGACCCGAGTTTCTTCCATACCTTCTTCAAGGAAACGGGGGATTTTCGGGCTAAAACGTCTACCCCATCAGGATTTTCGAAATAGTAATATGAGCATTACACGCAAACACAGTTTCATTGCCGTCACGGACAATCAGGAGCATATGCGCTGGCTGAATGCGGTGTTCAGGGATGAAGGCGAGGTGGTCGTCGCCGATCTGCCATCGCTTGAGCGTGTACGCCAAATACTTGACCTGACCGGCGCCCAGGTCGTGTTCGTGGCGCTGACGCCGCTGACGCTGCGGCAGGATGCGGCCCTGATAGAGGGGCTGGTTGCCGTCAAGCCGCTGCTATCCGTCATCGCCATGGCTGACCAGGTCGATAACGAGATGCTGCTTTTTGCCATGCGGGCCGGGGCGCGCGATTTTATCCTCACCGGCAGCCGTCCCGGTGAAGTCATCAATCTGGTTCAGCGCCTGCAGAACCGTACGCCGGCGCCCAATAACCCCGCGGCATCGCTGGGTAAAATCACGGCGCTGGTCAGCGCCCGGCCCGGCTCCGATACGCCCATGCTGGCTCTCCATCTCGCGCTGGCCATGCAAGGCGAGAATAAGGAGCGCAATACGCTGCTGCTCGATCTGGGCAATCCGGCCAGCGATACCTTGACCTATCTCGGGCTCAGTTCCCCTTACAGCTTCATCGATGCAGTAAGGAGCTTGCGCCGCCTGGATTCCATGCTCATAGACAGCGCCTTCGCCAAGCATGAAAGCGGGCTCAGCCTGTTGGCGTTGCCGGAGGACCAGGGCGGGATGGGCGAGATTACTTCGGCCGACATTTATGTGCTGCTGGGCATGTTGCGGCGCTACTTTGCCCGCATCGTGATCAATCTGGGCGGCGTCCCGCAGTCGGACTTCCTGTATTTATTGCTGAGCAATGCCGACAATACGCTGGTGGTCATCGAGCAAAGCGTTCCCAGCTGCAAGCAAAACATGCAGTTGGTGCGCAAAATGATCGAACATAAGATCGCGATGGAGCATGTGGAACTGGTTATCGACCGCTATCTTCCGCAGCTGCCGCCCGACGCCGACAGCCTTTCGCGGGGCTTCGGCCTGGCGCTCCAGGCTACGTTGCCGCCTTCCGGCATGGCCCGTCTGAGCATGATGAATTCCGGAGAAAGCCTGTTTCACTGCGCTCCTCGCGATCCTTATACGCTGGCGGTCCGGAAACTGGCGAAAAGAATCATGACCAACAGCTCCTCTGCCGATCAGGGTTCCAGCATGAAGAAAGGCCTGTTCAAGTCCATCGGTTCCTGGTTCGGCGGCAAGGCGGAGTAATGCCATGGGATTGAAATTTCCTCAGTACGACTACAGCCTCAAGCACACGGAAAGCTACCAGGATCTCAAGTACTCGCTGCACCGCTATCTGATCGACCGTATCGAGGAGGATAACATCCCGCTAAATGAATGGACGCCTGAACAGATTCAGCGCTATGTGCATGACCATGTATCGCGCTACGCCAGCCAGCGGCAGCTCGCGGTGACCAGCTACGACCTTGACGACCTGAGCGAGGAGATGGTCAACGAACTCACCGGATACGGCCCGCTTCAGTCCCTGCTGGCCGACGATCAGATCAGCGACATCATGGTGAACGGCGCCAAGCATATCTTTATCGAGCGCGGCGGCAGAGTGCAGCAAGCCGATCTGAGATTTATCGATGACGATCACGTATTGCGCGTGATTCGCCGCATTATCGCGCCTCTCGGACGCCGGCTGGACGAATCCAGCCCCATGGTGGACGCGCGTTTGCCCGACGGCAGCCGGGTCAACGCCATTATTCCCCCGCTCGCTATCGACGGCCCCTGTCTGTCGGTGCGCAAGTTCCGCAAGGACCCGCTGCGCGAATCGGATCTGCTGGTTTACGGCACGGCCACTGAAGCCATGCTGGAATTTTTCAGGAAAGCCGTGATGTGCCGTTGCAATATCCTGATCAGCGGAGGAACCGGCTCGGGCAAAACGACGCTGCTGAACATTCTGAGCCGGTCCATCGATGCGCGGGAACGGATCGTGACCATCGAGGATGCCGCCGAGCTGCAGCTTGGCCACAGCCATGTGGTGCGCCTTGAAACGCGTCCGCCCAATGTGGAAGGCGAAGGCGAGGTCAGAGCGCGCGATCTGGTGCGCAACGCCTTGCGGATGCGGCCGGACCGCATCATTCTGGGCGAGGTTCGCGGCGAAGAGGTCCTGGACGTATTGCAGGCGATGAATACCGGGCACGACGGCTCGATGAGCACGGTGCACGCCAACAGCGCCCGCGATGCCTTGGTTCGATTGGAGATGCTGTCGGCTCTGGCGAGTTTTCAGGGCGGGATAGACGTACTCCGGCAAATGATCGGCAGTGCCATCGATATTGTCGTCCAGATCGCCCGGTTTTCCGACGGCACACGCCGCATTATCTCCATTGTCGAAGTGGTCGGGATTCGCGACGGCCAGTTCATGCTGAACGAGCTATTTGGCTACGACAAAGTGCATAAATGCTTTGTGGCCGGCAATACACGCCCGTCCGGCCAGAAATTCGAAGCCGAAGGAGGCTTCATGGGTGAGGGAGGGGCGTCCTTTGGTTAGCAAAGAAATTTTGATCTATGCCGTGGCTGTCGCGCTGTTGGCCCTGGCCTTATTTATTTACCTGCAAAGCCAGCGGGAAGCGTTCGTCGAAAAAGTCGGGCGGCGCATGGCCGAATCGTCCGGGCTCGAGACTCAACCCCTGTTGCATCGGAAGCAGAACAAACTGCCCATGATCGAGCGCCTGTTCTGGCGGGCGGGCATCGACGTGAGCGGCCGGCATTTGTTTGCAGGCCTTCTGTGCCTGATCCTGCTTGCCGTTTTCGGAGGGCTGTGGAAAGGCCCTGCATTCGGGCTGTCGATGCCGGTTGTTGGCGTTGTTATCGTTTATCTGTGGCTTTCGCATAAGGCGAACAGCCGCATAACCTTGATTCTTGTCCAGCTTCCCTTGTTTCTCGACCAGGTGCTGCGCGGCCTCGGCACCGGCCGCAGCATGGAGGGCGCCTTGAAGCTGGCCGCCGAGGAAACGCCAGCGCCTCTCAAGGAAATCATCGAGCGGGTGCTGCGCGCCAACGAATTGGGCGCCGATCTGGGGACTGTGATTCAGGAAACCGCCGATCTTTATCGAATCAACGAGTTGTACCTGCTGGCGCTGGCGATAAGGATAAACCGGACTTACGGCAGCAGTGTCCGGGATTTGCTGCAGAACGTGGTCAAAATGATCCATGAACGCGAGGCGGCGCGCCGGGAACTGCGCGCGATGACCGGAGAGACCCGGGTCACGGCCTGGGTGCTGGGACTGCTGCCTCCGGGCATGGCGGCTTATATCATGGCCATGAATCCGAGTTATCTGGAGACCATGTGGAATGATCCTTCCGGACGCACCCTGCTCATGGTCGCCGTGGCCTTGCAGATAGCCGGGGCATTCACGCTCTGGCGCATGATCAAAAGCATTTAAGAGGCGTTGTCATGACATTATGGTTGTATTTTACGATGGCGCTGCTGCTTGTTCTGGCTGGCGGCCTGCTGTTCTGGGCATCGTTTCGATCGGATAGCGTAATTAATACATCGCAGCGACGATTCAACGATCTTCTTAAAACCGGCGTGAAGTCCAGCGGCGCGGATGAAAGCTGGATACTTTCGGCTATCGAGCGTATGGGCGGCAGCGGCATGGGAAAAGTGTTGCAGGGCTCAGATCAGGAAGAGATGACGCGGTTGTTGAAACAAGCCGGGTGGTACGCCGCCCGGAAGCGCGCGTTTTTTGCGCTGGCTTCGTGGCTGGCCCCGTTGGTTGCCGTGGTCGGCGCTATCGCCTATGTTATCAATGCCGTTGACATAACCGGTGCACAAAAGCTGGCATTGGTTTTTATTGCATTCGCCCTGGGCTTTTTATCGCCCCGCTATGTTTTGCGTTACCGGGCGAAAGCGCGCCGCAATGCCTTGTCCCGGGAAATGCCCACGGCGATTTATTTGCTGCGCATGCTGTTCGATGCGGGGCTTTCAACCGAACATGCCTTGCGGGTGATGTATGAGGAGGGAGACGTGCTGATGCCGAATCTCTCGGAAGAAATCGCCGGGGCATTGCAGCGCATCGATGCCGGACATGACCGCGCCGACGCTTTGCACGAAATGGCCGAGCCCTTGGAAGTTGCCGAGTTGACCGACACTGTAGCCATTCTTAGGCAGGTGACCCGCTACGGCGGCAATATCCGCGACTCCTTGGCGAAATTCGCCCAATTGATGGAAGAGCGCCAGCAGTCGGCCCTGCGCGAATATGTCAATCAGCTGTCCGGTAAAATGTCGGTCGTGATGATGATTTTCCTGTTTCCCGCCCTGTTGATTTTTCTTGCCGGCCCGGGGTTTCTTGCCCTCGGGAAGGGATTGATGAGTGTTTATGATTAGATTTTTAGTGAACAGCGCCTTGCTGGGTTTGGCTGGGGCTCTTTTGATGGGCTGCAGCCAGCTGGCGGCGCGAACGGATCTTATGCCATCGGATAAAACCGATGCCCCCCCTAAAAAAGTATCGGCCTGCGAGGCGGACGCCGATCCCGATCAGAACGTCAAGCTGGATCTGATCCGCAAGCTCATGGACAGCGGCAAGCTGTTTGCGGCATTGGCCCATCTGGAGGACACCCGCTCGAATTCGCTGCAGTCCATTTACCTGCGCGCCGAAATATTGCGCCGGACGAACCGGACAGAGCAGGCGGTCGCATTGTACCGGGATCTGCTCGGCGGCTGCATGGCCGGGAAGGGTTATCACGGGCTCGGGCTGATCGCCGGCCGGGATAGCAAAGTTTCCGAGGCGGTAAGCTATCTGCAGAAAGCCGAAGCCGAATTGCCGGTCGACGTGAGCGTGCGCAATGACCTGGGCTATGCGCTATTGCTTGACGGGCAGTTCGACCCGGCGCGCAACGAATTTCTGACGGCTCTGGAGCTGGACGGCGGCAACTCGCTGGCAGCGACCAACATGGTGCTGTTGTTGCTGGCAACGGGGAAAGAGCAGGAAATGCAGGCCTTTGCCGCACAAATGAACATAGATGCGGCAACCGTAGAGCAGCTTCGCGAGCAGGCCGAGAAGATCAAGGCTTCGCCCGGAAATTCAGGCAAGCAGGCAGTGCTTACTTCATCGCCTTAGCCGGCTAACCGTATTGACCAGATTCAGCTTAACCCATAGGAGCAAGTATGTTTCAAAAATCGATTACAGCGGTGTTGCCGTTGATCCTGCTGTCCGGCGCCAATATCGCGGCGGCGGATTCTCTGGACCGTTCCGTCGGCGAGGAAACGCGGCGCTGGCTGGAATTGCAAAGCAGCGGCGCGGCGGCCTCGAAAATCCCTCAGACCGTTTCAGGGCCGGTGGCCGATGCGATATACCAACGCTACGTTGAAAGCTTCACGCACCCGATTCCGGAGTCCTATAAGAATGACCAAAACGGTTACGGCGGCGGCAGCGGCAGCGGCGGTGGCGGTTCAATGAAGTAACGGCGGGTAATAACATACTGGCCAAAGGGGGGGGGCATGTCGGTTGAAATCAATACTTTGAAGCATGGGCGGCAAAGGCACCGCCGCCCGGCCACAAAATCGCTCGCTCGCCAGCGGGGCGCGATAGGCATTCTGGGGGCATCGGTATTGCTCCTCTCGGTGCTTTTTACGGCGCTGGCCGTGGATACTGGACGGCTCATGCTGGAGCAACGGCGGCTGCAGAAAATTGCTGATATGGCGGCGTTGGATGGCGCCCGTGCCTTGTCTTGCAGCGGTGACACAGCCGTAAACGCTGCAGTAAGCCAGAGCGCTGAGCTCAATAATCACACGGGCGACATTCTCGACGTGGAACTGGGCGATACATTAACACAGGGTGGGGTTCGAGTGTTTAGTGCTTCAAAAGGCCCGGATCTTCCTGAAGCGGTTCGTGTAACCGCCGGCGCCAATGTAGCGGCCAGCATAGTGGCCGGAGGATGGTTCGGTAATAAAGTCAACCTGCAAGCCACCGCCGTGGCGGGAGCGCCGACAATCGGCACAATGTCGGTGGGCTCTTATGTGGCCCGCGTGAACACAGATGACTCGATGCTTGCACCATTGCTCAACGGGTTGCTGGGGACGTCCGTACAGCTCGACTTGGTGTCCTACAAGGGATTGGCTGATGTCAACGTTACCCTGCTCGATCTCATCAATGCCCAAGCCGAGGTGGGAACCGTGGATAAGTTGTTAGATTCGGAAATCAGCATGCAGGACTTCGTGCTTCTGGCGGCTGAAGCCCTATCCAACCAACCGGAGCAACCCACTGTTGCGATCAATGTGCTGGAAACCATTGCTGCCCAGGTAAATGCCGACTTGAAGCTGCGCTTGGGGGATCTGTTGAATCTCGATCTGCCCGCCGATCAGGCCGCTCTGGAGGCACAGCTCAACGTGCTCGATCTCATTGGCCTGGGTGCGGAAGTGGCCAATAAAGACCATGCAGTGGCGGTGAAGCTGCCTATCAGTATCCCTGAAATCGCCACTGCTACTCTCACCACTTATATTATCGAGCCGCCACAAATCGCTGTCGGCCCTGCGGGGCCTGGCGACGATGGAGAAAGATGGAAAACCCGTGCGCACACGGCGCAGGTCCGTGCACAACTGAGCCTCCGTCTGTTGGAGGTACTTAATTTGGGATCAAAAAAAGCACCAGTCAATCTCGATCTGGCGATCACCGGAGGCGACGCCCGCGCCGGCTTCGAGAGTTTTAACTGTACCGAGGACGGACGCAACGCCGTGGTGGGCCACGTGGTCCAGGCGCTGCACATTGTTGTGGGCCAGTTCGACGATATAGGAAAGCTCGATCCTAAGATTGTAGCCAGCAATGTAGTGGATCTGAGTCTGCTGGGCCTGGATCTGTTAACAATCACCGCGCGTGCCGATCTGGGGCTGGGAGAGTCCCCCAAGGACCCGGGGGAGCTGATCTTCGATCCACCTTTTCCCGCCGATCCCCAGCGTGCGGACAATAACCAGCTGGGCACAGCTATAAATACTCTTCTCGACGGATTGGCCCATAACTTGAAGCTCGACATTCCCAACAATACTCTACTAGGTATCATACTGAATCTCGTTTTAAGTCCCCTATTGGACGCGCTTGGGGTTGGCGACTCGCAAGGATTGCTCGACTGGGTAGCCGGCTTGCTGAAGCCTGTTTTGTGGGCGCTGGACCCGTTGTTGTCCGGGCTTCTGAACGCTTTGGGGGTTAGTGTGGCCGGAGCGGACATCACTGTAACGGATGTTGAAGGCGGCTATCCGCAGTTGTTGATTTGAGCGGCGGTTTCGAAAGCTTTGTAGGGTACGCATCGCGTACCTTTCCGGACTTGCGGTATGCCGAAAAGCTCAGAAAGGTACGCGATGCGTACCCTACAGTGGATTTTGCCTTGGTTTTGGCAGGGCAGCGGGGTAGGCCGGGCTGGTAAACCCAGCATTTCGGAGTTGCCGATGCCGGGTTTCCGCTAAAGCTCCAACTCAGCCTACATAAACTCTGATTTCATTCGCAAAAACTTAATCAAGCCCTTAAAACTTATTGTGCCTGAATTGATGCGCATGCAGCCTATGCGTTCCCGTCTTCGTCAAGGCTCGGGTCGTACCATACCACCTTGTTGCGTCCGGCCGCCTTGGCGCGGTACAAAGCCTTGTCGGCGGTTTTGACCATATCGACTGCTTTCAGATTCTCTTTCGCATACAAAGTTACCCCGCCCATGCTGATCGTAACGTGGCCTAAAGTTGAATCCTGATGGGGAATGCCCAGTTTCTCGACGGAGCTGCGCATGCGCTCGCACACCGCATAGGCATCGTCCCGTGTCGTCTGGTTAAGCAAGACAACGAATTCCTCGCCGCCATAGCGGGCGACAAGATCTATGCTTCGCCTGGCCGATTGGGAAAGCGCCATCGCTACTTGCGCCAGGCAGTGGTCGCCCTCCTGATGGCCGTAGCGATCATTGAATTTCTTGAAGAAATCGACATCCACCATGATCAGCGATATCGGCTGTTTGGAACGGCGCGCGCGCGCCCATTCCTGTTCCAGAATCATGTCGAAGCGGCGACGGTTGGCCAGATGGGTGAGCTTGTCTTCGCCGGCGGCATTTTCAAGGCCGAAACGCGACAGCAAACTCTCCAGTAAATCCGTATGCAGCTGGCGCGCCGAATACGACAGGCTGACGCCCATCAGCAATATGACCGGTATTGCGCTCCAGCCCGGTTCATTGTCCAGCACGAACAGCACCGGCACGAGCGGTCCCAGCGTTCCTAAAAGAAAGGCGGTGTAGACTGACGGAAGCGCGCTGAGCCGCGGCAGAGCGCTTACCGCGATCACGCCAAGCATGAGGATGACAACTAATTTCGTTGTCAGCGACAAATAGGGGAACAACACCGCGGTAAGTCCAAAGCCTAAGCCTGCTGCTCCTGCCGCAAATATATCGGGTGTAAGCGCGCCTCTTTTCAAGGCGTCTTCGGCGATATAGCGAAGAGCCCGACGGCCCGCAAACAATTGCCAGACGCCGCCGGTCATGGCGATGCCGAGCCATGCAAGAAAAATGGAAAGGGGGAGCTCCTGCCAGAGATAAATGGCGAGCAAGGTGACATGTGCGCAATGGATGGCAAAAGCCGCCGTTGCGCGCCTATAGAGCTGCCGAAGCAGTTGTGCGAAAAGTTGTACGGGGTCAATCACTGCAAGTGGTCCTGGCGCTAATAAAAATACTGAGACTTAACGCCCGGTGTTTTTTTGTTTTGGCCGAAAAATGGAAGGGATTGAATACGATATTTGCCGTTCTGTAAACCAAAGAACTTGTTTTCACTATAGTTTTTGATATTTGATAATTATGTGTCCATTTTGGCAGGACTAAAGGCATAAAGCAAGATTGAGCCAGTACATATTAACTGGATAGTACGCCGTTGGAGTCTGATTCGCTTGTGCCTTTAGCGTATTCGACCCGGGTCTCCGAGATATGCAGGCAGTAAATACCCTACAGGGTAAAAACCTCCGCGCTATCGATCTGGGCGCAACGTCGGTTGGCTTACATATATTCAGCATTCATGCAAAGCGGGCTACTAACGTGAGGCCTGTTGAATCGAGCATCGGAACGGGCCTCGCGAATCATCCGGCTTCCATATCTTCAAGCTCAATGTTGAGCGCTTTGGTCGAAATCAGTAATTCACTGACTGAAGCCAGCAGCGACAGTACTATAAATACCATGCTGATGCCAAATGCGAGGCTGCCGTAATTTTGCAATCCATAAAAAATCAGCGCCATGGCCAGTATGCAGCCGATAATGCCGATCACCGCCAACAATTGCATGGCGATGATAAAGCGTATGCGTAGCCTCAGGCTTTCGATCTGTTTTTTAGCCACCGGACTTTGGGTTTTGTTGAACAGGTTATGTTGCTCTCGAATGCGGCTGGCAATGGCCAGAAAACGGTTGGTGTATGCCAGAAACAGGACAGAAATGGCAGGAAATAAAAGGGCAGGGGTTGTGATGGTAATGTCCATGATAGGTTGACGACAATGATTCCTGGAACTGATTCGGGTTTGAAGCTCTTTTTATCGCTTGTATGGATGGTCAAAGCGTTTTGGCGGCGTGCGCTATGCCGGCTCCTCAACAATATCTACCGACAGGATGCGCTCCTTGTCGAGTCTGAGCGACAGTGTTTTGCACAGGCGGCCGGTGCTGAAATCCCTGTATTGTTCGGAAGCGACAATACCATGAGTGTCACTTACATTTTCGAGCGCCAGCAGTTGATAGAAATAAGGCCGCCAAGACCAGTTAAAGCCGATTTCCCCGGCTTCTTCAAACCATTTTCCGCCAGCAAAATTAAAGTTGGAGGAGATCTGGTTGCCTTCGTTATTGCATAAATAAAACCTGAGTATGCCGCTTTCTTCAAACGGATGCGCCGACAATTCATTTAAATTGAAATCGGTAGCCAAGGCCTGTCGCAGAAGCTCAATCAGATCCTTAACTTTATCGGCGGATTGCAGTTTCCGGGCTTCCTTGCGCAATACTCTTTGCAGGAATGTTTTCCTGAGCGATTCGATATGCCGCTGATAGTGGTCTGGCTTCTTGAATTCAGCCGCTGCCGGCGAAAACAGGTGGCCCTGCACATATTGGGCGCCGCAGCTTAATGCGTAAAAGAATTCATTGTCGGTTTCGACGCCTTCGCAAACGATAAGGCAGGCGGTGCGTTTGCTAAGACGCGCCAACAGATGCACCACTTCGTTGGCGATGCCGCCTTTGGTAGCCTGTTTGAACAGCCGCATGTCCAGCTTGATAACGTCGGGGCGGATGGCTATGACCCTTTCCAGTTGCGAAAAGCCGGCGCCAAAGCTGTCAATGGCGACTTTCAGGTTGTGCTTGCGATATTCCCTGGCGACCGCGGCGATTTTATCGAGACTGCCCTGGGTTGCGGCAATTTCGATAATAATCCTGCTTCTGTCTATGTTGAGCTTATCCAGCATCTGTAAGGTGGGCAATGCTCTCAAATCCGAAACCTTATCAATCCATGATGCGGAAATGTTGAGCGTCAGATAGCTTTTGTGATTTAGCTGGCAGAATTTCAGCAATGCCTGATGGCGAACCGTGCGATCCCAGGCTATCAATTGTTCCTCGGTAATATCCGGGGAAGAGAACAATTGGCCGGCAGAAATGACCTGTCCGTTTTCATCATATTGCCGGGCTAATGCTTCGTAGCCGACGATGAGCCCGCTGGCGACGCAGATAATGGGTTGAAAATAAGGAAATAGTTTGTCTGCTTGTTCAAAATCTGCGTTTTGTTCTAAATTCATTATTGAAGCCTTTGCTGTTCTTTGAATCGGGTAATAGCGGCATCGGAAAGAATAACGAGTGGCAGTGCGCCAAGATATTGGATGGCGTGATAATATTTTCCGAAGCTGTGAATGTTGAAAATTATCAGGTCGGGCTTATTGGACAAAATCAGGATTGGCATATGGCTGTCCGATGCAGTCATTGTCATTACCGAATAGCCATGTGTTATGGACATTTCTGCCAATAATGGGTCAGTAGCTCTGTCTTCAATCAGGAGTATTTTTAGTGCGCTCATTTCTACGATTAAGCATGACTCGTGCCATGAGCTGTAAATGGCCAGCAATGTTATGCCAAAAGATGTAAGCAAACTCGTTGGCTGCCGTTAGATGCACCAATAGGGTACATACGCATCATTTTGGTGCGCATGCTTGTTTGAGCTTTTTGAGGAGCCCAAAGTAGGGCGGGAGAGAAGCTTATTTATGCGATAAGGAAAATGCAGCCGGGCAGATTGCCTGCCCGGCGCACCTTTTTAGCTTACTTGTTTTTGTTGCGTTCGTTGACTTCTTTAATCACTTCATCAGCCACGTTTTTAGGGCATGGCATGTAATGTGAGAATTCCATCGAGAACTGGCCGCGACCAGAAGTCATGGTGCGCAGGTCGCCGATATAACCGAACATATCGCTCAGCGGCACGTCAGCTTTGATACGCACTCCGGTAACGCCGGCGTCTTGCGATTTGATCATGCCGCGGCGACGGTTCAAGTCACCGATCACGTCGCCAACGTTCGCTTCAGGTGTAAACACGTCCACTTTCATAATCGGTTCCAATAATTGCGGAGCCGCTTTAGGAATGGATTGGCGATACGCTGCGCGAGCGGCGATTTCGAAAGCGATAGCTGACGAGTCAACTGCGTGGAAGCCGCCGTCGGTCAGGTTTACTTTGAAATCCAAGCATGGGAAACCTGCCAATACGCCTTTGTCGACACTGCCTTTGAAGCCTTTTTCAACAGCCGGCCAGTATTCGCGCGGTACGTTACCACCGGTCACGGACGATTCGAATACAAAACCGCTGCCTGGCTCGCCCGGCTCGATGATGTAGTTGATTTTCGCGTACTGACCGGAACCACCGGACTGCTTCTTGTGGGTGTATTCGTCTTCAACGCGTTTGGTGATGGTTTCACGGTAAGCTACTTGTGGCTTGCCGACGTTCACTTCAACGCCATGGGTACGTTTCAGGATGTCCACCTTAATATCCAGGTGCAGCTCGCCCATCCCTTTGATGATGGTTTCGCCGCTTTCCTCATCGGTTTCGACGCGGAATGAAGGGTCTTCCTGGATCATCTTGCCCAAGGCAATGCCCATTTTCTCGTTGCTGCCTTTGTCTTTAGGCGAAATGGCGATAGAGATAACGGGATCAGGGAATACCATCGGCTCCAGAGTAGCCGGCTTATCAGGATCGCACAAAGTATGTCCGGTCTGAACGTTTTTCAAGCCGATCAGCGCGACGATATCGCCGGCTTGTGCCGTTTCAATTTCGGAACGGTTATCGGCGTGCATTTCCACCATACGGCCGACCCGTTCGGTTTTACCGGTATAGGTATTCAACAAGGTATCGCCTTTTTTCAGACGGCCTGAATAGATCCGGATGAAGTTCAAAGCGCCAAAGCGGTCGTCCATGATTTTAAAGACCAATGCACGCAGTGGGCGGCCGGCATCGACGATCGCGTGTTCGCCGGTCGGGTTGCCTTCCAGGTCGACTTCGGGTTGCGGGTTGACTTCAGTCGGGCTGGGCAGATAATCAATAACGCCGTCTAGCACCAACTGTACGCCTTTGTTTTTGAATGAAGAACCGCCGTAAGTCGGGAAGAAATCCATCTTAATGGTACCCTTGCGGATGCAGCGCTTGATCTCGTCAATGCTGGGCTCTTCGCCTTCCAGATATTTTTCCATGATTTCGTCATCCTGATCGGCAACCTGGTCGATCAGTTTTGCGCGCCATTCTTCCACATCCGCTTCCATATCGGCAGGCACGTCCGTAATTTCGTATTTCATAGGGTCGCCGGAGTTATCCCAAATCCAGGCCTTGCGGGTTAACAGGTCAACCACGCCGGAGAATTGGTCTTCGCGCCCGATAGGCAGGGTCATTACGACTGGTACGGCACCCAGCACGTCTTCGACTTGTCTGATAACGCGGAAAAAATCGGCGCCTAGTCTATCCAGTTTGTTGACGTAGATCAGACGGGCGACTTTGGAGTCGTTGGCATAGCGCCAGTTGGTTTCGGATTGCGGCTCGACACCGCCTGAACCGCAGAACACGCCGATACCGCCGTCCAGAACTTTCAGCGAACGATACACTTCGATCGTAAAATCAACGTGGCCCGGAGTGTCGATGATGTTGAAGCGGTGTGGTTGAAATTGGTTTTTACTGCCTGCCCAAGAACAGGTGGTAGCCGCCGATTGAATGGTGATGCCGCGTTCAGCTTCTTGCTCCATGAAGTCCATGGTTGATTCGCCTTCGTGAACTTCGCCGATTTTATGGATTTTACCGGTGAGCTTTAAAATACGCTCTGTAGTGGTTGTCTTGCCAGCATCGACGTGTGCGAAGATACCGATATTTCTGTAAAGCGATAAATCAGTCATGTTTGTACTCTAGTTGTATAAAAAACTTGCCGTGACTACTCTTAAATAAATTACTCAAGAGGGTTCGTACCGGGGCGCAGGAGCGATCTGCCGCGGGTATTTGCTTTGCTCCGCAGTGGCTGAAAACCATCGGTTTGGATAAAACCCGCAGGATACCTACAGATTGCTCAAGGCCAAGTGAGGTAGCGTTTGTTGAAGTCACTGTCACCGCTCACTCGTCCAGATTCGAAAGGGCGCTATTTTAACTAAAAGTGAGACAGAAATACAGGAAACCGTTAATTTGTCTTAACAAATAACAAAATCCCTGTATTGAAGCGGTTTACAGTCGGCTCCGGTCAACAGGAGCAAGACGGCTTTCGCATCTTGCTCTCCCTTCTTAAACGGCCTGGCTGTTCAAATAGTCCTCGTAATTGCCGGTGAAATCGACAATGCCGTTCGGCGTCAGTTCGATAATACGTGTCGCCAGGGACGAGACGAACTCGCGGTCGTGGCTGACGAAAAGCAATGTGCCGGGGTAGTTTTCCAGCGCCATATTCAATGATTCGATTGATTCCATGTCGAGGTGGTTGGTCGGTTCGTCCATGACCATAATGTTGTTCTTTTGCAGGATCAGCTTGCCGAACAACATGCGGCCTTGTTCGCCGCCGGAAATGACTTTGACCGATTTCTTGATCTCGTCATGCGAGAATAGCAAACGGCCTAATGTGCCGCGTATGACCTGGTCGTCGTCGGTTTCCTTGCGCCATTGGCCCATCCATTCAATCAGCGGCATGTCTTCGGCGAAATCGTCGGCGTGATCCTGGGCAAAGTAACCGACTTCGGCGTTTTCCGCCCATTTGACTTCGCCCGTATCAGGCGTCAAATCGCCGACCAGCGTGCGCAGCAACGTCGATTTACCGATGCCGTTAGGGCCGATGACGGCCACGCGTTCGCCGGCGGCGATCATCAGATTCAGGTTTTTGAACAACGGCTGCTCGCCGTAACCCTTGCTCAATCCTTCAACTTCCAAAGCCAGACGGTGCAGTTTCTTGGTCTGATCGAAGCGGATAAACGGATTGACCCGGCTGGACGGCTTGACTTCGTCCAGCTTGATTTTCTCAATCTGTTTGGCGCGCGAAGTGGCCTGCCTGGCTTTCGAGGCATTGGCCGAGAAGCGGCTGACGAAGGTCTGCAGTTCGGCAATCTGGGCTTTTTTCTTGGCGTTGTCGGCCAGCAGGCGTTCGCGCGCTTGCGTCACGGCGGTCATGTAGTCATCGTAGTTGCCGGGATACACGCGCAGATCGCCGTAATCGAGGTCGGCCATGTGCGTGCAGACGCTGTTCAGGAAATGGCGGTCATGCGAGATGATGATCATGGTGCAGTCGCGCTCGTTCAGTACATTTTCCAGCCAGCGGATCGTGTTGATGTCGAGGTTGTTGGTGGGCTCGTCGAGCAGCATGATGTCGGGATTGGCGAACAGGGCCTGGGCCAATAGGACACGCAGTTTCCAGCCCGGCGCGACGGCGCTCATGAGGCCGTAATGCTGTTCGAGCGGGATGCCGAGCCCCAGCAGCAATTCGCCGGCCCTGGATTCGGCGCTGTAGCCGTCCATCTCGGCGAACTCGACTTCCAGTTCGGCAACTTTCATGCCTTCCTCTTCGGACATCGCCGGCAGCGCGTAGATACGGTCGCGCTCTTGCTTGACGCTCCAGAGTTCTTTATGGCCCATGATGACGGTGTCGATCACGCTGAATTCCTCGAACGCGAATTGATCCTGACGCAGATTGCCCACCCGTTCGTTGGGTGTGATCATGACATTGCCGGAAGTGGGTTCCAGATCGCCGCTCAGTATTTTCATGAAAGTGGATTTACCGCAGCCGTTGGCGCCGATCAGACCGTAACGGTTGCCGTCGCCGAACTTGATGGAAATATTTTCAAACAGGGGTTTAGCCCCGAACTGCATGGTAATGTTAGCTGTAGAAATCAAGGTTTTGTTCCGAGAGTATGTATAAGGTTCAAAATAAGGTTATGGATGACCGGCGGGCAGTTATTTAGTTCATTTATAACAGCAGCTTGTCATCGATGGCGATAAAGCGGTCGGCCGAGCCGACCAACGACGGCGCCGTCAGCGCCGGTACACCGTAGACTTCCGTAGTCACATGGCAAGCGTTACGGACTTTGTTGAGCAGCAGGGCGAAGTCGCCATCGCCCGATACCAGAATGATGACATCGACTTTGGGTGCATAGTCGATGACGTCGAGCGTAATGCCGACGTCCCAGTCGCCTTTGGCCGAACCGTCACTGCGCTGAATGTAGGGCTTCAGTCTGACTTCAAAACCGATATTTCTGAGTATCTGCTGAAACCCCAGTTGTTTGCTGTCGCCTTTGTCGATGGCGTAAGCGAATGCCGCGGCCACTTCTCTGCCGGTTGTTGCCCGGCTCCAGAATGCGTTGTAGTTGAAATGGCGCTGATAGCTTTGCTTGACGGTGTAATAGATATTCTGCACATCGACAAAGATGGCGGCTTTTTCCATCTAATTATTTTATAAATGAACAGCAATAGTCGGTGGGCGTTTTGATTCTGACAGTGAATTTGGCATTGGCCGGCACATCGAATGATTCGCCGCCTTTAATCGATTGCCATTCATCGCTTCCGGGCAGAAGCACATCCAGATCGCCGTCGATAATTTCCATCAATTCCTTATCAGCCGTATTGAACGTATATTCGCCAGGCAGCATGAATCCCAGGGTTTTTACTGAACCGTCGGCAAAACGGATAGTACGGCTGCTGACATTGCCGCCAAAGTAGACATTGGCTTTTTTAACGACTGATACATTGGTGAATTCTGACATTGTCTGTCCTTAAAAGTTTAGACTGGATAGAGATAAAAAAGACCGTAATGATAACAGATTGTCTCTGCTGTTGTTCGGTTTTAGCGCATTTTTCGAGGCATGTGCTTTTGTATAGCGGCAAAGGCATCGCTGCTTGATGACTTATCGTTAGTGTTTATGCCTATGGCATTAAGCCTCGAAAGGTAGTAGTTTCAATGCACCATTCTATGGAGGCATAGCCATGAGGTCTGTATTAACCCTGTCAGTTGTGCTTTTTGTACTGGCTGCCTGCAGCCAGCCGCAAGTGCGGGAAGTGAAATATACTATGGACACCTTCGAGCCGACTGTCGATGTCGAGGTTTTGAGTACCTGGCCTCGGGATCGCAAGTATTTTGCAATCGGAGAGCTTGAAGTCAGCACCGGCGATCAGGCAAACGATGCCCTGGTAAGAAAAGCCAGGCAAATGGGCGCCGATGCGATAGTCGTAGGGCCAGGCCGTGAGCGTAGTCAGGTATACGTGCCTATTGATTCGCCATTAAATACAAATTCCACCAGTTTTCGCGGCGTTCCGCTGTATAGCGTTCGCGCCGTAGCTATAAAATACGAGCCTTAGAGCCGGCTTGTCAGCCTATCTTCCTGACTGTAAAAAGCCTGGGCGCTGAATCTTTGTGTTCGGCGCTATAAACAGTGTTTACGCTGAATAGCTTTGTATCCAGTTGTCCGCACCAGCCTCTGACCTGATTGGTTTCCTGGTTGCCGCCTGCATGGCCCGGATAAGCGAGGATCGTGATAAGGCCTTCGGTTGCCAACAGCCGGCTGGCGCTGTTTAAGGCCTGCAATGTCGAATCGGTGCGCGTGATAATGTTTTTATCGCCGCCCGGCAGGTAACCCAGATTGAACATGATGGCGCTGATTTTGCCATGGTGCTGCCCGGGAATTTTTTCGGCCATGAGCGCATGGCTGGCATGAATCAGTGTCAGGCATTCGGGGTGACTTAATGGCCCGCATCTGGATCGCGTTGAATCCAGCGCCGCCTGTTGTATATCAAAGCCGTAAACCCGGCCGGTCGGCATGACTTGCTCAACGAGAAACAGGGTGTCATGGCCGTTGCCTACCGTGGCATCGATGGCAATATCGCCCGGATGGAGTCTGTCTTTGATCAGGTTATGGGCTTCTTTAACCAGGGAAATGCGTGTCATGATGGCGTTCGATATTGCAGGATGGAGGCAGGGGCGCGCTATTTAGCAGGGAGTCGGCAAAACGCTGGCTGTACCAGGGAATCTGCAGGCTGCCTTTGGCGCCAAAACCGTTGAAAACGGTGATTTGCGGATGACGCGGATGATAGCCGATAAAAGGAGAGCGGTCCTGCGTGCAGGGCCGGATGCCTGCTTGCTGGTTTATCAGGGCGGTTTCAAGCGCAGGCGCAATCTGCTTCAGCGTAGTCAATAAATAGTCGCGGGCCGTATCGGTAGTGTCAGTGTTTAAGCTGTCGCGGTCAAAAGTGGCGCCGATCCGGATCTGGCGGTCAGGTAAAGGGATCAGCCAGTTGCCGTAGTTAAGAATGTTGTCCGGTAATTCGTCGGCATGAGCCAGCGTTAATATTTCGCCTTTTGCCGGCCGGAAGGGGAGCCATGAAAACCAGCGGCTCCGGCTCGCGTGATGGCCGGTGCAGAAAATGATCCGCCTGGGCGAAATATCCCGCCAGCGAAGCGACGGTTCGAGCTGAATGTCGCGGCCATCAAATTCCGCCAGCCTGTAGCAGTCTTTGGCAATAAAAAATTCTTTCAGGCAGCGCAATAACGGCCGGGTCAATAAATAACCGGTCTGCTTTTGCTCTATGAAGCCGAAAGGCGTTTCCAGAAAAGGTATGGTATTGCCAGATGCTGTGATGGCCCCTAAATAGTTTTTATACTTTGGGTCGTTGAGCCGTTTTTGCGCGTGTTTTGATTCGGCCTCGCTGCGAAAAATACGCAGCATAGATTTTTCGGTGTAAAAAGACTGCTGGAAAAATGCCGATAACTTTGAGTAATACTGCCTTGCAGCCGGCAATAAATCGTCGACATCGTCGGACTTTACGAAACGCAGGCCGGTAACCGGATTGATGAGGCCGGCAGCTACCTGTGAGGCATTCTCCCTGCCATTATCGATAATGACGACCTTGCAACCGCGCTGTATCAGTTCCCAGGCGAGAAGGCTGCCGGCCAATCCCTGGCCGATGATCAGAAAATCCACAGGCATGATTATCTGATTAGGCTATTGAATTCGGTAGGCGAAGATTATTTTGCAGTCAATGGTTCGCTTTTGAAACTAATGCCATCCCAGCCGTACTTCATGAAATTCCTGATATTTGCGTGGCCAGTGCCGTTTGGATCGTTTAAAACATCCACTCGGTAATAATCACCGAACAGATTTAATGTCTGTTGCTGATCGAGCCCATTGAGTCGGGCGAAGGCGAAAATTTTGCAGGAGCCCTCGTTAGTGCCGGCCGGACTGGCAACAACATCATCGTTCAGGCCGTTGCTGAATTCCGTCGGTTGGTAGTGGTAATTTTCCGTAATGACGGCCATGGTTTCATCAAAACCGACAGGTACGTTGTTTTTTATTTTTTCAATAAATGCTGTAAGTGACATGAGTAAGATTCAAGGTATTAACGAAGAAAACCTGACAGGTGTTTGAAATGGGGGTGAGTCGAATCTCTCAGCCATTCGAACAACACCGATTCGTAATTGGTAATGATGGCGCCCTGATGTTGCATGCGCTGTAAGGCGTAGTGTTTGTGTTCCGTCTTGCGCGAGCAGACGGCATCCATGACTACGTGGACCTGATAGCCTTCGTGCAGCAGTTCAAGGGCTGTCTGCAAAACGCAGACATGGGTTTCCTGACCAACCAGTATGATCTGCTTGCGGCGGCTGTCCTGTAGTGCCTGGGTAAAGCCCTTGGCCGCGCAGCAGGAGAACCCGGTTTTTTCGAAAACCTGCGCGGTTTC
Organism: Methylobacter sp. BlB1; assembly: GCF_015476545.1. Taxonomy (GTDB): domain Bacteria; phylum Pseudomonadota; class Gammaproteobacteria; order Methylococcales; family Methylomonadaceae; genus Methylobacter. Next base: position 36,145 of record NZ_JADMKV010000018.1, on the reverse strand, counting down.
GGGCAGCTTTTCAACAACGGGAGCAGCGGTAGGCCCCAGGCCTTTGGGATATTGTTCGGTTACCAGTACGGGAATATTCAGCAGGCCAGCGGCTTCGGCCAGCTTGCCGGCATTTACGGTCATTAGTTCGGCATCCGGCCCAGGCATGGCGGCCGACAGCCTGGGCTGTAAGTCAACGACGATCAGCAGGCTGTTTTCCGCTGCGAGGAGATTGGCATGTGTATTCATTTTTTACCTTAAGCGTGCTTCATGATGCGGGCTTTTTCACGTTGCCAGTCGCGGTCTTTTGAAGAAGCGCGTTTGTCGTGCAGTTGTTTGCCTTTGGCCAGGCCGATTTCCAGTTTGGCGCGGCCTTTTTTCCAATGCATGTTCAATGGGACAATCGTGTAACCTTTGCGTTCCACGGCGCCGATCAGCTTGTTGAGCTCATGACGGTTCAGCAGCAGCTTTCTTTGGCGGATGGCTTCCGGGTTGACATGGGTCGATGCCGAAGCCAATGCTGAGATATGCGCGCCGACCAGCCAGGCTTCGCCGCGCTTTATGGTGACATAACTTTCTTTTAGCTGTACGCGGCCTTCACGAAGGCTTTTCACTTCCCAACCTTCCAAAACAAGACCCGCCTCGAACCGCTCCTCAATATGATACTCATGAGTAGCCTGGCGATTCTGGGCTATTGTGTTGTTTTCCTGTTTTTTATTTTTCTTGGACTTTTTATCGGCCATAGTGTGCTGGTTGAGATTTTAGACTGACGTAAGGGTATAATTTTGTTATTTTACTCGATTTACTGAAAAAATTGAGTTTTTAATAGAGACAACGGGCAGTCAAATGACGGATACAAAAAAATCAATTCATGGGGAATGGTCATCGCGTTTCGCCTTTATCCTTGCAGCCACGGGTTCGGCGGTCGGTTTGGGAAACATCTGGAAATTCCCCTATATAACCGGCGAGAACGGCGGCGGCGCATTTGTTCTCGTTTATTTGTTGTGCGTGGTATTCATCGGCGTGCCTATCATGATTGCGGAAACGATGATGGGGCGCCGGGGTAGGCAGAGCCCTATCAATACCATGGAAGCGCTGGCTGCCGAAGCTGAAGCGGATACCAACTGGCATTATCTGGGCTGGATGGGGGTTGCCGCCGGCTTCCTGATTCTCTCTTATTACAGCGTCATTGCCGGATGGGCTTCTGCTTATGTCTTCAAGGCTTTTTTCGGCAGTTTTTCAGGCGCGGATGCGGCCGAGATAAAAGGGCTTTTTGACAACTTCGTTGCCAGTCCGGTCCAGTTGATTTTCTGGCACACCTTATTCATGCTGGCTACCATGTTGATCGTTGCCCGCGGCGTAAAAAGCGGACTGGAGCGAGCCGTGCGCTTTTTAATGCCGGGTCTGTTTGTGCTGATGATTTTATTGGTCGGCTATGCCATGACCACGGGCGCCTATGATCAGGGGTTGAAATTTTTGTTTAACCCGGATTTCAGCAAGATTACCGGCGATTCCGTGCTGACCGCCATGGGGCATGCGTTTTTCACCCTGAGCCTGGGCATGGGCGCCATTATGGTTTATGGATCTTATTTGCCCAAGGATGTGTCTATTGCAAAAACGGCGTTTCTGATCGCCGGGTCCGATACGGTCGTGGCTTTGTTGGCCGGTATCGCTATTTTTCCTATTGTTTTTGCCAATGGGTTGGAAGTCGGTTCAGGCCCCGGCCTTATCTTTCAAACGCTGCCGATTGCTTTCGGCAATATGACCGGCGGCTGGCTGTTCGGCATTCTGTTTTTTGTGATGCTGGTGTTTGCGGCTTTGACTTCTTCTATCTCCCTGATCGAACCGGCTGTTGCATGGCTGGTCGAAAACAAGGGTTTAAGTAGAGAGCAAGCCTGTGTCTGGTCCGGTTTGGCAACCTGGCTGTTGGGATTGGGGACCGTGTTTTCATTCAACATATGGTCCGATTTTAAAGTTTTCGACAGAAGCATTTTTCATTTGGTGGATTATTTGACGGCGAATTTGATGTTGCCTATCGGCGGCTTCGGGATTGCGATGTTTGCTGGTTGGGTCATGAAACAGCGGCATAGTGAGCAGGAACTGCAAATGTCCAGCGCAGAAGGCTATCAGTTGTGGAAATTTTTAGTGTGCTACATTGCGCCTGCGGCTGTTTTTCTAGTGTTTCTGAATGTGGTTGGGGTTATTTAAATGACCGTTGTTGAAAAAAGCGCTTTGGTGAAATTTTCCGCTCAGCAGATGTTTGATCTGGTTAATGATATCGAAGCCTATCCGCGCTTTTTGCCGTGGTGCGGCGGCAGTCGGATCCTTAAACGGGAGGGCGACATTATTGAAGCGGAGCTGTTGATTTCCAAAGGCGGATTTACAAAATCCTTTTCAACGAGAAATAAAATTGATGAGGGCGGCAGAATTACGGTGTCCTTGCTGGAAGGGCCTTTCACTTATCTGGAAGGGACATGGGATTTCATGCCGCTGCGGGAAGATGCCAGCAAAATTTCCCTGAATCTGGAATTCGAGATGCCAGGCGTGCTGGCGAGTCTGGCATTCGGCGCCGTGTTCAACCAGATATGCAATACCATGGTCGGTTCTTTTACTCAGCGGGCCAAGGAGATTTATGGCTGAGCAGTTGATTGATGTTGAGGTTGCCTACGCCAAGCCTGAAGAGCAGGTGATTCTGTCCCTCAAAGTGCCGGAAGGCGCCTCTGTCGAACAAGCCATAAAGGCATCGGGATTGTTATCCCGGTTTCCGGAAATTGAGCCGTCCGGAATCAAGGTGGGTATTTTTGGCAATGTCTGCAGTATGGACCAGATTTTAAAACAGGCCGATAGAGTGGAAATTTATCGGCCTTTGTTTCACGATCCCAAAGAAGCGAGACGGCAGCGCGCCGCAAAAGGATAACGCTAGCAGTGCGCTTGAAAATGCTTCAGGCGATTCAGTTCATCGGGGTGTCGGGATTATTTATTCCTCGTTCCGATTTGGGCTCTGAATTTACAGGGTCGGATTCAGTCGAACTGTCGATGTCATCGATGCCGAATAGCCCAGTGATTTTCTCCCATAAGGTTTTTTCAAGTTCCCTTGGCGGCAAATCAACCGTTGTTTCGGGCGATTCCTTGATCACAGGGAGCGCGCTGGGTTTGAAATCGCCCTGAAAACCGACAACCCGATCATTGTCGAAGAACAGCGTGATTTTCTTTTGCATTCTGGCCTCGCCTCCAGGTTGATTGGAATAAATGTAATCCCAGCGATTCTGGTGGAAAGCATCGGTCGTCATGGGCGAACCCATGATATACAGTACCTGGCGTTTGTTCATGTTGGGCCGTATCTGGTCGATCATGGACTGATCGATCATATTGCCTTGCTGGACGTCCACGGTATAAACGCCAGGCAAATTGTTAAGAATACTGGAACATGAGGCAAGCGTCAGGCTGGTCAACAGAGTTAAAGAAAAAAGCGGCTTTCCCATTTGAGGCGGCAGAATAATTTGAAAAAGACGAAATCATACCTGATGTTAAACGATTATCCTATAAAACAGTCATGCGTTTCATGCCAAAAAAACGCTACAATGTGCGATACCCTATATAAAGCTGCCACTTGAACGGCAAAATTGGAGATTTATGTTTGAAACTCAAGATTTAAAGAATGCTGGTCTCAAGGTCACGTTGCCTCGGGTCAAGATTCTGCAAATTTTAGAAAAACAAGTTGATGAACATCATCTGACGGCTGAAAAGGTTTATAAAATCCTGTTGAGCGAGGATGAGGACATCGGCCTGGCTACGGTTTACCGGGTTTTAACCCAGTTTGAAGCCGCAGGTCTGGTGACTCGGCATCATTTTGAAGGCGGAAACTCTGTTTTTGAGCTGGCCAAAGGTGATCACCATGACCACATTCTCTGCATGAAATGTGGTAAAGTGGACGAGTTTACCGATGAGCTTATTGAAGCCCGTCAGAGAGAAATTGCAGAAAAACTGGGCTATGAGCTGACCGACCATAGTCTTCATTTGTACGGCTACTGCTCTGCCTGCAGAAAATCCTGATTCCCCCTTAATTTACGGACTCCATGTTTAAACCGCTTATTTTTTATATCGGCTTGCGCTATACGCGAGCCAAACGCCGTACTCGTTTCATTTCTTTTATCACATTAACCTCTGTTTTGGGGATAGCTCTTGGCGTCACGGCACTGATTACGGTGTTGTCGGTCATGAACGGTTTTGAAGCCGAGCTGCGCGAGCGGATTCTCGGCATGACTTCGCATGCCACGATCACCGGCAAATACGGCCGGTTGGATAATTGGCGGGAATTGCAACCGAAAATCACACAATATCCGCATGTTGAGGCGGCCGCCCCTTTTGTCGACGGGCAAGTCATGATTAATTCCGGCCAGCGCGTCAGCGGTACCTTGTTGAGCGGGATTTTGCCTGAATATGAGTCTTCTGTTTCGGATGTCGCCAACAAAATGAAAGTGGGGCAGCTATCTCAACTTGTTCCCGGTGAGTTTGGCGTTGTTCTAGGCGCGGAACTGGCGAGTTATCTGGGCGTTATCGTCGGCGACAAAATCACCATCATCACTCCGCAGGTTAATCCGACGCCGGCCGGCATTTTGCCGCGCATGCGGCGGTTCACCGTGACGGGCATTTTTCAAGTCGGCATGTATGAGTACGATCGCAACCTGGCAATCATTCATATTGATGACGCCGCTAAATTGTTCCGTTTAGGCGATTCGGTGTCAGGGCTCAGGATCAAGCTGGACGATTTGTTCAATGCGCCCAAGATCACGCGCGCCATGGCGGCCGATTTCTATGATGAATACCGGGTCGGCGACTGGACTCAGGCTCACAGCAACTTCTTCCGCGCGATTCAGACTGAAAAGCGGGTCATGTTTATTATCCTGCTGTTGATAGTGGCCGTAGCGGCTTTTAACATCGTATCGACGCTGGTCATGGTGGTCACGGACAAGCGCGGCGATATCGCCATCCTGAAAACTCAGGGGCTGACTTCGCGTTCGGTCATGGGCATTTTTATGGTGCTGGGCACGGTCATCGGCGCCGTCGGCACGCTTTGCGGCACCATAGGCGGCGTTGCGCTGGCGTTAAATGTTGAAACGATAGTGCCGGCCATTGAAAAATTGTTTCAGGTTCAGTTCATGGCGGCCGATGTGTACTATATCAGTCAATTACCTTCCAAGCTGGTCTGGACAGATGTATATGCAATCGCGGGCATGGCCTTCTTTTTGTCGCTGGCTGCGACGATTTACCCTGCCTGGCAGGCATCCAAAATCAATCCTGCGGAAGTTCTGAGATATGAATAAGACTAGCATTCTGGAATGCCGGCAATTAACCAAACGCTACAACCAGGGCGGGCTGGACGTTGAAGTCCTCAAGGGCGTCAACCTGAACATTGAAATTGGTGACCGCGTCGCCATCATGGGCGCCTCGGGTTCCGGCAAGAGCACCTTGCTGCATCTGTTGGGCGGCCTGGAAAAAGCCAGCGGCGGCGAGGTTGTGCTCGACAACGTCAATCTGAATAAAGTCAGCGCAATAAGGCTAGCCAAGTTAAGAAACAGTTCCTTGGGCTTTATCTATCAGTCTCATCATTTGCTGGGCGAATTTACCGTATTGGAAAATGCGGCGATGCCTTTGCTGATAGCAGGTCTTTCGGTAAAAGAGGCGCGCGTCCGCGCCATAGAGTTATTGCAGCGGGTAGGGCTGGGGCATCGCATCGAACACAAGCCGGGGGAAATATCGGGCGGAGAGAGGCAGCGTGCGGCCATAGCCAGGGCGCTTATCAACAAGCCCAAATGCGTTCTGGCCGACGAACCGACCGGCAATCTGGACAGCAAGACGGCGGACCAGATTTACCAGTTGATGCTGGAGTTAAACCAGGAGCTGAATGTCAGTTTTCTGGTGGTGACCCATGATCATGATCTGGCATCAAGGATGGGTAAGGTGCTGCATATGGAAGACGGCGTGATAGTCGCTTGAAGATGAAGGTTAAACAGGCAGTGCGCTTGTTTAACCGCAACTTCTGCGCTTATCTTTGCTTTCTTTCAGTCCATTTTTTCATGACATGGTAGCGCCAGAATTCATTGACGCCGAAATAGCCGGCGGTTGAACACATAATGCCCACGACCAGGCAGCCGACAAGAAACGGCTCCCAGGTATTGCCGATCCCTGTCATGATGCTGTCTACAGAGAACTCAAAGTCTTTGCTGGGCGAGGGTTCATTTAAGAACCAAAGCCCGGCCAGATAGGCAAAATAAAACATCGGCGGCATGGTCAAAGGGTTGGTTATCCAGACCAGCGCGACGGAAATCGGCAGGTTGGCTCTGAGATAAAATGCCGCTGCGGCTGCAATGGCCATTTGCCCCGGCGTTGGAATCCAGGCTACAAAAAGACCTATGGCAGCGGCCATGGACACGGACCGGCGGTTTAAATGCCAGAGGTTGGGGTCATGCAGCCTATCGCCCAGAAACTGAAGATTTTTATGATTTTTAATTGTTTCGGGTTTGGGCAGGTATTTTTGTATCAGTTTTTTGGGCATTATGTCTGCATTACAAAGTTGCTTAATCCACCAAGTCTATCAGGTTTTTGTTGACCCCAAAATACCAGGAACGAATGCTTGTTTCCACGCTGTTATTTTTAGCTGGCGTTTTGCTGGTCCAGCAGTTACCGACGTTGCCGGCTGCCGAGTGGCTGGCGGCCGGCAACGTCATCGCCGGTTTGATGGTATGGCGGCGCTTTTGGCGGGGGCTGTTTTTCATGATGGGCGTTTTATGGGCGGTGCTGTTTGTAATGAGCAGGCTGTCGGACAGGCTGCCCCAGTCGCTTGAGGGAATCGATATACCCGTTAAAGGCATTATTGCCGATTTGCCGGAACAGGATGAAAAACGCGCCCGCTTCGATTTTGTTGTTACCGATTCCGCCCGGGATCTGCCTTCGAAGGTTAAATTAAGCTGGTATTACCCCAAGCATGAGATTAAGGCAGGCCAGCATTGGTCGTTTACGGTCAAGTTGAAGCGCCCGCATGGCAATTTGAATCCCGGCGCATTTGATTATGAGCGCTGGCTGTTTACGGAGGGTATCGGTGCGACAGGGTATGTGCGCAACAGTCCGGCGCCTGTACTGCTGTCTGACGAGCCGGCCTGGTACAGTATTTCGGCAGGGCGGCAGCTTATAATCGACCGGTTGTCGCAGCAGTTGGGCGACAGTCAGAGCGTGGCGCTTGTTAAAGCGCTGGCTATTGGCGATGGCAGCAGTATCCCGCAGGAGCAATGGGAGGTTTTTCGTAAGACCGGCACGCTCCATCTGATGGTGATTTCCGGTTCGCATATCGGTTTGATCGCCGGACTGGTTTATTTTATCGTGCTCAGGTGCTGGGCATGGACGAACCTGTTGGCCTGGCCGCCTCAACGAGTTGCCGCATTGTCGGCATTAGTCGCCGGCATCCTGTATTCGGCATTGGCCGGATTTTCGATACCGACACAGCGCGCGGTGGTCATGCTGGCTATTTTCATGGCTGCCGTTGTCCTTCAGCGCAATACCCATTCCTTCAACACATTGGCCGTCGCCCTGTTCGCGGTTTTATTGCTGGACCCGTCGGCCGTCCTGTCGGCAGGGTTCTGGCTTTCATTTCTGGCTGTGGCAGTGATTGTCTATGCCGTTGACGGGCGCCTGGGCAGGCCCGGCTATCTGGAAGGCGTCATAAAGATAAATTGGGCTACGACCGTGGCCTTATCGCCGTTGTCATTGTTGTTTTTTCAGCAGATTTCGTTGATTGCGCCGTTGGCTAATCTGATTGCGGTGCCTGTTGTCAGCTTTCTGGCTGTGCCGCTGTCGCTGCTGGTGGTGATAACGGTGTTTGTATGGCCGGCATTGGCCGGTAAGCTGTTTTTTCTCGTTGATACCGTGCTGCAGGGTTTGTGGTGGATTTTGAACGAATTGGCGGCGGCGCCTCTGTCCGTAATCAATCATGCGCAGCCTCCGCTCTGGGCGTTGTGCTTTGCCATACCCGGTGTGCTGATCATGCTTGCGCCGGCCGGCATGCCGGCCCGTTGGCTGGGCCTGGTTATGTTTCTGCCGCTGGCCTTTACGGAATCGGAACGCCTTAAATCGGACGATTTCAGGATGACCTTGCTGGATGTCGGTCAAGGTCTGTCGGCGGTCGTGCAAACATCCCGTCATGTGCTTGTGTTCGATACCGGCGCGAAATTTTCCGAGCAAAGTGATATGGGCCAGAGCGTGCTGCTGCCTTTTTTACGTCAGCAGGGCGTCGAGAAAATCGATAGCCTGATCATCAGCCATGGCGATAATGACCATATTGGCGGCGCCGAATCATTACTGGCAGGCATTGAGGCCGAACAAGTGCTTACCAGTGTGCCGCAGCAGCTAAGCGGCCATTCGCCCGTTGCGTGTGCGGCAGGGCAGTCCTGGCATTGGGATGGCGTGACATTCATGATGTTGTCGCCGCGCTTGTCCGGTTTCGTTTCAGAAAACGACAATTCCTGCGTCCTGAGAATTCAGTCTGATAAGGGCTCTGTGCTGTTGACGGGCGATATCGAAGCGGCGGCGGAATCCTGGCTGGTTGAGACTTATGGCGAGCATCTAAAGACGGATGTGCTGATCGCAGCGCACCACGGCAGTAAAACCTCATCAACTTCGACATTTCTGCAAACCGTTCAGCCCGATTATGTGCTCATTCCGGCCGGCTATCGCAATCAATTCGGCTTTCCCCATCAGTCCGTATTGAAGCGCTATCAGGACATAGAAGCGAAGTGGCTGAATGTTGCCGATCAAGGCGCGATTTTTGTCAAAGCCGGCAAAGAATCGCTAATCGTGCATACCATGCGGACGACAGAAAGCAGATACTGGAACAGCCATTGATTATTGTGATGATACCTTGACAATAACCAAGTTCTTTACTACGGAATTAAATAGGACTAAAATAGTCCTTAATTAGAGAGGTAGGTATGTTACGGTTGAGCAAATTAACTGACTATGCAACGGTTGTCTTGAGCTTTATGGCAAGAGATCGATCGCATGTGCATGCGGCTATGGAAATAGCGGCGGCAACGGGGATTGCTTTGCCGACGGTCAGCAAGATTCTCAAGCTGCTCGTGAAAGCGAATGTGCTGATTTCCACGCGCGGCGCCAAAGGCGGCTATGCATTGGCCAGGGTTCCCGAGAAAATCAGCGTGGCAGCCATTATCAGCGCGCTGGAAGGGCCGATTGCGCTGACCGAATGCAGTATTTCCCATCAAGGCTGCGAGCAGGCTACGGGCTGCGATATTCGCAGCAACTGGGGGGTAATTAACCGGACGATTCATAACGCCCTGGAGTCCGTGACTCTGGCGGATTTGATCAGACCTACCGTCGTGCCGGAAGAGGTTTTCATTCCGGTAACCAGTTTATATCGTTAAATTTAGAGTTGTTTATGTCAACAAGTGCGAAAGAAATCGAGAAGCTGATTGGCCGTGAATACAAACAGGGCTTTGTGACCGAGCTGGAAACCACTACGTTTCCGCCCGGATTGAATGAAGACGTCATTCATAAGCTGTCCAAAGTCAAGAACGAGCCCGAGTTTATGCTCGAATACCGGCTGAAGGCATTCCGTCACTGGCAGACCATGCAATCGCCGACCTGGGCTTTCGTCAATTTTGCCCCGATTGACTATCAGGATATCAGCTACTATTCAGCGCCCAAACGTAAGGAAGACGGGCCGAAAAGCTTGGACGAAGTCGATCCGCAAGTGCTGGAAGCCTACAAGAAGCTGGGCATTCCATTAGACGAACAGGAACGGCTGGCCGGCGTAGCTGTCGATGCGGTGTTTGACAGCGTATCAGTGGCGACGACGTTTAAAGGCAAGCTGAAAGATGCCGGCATTATTTTCTGCCCGATCTCGGAAGCTCTGCGCGACTATCCGGAACTGGTCCAACAATACCTGGGCTCGGTCGTGCCGCATACCGACAACTTCTTTGCCGCGCTCAATGCGGCCGTGTTTACGGACGGCTCATTCGTCTACATTCCGAAAGGCGTGCGCTGCCCGATGGAATTGTCGACCTATTTCCGCATCAATGCCGCCAATACCGGGCAGTTCGAAAGAACGCTGATCATCGCCGACGAAGGCAGCTATGTCAGTTATCTGGAAGGCTGTACGGCGCCCATGCGCGACGAAAACCAACTGCATGCGGCCGTGGTCGAGCTGGTCGCCTTGAAAGACGCGACGATCAAGTACTCCACCGTGCAGAACTGGTATCCGGGCGATAAAGAAGGCAAGGGCGGCATTTACAATTTCGTGACCAAGCGGGCCGACTGCCGCGGTGAAAATTCCAAAGTTTCGTGGACGCAGGTGGAGACCGGTTCGGCGATCACCTGGAAATACCCCAGCTGCATTTTGACCGGCGACAACTCCATCGGCGAATTTTATTCGGTCGCGCTGACCAATAATTTTCAGCAGGCCGACACCGGCACCAAGATGATCCATATCGGCAAAAATACCCGCAGCACGATTGTTTCGAAAGGCATTTCGGCCGGCCGCGCGCAGAATACCTATCGCGGCCTGGTCAAAGTATTAAAGAGCGCCGAGAATGCGCGCAACTATACGCAATGCGACTCCTTGCTGATCGGCGATAAATGCGGTGCGCATACGTTCCCGTATGTCGAAGTCAAGCAGCCTTCGGCGCAGGTCGAGCATGAAGCGACGACCTCCAAGATCAGCGAAGACCAGCTGTTTTTCTGTCAGCAGCGAGGCCTGTCGGCGGAAGACGCCGTGTCGATGATCGTGAACGGCTTCTGTAAGGAAGTGTTCAAGGAACTGCCGATGGAATTTGCGGTTGAGGCGCAGGCTTTGCTGGGGTTGAGTCTGGAAGGTTCGGTAGGTTAGTAGGTAAGTACGACAAGATTTTGCAGAAAATTATTCATGGTCGTTCTGATGCCAATATTTTATTTTCTGACGTGAGGCAACTGCTGTTACGTTTGGGTTTTCAGGAGCGAATTCGAGGTGATCACTATATTTTCAGTAAAGAAGGGATTACCGAGATTTTAAACATACAGCCAATTGGCTCAATGGCAAAAGCGTATCAAGTTAAACAAATCCGTCACATTATTGTTCGCTATCGCTTGGGGTTAGATGATGACTAAATATGAAATGATTATTTATTGGAGCGAAGAAGATCAGGCTTATATCGTCGAAGTGCCGGAATTAGCCGGTTGTATGGCGGATGGGAATAGCTATCAAGAAGCCGTTAGCAATGCTGAACAGGTCATTGCTGAATGGATAGAGACAGCAGCAGCGCTTGGCCGACATATTCCCGAGCCTAAAGGGCGCCTGTTGTATGCCTGAGCAATCTGTTTGGGAGAATGAGGTCGCTTATGGGTAATTCGAACGGAACAATTGTCATTGATTTAAACCATATCAAGACAAAAGTAATTGTCTGGGTACGGGTACTTTGGGGAATAGGTTTTGTTATTGTCGGTTTTTATTTTTTTAATTTTCATAATGGGTTTTCAAAAGAAAATGGAGATTGGGGAACATTCGGCGATTACGTTGGCGGAATACTGAATCCCATTATTGCTGCATTTGCGTTTTATTTGATAGACAAGACTTATGAGTTACAAAAAAGAGAATTGGAAGAGACAAGAAAGTTATTGCAGGTATCAACCGATGCCCAAAAGGAGCAAATAAAATTAGCGGCACTGACGGCGCTTCTTAATTCGAATTTAATGAGAATTAGCACGCTTGAATCTGAGAAACTCTCATTATTGGAGAGTGAGTTGCGGAACCCTCCTCAGCCGGAAAAAAAGATTGATACGACCGACTTACTAAGAAGGGCGTTATATGCTACTCACGAAAGTCATATTAAAGGTAGAAAGAATTACATAGAAGATGAGATCAAAGAGTTGACAAAGAAAAATGCCAAATTAGAGGAACAAATAGAAAATTTTTCGAAAGAAGAAATTATCTCTCAGCATTCTAGACTTTAGATCAAATTATGAACAACAAATATACAGCGGTAATAATGCAAGACGGTGGCTGGTGGTTAGGCTGGATTGAGGAGATTCCCGGCATCAATTGTCAAGAAGCAACACATGATGAATTAATTGAAAGTTTAAAAATCACCTTACAAGAAGCCTTAGCCTTTAATCGTGAAGCAGCACTATTAAATGCAGGTACTCATTACCACGAAGAGCTTATTGTGCTGTGAAACGTTCTGAACTGATCAGGTACTTGACGGCACAAGGTTGCGAACTATTGAGAGAAGGCGGACGGCATTCATGGTGGCACAATCCATCGCAAAATAGTCGTTCAGCCATTCCACGGCATAGTGAGATCAAAGACATTTTGGCTAATAAGATTTGCAAAGACTTGGGTGTAAAACCCATCAAATAATTTAGTAATTTGGATTGGCAATAATCCGGTCCAAAAAGAAATTTAATTTAATCAGGTAAAATAAATATGCTCAGCATAGAAAATCTTCACGTCAGCGTAGGCGACAAGCCCATTCTCAAAGGCATCAATCTGCAGATCAATGCCGGCGAGATTCACGCCATCATGGGGCCGAACGGGTCCGGCAAAAGCACTCTGTCGCATGTATTGTCAGGCAAGAGCGGTTATACCGTAACGGAAGGTTCTATCACTTACCAGAACAAGAATCTGGTGGACATGGCGCCTGAAATCCGCGCGCGTGAAGGTGTATTTCTGGCCTTTCAGTATCCGGTAGAAATTCCGGGCGTCAGCAATATTTACTTATTGAAAGCAGCGCTGAACGCCATTCGCAAACATCACGGCCAGCCGGAAGTCGATGCGATGGATTTCCTGACCTTGGTCAAGGACAAGGTCCGTCTGTTGGAGATGGATGAACGGTTCCTGTACCGCGCCGTCAATGAAGGTTTTTCGGGCGGCGAAAAGAAACGCAACGAGATTCTGCAGATGGCGATAATGGAGCCCAAATTGTGCATTCTCGATGAAACCGACTCAGGTCTGGACATCGATGCGCTGAGAATCGTTGCAGACGGCGTCAACTCCTTGCGTTCGCCGGAGCGCTCGTTTGTCATGGTGACGCATTATCAGCGTCTGCTGAATTACATCAAACCGGACTTCGTGCATGTACTGGCTCACGGGCAAATCGTCAAATCCGGCGGTCCCGAGCTGGCATTGGAGCTGGAAGAGAAAGGTTACAGTTGGATTGAGGCTGCTTGATGACTACAGCAACAGCAAGCCGTTACACGGCTGAATATCAAACCATAGCGCCAGCTTTGCCAGGGCAATCTCTGCCTTGGCTGCAGCAACTAAGAAGCGAGGCGCTGGCGGCATTTTCAGTGCACGGTTTTCCGTCACTGCGCGAAGAAGAATGGCGTTACACGAATGTGTCCGCGATCGAGAAAAAGCTGTTTAAACCGGTCACCGGTTTAACGGCCGGTAGCGTTGACGCGGACTGGCTGAAACAGCACCAACTGGAAGATGCCTGGTCGGTCGTGTTGATTGACGGACATTTCTCAGCTGAATTATCGGTGCTGGACGGTCTGCCCGAGTCGGTCTCCGTGATGAGCATGGCCGAGGCGCTGAATTCGCAGTCTGCGCTGCTGGAGCAGCATGTGGGCCGCGCCGTGGCGAATGAGGAGAACAGTTTCATCGCTTTCAACATGGCCTGGTTCACCGATGGGCTGTTTGTGCATGTGCCGGCTAAACAGGTATTGGCTAAACCGGTGCAGTTGCTGCACATTGCTACGCAGGCCGATACGCTGGCCGCAACGCGCAACGTCGTCGTTGTCGATGACATGGCCGAGGCGCAAGTTATAGAGACGTTCGTCGGCCTGGATCAGGCTTATCTGTCGGCAGCCGTTACCGAAGTGTTTGTTGGCTGTAACGCGGATCTGACCCTGTTTAAACAGCAAAGCGAGTCCGAGAAGGCTTACCATTTCGGCGGCATTTACGTTAAGCAGGCACGCGACGCGCGGTTCAGGCACCATAACTTCGCCTTTGGCAGCCTGCTGGCGCGCAGCGATATCCATACCGATCTCGATCATGCGTCCGAATGCGAGCTGAACGGCTTGTTTTTAGGCAGCAAACGCCAGCATATCGACAACCATACGCGCATCAACCACTTGAAGCCGCGCGGAATCAGCCGCGAAGTCTACAAAGGCGTGCTCGGCGACAGGGCGCGCGGCGTGTTCCAGGGGCGCGTGATTGTGGCGCAGGATGCGCAGAACACCGATTCGGAAATGAATAACCGCAATCTGCTGTTGTCCGAAGATGCCGAAGTCGACACCAAGCCGCAGCTGGAGATTTACGCCGATGATGTCAAATGCGGCCATGGCGTGACGGTAGGCCAGCTCGATGAGAAATCGATTTTTTACCTGCAATCGCGTTGCGTTGATGAGGAGACGGCCCGCAATATGCTGACTTTTGCGTTTGCCAACGAGATGGTCGATAAGGTCAAGATCAAAAGTCTGCACGATAGAATTCTGGAGCAGGTGTTGGCGCGGTTCCCACAGGAAGGCGTCAAAAAGGAATGGCTGTAAGCCGAGACGGCATTTTTCAAGTTAATCAAGATAAATAGTATGTGGCGTTGCTGGCCCAGCAGCGCATAAACTCTGGAAATATTTAAAGTTATGACCCATTTTCCCGTAGCAAAAATTCGTGCCGATTTTCCTATTCTGGACCAGAAAATCCGCAACAAACCCTTGGTTTACCTGGACAATGCCGCCACTTGCCAGAAGCCCAACGCGGTCATCGACGCTATCTCGCATTTGTATCGCCACGATTACGCCAATGTGCACCGCGGCGTGCATGCGTTGAGCGTGCGTTCCACCGATCAGTTCGAAGCGGCGCGGATCAAGGTCAAGGATTTCATCAACGCGGCCAGCGACAAAGAGATTATTTTTGTCAAAGGCACGACGGAAGCCATCAACCTGGTCGCCCAGACCTTCGGCCGGGCCAATATCAAGGCCGGCGACGAAATCGTGATCAGCGCCATGGAGCATCACTCCAATATCGTGCCCTGGCAAATGCTGTGCCAACAGACCGGCGCGGTATTAAAAGTCGCACCGATCAATCACAAAGGCGAATTGATTTACGATGAATTTGAAAAACTGCTGAACGATAAAACCAAGCTGGTTTCCATCGTGCATATGTCCAATGCCCTGGGCACAGTCAATCCGGTCAAGAGGATCATCGCCGCGGCGCACAGCAAGGGCATTCCGGTACTGCTGGATGGCGCGCAGGCCATTCCGCACATGCCGGTTGACGTGCAGGAACTGGATTGCGATTTTTACGCTTTCTCGGGCCATAAATTGTATGGTCCGTCCGGCGTCGGCGTCTTGTACGGCAAGCAGGCGCTGTTGGAAGCCATGCCTCCGTATCAGGGCGGCGGCGACATGATACGCAAGGTTACTTTCGAAGAAACCGAATATAATGTGCTGCCGTACAAGTTTGAAGCCGGCACGCCCAGCATTGCCGACGTGATCGGGCTCGGCGCCGCCATCGATTATCTGAATGAAGTCGGCATGGACGCCATCGCCGCTTACGAGGCTGAGCTGCTGGCTTATGCCACTGAACAGGCCAGGCAGATCAAGGGGCTGCGCATTATCGGCGAGGCCGAAAACAAAGGCGCGATTCTGTCTTTCGTGCTCGACAGAATTCATCCGCACGATATCGGCACCATGCTGGACAGTCTGGGCATTGCAGTCAGGGCGGGGCACCATTGCGCCATGCCGGTGATGGATTTCTTCGAGGTTCCGGCCACGGCAAGAGCTTCATTTGCCATGTACAACACCAAGGAAGAAATCGACGTGCTGATGCAGGGAATAAAATCCTTGATTGAGGTATTTGGCTGAAATAGTTGGTCTCTAATCAGTTCAAAAAGAACTTTCCTCGTTTACCGAATTTAACAGAGAACCTATATGTTTGATGACTTACGCGACCTCTACCAAGAGGTCATTTTTGACCATAACAGAAACCCGCGCAATTTCCGTGTCATGGAAAATGCGGACCGGCAGGTGGAAGGCTTCAATCCGCTGTGCGGCGACCGTTTGACATTATTCTTGAAGATGGACGGCGATGTGATTGCGGACGCCAGTTTTCAGGGCTCGGGATGCGCCATTTCCACGGCATCGGTTTCGCTGATGACTGAAATCATCAAGGGTAAAACCGAGCAGGAAGCCGAAGAGTTGTTCAAACAGTTCCACGAGATGACCACCGGCAAGAACGAACAGGCGAGCTTGGCTGCCGTCGGCAAACTGGCCGTGCTGGCCGGCGTGCGCGAGTACCCGGCGCGCGTGAAATGCGCAACGCTGGCGTGGCATACGCTGGATGCGGCGTTAAAGAACGAGAAAAAATCGATTTCCACGGAATAAACTATGATGTAAGCGCCTGGGTGATGAATATGGTAAACCAGAAGGCCGTTCGACCGCTTGCTGCACCGTAGGGTCGAATTCATTCGACCCGCAAGCCTCAGCATAATGCTACTCCGAGGCCAACTACCTTCTCTATCGAATCTTTGCAAGGCATGAACATAATTAATCAGCCGTATATCGGTCAGCTTGCCGTTCTATACGAAGGCAATGGCGACCTGTTGCCGTTTCAGCAACTGGCTGCGCGGCTGGACGTGCCGCTTTATCAGGGGATTACGAAAGACATTCCCGAAGCTTTTTTGCTGACCTGGCGAGATGGCGCATTAAAATTGCTCGACAGAGAGCTGTTCAAGAAAGGCGGCTTGTCCGTCGATATTGAGCCGCGTAGCGGCGAGCAGCGCTCATGGCCGGCACCGAAGCAAGACGCCTTGGCGCACGCGCTCGGACGTAAAACCCGCACTGTCGTCGATGCCACAACGGGCTGGGCCCAGGACAGCCTGCACATTTTCCGCATGGGCTACGAGTTGCAGTGCATAGAGCGTTCGCCGGTCATGGCCGAGTTGCTGTCTGACGGATTCAAGCGCCTGGCCGCGCTGGACTGGATGCAGCGGCTGAATCTGGAGCCGCCCCGACTGCTGGCCGGCGATGCCATTGAAATCCTGGCCGCATTGGAAACGCCGCCCGATTGCATCTATCTGGACCCGATGTTTCCGCCCAAGCGGAAGAAATCGGCGCTGGCCAAAAAAACGATGATGGTATTGCGCGATCTGTTAGGTGACGATCAGGATAAAGAGCTGCTTTTTGAAGCGGCCTTGAACGCGGCCGGAAAACGCGTCGTGGTCAAAAGCCCGGACTATGCCGAGCCGTTAGGCGGCAAGCCGAGCGAGAGTTTTCAAGGCAAATTGCTCAGGTTCGATGTGTATTTAAAGTAGCCGTAGGGTGCGCACTGCGTACCTTTCCTGCCTAATTGATGAGCTTGCCCCCTGTATTAAATAGTTAAGGTGAAAAAATGTCCGACTGGATAAACGTAATCGATCAAAAAGCACTGGCTGAAGGTGAGCATATCGTCGTCGATGTCGATGGAACCGATGTGGCCGTGTTTAAAATTGAGGGCCAGTTCTATGCCATTGAGGACGTTTGCACGCACGACGGCGCGGAAATCGCCAGCGGCAAGCTGGAAGGCTGCGAGATTATCTGCCCGCGTCACGGTGCGCGCTTTTGCGTGAAAACCGGCGCCGTAAAGTCTCCGCCTGCCTATGAAGATATCGACACTTTTCCGGTACGCATCGAGAACGGCAAAGTACAGGTCAGGGACAATCGCTGGGATTGATTCTATCAAATCCGTAGGGTCGAATTCACTCGACGCTACGGCTTCGTAATCGCTACTTAAGTTCTGCATGAACAGAACGGCGTTATAGTTTATAATTCCGCTCTTTATTTGAATTTTCACTGGCCGGAGCTTGTCGATAGCGTCCGGTTTCGAACCTCTTGGTTAAATAACGCCCCATGCAAGAAATAAATCCGATTAAGCATAAAATAGCCGACCTGAAAAGCCGTGGTGATGCCCTTAGGGGGTATCTTTGACTTCGAAACCAAAAGCGAGCGTTTGGTCGAAGTCCTAAGGGAACTGGAAAACCCGAAAATCTGGGATAACCCGGAAGTGGCGCAGGCCATGGGCAAGGAGCGCGGCCAGCTGGAAGCGATCGTCAATACGATTCAGGAACTGGAACATGGCTTGGCCGATGCGGAAGAGCTGCTGGCCCTGGCTGTGGAAGAAAATGACGAAGAAACCGTCGATACGGTCGTGGACGATCTGGAACAGCTGGAAAAAAAGGTTGCCGAGCTTGAATTTCGCCGCATGTTCTCCGGTGAAATGGATGCCAACAATGCGTTCCTGGATATTCAGGCCGGTTCCGGCGGCACCGAGGCGCAGGATTGGGCCTCGATGATCGAACGCATGTTTTTACGCTGGGGCGAGCGCAGAGGCTTCAAGACCGAACTGATCGAGGAATCGGCCGGAGATGTCGCCGGCATCAAAAGCGCCACGATCAAATTCGAAGGCGACTATGCGTTCGGCTGGCTGCGTACCGAGACAGGCGTGCACCGCCTGGTCCGGAAATCGCCGTTCGATTCGGGCAATCGCCGTCATACCTCATTCGCTTCGGTATTCGTATCGCCCGAAATCGATGACGATATCGACATCGACATCAACCCGGCGGATTTGCGCGTCGACGTTTACCGGGCTAGCGGCGCCGGCGGCCAGCACGTTAACCGTACCGAATCGGCCGTGCGTATCACGCACAATCCCTCCGGCATCGTCGTGCAATGCCAGAGCGACCGCTCGCAGCACAAAAACCGCGATACGGCCATGAAGCAGTTGAAGGCCAAACTGTACGAGCTGGAAATGCGCAAGCGCAGCGAAACTCAGCAGGCTTTGGAAGATACCAAATCGGACATTGGCTGGGGCAGCCAGATTCGTTCTTACGTGCTGGACCAGTCGCGCATCAAGGATTTACGCACCGGCGTCGAAACCGGCAATCCGCAGGCGGTCCTGGACGGCGATCTCGATCAGTTTATCGAAGCCAGCCTGAAAAGCGGACTGTAAGTAATCACGAAATTATAGCAAACAGAAAATACACCTGATGGGCGCGAAACCTGCGCCCATCCTATAACGATAAGAGTCAAGATACACATGTCAGAAATTGAACGGGACGAACAGGAACAGATCAGACAACGCCGCAGCAAATTGAGTGAATTGCGCGAAAACGGCATCGCATTCCCCACCGACTTCCGCCGCAACGTGGTTGCCGGCGAAGTGCTGGCCGAATACGGCGAGAAATCCAAGGAGGAGCTCGAAGCAGATCCCGTTCGCGTCAAGATCGCCGGCCGCATGATGACGCGCCGCGTCATGGGCAAGGCCAGCTTCTGCCATATTCAGGATATGTCCGGCAGGATACAGCTGTACGTGACCCGCGATACGCTGCCGGAAGGGTTTTATAACGAACAGTTCAAAAAATGGGATATCGGCGACATTATCGGTGCGGAAGGCGTGCTGTTCAAAACCCAGACCGATGAACTCAGCGTCAAGGTCGATGACATCCGTCTGCTGACCAAGGCCCTGCGCCCGCTGCCGGAAAAATTCCACGGTCTCACCGATCAGGAAGTCAAGTACCGTCAGCGCTATCTGGACCTGATCATGAGCGAAGAATCGCGCAACACGTTTCTGGTGCGCTCCAGGATCGTTGCTTACATTCGCCAGTTCCTGATCGAGCGTCAGTTCCTGGAAGTGGAAACCCCCATGATGCAGGCCATCCCGGGCGGCGCCACGGCAAGGCCTTTCATGACTCACCACAATGCGCTGGATATGGGTTTGTATCTGCGCATTGCGCCGGAACTGTATTTAAAGCGCCTGGTTGTGGGCGGCTTCGAGCGTGTGTTTGAAATCAACCGCAACTTCCGTAATGAAGGTCTATCGACGCGGCACAATCCCGAATTCACTATGCTGGAATTCTATCAGGCCTATGCCGAATACCATGAACTGATGGATTTAACCGAAGCCATGCTGCGCGGTCTGGCCGAAAACGTGTTAAGCAAGACAGTTATCGCCTATCAGGGCGAGCAGTACGATTTCGGCAAGCCGTTCGATCGCATGACTGTGTTCGATTCGATTTTGCATTTCAATCCCGATTTGACGCCGGCCGATATCGATAACCGCGAGGCGGCGGCTAAGGTTGCGGAAAAATTGAAAATTCCGGTCAAGGACGGTTACGGCCTGGGCAAGATACAGATCGAAATCTTTGAGAAAACCGTCGAGCATCGTTTGATGAACCCGACGTTCATCACGGCCTATCCGGTCGAAGTGTCGCCGCTGGCGCGGCGCAATGACAACGACCCGCATGTGACGGACCGTTTCGAGTTCTTCGTCGGCGGCCGGGAGATCGCCAACGGCTTTACCGAGCTCAATGACGCCGAAGACCAGGCGGCGCGCTTCCAGAAACAGGTCGAGGAAAAAGAAGCCGGCGACGATGAGGCCATGCACTTTGACGCCGATTATATCGTCGCGCTGGAACATGGCATGCCGCCGACCGCAGGCGAGGGCATCGGCATCGACCGCCTGGTCATGCTGTTCACGGATTCGCCGTCAATCCGCGATGTCCTGCTGTTCCCGCACATGAGACCGAAAGGCTGATGGCGCCGGCAGGACTTTATGGCTTCTTTATATTGGCTGCCTTCGTCGCAGCCAATATACCGTGGGTCAGCGATCGCTTTCTCATGGTTTTCAAACGGGACAAAAACGCTTGGCTGCGCTGGCTGGAATGGCTGGCGATGTATGTCTTGGCAGGCGCTTTGTCTGTCGCTCTCGAATATAAGCTGACCGGTACGCGGCATGTCCAGGGCTGGGAGTTTTATGTCGCGACCTTATGCCTGTTTTTAGTCTTTGCCCTGCCGGGCTTTATTTATCATTACGATCTTAAAAGGCTTTTGTCGAGAAAGACGCCGGATTGATCCGCTAGCAGGTTCTGGCAAGGTACGCGCTGCGTGCCCTACGGCTGCAGATTACTGGTGCTTTAAATAATCGAGCATCGTATCGGCATCGCTGACCGAGAACGGGTCGTCCGGGCAGTTATCGGTCTGTCCCGGTTCACTGAACAGTTTGATGATTCTTTTATCATCGACCAGCATCGAATAACGCCACGAGCGGCATCCGAATCCCAGATTTTCCTTCTTGACCAGCATGCCCATGCCCCGGGTAAACTCCCCATTGCCGTCAGGCAGCATTTTTACGTGTTTGATGCCCAGATGCTTGGCCCACTGATACATGGTAAAGGCATCATTGACGCCTAAACAGTACACTTCATCCACGCCCTGACCGATGATTTCCATATATTTGGCATCATAACCCGGTAGATGCGCACTGGTGCAAGTGGGTGTAAATGCGCCCGGCAATGCGAACAGCACAATTTTTTTCCCCGCGAAAATGTCATCCGTAGTGACGTCCTGCCAGCGAAAAGGGTTATCGCCTCCGATACTTTCATCGCGGACTCGGGTTTTAAAAACAACATTGGGTACCCTATCAGGAGCCATGATTTACCTCCAGTTTTCGTACGGAAGTTTGGACGGGCTTTCACCGCACAGCAGCGCTTTTGCTCAGAACGATGACAATCTATTTGTTTAAGACAATAAAAAATCAATTGTTACTGGTTGTAAAACGATTTATTTTAAGGATCTTGCAAATCGCATTTCGTTAATAAATTTAATTTTTCTCAAAGCGGCAAGGGAACAGCCAGGCCTGGTTTTGGAGTTCATGCGCTGGAGATCTCGGCTTGACTCAAAACTTGCAAAATCTACAAAATATTTTTCTTTAAGACTACAATTAATGCTCATGCGCCTCGCATTTTCAAAAACAATCAAGGAGAAATATTTATGAAGAGATTACTATCTGCGCTGGTTACATCCTGTCTTCTGTTCAGCCTGCAAGCGTTTGCACAGGAAGACTGGCCAGAACCCCAGACACAAGGCGACGCGACATTCGTCAGCGGCGGCATTGGCGAGAGCGAGCGTTCTGCTATGGAGGCCATGAAAAGCGATTACAATTTGAACCTGCTGTTCGCCGCTAAAGGAACAGGTGAATTTCTTGCCGACGTCAATGTGCGGATTGCCGATGCGCAAGGCAACACGGTTGTTGAAGCCGTAGCCGACGGTCCTTTTCTTTTTGCCAGACTCAAGCCGGGAAATTATACCGTTCTCGCCGAGAAAGACGGGAGAGTCCTGCGCCAGAATGCCAAGGTGGGCGGCGGAAAGAGAGCTTCATTGGCTTTCTACTGGCCTGCGCAATAGGCTGACTGCGTTTCAGGAATGATGGTTGCCTATTAAACTATTCGATCTTTCATTTCCCAGGCTCTTCTTGAGAGAATTGGCAGTAGAGCCTGGGAGTAAGCCTAATTCGTAACCGCCAGGTTTTAAAACTGATCCTTCAATTTTCGGGTTTCTGCAAATACCCGCAGCGGTGCTTCACCCGACATGTTGATGTGTTTTTGCAGCGCCGGGCTGTCTTCCCTGAAGAACGGATTGGTCGCCAGTTCCTGCGCTATGGTGGAAGGCACGGTCGGCAGGTGTTTCGCCCGCAATTGATTGACCTCGTCCATTCTTTGCACTAACTGCCGGTTATCGGGCTCTACGCTTAAGGCAAACCGGCCATTGATCTGCGTGTATTCATGTGCGCAATAAATGCGCGTAGAAGCGGGCAGGGCTTTGAGTTTCTGCAGCGAATGCCACATCTGCTCGGCCGTGCCTTCAAACAGGCGGCCGCAGCCCATGACAAATAACGTATCGCCGCAAAACAGCGCATGGTCTTCGGCAAAATGATAGACAACATGGCCGCTGGTATGGCCGGGCGTGAAAATAACGCTGGCCACATGTCGGCCGAGCGCAATCTGATCGTTTTCGCTGACGCCAATATCAATGCCGGGAATACGATTCCTGTCGGAATGGCCCGCGATAATCGTGCAGCCGGTTTTTTCCTTTAATTCCAGATTGCCGCCGACATGGTCGCCATGGTGATGCGTGTTCAGAATGTATGTCAGGCGCCAGCCTTTTTCATGCAGAACATCCAGAACCGGCTGGGCAAGGGCGGGGTCTACGGCGGCCGTTTCACCGGATGCAGGGTCGCGGATCAGATAAATGTAATTGTCGTTCAGGACAGGAATGTGAATAATTTCAACCATTTATTGGGCTCCAGTCTGTTTCGTCGAATAAAGCAAAAAAGCTATTTATTATAAGGATGGATTTAAATATTGCTTGATGACAGACAGCAGCCGAAATGTCATCTAAACTAATATCCGATTAATTTTTCATAATTTTTCGGCCAGCAGGATGGCTGGCGTATAACAATGCTGAACTGGATAACTTATTGGATGTGTAAAACGATTGCAAATCAAACATTCGTCTGCAAAGGCTATCGATTGCAGATTAATCTACGGATAAAAATGGAGAGCCGGTATGACTGACCTGAAACGTTATACGGTGTGGGATGCCGGCACGCGCTGGTTTCACTGGATCAATGTGTTTTGCGTCACTGTTCTGGCGGCTGTGGGGCTTGTGATTCTCAATGCCGGCGACCTTGGGGTTCACAATGCCGGCAAAGTGACTCTGAAAACGGTCCACGCCTGGGTCGGCTACCTATTCGCGCTCAATCTGCTCTGGCGTATCGTGTGGGGTTTTTGGGGCAACCGTTATGCGCGGTGGCGATCGATTCTGCCCGGCGGCAGGGGGTATTTTGGAGCGCTGCGCCGCTATGCGGCAGCCTTCTTCGCCAGTCGGCCCGAACAGTATCTCGGCCACAATCCGATAGGCCGGCTGTCGGTAACTGCAATACTTCTGTTCCTGACAGTCCAGGCAATCACCGGTCTGGTGCTGGCGGGCACTGATCTGTTTTATCCGCCCATTGGCCATTGGATCGCGCAGTGGGTGGCAGCCCCCGGCGTTTCTCCGGATTCGCTGGTTCCCTACACGCCCGAGATGTACGATGCGGCCGCCTATGAAGTCATGCGCGCTTACCGAAAACCCGTTGCAGTGGTGCACCTCTATAGTTTTTATGTCCTGACCGTCATCGTCATTTTGCATGTGGCGGCGGTAATCATTACCGAGTTAAGGGAAGGGGGCGGCATTATTTCTGCCATGTTCTCGGGGCAGAAGGTTATCAGCGGAATTCCCGTAGATAAAGAGTCCGGAGATAGCGACATCAGTTCGTAAGCAGGATGGTCAGCAGGATGACCGTATCCTCTATGCCTCTGAGCGAATGCGGTTCCCCCGGCATGAGATAGAGCAGTTGGCCGTCATGCAGCTCTTGTGTCCCGCCCATGGCAGTGAACTCAATTTTCCCTTGAACGCAATGGACGACCACAGGCCCGGGCACCTGGTGGCTGGGATACTCCTTGCCTTTGGGCACGACAAGGCGCGCCAGCTCCATCGTATCTGTTTTTATGATGACCTTTGTTTTTTCATTGGGCAGGTCATTAGCCCAACTGGCAAGGTCGACAATTTCCCCCGGAACAGCGTGATGTGTTGCCATGGCCGCTACCTTCTTCTTTAAAATATCAAATTGGACAGAGCGCGGGAGAATTTGTTCTATTCGCTCACATGGGCAATCGATTGAATTGAGTTAGAGCGGCACAAGGATGTCTGGCGGCTGCGCGGCTTGACGATGCGCCAGCCGCGATGCACGCCGCTGCCGAGCAGGAAAAGTAGGGCGATGCCGCAAAAGACCGGCAGCCAATGGCCCTTGATGCCCGGCAATTTGCCGCTATGCAGAGGATACAGCAGCAGGGTCCAGTGAGAGAAAGGCGTTTTGAGTTTTAGCAGCGTTCCATTTTGACCATTCACAAATCCCCAACTGCCGTCCAGGAACCGAAAACGCCAGGGCTGGCTTGCATCGGCCGGGAAGTAGATGCGTTCCAGCGGGGCGTTGCGGTAACCTTCAATCGCTGCATCAATCAATCTGGGCAGCGGCAGTATCTGCCGCGCGGAAGCGGGCTCTGCAATGGCCGGCGGCGGGTCCAGCCATTGCATCAACGGGCCGGCAAAATTGAGCAGTGCGCCCAGCAAGGCCAGAACGGCAACAGGACCGCCCAGCAGCAGCCCCGCTTGCCGATGGATCGCCATGAGTTCAGGGAAACGCTTTGCCCGCCGCCGTTTTGCCTTCCCTTGACGCCTGAACCCTAGCCGCAGCCCCATCAGCCAAAGCAACAGCGTCCCCAGACCAGTCATGCTGGCGGCAATCTTTCCGGGAAGGCCCAATACGCTGCCGCGGTGAAGCTCCCGCAGCCAATCCAGTCCGTCCTGATCGGCGCCGTTCCTGATCGCCAGAATGGCGGCCGTGCCGGGATGGATAAACACCAGCAGTGGTTCCGGCCCGGTCAGTCTGGCTCTGGCACTGTGTTCCGGAGCCGTCGGCAGAAACAGCACCTCCAGGCGATGGTGGGGAAAGCGTCGCCGGACGGATTCGGCCAAGGTGACGGCATCGCGCGGCTGGTACGCCGGCGTTGCCAGGCGGTAAGGCGGTGAAGCGAAGCGCAAGTCATCGTAAAAGCTCAGTACGATGCCGCTGGCGGCAATGATCAGCAGGGGCAGGGCAAGCGCAACTCCCAGATAGAGATGGCCGAACCACAGCTTCTTGGAAATGGCTGCGCTCATGATAATGACTGGTTTTTCCAGCTTTGTAGGTGCGCCTTAAAGGCACGGAAGGAAACGCCCCGGTCATCGCCCAGCAGAAAGGCCTGAACGCCGCACCGGCGCCAGTATTCGCCCTGTTCCGGCAGGCGCGGTATGGCACAGAACGGCACGTTGTGCTTGCGGCAGGCATCGGCGATGGCCAGGATGGCGGCCTGCACGTCCGGATGTTGCGCCTGGCCCGGCACGCCATAAGACTGGGACAGATCGATCGCGCCCTCCAGCACCAGATCGATGCCCGGCACGGAGACGATGGCGTCGATATTCTCCACGCCGGCCCGGTCTTCGATCATGACCGCGACCAGCAGCTCGGCATTGGCCTGCTCGAAATAGCTCGGCAGATCCAGGCGGCCGAAACCGGTGGTGCGGCCGCCGCTGATGCCGCGTTCACCCAACGGATGGTAGCGGCTGGCGCTGACGGCCGCTTCCGCTTCGGCACGGCTTTGCACGTGAGGGACGACGATGCCTTGCGCGCCGCTGTCCAGAGCGCGCAGAATCATGTCGGCATCCATACCGGGCACACGCACTAAAGCGGTCAGTCCGGCGCATTCCGCCGCCCGAATCATATTCTCCAGGGTTTCCGGATTGGTGTTCACATGCTCCAGATCCAGGATGACGAAGTCGTAGCCGGCATAGCCTATCATCTCCACCAGCAAGGGCGCCGGTATGGAATTCAGCAGTCCGTAAACTGTTTTACCGTTGCGCAGAGCCTGTTTCAGCTTATTGGTTTGCAGCATGGGCTGGCTCCTGTGCTGGCAGATAGATATGCTGCGGGTGCGGGTGACGCAAAAAATCATGATGGGAGATATGCCAGGCATAAGCGCCGGCATAGGGGAACATTAGCAGATCGCCGACCCGCACCCTCTCAACTGGCGCATCACTGGCCAATATGTCTTTAGGCGTGCAAAGTTGGCCGACCACGGTGACTCGGGCCTGTTTGACTTCGGGCCGCGGGAAGGGATAGGGCCAGTGTTCCTGTGGCAATATGAAAAACGGATGGCTGTGGCCTTGGGCATAGGGCGTGCGGAAATGGTGCGTGCCGCCGCGGCCGACCACGAAATGGCGGCCGAAGCATTGCTTGATATCGAGTATCTGCATGACGTAATAGCCGCAGGCTGCGGTCATATAGCGGCCCATCTCGAAGCGGATGCGCCAGTCCGCCATGTTTTCGCTTTTTATCAAGGCTGCAAGGCCGGCACTGAATGCCGGCCAGTCAAATTGCCGTTCAGGCTCCCGGTAATTGATGCCGATGCCACCCCCTACATTGATATGGTTGACGGCAAGTCCGAATTGTTCGCGCCACTGCCGCACCTGGCGGAAGTAGCGGGCGAGCAATGCCAGATGCACGCTGGCATCCAGCTGATGGGACATCAGATGGAAATGGAAGCCGCGCAACCGAATCTCCGGGTGCCCCGCGAGCCATGTCAGGCATTCGGGTAGTTGACCGGCCTCTATGCCGAACTGCGTGGCGCGTCCGCCCATGGTCAAGGTGGTGGCTGGTACGTCATCCAGCGCCAGGTTGATGCGTAGCAGTATATCAGCCTGCCGATCCGCATTCCGGGCCAGCCATGCGAGCCGCCGCAATTCGCCTAGGCTCTCCATATGCAGCAATTCCACGCCGAGTTCCAAGGCGGTAGCCAGCTCCGTATCGAGCTTGCCGGGACCGCCGAAGATGACCGGTGCATCAGGAAAATGGCTACGCACCCAGGCTAACTCGCCGCCGGATGCAACTTCGAAACCGTGTACATGAGATGCCAAGGTTTGCAGAATCGGCAGATCGGAGTTGGCCTTGACGGCGTAAAAAAGCTCGCAATTATCCGGCAGCGAAGCGGCCAGACCGGCTGCGTGCCGGTCCAGTGCTCCCAGATCGTAGATATAGGCGCACAACAGCTCATCACTACAGGCGTGCCGAACGGCTTCCGTCATGCGGGTTGATAGTCCATTCATATCAGATGTCTCGCAGGTAGGCCAACGGGCTGGGCAGTGGCAGATAAGAGGCTTCACGATCAGGACGCTTGTGAAAGCGGTTGATAAGGTTGGCCTTGGCCGGGAAAGGGGCTCCAGCTAGCAGCGCATTGATGCGCCGTGCCGCGTTCGGGTTGCCGTGGTGCGCCAGATAACTGCGCAGCTGGTGTCCGATGATACGCCACAGGCGCGGCTCCAGGGAGGGATGCAGTGCACTTAACTGCGCCACGGCCTCGCAGAAATTGTTGACCAGCAGGCAATAAGCGATACGGTTCCAGCCCTGATCGTCGCTATAAAACAACCCTTGTCGCACCCTTGCCTCGACGGTACCCAGAGAAACGGCATTGAATCGCCCGGCGACCAGTTTGACGCCCTCGAAATCGCGCAGCCAGATGTGGCTGGGCCAGTCTTCGGTCAGGCCCAGCAGCACGTTCTGCAGATGCGGTTCGAAAACGATGCCGTGGTCGAAAAAGCAATGCAGCACCGGCGGCAGCAGTTGTTGCACGTACGCCGAGAACCAGTCTTCGGCTACGGCCTCTCTTGGTGCAGCCTGCTTTTGTGCCAGCCTGTCCAGCATGTCCGCCAGGCGCGCCTGGCCCCGCGTATGATTGCCGAACAGCGAGCCGGCAAGCAGCGGCGTCACTGTAGCAGTGTCTGCCGGGTCCAGGCCCTGGCGCAGGATCAGGCCGAATCCTTCCGCGGCTTCACGGTCGGCCTGGGCTTCATGGCCGCCCAGCCGTACCGATGCATAGGCGGGTTCCTCCAGCACTCGCAGGGTAGGGAATTGCGCCGCCAGGCGCGGCCAGATAGTCTGCATGATGCGGGTGACTTGCAGCGCCCCTTCCAGCTCGTAAACGGCATTCTTGCGCACGCAGTTGGTAATGCGCACCTGTAAGGAACATTTGTAAAAATAGGGCTTGTCCGGATGGAACAGGGTGCGTATCGATGAGGTGGCAAAATAGGCCGGTCCCTGCGGCCCTAAGTCGCGCAATCGGTCCTGTACGATAGCCGACTGCACTAGGGGCTGGGATAATAAATAGCGCGCCTGCCAAGGATGCGTCGGCAGCAGCGCGAAATCATCGTCCGCTTGCAGATCTGCAGGCGCCTGGGCAGCCAGCAGGGCGTCAGTGGATGCCGGCAGCAATGAATTCTGCAGCCAGTGCTCACGTCGTACGGCAAAATAATGCAGCGGAAAGCTGGCTCGCAATTCCGGCGCATAGCGCTGCAGGTCTGCAGCCGAGAAGCCCTGCCGGCTCTTTGGCGCCGGATGGAACGGGTGGCCGAATGCCAATGACTGTTCGGAATCCAGATAGGCGGCCAGGGTATCACAAGGCATTGCCGGTTGCGGCACGGCCAGAATCGCGCCGGTTACAGCGACGCTGTCGCGGATTTGTTCCAGCAGCTCTTCATTGAACGGCACATCGTTTTGTTCGGCCAGATCACGCAGCAGCAGCGTCGCCAATGTGTGCCATTCCAAAGGAGACCAGGGCCGGCCCGGCGACTTGTGATAGAAAGGCGAGCGATAGCGATAGTTGCCGGTAGGCGATGATTGGTCGACGGCGACCAGCAGCCGCTCTCCGCTGTGCGGCAACAGGATGTGCATGGCCTTGCCGCCGCCTTGTCCCAGCGCTGTGCGCAAGGCCATAGGCCAGTCGCCCTGGCCGAACAAGGGGCCAATGCTGATCTGGCCGGCTGGACTGGCGACTTCCCGGCAATAGCAATTAAGCAAGGTCTCCAGGCTGCGCTGGCCGGCCTGATCCTCGGCCGAGCAATTCTGATAAAAAATTTGTAGAGCTTGATGTCCCATAGTTTATCTCCAGAGTGTCAGATATTTTAAGTGCGCCAGCGGCCAAGGCTTGAAATAGCCAGCCAGCTGGCGGCGGCGACCATAACCCCGGCGCCGAGTAAAAAAGGTGCCCGTGACCCAAAACCGTCCACCACGGCCCCAGCAGCCAACCCGGCGGCTACCGCGCCCCACTTCGAGCCGCTTTCCAGCCAGCCGAAAGTGCGTCCGGCCTGGCTTTCACGTATCAGTGCCGCGATGAAGGCATGTAGTACGATAAAGCTGCCAGTCATGGCCAGTCCCATCAGTACCCGCCACAGGGTCAAGCCTATCAGGCTTTGTGTCTGGGCCTGGCCGAACAGGGCAAGGGCCATGAGCAGGAACAACCATACCAATCCCGTTGGTGATGTTCGCCGGTTGAGATAGCTGGTTAACAGGCCGGCCGCGACCAGATAAAGCAGATTCGGTACACCGAACAGCAGACCGGCCAGCTCGACGGACACTGAATCTAGGCCTTGGGCATAAGGAATGAAGTAAGGGAAGGTGGCGACCGTGGCGAAAATGAAAGCAAACTGCAGCAAGTAAATGTTGGTCGCAGATAGCGGCGCCGGGTCAGCAGCGCGTGCCTCCGGTCGATACTTGTCATGCGTAGCCGATGCCGGCTCAGGCAGCGCCCAAAGCAGCAGAGCCGCAGCCAACGGCAGCAAAGCCAGATAACGGTAGAGTTCTATCGGCGGAATCGAGGTGGCGAACCATCCCAGCACAGCAGGCGCCACGACCAGGGCCGCGCGCGCAGAGCCTTGCATCAGCGTCAGGCTGCGGGCCAGGACAGGGCCGCTGGCCATGGTTGCCAAATAAGCGTTGGAAGCAGCAAAAGTGCCGCCCAGTATGCCCTGCAAAGCCAGGGCCAGAAAGAACAGCTCCGTACTGTCGCTATAGCTGGCCAGCAGGAAACTGGCTGACAAGCCCAATTGCGCGCGCAGCAGCGAGATTTTCTTGCCGATACGGTCAGCAAACGCGCCCCACCAGGGGCTGGACAGTGCCGTGAAAATCGTCGGTACCACGTAGAACCAGCCGACCAGGTAAGTGTCAGTGCTGTGCAGCGATTCGCTGAGGATCAGGGCGAAAAAGGGCGGCATGCCGAGAGCGGCGAAAGCGGCGATGAAGTGGCAACCCATGACGGCCATCACCATACAGCGTTGGGCGACAGTCACAGGTTCTCCTTCAGAAAGTTGGGGCCGGTTTTGCCGTAAAACTTGTTGACATCCGCAGCACCCGTTGCGGCTTTCGGTTTCAGGCTGGCGGCGGTGAGCAGGTACTTGACGTACTGCCAGTCGTCTTCCAGCAAGACGCGGCGAGCCAAGTCGATATCTTCCCCTTGTTGGGCCAGTTCCGTGAGCAGTCCGTCTATTTTATGTCGCACATTGCAGTAGAGTTTTTGACGGCTCAGATGGCTGATATTGGCCAGTCCTTCAATCAGGACCGCCACGTTGAGTTGCAGGGTGATGGTCGTGAACATCTGCGCCAGCGGCAGCTCGTCGTCCACGACGATGCGGCGGTCCTGCAAGGCGTCCACGAACGGCGCCAGCGAAGGCCAGCGTGCAGTGAGACGGGACCCATGGATGCGCGGGGCGTCATTGTCCTTGAGCAGCAGGCGCAGGGGCGGCTCTTCGTTAGTGAGCACCAGCATGGAATTTTGCTGATTGGATTCCAGGGCGATGCCGTAACGCAGCCATAACACCAGGTGCGTGCGCAGCGTTGCCTCCAGATAGGCATCGAGGAAATCCTCCAGCCGGTCGGCGAAAAAATGCTGCGCCAACTCTTCAACCACCAGCCATCCTTGGGGCGTTTCCGCGAGCAGGCCTGCTACCGGCACGACCGTAGACCGCTCCAGCCCGGCCGGATAACGGCGCAGGATGTAGCCCAGTTCAGGCAGATGATTGACATGGGCGCCCAGGCTTTCATCGGTCAACAACAAGCGACCGGCGATATTCGCATCCTGGGCCGCTATGCGGCTCAGCAGGCTTTGCACGGTATGGCCGTCGGCAATGGTGCTGGGCTTGATGGTGCGTATGTTCTTGCCGCCCAATGTACGTATCGCCATAGGTAGTTTGATATGCAGTCCCGGCTTGGCCTGCACGGCCACGGTACGCACCGATAAAGTTGGCAAGACCTCCAGATAGGGCTTGGGCGCCAGCAGGAGCTTGCCCTGCAGTCCGTGCGCTTTTGCCAGGGCATCGAACTGCTGATGCATGGATAATGGATGAATCGGCAGCAGAGTGTAATTGTCACTCAGCCGCTTATCGAGGCCGACCTCTTCAAAGCCGGGGCAGAGGCCTTGCAGGCTTGCCTCGGCCGTTGCGCCGAAGTGGATAGTCTTGTCTACGGCCAGCCAGTGCAGTTGAAAGGGACGCTGGAATTCCGGTGCGAAAGCGGCAAGATCGTCCGGGGACAACCCCAGCTTTGCGCGTGCGGTCGGATATAACGGATGGTCGAGAAAGGCGGCCAGCCGTTCATAATGCAACTGCCGTTCCAGCCAGCTGGTATTGATGTTCTTCAGTCCACTTTGTCTTACTTCGGCAAAGTAACGCTGCTGCTCTTGTCTGCACAGGATACCGTGCTCGACAGCGATCAGGCATTCCTCGGCATAGTCATCGAAGTAGGCGGCCGAGGCCGGGTCCAGTCCCTGCCGGAACAGCGCCAGAATGGCGGTGCAGTCATCCAGCCGACGGTAACCCTCGCGGCTTTGCCAGATCAACGGTAGCTCGTGGAGCGCCCAGGCCTGCATGAAAGTACAAGACCGGACCGGAATCCATAGGCGTCCATCACCGAGATGGTCGACGGCCAGCCAGTGGCTGATTTGCTCGGGCGCATCGGGCAATGGCATGTCGATAGCCGGGACCATGCGCCCTTTGCTCACTATGTCTCTCACATTTTCCCGCAGCAGCGCATCGACAACGCGACGGCAGAGATAGTCCTGCTGATGCCTCATGAGCGGATCTCCCAAATCAGGTCATTGCCGGCTTGTGCCAGCATCTGGCGCACCGTCTCCTCGTTCGTACCGACGCCGGTCAGGATGCCCAGGTAATCCTTATTGGAGTGCGTGATCGTTACGGTCTCGCCCACTTGGCGCAATACGCGAAGGCCGATGTCGACTGTCGCACTGCTGTGATTGAATGAAGATGGGCCGCGGATGATTTGGCCTTCTATCGAGGGCGTAATGTAATGTATTGCCGCGGCGCGTGGGGTCAATGTCAAGGCGGGCAACGGCTCGTCCAGGTGCAGCCGCAGCACGGTTTCGAACAGCGGAATGCCCAGCGTCTGCTCAAGCAGAAAATCACGCCGGTCGCCGATACAGCGGTAATTGATCTCGATCAGGCGCGGTCCTTGGGGCGTCAGTACGAATTCGGTATGGCAGGCGCCGAAGCCGACGCCGAAACGGGTGATCTGGCTCAGCACATCGTGCCGCTCCGCCAGTTTGCTGTTCCATTCGGCTGCCAGTTCGACGAAATGCGGCGGTGCCGATAGGCGTACATGGAACCCGCCTAGCGCGCGCAGGGCCTTGCCATCCCCCAGCGTTTCCAACGTGCACAAAGGCCCTTCAAGGTATTCCTCCAGCAGCATCACTTGGCCAGGGCGCGCTTGCCAGACGGCCTGACAGTGGGCGGCAAGCTCGGTGTAATCCCGCGCCAGGCCGACCTCCTGGCTGGCAACCCCTTCGCGCGGCTTGATGACGCAAGGGAGGGAGACTCGGTCGGCGGCCTGCGCCAAGCTGTCCAGATCCCATGCTACGGCATGGCGTATCGTTTCGATGCCTTGCTCGGCCAGATAAGCGCGCATTTCGGCCTTGTTCTTGGCTCGGTAGGCTACGCGCCAGTCCTTGCCGGGCAGCCCGAAGTACTCGGCAACAATGGCCGTGCTGGTTTGCAGGTGATCGCTGTTGGAAAAAACCGCGGCCGGCTTGCGCCCGCGTCGGCTGATTGCTTCGATAACCGCGAGCGGGTTGAATACGTCGCAGGAAATGATGGCATCCGGATAGGCCGATAGCCCGCTCTGACTAAAGTGCTGGCGGTGCGCTTCAGCCTGATCGGTCAAGAGCACCGGCGACAGGCCGAGGCGGCGCGCCGCCGGCAGAAAACCTTCGTTGACCGATTCGGTCGGGACATGGGTCAGTAGAATTAATTCTTGGTTATGCATGATTTCTCCTTATATATCCATTTGCAGACTGAGCATGACGGAGCGGCCAGGTCCCGGCATGCGGCCGAGGCTGGTGTCCACGCCGCGGAAGTAGTAGTCCTCGTTGAACAGGTTGTTGCCGGCAAGCCCGACCCGCATAGCGGTCTTGTCCAGGCGGAAATCTTTGGTAATCTGGGCATTCCACAGCCAATAGCCTGGTATCTTGCCTTTGTCGCCAATGGCGTTTTCCAGCTCGGTATTGGCCGCGTCGGTATAAGCGGAGCTCAGGTATGAGCCGTTGACGTTGAAATTGACCGTGTCGATGCGGTAGTTACCCTGCAGGGTGATTTGATGGTGCGAACTGAACGGCACCTCATTGCCTTTAAACGCGACCTGCGAGGTGCCGCTAAACAGATCGTTCTTCTGCTGCGTATCGACATATGTATAGCCTGCCTTGAGATCGAGCCCAGCCAAGAAAGATGGTCGCCAGTCCAGCTCGGTTTCATAGCCGTAATGCTCGGCTTGGCCGAGGTTGCGGAATTTGGTGGTGCCGTCTTCCACGACGCCGACAATCTGGTTATCAAAGTCAAAACGGAAATAAGTAAATGTAGCGTCGAGTTCCGATAGCGGCGACACGCGCAGGCCGGCTTCATAGTTCCAGGCCTTTTCTACACCGGTATCGCCTTCCAGGGTAATCTGGGTGAATTGCACCGGTTGCAGGGATTTGTGTACGTTGCCGAACAGGAAGATTTTTTTTGGCCACAGGTGGAAGCCCACATCGACACCAGGCAACAGCTCGTTGCTGTGGTTGTCGGCGACAGTATCTTTGAGTCGGTTGTAGCTGGATTGATCGATCCATTCCACGCGCAAGCCCGGCGTGACGCTGAGCCGTTCTTTCCAGACACTCAAGGTATCGCTGGCATAGAGAGCGAAGGCGTCGGTGTCAAAATGGAAGTCCTGGGCATGAGTGACATCATTCGTGCCCAGGCGGTACCGGTCGACGCCCTGATCGACGTCCTCGTTGACATAACGCCCGCCTAGCGTGAATTTGTGGCCCAGCCAGCCGGTCTGGGCGCTTACGGTCAGCCGGGGCTCCGTGCCGAAGACGGTGAATGTGCGCGGGCTGGTTTGTACGCCATTGGAGGGCTTGGACGGATCAAGATTGCATGCGCTTGCGGCAGCGTTCAGATCGCAGCCGACAGTAAATTCGCGGTCGCTGGTATGCGCGAAATTGGTCCAGTTGAATTCGGCAGGCTTGCCGAAAAGATCGAAACTCTGGTCATAAACCAAATGGCCCCGTATGGTATCGCCCTGGAATTTGTCGTACGGCCGCTGCGACTGGAAGCGGTCCTGCGCGTAGGCCTGGGGCGACAAGCTGCCCGGCAGTTCGGTATCGGTATTGTAATACTGTATGCCGGCCTTGAGGGAAGCGTTGTCGGTGATGAACCAATGGGTATCGAGCGCCAGGTTTTCCACTTCCGTTTCCGAATGGGCGCGGGACGAATCGCCCAGCACGGTATTGGCCTGAAATTGCAGGCCCAGGCTGTCATTGACGAAACCGCCGGCACGCACATAGCTGTCGGTCAACACGTTGCCGGTGTCGGTGGAGATGGTTAGCGCCTCCCTCGCGGTAGCGCTGAACTTATCCGGGATCGCCTTGCTGATGAAATTGATGACGCCGCCCACGTTGTTCGGCCCATAACGCACGGCCGCCCCGCCACGCGCCACATCCACGCTTTCTACGGTCTGCATGGTCAGAGGGAACAGGGACAAGCCCGTCTGTCCGTAAGGGGCGAGGGCCATAGGAATACCATCGACCAGTACCAGGGTGCGCGTGCTGCGCCGGGGGTCCAGGCCGCGAACGCCGATATTCGGCAGAATGCCGGTGCCGGTTTCGTCCTGGGCACGGACGCCCGGCACCAGGCGCAAGGCATCTTCCAGAGTGCGGGCGCCGGCCTGCTGCAAATCGGCGTCAGCCACTACGGAACGTCCGCCGGGGTAGGTGCGGACATTCTCCTGGGTTGGGGCTCCCAGCCAGTCCCCTTCGACGGTCATTTCTTCCAATACAGCAGCCTCCTGATCCGGCTCCGCAGCGGCTAGTGCGAATGAGACCAGGTAAGTGCTACCGGCTAAGGTGATTGCCATGCGAGTGGCCACGCATTTCATGATGAAGCTCCTTGATAATATGTTGTTGTTTTTGTTGTTCGTGCGAAAGGGCATATTGAAAATTGGTTGTAATAAAGGAATGCCGAGCGCTTGGCTGTCAGCGTGTGCTGGTTTTGTCTATATCTAGTTGCGCAGCTGCGCCGTCGGTATTCGATCAAGCCTCCGCTCCGCCGGCATGCTGGCATTGTGCCCGCCAGATGTGTACTCAATGGGCTGGTCTGCGGAACACGGTCTGTCCCGTCGCACAGCGCATCGAACAGAACGGTCACAGCGGAGCATACCGGCGCCTCGACTCTGGCCGCAGACGGAAATGGGATGACTTGTTGGATATGTGCTGACATAGCGTGCCTCGCGCGTCGTAAAAAGACTGGCTGGCTTCCTGGCCCTGTCGGGCTGGGTGGCTGGCTATGCCGTTGGTTGGAGCAGGTAAAGTTATTTCGTCAAAATCAGTTTGCCGTTGCTGGTGATGCGCAGGCGGTATTCGTC
>NZ_JADMKV010000189.1 GCF_015476545.1 Methylobacter sp. BlB1 | reverse complement strand
GCCGGTTGTGCCAGCTGACCAGGTTCATGACGCCGGCATGCGGCACCATGACGCCCTTGGGCTGGCCAGTGGAGCCGGAGGTGTAGATGACGTAGGCCAGATGCTGGGGCGTCAGGCCGACCACGGCCAGGTCCGGATTATCGGAAGGCTGATGAGCCCACTGCGCCGCATCCGCAGTAAGGTCGATCAGCCTGGCGCCGGCTGACCTATCAGCCAGTCGGGCCTTAAGACCGCTGTCGGTCAATAGCACCAGCGGAGCGCTATCGACCAGCATGTAGGCCAACCGCTCCTCGGGATAGGCCGGGTCCAGCGGCACATAAGCCGCCCCCGCCTTGAGTACGGCGAGTTGGCTGATCACCAACTCGAAGCCGCGCGCCAGGCAGATCGCCACCCGGTCGTCGGGCTTTACGCCCAGACTGCGCAAATGGTGCGCCAAGCGGTTGGCGCGGGCGTTCAGTTCGGCGTAGGTCAGCCGTTCATCGTCCCAAGCCAAGGCTTCGGCATCGGGTGTTTGCAACGCCTGGATCTCAAACAGTTCATGCAGGCAGCAGTCCCAGGGATAATCGGCCTGGGTGGCGTTCCAATCATACAGCACCTGGCGGTGCTCGGCCTCCGGCAGCACGCCGATCTGACGCATGGCGGTATCCGGCGCCGTCTCCAGGGCCATGATCAGATTATCCAGCGCCGTGTGCATCAAGGCGCACAGCCGTTCCGGCGCCACCGGCGTCAGGGTTTGCGCCGTCAGCGAGAAGCCTTCGCCCAAATCATCCACGGACAACACGATCGGGTAGTTGCTGCGCTCTTCGCCCGACAGGAGTTCAATGCCCTGCCAGACGGGTGCGCTGTCGACCATTGCCTCCGTCTGGCTATGCCGGTAGTTGAGCAGCGCGCTG
This sequence comes from Methylobacter sp. BlB1, assembly GCF_015476545.1. GTDB lineage: Bacteria > Pseudomonadota > Gammaproteobacteria > Methylococcales > Methylomonadaceae > Methylobacter. The sequence goes on along the minus strand of NZ_JADMKV010000189.1, from coordinate 33 downwards.
AACAGCGGCGCCGGCGCGGGCACGGCGCTGCAG
>NZ_JADMKV010000188.1 GCF_015476545.1 Methylobacter sp. BlB1 | reverse complement strand
ATGGGCGTATTCGGTTTATACCCCACATCTTCTACCAAGGCTTCCACATCGGCATAGGTATCCGGCACATCCCCGGGCTGCAATGGCAACAGCTGTTTTTCTGCTGTTTTGCCCAAGGCTTTTTCCAGGGTTTCTATGTAAGCCGATAACTCGACCGGATTTTGGTTGCCGATATTGTAGACCCGCCACGGCGCTTTGCTGGTGCCCGGATCAGGCCGTTTGCCGGTCCAGTCCGGGTTGGGCTGGGCGGGATGGTCCAGGGTTCTGATGATGCCCTCGACGATGTCGTCGATATAGGTGAAATCCCGCCGATGCTTGCCGTAGTTGAACACCTGGATCGGCTCGCCGGCCAGAATGGCTTTGGTAAACAGAAACAGCGCCATGTCCGGCCTGCCCCACGGACCATAAACGGTAAAGAACCTTAATCCGGTAGTCGGCAGTTGATATAAATTGCTGTAGGTATGCGCCATCAGCTCATTGGCCTTTTTGGAGGCCGCATACAGGCTGAGCGGATGATCGACATTGTCGTGCACGGAGAACGGCATCGTCTCATTGGCGCCATAAACCGAACTGCTGGAGGCATAAACCAGGTGCTCTATTTTGTGATGCCGGCAGCCTTCCAGGATATTGATGAAGCCGACGATATTGCTGTCGATATACGCATGCGGATTCTCTATGGAATAGCGAACCCCGGCCTGTGCCGCCAGATTGACCACCCTTTGCGGCTGATGCTCTTTAAAAAGCCGCTCCATCGCTTCCCGGTCGGCGATATCGGCGCGTACATCGGTGTAATGCTTGTGTTCGAGAATACGGGCCAGGCGGGCTTTTTTCAGGTTGACATCGTAGTAATCATTGAGATTATCCACGCCGATGACTTCATCGCCCCGTTCCAGTAATTTGATGGCTACGTGATTGCCGATAAAGCCTGC
>NZ_JADMKV010000187.1 GCF_015476545.1 Methylobacter sp. BlB1 | reverse complement strand
TCATAGTCCTTTTACTCCCATAATCCCAGTAGATCAGTTATGTAGTTCTTAAAAAATTTGCGCGCAATTGCGAATGAAGAAGCCTGTAAGCTAAAGCTTGGTATGCAGGGTAAATTGATAGTTTAATCATTGCTAAGTGCCGCCAATTAAAGAGCCGCTTAAACAACGGCTTTCTATTATTCAGTTCTGGTCAGAATCATTGACTAGATCAGACGGTTTACGGTGAATGGCCAGTAGCTGATTGATAAATTTAACCGAACCCTTGTAAAAACCCACAGTAGCGAATGTACGCGGATTCACATTCCACTCAGGAAAAGTGTCAGAACTAGCAGACCATGCGTAAAATGCGACTTCAGTTCCGTATTGATCAGTTCGCACCACAAGAACCCCATGACAGCCCAAAATTTCAACTACTTCATCATAGCTCATCCCTGCTTTGATCTTATCTACTTGAGACTGGACAGGGGGACAGGTGGGAAAGCTTCCATCAATGCAGTAATCGGTTCCGGCCGCGTAAGTGGAGCAGTATAAAATATCGGAAACCTGGGGTTTTTCAAAAGAAAGAAGACTAAATGTTCCATTTGAATTTGCCTGCAATTTGAAATTTGCATAGTTAATCACACTCACATCGCGGCTAGGCGCCAACGTTGGAATAGTTACTGTGCCGCTAGCGGGATCATAAGTAGCGTCAGTCCTGGAAACGGGAGGCTCTTCAGTGGAAATAACGCTAAATGTTCCATTTGAATTTCGTTCCAATTTGACATTAACAAACGCAACCTTGCCGTCAATCTCCACCTCCGGAATAGTTACCGTGCCGGTAGCAGGGTCATAAGTGGTGTCTGCCGAGTGGCCAAGGGTTGTTACAAACAGAGTCGTTAAAAACACCCCTAGTTTTTTTATTTTCATAGTCCTTTTACTCCCATAATCCCAGT
>NZ_JADMKV010000186.1 GCF_015476545.1 Methylobacter sp. BlB1 | reverse complement strand
CGTTATAGGTCCGCAGGATGCCCCACAGGCCGTTCCAGAGGTCATCGGTCGCTGCACCCGGAAAATAGGCCTGATCGATAAAGGGCGTACCCAGATTGATGGAGTCTACGGCGTTCACTTCGAACTCAAAGTGCTCGGAGATACCCATCATTTGCGAGTTGCGGTAGCCCGAGTCTTTCAGCGACGGCTCGAACAGCCATTTGAGGCCGTGTATGCTGAAGTTGTGGCCTTCCTCATGGGCGCCGAATGCAGTGCGGATCTGGATCTTGTCGCCGGCGAACGTTTTCAGCAGCGGCGTGAACGGATCGCCGGGCAGGACGTCGCGGGTCAACGGCTGGACAAAAAAGTCCGGCTGGCTGTTCAAGGCCGGAATGGCCCGGTCCGTGCGCGATTCGAACGCGAACGACAGATCGCCGGCCCGGCCCGGGGTTTGGCCATTGGCGCCGTTATTGACGCGCAGCGCCAGCGGTTCATTGCGGTAGTTCACGGTCATGGTGCCGGGATCGTCAGCCGAGATGGCTTCGGGGCAGGGCCGGGGGACGCCGCCCGGACAGGTCGGTGCGACCTCGATCAGATCATGGAGCCCGGCTTCCTGTTTGGCGGGCGGATTGACCGGCGTTTCATCATTGCGGCTGGCCAGCTGGAAATCGCCCATTGACAGCAGGAACTCGCGATAGGCTTTGTCGCCGTTTTTCGGTTCAATGATGGCTTGCCAGCTGGTCGGGCCGCCGTCGGCGCGGCCGCTCAGGGGCGCGCCGGTCTCATTATGCTTCCAGGTCGAATTGGCCGGCTCGATTACCAGGGCGGCATAGAGCCCCACCTGCTGATGGGTGGATGGGCCGAAGTGGTCGTGCGTGAACACGGTGCGCAGCGTGCGGTCCTCGCCGATATTGTTCAGCACGTCATCGGCATACCAGCGCTGCACGGTGGTCTGCACGCAAGT
>NZ_JADMKV010000185.1 GCF_015476545.1 Methylobacter sp. BlB1 | reverse complement strand
CGTTATAGGTCCGCAGGATGCCCCACAGGCCGTTCCAGAGGTCATCGGTCGCTGCGCCCGGGAAATAGGCCTGATCGACAAAAGGCGTACCTACTTTAACGGAGTCTACGGCGTCCACTTCGAACTCGAAGTGTTCGGAAATGCCCAGCATTTGCGAGTTGCGGTAGCCGGAGTCTTTCAGCGACGGCTCGAACAGCCATTTGAGGCCGTGCATGCTGAAATTGTGGCCTTCCTCATGGGCGCCCATCAGAATCCGGACCTGGACTTTGTCGCCGGCGAACGTTTTCAGCAGCGGCGTGAACGGATCGCCGGGCAGGACATCGCGGGTCAACGGCTGGGCAAAAAAGTCCGGCTGGCTGTTCAAGGCCGGAATGGCCCGGTCCGTGAGCGATTCGAACGCGAACGACAGATCGCCGGCCCGGCCCGGAGTCTGGCCATTGGCGCCGTTATTGACGCGCAGCGCGATCGGCTCGTTGCGGTAGTTCACGGTCATGGTGCCGGGATCGTCGGCCGAGATGGCTTCGGGGCAGGGCCGGGGGACGCCGCCCGGACAGGTCGGCGCGACTCTCAGCAGATCATGGAGCCCGGCCTCCTCTTTGGCGGGCGGATTGACCGGCGTTTCATCATTGCGGTAGGCCAGCGAGAAATCGCCCATTTCCAGCAGGAACTCGCGGTAGGCTTTGTCGCCGTTTTTCGGTTCGATGATGGCCTGCCAGCTGGTCGGGCCGCCGTCCGCCCGGCCGCTCAGGGGCGTGCCGGTCTCATTGTGCTTCCAGGTCGAATTGGCCGGCTCGACTACCAGGCCGGCATAGAGCCCCGGATGCTGATGGGTGGACGGGCCGAAGTGGTCGTGCGTGAACACGGTGCGCAGAGAGCGGTCCTCACCGGTATTGTTCAGCACGTCATCGGCATACCAGCGCTGCACGGTGGTCTGCACGCAAGT
>NZ_JADMKV010000184.1 GCF_015476545.1 Methylobacter sp. BlB1 | reverse complement strand
GTCTGGGGCTTGGTTTACAAGTTTCCTTATAATCCAAGCGATTCCGTTTAGATTAAGGTAATGAAACGCCCTATGCCTTTCCAAAGGCATAGGGCTTTTCTCATTTCTATTCTGCTGAAAGACCTTTCCATGCATCGTATGCATCCAACAATAGGATGACATGAACGCCTGCCGCTCTCCGATCTTAATATAATCCCAATTCAGCTTAGGCCTCATGAAGAAAAGGTAGCCGATCGGCCCAATATGCGCGTAGATGCGAATTTACGTGCACTTTGGGCTATTCGACCGGGAAACCCTAGATATATAGGTAGTGCGAATACCCGCAAGGGGCACAAGTAAATTCGCCCCTACACGGCATCGCAGTAACATTAAAACAGCGCAGAGATCGATTCGTGCGAAACATCAGTTAAGCCCAATATGAATACATCTCTAACTATTTATGTTAGAGATGTTCCCAAACCAGTTTTAAAACTGTCCTTGATTCACAATTTGAAGTTTTATCGGAGCCAGGAGGCGACTTTAACAAGATTATCATATGACATTGATAATCTTGTTAATTTTTGGCAACCGGTAGTTCAGCATATGTTATCTGTCAATGCGAGATTTCAAAAATATGTGAGAAATGTGCAGTGCGTCTCTATTTTGAGTGGGGGGTGTTATTAAAAATGCGATCGATTTCACGGAAATAGGTGGTGGGGCGGTGTAAATTAAACTTAAGTGAAGCTTAAGAGAAAGTTGAGAGTAGTTTAAATTAAAAATGGAATTTTATGCGTCGCGATCAAGAAAATGAGCAATTCATCTTTGGATAGATCTTGTACGACTTTTTCGATGCGGTTGCGAGGCTCAATTTCTTGGTTATATAAGGAATTTGCCAAGTGTTTTGGAAATGCTTCAAAACACTGTAGCAAGTAAATCCCGTCCTGATAGGTTCAGAGTGGGTTATGTTAATAATACAAAAAATAGAGATTTAATTATGAAAAGCAA
>NZ_JADMKV010000183.1 GCF_015476545.1 Methylobacter sp. BlB1 | reverse complement strand
CGCCGAACAACAGGGTGAATCCGATCAATCCAAAGCGCAGAAACTGCGCGCGCGAGAAAATGTTTACAAAATAATTGTTCATAATAATTTTCTCTTCCTGAACATGTCTATTATCCGACTTTCAATATTTCGAAAGCTACCCGCCCCTATCCATTAAGCCCTCAAAAATTGAAAGTCTTATCCAACAATCCGGCTTTTCTTAACAGTTAATTCTTTGTAACCTCCAATCTTTCCCAAAAATAGCCGCGCTTAAGACTTCGGTAACAAACTGTTGGAAAAATTTAGGCATCAGCTGCCCTGATTGAGGTTGAAACTTCATTAACATGACAAGTTCCTGAATGGATTGGCAACCTAATATAAGCCTCCTCAGCGCTTGTGGCTTGGGATTGGCTTGGCTGACCGTCTCATTAAATCCATTTTTTAGGTGTTTCTACTTAAGTAATTTTACGCAGATTTAAGAGAGTTTTAATTAATGCTGCTTACTATTAGTCCTGCTTTAGTTACAAAGAGGAAAAAATATTTACATCTTTTTCAACTCAATTAGCGCTTTTAGAAGCTTTTAACATGTTGGGTTCATGGGGATCATACAGTCAGTTGGATGAGTGGCATAAGCCTTCAATCCCATTGGCGTCTGTGTTACGGCCATAAGTGATGATAAGCAATAATTTCAATTTTATTATCCAGCCGTTTAGTACGAATATCCATTAGTACAAACACTTATCATTGAACTGATGCTCAACTTGCTAGCATGAATTTTTAAATAGTTCCTTTGCTGTTTTTCAAATTCTATTTTTCGCCTTTATCACAAAAAAGAAAAACAAGACTAGCTTGTATCCGTTTAGTTGATCTTCCCCATAACATCTTAAAGTCATCTATTAACCTTAAGCCCGATTCCTATAATTTAAGAGGGCCATGGAAACAATTATGAACAGTTATTTAAAAAACACCTCTTCACGCAAGCTTTTTCTGCGTCCTGGACCCGCTGGACTCGCCCTGTTGCTGTTCAGCA
>NZ_JADMKV010000182.1 GCF_015476545.1 Methylobacter sp. BlB1 | reverse complement strand
TATAAAGCGCCATCCCGCCTATCGGATTTATATAATGACTGGAACCTACACAACGATTAGTTTCGATAACACGGTCCTGACATTTCAGTGAGTTGTCTTTTTCCAATTCAGAAGCCACTAAAATTCGGCATTGAATTTTCAGCAAGCTTGCCAAGCATCGGATAGCGTTGGTATTAAATTCGCTGACATTGCTTGAACTGAAACTCATCATGTCTGCGATAACAGGATAAATATCCTTGAAGTACGGCGTCTTTCTATAAGCGCACTCGATACGCCTCAGGATCTTGCTGCGCACATTCTGGCTTTCGACGTAATGCCTTTGATTGATAGGCAAATCCGCTGAATCTCCCTGAACGGGAAACGTCAACCAGCAAGGCTCTTGATTGACCAGGATACGATTCCTGTTGATCCATCCTCCTTTTATATATTGCATGTCGTCTCCGACGACAAAAATATCGCTGCATTCCAATAACTGGAAGTATCCAATGTATGGAAAAAGGTATGGCTGCATGATTGTTACAATCATTTTCGTTCTCCTCAAATGACACTAGCAATCGCAATACAGAAGAAACTAGACCCATTGCTTTATCAGGCGAGGTCATTCCTGCCGGCAACACAATGATCCGATCGGCCACGCTTTTACTATTTGTCGGCATCAAATCCCGCATTGGATAAAATGCCTTATAAGGCTGCTTGTTATGGCATCCGGACCAGAAGTACCGTCTTGCCAGCACATTCTCCGCCTGGAGAGCACAAATGATCTCATTACGCACTTTAACTACCATACATCGGTATAAGCGTCGGCTGTGCTTCTTCTTGCTGGTGATTATCCGGCTCAGCAAACCACTGCTCCTGTTTGATCAGGTCGTATTTCGCTAAAAGCTTCGAGGTGCCCGGAATCCCGTTAAACATCAGCACATCAATAATTGAAAGAGAAGGAACGAAAGGTTCGGCGAACTGATGATACTGAATGACATCAGGCCGAAGGAAACTCAGTTCAATCCCAAACTTGAGAAAGTCGCGCTCTTTATAAAGCGCCATCCCGCCTATCG
>NZ_JADMKV010000181.1 GCF_015476545.1 Methylobacter sp. BlB1 | reverse complement strand
TGTTAACACCAAGGGACTTTGTCGTACTTTAACTACCAAGCGATTTTGTCGTAAACCCTTACCCAGGGAAATTGACGGATCTATTTGATCAGTGATTTTCTGAATACTCTATTGCACGTATTCAGAGGTCGCGAAGGATGATTCTTATGGATTCAAAAGCCCAACTCACCGTTGATATTATTTCCAAAGTAGCGCAAGGTAAGATAAACATTATCAATGCTGCCAAGCTGTTAAATAAATCCCGCCGGACCATTGAACGCTACCTTCAACGGTATCAGCAAGTCGGTATTCAGTTTATTGTTCACCGCAATACAGGTAGAGTTCCTGCCAATAAAGTCCCTGACAGCCTGAAACGGCAGGTTCAATCGCTCATCAAGGAAAAATACTATGATGTGAATTTACAGCACCTCGCTGAACTATTAGCTACCCATGAAGGCATTCAGATAAAGCGCGAGACCTTGCGTAACTGGGCGCATGACATTCACCATGTGAAGCGAGCCAAACGGCGTCGCTCACAGGTCCGTAAAAGACGAGAAAGAATGGAGTCTGCGGGGCTGCTTTTGCAAATGGATGGCAGTCCTCACCGTTGGTTTGGCAACGAAAAGTCTTGTCTGATTGCTATTATTGACGACGCGACTAGCGAGATCCACGCTCAGTTCTTCAAGTCAGAAACGACTCAGGGCTGCCTGACAGTCATGCGAGACTACATCGAACAGAAGGGACTGTTTAAGGCACTTTATGTCGATAAGGCGGGTATATTCGGCGGCCCCAAACGGTGCAACTTCTCGCAAATGCAGAGAGCGTGTGAGGAATTGGGCATCGAAATACTATTTGCCAATTCTCCGCAGGGAAAAGGCCGGATTGAACGTTCATTTGATACGTTCCAAGACCGCCTCATTCCTGAGTTACGCTTGCGCAATATCAACGATATGCAAAGTGCCAATCGCTATCTGCAAGAAGTTTTTATCCCAGAGTTCTGGCAAAAGACTATCGCTGTCAGAGCTAAGAACGCTACCTCAGAATTTACGCCTGTCCCAGAACATATTAACCTGAACGATA
>NZ_JADMKV010000180.1 GCF_015476545.1 Methylobacter sp. BlB1 | reverse complement strand
GCACATCGAGGCGATAATGCCGCGGATCGTAACGCTCCGCCAATTGTTCGGCCGCATCGCCGGCTTCAGCTTCTATGGCGACCTCCTCAACTTTCAATGGAGCTTGGCGCCACACGACCTGCACGGGCTCCGGCAGGCCTTCCCAGGCCACGGACGTGCGCAGGATATCGTGTCGTGCTACTGCCGCCTGCAAGGCGGCCAGGAACCCGTCAAGACGTTCGCGCGTGTCGAACGCCATCAGCACCGGCATCAGGTAGGCATCCCCTTCGGACTCCATCAGATGGTGAAACAGAATGCCTTCCTGCAGCGGCGCCAGCGGATAGATGTCCTGCACGTTGGCCGCCCCGCCTGGTACGGCGGCAATGATGCGGTCGATATCGGCCTGTGCCAGACTGACCAGCGGCAGCAGGTCCGGCGTAATGGCCGTGCAGCCGGCCGGGATGCGGTTGGCCGGAATGACCACTTGCTCGGCCTGGCTGCCGTTGTCGGCCAGCGCCGCCAGCCCGGCCAGCGTCGGCGCACTGAACAAGGCCCGCACATCAATGTTCAAGCCGGCCTGGCGCATGCGTGCGATCAAGGTCACGGCCAGCAAGGAATGCCCGCCCAGCTCGAAGAAATTATCGTGGCGGCCGACCTGCCCGACTTTGAGCAGCTCGGCCCAGATGGCCACCAGGGTTTGTTCGGTCTGGCCTTGCGGTGCTTCATAGCCGCGCGCGGCGTAAGCATCGCCGTCCGGCGCCGGCAGCGCCTTGCGGTCCAGCTTGCCGTTGGCGGTCAAGGGCAGCGCTTCGAGGTAGACGAAGGCGGCCGGCACCATATACTCGGGCAGCGCCTCGGCCAGATAAGCCCGCAGGTCGTCCACGCTCAGCCCGGCGTCGCCGGTGTAGTAGGCCACCAGACGCTTGCCGCCGCTCCCGTCTTCGCGGGCCAGTACGGCCGTTTCGCGGACCGCCGGATGGCCGGCCAACCGGGCCTCGATCTCGCCCAGCTCGATGCGGAAACCCCGGACCTTGACCTGAAAATCGTTGCGGCCGAGGAATTCGATGCTGCCGTCGGCCAGCCAGCGGCCCAGGTCGC
>NZ_JADMKV010000017.1 GCF_015476545.1 Methylobacter sp. BlB1 | reverse complement strand
ATGCCGATGTGGAAGCCTTGGTAGAAGATGTGGGGTATAAACCGAATACGCCCATTGAGAAAGGCATTGGGAAATTCGTGGACTGGTACCTGAGCTACAACAACATAACTGCCAATTAATCATTATTTTTTGGAAGTTCTTGCAAGCTGCGGCAAGGGCGGATGCCCAGGCATTATTGGCAATAAGCATACTGAAAAATGCTTGTTTCAAGTAATGTGATTACAACATGAAAAAGATCAAGAGGAATCGATATCCTTAGTTAGTGCGTTAGAGCTGCTGAGATGTGTCATTACCTCTGATCTTTGTTCAAGAGAAAGTATAAAAATGCCCCTGAAAAAGCAACGGGCCAGCCAATAGCAGATCTGTATTTCCACTAACTGGCGCATGACAATATAAATTCAAAAGGGTGTGATATCCGTTTAGCGGCGAGAGTTTAAAAACAATTTTTTGATCAAATTATTATCAAAATCAATTAAGGACGATGAAAGACTATCCAATCTCATGGAATATCAATGCAAATAGTTATTTTTGATTTATGCCCGGTAAGCATGCATAAAGCGCGAAAATAATATATAAAACCTGCAATTTTTAATTTCAAATTGGCAATGTAATGTTTAGTAAAAGTTTACAATATAATTTATTGTCACTTATAAATATAGCTATTTCATTTGTTTTTATTATTTTTTTGGGACGCAAATTCGGCGCGGGTTCTGATACCGATATTTACTTTGTATCTATCGCAATAGTGGGGTATCTGGGTATTCTGACTCAATGTGTATGGGGGGCTATGAGCCCTTATTATTCAAAATTAAAGGTAGAAAATTTACATCTGGCTTCCAAATTATATTCGGTATTGCTCAATAATGTGATTATCATATCTTTTATAGAGATCCTGCTGTATTTTTTTATTACTAATAAATTTCGTGTGATTTCTCCAGAAAAAAAAGAGTTTTTGGATGTATTTATTTATTATTTGGTTCTTCAAAGTATTATTTTGTTTAACAAGTCTTTATTAAATCTTGAGAAGCACTTTGCTGTTTTTTACTTGGTAGATATTTTTATTACAAGCGTTAATTTAATGGTTTTATTATTCTTTTCAAAAGGTAATATAATCATTATAGCATACTCTACTATCATTGCCGCTATATTGGCTGTCATGTGGCAACTCTATCTTGTATTTTTTAAATTAAATTATAAATATAAATTATCTCTCTCTCAAAAGGAAATGCCTGGTATCTACAGAAATTCAATAAAAATGAATATTGGCTTGTTGTTATATGGAGTCAAGGATATTATTTTGATTTCTGTTTTCACTAGCTTTGGCAATGGAATCTATTCGTTATTTAATTATGCCAACAAATTTTCGGTAGCTTTGTTTCAGATAACAAATGCCCCAATAGTGAATATATACGTGGCTAAACTCAATGAAGTTGTCGCAAATAAAAAATTTTACGAAGTTAAAGGATTAAGGAGAGGTGTTTTAGTTCAAACAATGATCTTGCTCGTGATAGGGTTCACAGTATTATATTTTGTTTTGCCTTATGTTCTAGGCTTGTTTTTTAAAGGCAAATTTTCTTTAGAAGAGATTAAAGAGATACAGCATATTTTTAGCTATATGGCTGTGTTCTATTTCGTGGTAGCGATAAACAATCCTTATTCCAGAGCCATATCTATATTTAAGTTATTTAATTACAACTTGTTTGTAAATTTTATATTTTTTGGTTTAATTTGTTTATCTTATCTGATCTTTAAGGTATACAAATTAAACTATATTGATATGTTATTGTTATTTTCTTTGGCACAGTTTATAAGTTTGGTTTTATATGCAATTAAAAACAGGCTTTTTTTAAAAAGAAAGGAAGCGTTAAATATTTGTTGAGATAAGTTTACTTCGTAAAATACTTACTGCTGTAAATAATTAAATATAAAAACATAATGAATAAAATATTGAAGCTATTGGCTTATAAATTTCTTAGTCCGAATAGTTATGCCAAATTTATTGGGGTGAAATTCGGCTCTAATTGCAAATTCCGGACAAAATACTTTGGCACAGAGCCTTATCTGATAGAAGTTGGAGATAATGTTCAAACTTCTTCAAATGTTTATTTCATCAATCATGATGGTGGTGTGGGTGTTTTAAGAAATTTATACAAAGACCTTAAAAAAACTGATTTAATTAAAAGGATTATTATTGGAAATAATGTATTTATTGGCTTTAATGTAACTATATTATTAGGCACTAAGATAGGGAACAATGTTATTGTCGGCGCCGGTAGTGTCGTTAAAGGCGAATTAATGTCAAATAGTGTTTATGCTGGAGTCCCGGCTAAATATATTTGTTCAATTGATAGTTATAAAGAGAAAAATAGTCGTTTTTTCTTAAATACATTTTCAATCGAGCCAGTTAAAAAAGAAGAAATTCTAAGAGGGTTTTTCCTCGAATCTAATCCTTAAGCCTTCTGTAACCAACACAAGATCAAGCTCAGGAAAAGATTTTTCAAATTATAAAGATGTATAAAAAAGCAAGTTTCACAATTGCAGCTAGTGCGTTTGAAAACTAGTCTAACTGAATCTATGAATTAAATTATGGTGTGGCTCATATTTAAAAGTCAGGGAATCAGGCTAGCCTGTATGGACGGGCTGAAAGCGTTACTCAGATGATGAATCGTCTTGTTAAGATTGAAAAAGACCTTATGCACGTACACAGCGTTGAAAAAATGCAATCTTGACATAATGCTGTCTCAGGTTTATTGCTGATGAAAGCTCTAGCAGTATGCCAGGATTAATCATGGTAATCGATTTAGTAATTCGACGGTCCAGTTCGTTTGAAAAAATTAATGCTAAATAATTATGGCTATCGTTCAGAATATTTATTTCCAATCAATTGAACAGATGGCTGAAACTCACTAGTTAAATTGACTCAGGATTGATGCTAATTTTCTGTTAGAAATTTATAGCTTGATAAAAATGAATGTAATACACATTAGATTAACTTTTATTCTTTTATTGTTTGCGCTATTTTTTGTAAGGCCTGAGTTTGAAAGTGTAACTGATCCAGAACTTCTAGTAATTTATATTTCTTTCTTTTTTACTGCGACTTTTATTCACTTATTAAGCAAAAGAGATAACAAAAACTGGTTTCGTTTGGATGTTATGTTTCTTCTTGGATATGGAATAGTTCATTTTCAATGGCCAATTATGTTTGCTATCAGTGGAATCTATCCAGAGAAGTTTGCAAAGGTTTCTATGAGTTCCTTCTATGTAAATTACGGAACCTGGCTCGCGGTTGTAGGTATTGTTTCTTGGTTTTTTGGGCATTCTCTTCTGGCAATAAAAACTGTACCAAATATAGTGAAATACTCTTTTGACTATAAAAAGTTATTTGGATTAATTATCGTATTGAGTGGTTTATTTTTATCTACAGCAGGAACTGACTATTTAACGGGTGGTGTGTATAAAGGCTCAGGAGGATCGGCTGCCGGTGAGGGTATTGCGGCATATTTTCAATTACTCCTTGCAATTGCGATATTGGTTATAACTGCTGTTATTGTATTAAATAATAAAAATAACTTTAATCATAATAGTATATTTTGGTTATTGAAATTAGATAAAAAATATTTATTTATGACTTTAAGCTATATTTTATTGTTTTTATCTATTGGTGATAGAGGTTCTGGTATTCAAGTTGTTTTTGCTTTCCTTATTTTGTTTGGCAGCATAATTAGAGATATAACACTTATTGAGCTAATTTTAATGACTATTATAGGCGCAATTATACTAACATTAATAGGATTGGGAAGAAGTTCATTAGATGGCGGTAATATATTATCTTCAGGATTAGATAGCTTTGAAATGACATCAGGATATGACATTACCTTAGAATTGGCTAATAGTATTAGAACATTATATGCTACATTAGCTGCTGTGCCGGAATATCATGATTATTTCTATGGCAAGCTGTGGCTTGATAAAACATTGAGTATTATCCCTTTTGCGCAAAATATTTATTTACAAATCTCAGAAGATGTCGCGTATGAAATGAGTTCTTCTGGATATATCACTTATCTAAAGTTTGGGCTAAATCCTACTTCAGGCGAAGGCACTTCTCTAATTGCTGACACATTCATTAACTTTGGTTTGGCCGGCGTATTGTTTTTTTTATTTCTTTTGGGAATGTTTTTCAAGAAAGTAGAAAATGAGCTTAAGCTGCAGCAAAACTATTATTGGACAGTAATAGCAGCTTTATTAGGTAGTCTGGCATTTTATTTAGGACGTGGCAGTCTATTTGAGCCTTTCAGATACATGGTTTGGGGTCTTGGATTATCTTATTTTTTTGTCAAACGGAGAAGAATGAGTGTCTAAAGTGGTTCTGGTTATTCCTACAATGCATCAAGGGGGAGCTGAGCGTGTCATGTCAGAGTTGGCAAATGCTTGGAGTGCTCAACAGCATGAAATACATCTTGTGCTATTAGCTAAATCCAAGAGCTTTTATTATATTAATGACAATGTAATTATTCATAATTTAGGATTTAGTCACTCGCAGCTATTGAATAAGATTTTTAATGAATTGAAAGTTTTCTTTAAATTAAGAAAAATATTAAAAGAGCAAAATCCTGATTTTGTACTTAGCTTTATGAGTAAGTACAATATATTGACTATTCTCGCTGCTTCAAATCTGAATTTGAAAGTATTTGTATCAGACCGAAGCAACCCTAAAAAACAGTTGCCATTTCTTATCTCATTTCTAAGAAAAATCACATACAGATTTGCTCATGGAATTGTCGCTCAAACCAGCTTGGCTAAATCAGTTCTTGAGGAAAATACAGGCAATAGAAATATAGTGGTTATTCCAAACCCCTTAAAGGCTGTTTCTGTTTGTGAAAATATTGAGAAAGATAAAATTATATTGAATGTAGGCCGTTTGGTTGAAGAAAAAGGCCAAAAATATCTTTTAGAGGCACTCACAAAAATAAAAGATACAGAATGGAAAATAGCTATATTAGGTGATGGGCCATTATATGATCAGTTAAAAGAACAGGCAGAAAAGTTAGGTTTAAGTGACCGAGTAATAATGCCTGGTGTCGTTAATGAAATAGACCACTGGCTAACGAAAGCATCTGTATTTGCTTTTCCATCCGTTTCCGAAGGTTTTCCCAACGCTCTTGTAGAGGCAATGGCTGCCGGGCTTCCCTGTGTCAGTTTTGATTGTGATGCTGGACCAAGAGATATCATCATTGATGGTAAAAATGGCTACTTGGTGCCTGTGCGGGATGTTGAGGTTTTTGCGAGCCGATTAGAAACCTTAATCAATAACGCTGCAATCAGAACGCGGCTATCCAAAGAAGCGGCCAAGATAGTTAATGACTTTGGTGTAGAAAAGATATCTGATGACTATCTGGCGTTCTGCATGGGGCAATAAAATGAAAACTATTGTAATTAATGCATTAAGCGCTCTTCGGGGCGGCGGTCAGACTTATCTGATTAATTTACTGAATTCATTGCCAAAAGGAGATTTTAAGGTTTTGCTTTTGGTAAACAGTAAAAACAAGCAGTTGTTTTCACAATACGGCTCGGATCGTGTAGAGATCTTTGAAGCGGTATGGGCATCAAAAAGCATTCTGCACCGGACTTTGTGGGAAAGGATCGCTCTGCCTCACAAGTTAAAAGAATGGCAAGCGGCAATCTATTATGCGCCTGGCGGTGTCATGATTACCACTCCTCCAAAAGGATGTCTCAGCGCTACTGCCTTAAGAAACATGCTGCCGTTTGATGATAGAGAGCGGAAGCGTTTTCCGTTTATTTCAATTATTCGATTCAAGCTGTGGCTGTTGCGATTTGTGTTTTTGAAGTCCTATCAAAAATCAGATAAGGTCGTGTTTATATCCGAGTATTCAATGGCGGTTGTTAAGCAATACATGCCGAATATAAAGAGTAAGGGTGTCGTTATTCCTCATGGGCTTAACAGTCAGTTTTTGAATGCAGAAGATTCTTATGATCTGCCGGACACTCTTAAGGTAAATCAGTTTTATCTGTATGTCTCGATACTAGATGTTTATAAGGCGCAAAAAGAAATTGTAAAAGCCTGGAGAAAGTTGCTGGATAGTAATTTTGCATATCCACTGGTTTTGGTTGGGCCGAAATACAATCAGTATGGTGAAGAAGTCATGGCATTGATTGATCAGTTGGGGCTTCAGGATAAGGTGATTTATTTGGGAAAAGTCGATTATGAAAAATTACCAAGTCTTTATAAGTCTGCTAGGGCCTTATTGTTTGCTTCGTCCTGCGAATGCTGTCCGAATATCCTGCTTGAAAAACTCGCGGCAGGGAAATTGGTACTTTGTTCAAATATAGATCCAATGCCTGAGTTTGGTGGAGATGCGGCAGTCTATTTTGATCCTTATGCGCCAGATGATCTATGCGAAAAAGTCATGAATATGGAAATGCATTCTTCGGTGATGAATGAGATGGGTGATAAGGCTTATAAGCAGGCTTTAAAATTTGACTGGACCAATACTGCACAAAAAACAATAGATTTTCTTGTTAATATTAATTAAATCATATGATTGGATGTTAATATTAAGAGTGTAGGCAATTCGGTCAGTTGTATGAAAGGATTAAAATATACCTATCAATATTTTGCTAATACTTAAAATCCACAGTCGTAAGCTATACCACAAATAAAGGTGATTTTCGTCACAAACCTTATAATGAATCAGGCTTATAATAAATTTACTAAAAAGTATATTTTATATATTTGGTTAATTTTTATATGCCAAATTCTCATTATTAGTATGTAATAGGGCGTAAGAATAAGACGTTTAAGTGAAAAAATTACTTGTAACTGATCAAGGATTGCTTCGTATCCTATAAAAATGGATACCAATCATTGTGAATGGGCAGAGTTAGTTTTGATCAATGGATTGGGTTATATCTGAAGCATCTCGTTTTCACTTAATAAACGTGATCTCATGTTTTAAATAAGCTCAAGCAGATGTAATGCAATGTGTCCTTTTGAAGCATTTAATTATAGTCAGGCGGTAATTGTATATGACAAACACCAGAGTCAATGAGATCGATTTATTGAGATTCTTTGCGGCATTATCAGTCGTGTTTTTTCACTACTCGTTTAGAGGTTACGCTGCAGATACGATGTCGGTCATGCCGTACCCATTGTTGGCCCCTTTTTCTAAGTATGGTTATCTTGGCGTCGAGCTATTCTTCATTATCAGTGGATTCGTCATACTGATGACTGCTGCCAGTGGTAGTTTGAAGCGCTTTTTTGTTTCAAGGGTCGTTCGGCTCTATCCTGCTTTTTGGGTTTGTTGCACTATTACATTCGCAATGATTATGGTCATTGGCGGATCTCGCTTTTCGGCATCGATAAGTCAATATCTTATTAATATGACCATGCTGAACGGTTTTGTCGGTGTGCCTTCTATTGATGGCGTTTATGGAACCTTACTGGTAGAAATGAAGTTTTATGCCTTGGTTGCCGTTATCTTGGCAATTGGCAGAATTCACCAGGCACAGCTATTCCTAGTTTTATGGCTAGTCCTTTCGGTGGCCCTCGAAGTCAAGCCTATAAGCGCATTACGATCGCTTCTGATAGTTGAGTTCTCGGCTTATTTTATTGCCGGTGCAACCTATTTTTTAATCTGGTCCCAAGGTGTTTCTCTAACAAGAGTTGGTATGATTATTTTGTCGTGGGGGCTTGCAGTATTTCAGACGATCAACCGCCTGCCAACTTTTGAGAAGCATTACGATACAGCAATGAGTGGCAACATAGTTGCCGGAATTATTACTATGTTCTTTTTTGTGATGCTTCTGGTTTCTTTAAAACGCACAGGTTTTATGGGTCGCTACAACTGGTTGATGGCTGGTTCGCTTACCTATCCGCTTTATCTTATTCACCAGAATATCGGGTATATGATTTTCAACATTGGCTATCCTGCAATCAATCCACACTTACTTCTTTGGGGTACTATAGTGGGTGCACTCGTAGCAGCTTATGCTGTGCATATTTTTATTGAGAAGAAGTTTTCATTGCCACTTAAGAATGCTATTAACAACTCTTTCAATTCTATACATTGTTTGACAATCAATGCAGTGCAGGGCGTGCGTGGTTTACAGAAGCGATAGATCTCGGTATTTGTTCTCAGCGTATATTGGAATGGAAGTATAGCAAAGTTGCATAGAGCCATTATGTGTGCAGTTGTGTATTTGCTCGGTATTAATGCAGAAGCAGGACGCTTGGGTTCCGGTATTGGTTGCCTGACTTTTTCCGTTAATTCGGGTTTGGAGTCTAAATTAAGCGGCAGGGATGTTTAATCGCAATCCTTAAGTCAAGCCGATAGCATACAATTCTGGGTTGTATGCCATTTTGGACTTGTGAGTTGTAAATCATGAATATTAAAAAAATTAATTACTTAAGGTAAATAAGTATTAAAAAATAAATTAACGTATATTCCTATCAAATCATTCATATAAAAAATTAGTTTAATCCAAAAATACCTGTCTATATTCTGCTAGGGCTGAAAACTCGCAAGCATTATAACCATGCTGCAAAATAAAGGTGATTTTCATCACAAAGTTTATAAATTATCAGATTTATAACGTAAAAATATAATAAACTCTCTGTCAACAAACTAAATCGCATATGAGCTTGTTAACAATAAGTTTGTATGTATTTTAACCTTATTTTTTATAAGAAATATAGTATAAAAAATATGGTTATAGTTACAAGTTTTAATATAGGGTTGCCAATGGGTTTGGCGGGTTGTTATATTAATGATGCTAGTTTTATAGATGTAAATAATAAAAGTGATTGTTGTCACAAACTTTATAAATTATAGTTTTTATAGGCGTAAATATATATTAAAATAACTTTTAATATATATTAATTTTTAAAAGAATTAATATATATTAAAGTTCCCGTTTTCTAGATATAAAGGATCAAATATAAAATGGGAGTTAAACCAATAGAATTGCTCGAAACTGATCGGGAACTGCTTCAGCATCTTATTAAAAAAGGCAGCGATTGGCGGGAGAGAGAGCGGGCGGAGACGATCCTGATGCTAGCAGAAGGATACACAGTCAAGGAAACTGCCGAAAAGCAGGGGCTGACCAGGGAAGCGATTCGCGAACGACGAAGGAAATGGTTGAAGGCTGGCTTTGCGAGTTTGCCGGATAAACCTCGCAGCGGTGCACCAAACAAGCTTAGGGATGAGCATCGTGATCAGCTCCGAAGCTGGATTGAAGCAGAACCGTTAACAGCTCGAGCATTATTGAGCAGATTGGAAAATACATACGGCGTTCAGATCGGCAATACTACCTTGCGAACAGAACTGAAGCGTCTGGGTTTTGTCTGGAGGCGTACGCGGTACAGTTTAAAAAAAGCGTGATGATGCTGGCCCAAATAGAGATTCCTGTTTGGGTCAAGCTGGCTCTGAATAGAGCACTCTAGTTGGACTATATTCACGAGGCCGGTTTTTTCATATCTGCCGGATCGTTCTGCAGGGTGATAAAGCGGGAGGAAGTAATGACTAAAATCGACTCCTTTTAGCCGTTAAAGTTGTTTTGAATAATATCTGGTCAACCGCCATCGGATGAGCAGAAAAATTCATTGATGAAATTAGGGCTAATTTAGCATTCACAGTATGCGCTGCTTTTTGCTGGCTGGTTGATTAATACGGCTGATAGCTTGCAAGCGAGTTTCACAATCTGGCTGCGCTAGATTACCACTTAAAAACTTTAGATTTTTTCTTAACGATAATTATATCGGGTAAATAATGTTTGCTAATAAAACGCTATTGATTACGGGTGGCACTGGCTCTTTCGGTAATGCTGTGCTGGATAGGTTTCTTGATACCGACATTCAGGAGATTCGCATATTTAGCCGTGATGAAAAAAAGCAGCACGACATGCGGCTTCAGTATAACAATGACAAGATAAAGTTTCACATTGGCGATGTCCGCTCATTCGATAGCATTGATGCGGCGATGCGTGGTGTTGATTATGTTTTTAGCGCGGCGGCTTTAAAACAAGTCCCTTCTTGCGAGTTTTATCCCATCGAAGCTGTTAAGACGAATATCTTGGGCACGGAAAATACCCTGAAAGCCGCTATTAAAAATCAGGTGAAAAATGCCATTGTATTAAGTACCGACAAAGCCGTTTATCCGATTAATGCAATGGGGATGAGCAAAGCCCTGATGGAGAAGGTGTCTGTTGCAACATCCCGTAGCGTACCTGACAACGGACCAGTCATATGCAACACCCGTTATGGCAATGTCATGGCGTCACGCGGTTCCGTGATACCTTTGTTTATCGAGCAGATCAAATCGGGCATGCCTTTGACCATTACTGACCCTGATATGACACGTTTTATGATGTCATTACCTGATGCAGTCAACTTGGTTTTATTTGCCTTTGAGCATGGCGTGCAAGGGGATACGTTTGTTCAAAAGGCACCGGCGGCAACAGTTTTGACGTTAGCCAAAGCGTTAAAGAAAATATTCAATGCAAAAAATGAAATTCGTATTTTGGGTACGCGACACGGCGAGAAAAAGCATGAAGCATTGCTGTGCAGGGAAGAGTATCTGAACGCCGAAGACTTGGACGGGTATTTCAGAATTCCCGCGGATACCAGGGATCTTAACTATGCCAAGTATTTTGAAGAAGGCGAGCAGGTCTTATCTCAAGGACAGGATTATACCTCTGAGAATACCGAACGTTTGGATGTAGAAGGTATGATCGAGTTGTTAATGAAGCTTGACTATATCAAAGACGAACTCAAGTCAGATTATAGATAGCCATGAAAAAAATTATGACCATCGTGGGCACGCGCCCGGAGATTATCAAGCTGAGCCGCGTGATTGCCCAACTTGAAAAATATACGGAACATGTATTGGTTCATACCGGCCAGAATTATGATTTTGAGCTCAATGAAGTCTTCTTCAATGAATTAGGAATCAGAAAGCCCGATTATTTTTTGAACGCGGCCGGCAATAATGCCGCTGAAACCATCGGTAATGTCATCATAAAATCCGACCAGCTTTTAGCTGAAGTGCGTCCTGACGCACTTTTGGTTTACGGCGACACTAATAGTTGCCTGTCCGTAATTTCTGCCAAGCGCAGAAAGATACCTGTTTTTCACATGGAAGCAGGCAACCGTTGTTTCGACCAGCGAGTTCCTGAGGAAATTAACCGGAAAATAGTCGATCATCTCAGCGACATCAATATGACGCTGACCGAACATGCTAGACGCTATCTGGTGTCCGAGGGGGTTAATCCGGAAACAATTATCAAAACCGGCTCTTCAATGCTGGAAGTACTGAATCATTATCAGGCTGATATTGATAAATCGAACGTATTGGAACGGCTTGGATTAGCGTCACGGGATTTCTTTATTGTCAGTGCTCACAGGGAAGAAAATGTCGACTCAGAAGAAAACTTTAATGATCTTCTGGCTTCGCTAAACGCAATTGCCGAGAAATACGGCAAAAGAATCATTGTATCAACTCATCCCCGCACCCGAAAAAAACTGGAATCCTTCCGGGGCAAACAATTCAACGCTCTGATCGAGTTTATGAAGCCGCTCGGCTTCTTCGATTACATCTGCCTGCAAAAGCACGCTTTTTGCGCTATTTCCGACAGCGGCACTATTACCGAGGAATCCTCCATATTGGGATTTCCCGCCATTACTATCCGTCAGGCCCATGAACGGCCTGAAGGCATGGATGAAGGCACATTGATCATGTCGGGGCTTAAATCCGAGGACATCATCAATGCGATTGATATCGTCACCGATCAGTGGCGTGAAAATCCGAATGGCATTCATCTGGTAAGAGATTATGACGTAGACAATGTGTCCCAGAAGGTCGTCAGAATCATTGTCAGTTATATGGATTACATTAACAGAACAGTGTGGAAGCGGTATTGATATGAAAAAAGTGGTGGTATTAGGCAGTGTCGGCATGGCAGGCCATATTATGACTGAATACCTGCATGCTACTGGCGATTATCATGTATTCGGCATAGCGCGCGAGGATGGCCGCTATGTCGATAAAAAACTGGATGTGCTTGATTTTTCAGGTCTGCAAGGCTATCTCAACGAAATCAATCCGGACTTGGTGATCAACTGCATTGGGGTACTGGTCAGCAAGTCTGCCGATGATATGTGCACTGCTATACAAATCAACAGTTATCTGCCGCATTTTCTTTCCCGTCTGGGCAAACAGCTTGGTTTCAAGTTGGTTCATATCAGCACGGATTGCGTGTTTTCGGGCAAGGACGGACAGTATCGTGAGGATGCCTTCAGAGACGGCAATGATAACTATGCCAGAACAAAAGCACTGGGTGAGGTCATTAATGATCGTGATCTGACCATCCGCACTTCGATCATCGGTCCTGAACTCAAATTTAATGGCACAGGTTTGCTGGATTGGTTCTTTAAACAGCGTGGCGAGATCAAAGGCTATTCCAAAGCCTACTGGTCAGGTGTAACCACACTAGAACTGGCAAAAGCCGCCCATGAAATGATCAAGCAGGGCATTACAGGGCTTTACCAATTATGCCCTTGCGAAAAAATATCGAAATACGAGCTGCTAAAACTTATCGCCAAGGTATGGGAAAAGGATGTTTCCATATTGCCTTATGAAAACTATGCGGTTGATAAAAGCTTAGTGAGCACGAGAGCTGACTTTAATTATCCAAAACCGGACTATGAAGCCATGCTGATTGAAGCTCGCGAGTGGATGGATACGCATGCTGACTATTACTCTCATTATCGGCTGAAATAAATGAAAGTACTGTTAATTATTGATGACTATCTGCCGGCCAGCATCAAGGTCGGAGCCAAGATGATGCATGAACTGGCCGTTGAGTTTGTAGCGCGCGGAAATCAGGTCACTGTTATCACCCCTGATCACAGAACTGCCAACCGGCCCAAAATTGCGACCTTGGATGGCGTTACAGTCTGCCGTTTTCGTTCCGGCAAAATCAAAAACGTTTCAAAAGTCAAAAGGGCCATTAATGAGACGCTGCTTTCATACAATGCCTGGAAGGACCATAAAAAGTATTTTAAAAACAACAAGCATGATCTGATTATTTATTATTCGCCGTCGATTTTTTGGGGCGGATTGGTCAGAAAGCTCAAAAAGCTTTGGGGAGCGCCAAGCTATCTCATTTTACGGGATTTTTTCCCGCAGTGGGTCATTGACAACGGTATTTTGAAGGCTCGCTCGCCAATCACAAAATATTTCAGACTTTTCGAATGGCTCAGTTACCAGGCAGCAGACACGATAGCAATTCAATCGCCTAAAAACAGGGAATGGTTTGCTAAGACGGCGAGAACCGGCAAGCCTTTGGATGTGCTTTATAACTGGGCGGCAAATGATCCCGTTCCTTTACATGGCGGCCATTATCGAGAGACGTTGGGGCTTAAAGATAAAGTTGTTTATTTTTATGGCGGCAATATTGGTCATGCGCAGGACATGATGAATATTGTGCGTTTGGCTAAAAATATGCAGGCAGAAAATAAGGCACATTTTGTTTTGGTCGGTGAGGGCGATGAGGTTGGGCTTGTTCGCAACAGCATTGAAACAGAAGGATTGAAAAATATCTCTCTCTTGCCCGCTGTTTCTCAAGGTGAATTCAAAAAAATGCTGGCCGAGTTTGATATCGGGCTGTTTACGCTTCATCGCGACCATACGACCCATAATTTTCCCGGCAAGTTATTGGGCTATATGGTTCAGCGTATGCCCATACTGGGCAGCATCAATTCGGACAATGATCTAAAGCCTGTTGTAGAAGATGCGGGTGCCGGGCTGATTACTAGCAATGGCGATGACGAAGGGCTGTTAAAAAATGCCTTGAAGCTGCTGCATGATGAAACATTGAGGACTCAAATGGGAGAAAATGCGAACAAGCTACTGAATGAGCAATTCTCCGTTGCATCTGCAGTCGACAAAATCATAGCCTTTGCTGTCGGCCATGGTGTTAGCGCTATAAACGATAGGGAAGCGGAATCAGAAAAACTCGAGCCCATTGCGCTGCGTTCTAACTAATTGCTAAGAATGGATGAGTTGCCTGAGTTCATGTCATTACAAATAAGCCGCAACAGTCAGGGAAGAGCGCTACGGCATTCAATCTCAAAAAATTTAAGTTGAATTCGATAAATGCAAAGAAGAGGGCTTGCCTTAAAAGATAAAAGCGAAACCATTCTCAATCAGTGATCCGGCTGACTTTTTATGTAGATATTGTTGTTCATATACTCATCGTACTTTTTGACTTAAAGGATTACACATAAATGCTATCTGATTATTTGTTCGAATATTGGGCAGTATTTGGTATATCTGCCGCAGTTGTCATCTTGCTGACTCCGCTCTTTATAAAGTTGGCTCCGCATGTCGGCTTAATGGATGTTCCCAATGAGCGTTGTATTCATAAAAAAGTCACACCCTTAGGCGGCGGGTTTGTAGTTTTTGTTGGATTCAATCTCGCTTGTTACGCGCTGTATCATTATCTCTGGCCGGACTTTGCCGGCCGGCTGGGCATCAATTGGTGGCACGCTTTTTTTATCTCCTCGGCTATTTTACTGGTTGTCGGTTTGGTCGATGACTACCAGGGCATGTCGCCTGTAAGCAAGTTGGCAGGACAGGCGCTGGCGACTGTTTCACTTTATTTATTATCGGGCTACCAGTTTAACTTGTTGGGCTTTGATTTTGGATTTTGGGGCGGTTTGATTTTTGTCTTGATCTGGACGCTGGGCATAGTCAACGCATTTAATTTAATAGATGGATTAGACGGCTTATGCTCGGGTCTGGCGATGATTTCCAGCGTAGGGCTGGCGGCTGTTTTTCTGTTCCGGGGAGTGCCTGGGGATGCAATGATTTGCCTGGCTTTGGCTGGAGGCTGCGTAGGATTTCTTCGTTACAACTTTTTTCCGGCCAAGGTTTTCCTGGGTGATACCGGCAGCATGTTCCTGGGCTTTGCTTTGGCCAGTGTCAGTTTGCATGCGGGCGGCAAGGGCTCTTTCTTTGTCATTTTAGCCGTGCCTTTTTTTATTGCCGGCATTCCCATTACCGATACGTTGCTGGCCATCTGGCGGCGTTCAATCCGTAAAATACTGGCTGATCGAGACGGCCAGCCTGGCGTTAAGATCATGCAGCCCGATAAAGAGCATTTGCATCACAGGCTGCTCGATTACGGCCTTAAGCAGCACCATGTCGCGCTGGTTTTATACGCGGTTAATATGCTGATCGTCGGTTTGGGGTTGTTCTATGTCATCGCTCAAGAAGTTGCCAGCGGATTGTTTTTGATTGTTTTTATCTCCGCTGCTTATCTGCTTGTTAAATATGTGCTGCAGATCGAGTTATGGGAGACGAGCAAATTATTGGCCCGATCCAACGACAAACCTCAACTCACACGCTTCATGCTGGTTTTTTATCCGTTGTTCGATTTGTCGTGGATATCGTTTTCCGCTTGGCTGGCAGGCGTCATTGCGCTATCGGGTCAGCAGCCTTTTCATAATGTAAGCGAGTGGGCGTTTCGTTTGCCTTTATGGGTGCTGCCCGTTCTTTTATCGCTGTTTATATCCAAGGCTTATATCAAGATTTGGCGGAACAGTTTCTTCAGGGATTATTTGACCTTGATGCTGGCCATAGTTGTCGGTTGCAGCATCAGTTGGTCATTGATTTGTTTGCTGACCAGCAATGCAAGCATTTCTACATTTAATCAACTGTTGTTGTTTTGCTTGTTTTCTTTGCTAGGCGTGATCGGCATACGGACTCTCCATCAAATCATCAGGGAATGGTGCGTTGCTAGCCATAAACATGATAAACGCAATGTACTGGTTTATGGCGCCGGTACGCATGGCGGTTTGTACATGCGTGAGCGTCACTTAAATCATGGCGTTGAGCTGGGCTCTGTTAATGTGATCGGTTTTATCGATGACAATAGCCTGTTAAAGGAAAAATATATTTACGGAAAAGCCGTATTGGGTGAGTTAAACGATTTCAAGGAACTGGTTTCAAAACATAATATCGATGAAGTCGTACTGACGACGCCTATCTCAACCGATAAATTATCCAAATTAAAACAAATTGCTGATCAGCATAAGATCAAATTAATGGAATGGCGCGCTTATACCGTCGGCGTTCACTAGGTGAGCAACAATGATCTTTTATAGTTTGTTGGCTGTTGTATTTTTGTCTCCTCTGCCTTACGGAGCCAATCGACCCTGGTCATGGAGTTTATGCTCACTGTTGATAGCGCTGTTGGCCATGGCCTGGGCTGTACAGTTTTTTGTCAGGAAGCGGCAAACTCCTTTTTTTCAGCATTGGGGTTCGGTCGGCGATGCGGCAATATTGTTTTTTGCCGCACTATGCTGGGCTTGGATACAAACAACCGACGAGTGGCTTCATCCGCTATGGCAGGTGCGAAATGAACTGTTGAACTTTTCTTCCGGAGCCATTTCTTTGAATCCGGCTGATACGATAACTTCAGTCATGCGCCTGTTAAGCTACGCGTTAGTGTTTTGGTTGGCATTATGCTACGGCCAGGATCGACAGAAGGCCAGATCCGCTTTTTATGGCTTGATGGCAGCCGGTTTTGTTTACTCGGCATATGGCTTGATCGTTCAGCTGGGCGATTTCAAAGTGGTTCTCTGGCACGAAAGGCCCTATGCCGATTCTGTATCCTCGACTTTTATCAATAGAAATCATTTTGCGACCTTTGCGGGGTTAACGCTGCTTTGCTCGCTGGCCTTGCTGAGTGAACGCATGGAAACATTGGCGGACTATAATCTGGCCAGTAATTTCGACAGGCAGCGCTTTATTGAGGATCTGATTACACAGGCATGGTTGCCTTTACTGGCTTTTTTCACCATCAGTTCGGCATTAATCCTGTCGCATTCGCGTGGCGGTTTCTTAAGTTTCAGTCTGGCCTTGTCAGTTTTTTTGATACTGTTTTATATCAATCCCCGTACCCGTAATAAAAACACATTGATTATCTTTGGTTCTCTGGTCGTGTTGGGAGCGCTTGCTTTTTTCGTCAGCAGCGATGCCTTGCTTGATCGTTTCGGACGTCTGGATGAAGAAAGTAAAATCAGAACGACTGTTTACGGTTTGACCTGGAATGCTATTACCGGCAATCCCTGGGCGGGTTTCGGATTGGGCAGTTATGAGGAGGCTTTTCAATTGTACCAGAGCATGGATATCGGCGGGATCGAGGCGGCTCCGCTGATTCATGACTATGCCCATAACACGTATCTGGAAACCGTTTTCGAACTCGGTTTCCCGGCAGCGCTGGCGTTGTTTTATGGTTTTTTAAAAATCACGTGGCTCTGCCTTAAAGGCTTTCTGATGAGAAAGAGAGATATGATTTATTCGGCAATCGGTGTTGCTGCCACGGTTTTGATTGGGGTGCATTCATTGGTTGACTTCAGCATGCAAGTTCCAGCCATTCCTTATGTTTATGCATTATTAATGGGAGTGGCTTGCGCGCAGTCTTTTAGTTCTTCCGCTCAGCCCCGTACCGTGATCAGAAGATAGGCCGGGTCCGCTACGCTTCCGCAAGCCCGGCCGGAGAGAATTATGCCAAATCTGATGCTCAAACATAGCGCGATAGTATCAGTCTGGGATTGAGTATTTTCTGTTTAGGCATCGCCTTTCTCTGAAGACGGCCCTTACAAATGAACCTGATGATTTCTCTTTCCGCTTCCAGCCAGTCACGAAGCTCATGACCGGGAGAAAAGCCGCGTTTTTTGGCCTTGAAATAGGCTGCCTCGGCGATCATCGGTTTGATATGTTCAGGGACAGGCGCTGCCGGGACAGAGGCATCAGTAAAGCCCAGCTTCAAAAGGCCCAGCAGGTCTTCTGGCGCACTGTTTTTGATGCCGACCTTGACAGGTTCCAATTCCGCACAAGTGCCGAACAGGCGGTCCCACACCGACAGCACTGAGCCGTAGTTGCGGTCATGCTCATGGCGCTCGGTTGAATGATGAACCCGGTGCAGGCAGGGCACGACAATAATTCGGCCCAGCAGTTTTTCGCCCGGGAATGCAATATTCGTATGATGGAACATGACGAACAGCGCCGCGATAGTCTCATTAATCAGCACGATGGTTTTGTCCGCGCCCAGCATCACGATGTAAACTGCTTTCAGTGCCGTAATGATCAATAGTTCCACAAAGTGCACGCGAAATGCCGTCGAGACATTTAAATAGGGGTCGCTGTGATGGACTCTGTGGAATATCCACAGACAATCAAAATTGTGGCTGGCTTTATGCCAGAGATAATACATCAGGTCGAACGCTAAAAATGACACGATGGCTTTCCATATGGGATCGGCAATATAGCTCAGCAGCCCATTGCCTGAGTATTGTTCGGCCAGCAGCAACAGGGACGAAACCGGCAACAGCGAAAGCGCGATGCTGTTAAAAAAGAACAAATTGACATTGGCCTTAATAGACCGGCGTTTACCTGACGCAGGGTTTTGGATTTTAGGAATGCGTGCTTCAACTGTTGCCAGCACGACGAAAAACACAAGCAGCGCCGTTACAGCCAGTTCTCCGGATGTCAGCGCAGCCCGCGTTATGATGGGTTCAAAAAATGCGTTTAAATGTGACATCGACTTCACCTTGTGATTTAAGGGATATAACAATCTACAGCCAGCAGCTTAAATAAAATTTATTAACCTTTAATGACAGTAGGTTCCGAGTTTTTGTCTAGACATTGATATCTCTGCAATAGGCATGCCATAAACTGGATCATAGTCATGAAAATTGCCCCAAGCCTTGTCAGGCAAGTCCCGGCAGGCAATAAGAAAGGTATGAATGCCTTTTTCGGGCGGATGGACAACAGCGAATTGAGTGCATCAGTAAGGCGCAATGTCTCTGTTTTTGCACCAATAAGGTCTGTCAGCGCCGGGTTTGATCTTATTTTAGAGCTTATCCACCGTTAATATAGAAACCGGCCCGTGCGGATAAGGCGCCATTGTGTTGACGGAAAAACACTATGGCCGCAGCCCGGCATCAAACCGGTAGATGGTTGAGTGATGGTAGTTATCGGCCGGCTGCAACTGTGTCGAGGGAAATGCAGGATGATTGGGCGAGTCAGGAAAATGTTGGGTTTCAAGACAGAAGCCGGCATGTTTTTCATAAAACCGGCCGCCTTTGCCCCGCAGTCGGCCATCAAGAAAATTGCCACTGTAAAACTGAATACCGGGCTGCGTGGTGTAAACACTCATGTGCCGGCCACTCAACGGCTCCACAACTTCAGCGGCAAGTTCGCAGCCTTCGGATTTTCTCGCCACTATCCAGTTATGGTCGTAACCGCCTTCTGCTCGGCGCAATTGTTCATCGCCTGATTGCAGGCGTGAGCCTATGGGCGTTAATTGCCGGAAATCCATTACAGTACCGGCTACAGAGGCCTGTTCGCCGGTAGGAATCAGCATGTCATCGACCGGCAGAAAGCGATCAGCCAACAGGCGCAGCTGATGGTTCAGCACCGTACCGTATCCTGCCAGATTAAAGTAAGTGTGATTGGTCAGATTGATGATGGTGGGCATATCAGTTTTGGCCCGGTAGTCGAGCCGCAACTCATCGCGCACGGTCAGCGTATAAGTCACTTCGACCTGCAGATTGCCGGGATAGCCTTCTTCGCCTTCCGAACTCAGGTAGCTCAATACCAGTCGCGGTTCTGCCTCTGGCCCAGATAGTCGCGCATGCCATATGCGCCGGTCGAATCCCATCAGGCCTCCATGTAGATGATTAAGGCCATTGTTGCAGGCCAATTGATAGTCCACGTTGTTCAGGCGAAAATGCCCCCGGGCAATGCGGTTGGCATAGCGGCCGATAAGTGCGCCGAAATAAGGATGCTCGCCCAGATAAGGTTCCAGTGTATCGAAGCCTAGCACAACATCTTCGAGGCGGCCTTGCCGGTCGGGTACGTGCAGCGATAACAGAATGCCGCCATAGGTCATGATCTTTGCAGTCATGCCGCTCTCATTGGTCAACGTGTAGCAATCAACGGTGTGGCCGTCATGAGTAGAACCGATACGCTGTTTCGTAGCGGGCATATGGTTATGTTGGCGGTCTTGGAACCAGCATTCGCCCGCTGTGGCCGGCCTGGTTGTAAAGCCTCAGGGTTTCCAGTCCAATATGCTGCGCAGCGCCTTGCTCGCATAAAGCAACACAGGCGCCGCCGAAGCCGGCACCCGTGAGCCGTGCCCCATATACGCCATCCTGGGACCGCAGAATCGACACCAGCTCGTCGAGCTCGGGTATCGAAACTTCGTAATCGTCGCGCAAGCTTTCATGCGAATCATTCATTAGTTGCCCAAATTTCTCGGCACTGATGTTTTCACGCGCGCGCAGCACGCGGTTGTTCTCGTTGATGACATGGCGGGCCCGTCGGCATAACGGCTCTGGCAAGGGATCGGTCAGGCTCGGGTCCAGTACGTCGCGCAATGCGGGTACACCCAATAACCTTGCCGCCTCTTCGCATTCAGCGCGGCGTTCGTTGTATTTGCTGCCCGCCAACATGCGTATGATGCCTGAATCGAGGACCAGAATTTCCGCGCCAGCCGGTAGCGGCAGCTTTTGGCGCTCCAATGTGCGGATATCGAGGAATAGCATGTAGCCCACGCTGGCCAGGCTGGACGCCATCTGGTCCATCAGACCGCAATTGACGCCCGCATAGTCTATTTCGGCACGTTGAGCGAGTTGGGCAATCTGAACATCGTCCAGTGAAAGTGAAAGCAGCACGCGTAGAGCTCGTAGCATTGCCACCTCGAGAGCTGCACTAGAAGACAGACCCAGGCCGATAGGGACATTGGATGAGATATAAATATCCAATTTCGGTATATCGATCCCGAGCTCTTCGATTTGGCGCAGACAGCCGTAAATGTAATGGCCAAAATGCTCCTCCGGCATCGCAACCATGTTAAATTCTATAAACTGGTTCAAATTAGCCGCATAAACCCTGAAAATATTGCCTTCGTTAGGGCGCAGTAGGACGTGCGTGGATTGAGGGATCGCCGTCGGCAGCACATAACCATCGTTGTAATCAGTATGTTCACCGAGCAAATTGACGCGTCCCGGCGCTTCGGCGCTGGCCGTAGGATGTGTGCCAAATATGGCGGCGAATGTCTTCATGGTTGCATGCACTCAATATCGACGGCGATATTCTGAAGTTCGCGCGCTTTATCTTCAGGCAGGACATCCATGGCAAACAGACCGGCGGCCAATTCGGTACCGGCCAAGTATTTCAATCTATCCGCCGTGCGATAAGGGGGATAAAACTCGGCGTGCAGATGCGCTTCAGGGTGGGCTTGATCATCGGTCGGAGCCTGGTACCAGGCCATCATGTAAGGAAAAGGCCGATGCCATAAGGCGTCATATTTCATCAGTACGGTTTTCAATGCACGCGCGAGATCAGCACCTTGGACATCACTCAGCTTGGCAAAACTGGGCACAGGCTCGATCGGCGCAACCCAGACTTCATATGGGTAACGCGCGCAAACCGGTACGAAAGCGACCGCGTGCTCGCCTTGGTACAGGATGCGTCTCGCTTCATGCAGTTCCTGTTGGATCAACGAGAACAATAGGCTGCGGCCATGCAGCCGGTAGTGGCTGAGCTCTTCATGCAGCATGCGGGCAGGTACGGGAGGTACGATCGGATAGGCATAGATTTGTCCATGTGGATGATGCAGCGTGACCCCGACTTCGGCGCCTTTGTTCTCGAACGGCAGCACGTAAGCAATATCAGGATGTTGCCCCAATTGCTGTGTGCGCTCTGCCCAGACCTGAAACAACAGCTCAATATGCGCGAGCGGCAGCTTAGCCAGTGAGGAATGGGCGTCTTGCGTAAACACGACGACTTCACATTTGCCGGTTGCAGGGCGTGTCGGCACGACTAAGTCAGGCGCTGAATGCGCGTCTAGACTCAGGGATGGAAAGCGATTATCAAAGACGGCGATTTGCCATTTGCCTGGCGGCAGTTCAGTCGGGTTATCGGCCTTTACAGTGACGGCCAGCGGGTTATATTCAGGCGGCGGCAAGAACGTGCGCCCTTGCCGATAGGCGGCATAAGTCACCCATTCGCCGCGCAGCGGGTGCCAGCGCAGATGCGGATTAGCCTGCAGCGATTCCGGGAATGGGCTGGGAGCGCTTGGAGGCGGTTCATCCATCGGATGCTGGCTGTACAGCCAGAGATGCCGGCCATCCGGCTTAGTTAGTTCGTGCATATACATGATCAGACGCCTCCATGAACATGTGTGCTGGACATCCGTGTGATATCAGCAATAGTTTCCAGCGGCAGCTTAGGCGTGCGATCCGCGCACAGCAAACCATTCGCTTCCTGAAAGGTATCGGTAAATTGTGTGTAGCAGAAGCCGCTGAACAATGATGTCTCAGTAATGACTTCGATGAGACCTTTATACATTCGAATAAACTCCTCGTCGCTATGGGCGACCGAGTAGCCCCAGGTCTGCTCCACTCCGGGTTGAGGACATTTGGCATAGGCGACACCACCAAATTCAGTCAACATAATCGGCTGACCGCGATGCGGGTAGCCGTCCAGCGTCAGAATGCGTCCGCCAGGACGCCGACGGTCGAACAGCATTTCGGGGTTTGCTTCGACACCATAGCGCACTCTGAGATGATCCGGACGGAAATCATAATCGTGAATGCCGAGAATATCGGTCGCGCTGCTTTCCCAACCGTCATTACCGATAACCGGCCGGGTTACATCCAAGGTTTTGGTCAGATGATAAAGCGCGACGACGGCACTGCGATGTTCCTGTAGCGTAGTCAGTTCCGGCACGCCCCAGGATTCATTGAACGGGACCCATACGATGACACAGGGGTGGCTGAAGTCGCGTTCGATAACCTCAGTCCATTCCTGCACCAAACGCTTGATGGCCGTGCGCGTGAATTGATAAGCCGAAGGCATTTCTTCCCAGACCAGCAGGCCCAGCCTGTCGGCCCAGTAAAGATAGCGCGGGTCTTCGATCTTCTGGTGTTTGCGCACGCCATTGAAGCCCATTGCTTTGGCCAATTCGATATCGGCCCGTAAGGCATCGTCATTAGGTGCCGTCAGCAAAGTATCGGGCCAGTAGCCTTGGTCCAGCACCAGCCTTAAAAAGTATGGCCGTCCGTTCAACATGAAACGATCGCGCAGGATATTGACCGAGCGCAATGCCGTGTAGGAGGTAAATTCGTCCAGTACCTCGTTGCCACGCTTCAGGCGGATTTCGGCATCGAGCAGGGTTGGTCGCTCCGGACTCCACAGCAGCTCATTACGAAAATCATCAATACCGGGGTCAGACAGGACAATACGCCGATCCGCATCGCCATCTATGACATGATAACTATCCCAAGCCAGTATGCGGTCCTGATGCTGTAACTTGACCTCTACCGACAGGCCAGTCGTATTGCCACCTATGACGCGTGCTTCGAAGCCGATCGAGAATTCTTCCATGTGAGGCGTCCAGCGGATCTTGCTGACATAACTGCGGCCCACGCGCTCTAGCCATACGGTCTGCCAGATGCCGGTCGTGCGTGGATACCAGATGGAATGTGGCTCCAGTTGCCAATCCTGCTTGCCGCGCGGCTTAGCCAGCTCATGCGGGTCATCTTCTACAAAGACGGTCACCGTCTGGTCGCCGGATTCATTTAATGCAAACGTGATGTCGGCAAAAAAAGGCGTATGGCCGCCTTCATGGCTGACGACCAGGCATCCGTTGACCCACACTTTGGAGAAATAGTCGACAGCGCCGAAGTGTAGCAGAACGCGGCCGTCTTCGGTTTTGATATGGAAATCGCGTTGATACCAACAGGCGGGGTGAAAACCGCGATCACCAATACCGCTGGTTTTCGATTCCGGCGGGAACGGTACCAGAATCTCCAGCGGCCATTCGGAGATATCTGATGGTTGCCGGAATTTGCGCTCTTCATCAAATATAAATCGCCAAGGACCATTCAGTGACATCCAATGCTTACGTACCAATTGAGGGCGGGGGTAAGGGCAAGTCACAGCGATCTCCCTATTAAAATTAGAATAGTTGATCAACTTTGCATATACCTTCTAGACCGTCTGA
Source organism: Methylobacter sp. BlB1 (assembly GCF_015476545.1). Taxonomy (GTDB): domain Bacteria; phylum Pseudomonadota; class Gammaproteobacteria; order Methylococcales; family Methylomonadaceae; genus Methylobacter. The sequence goes on along the minus strand of NZ_JADMKV010000017.1, from coordinate 53,733 downwards.
GTAGAACACAGTTCGGCGAAATGTTCTTTATCGATGCCCTAAATGGTCAGTAAGTTCACTTGGAGCCCAGAAGATCAATCATTACAGTTGTCAAGGAATATGACGAACCGAGTCTGAATTACAAATTTCAAGGACAACTCGGTAAGGAGTAAACTATTAACCAGGAAAAATGTATAAAAACAGCAGCATATTGGCTGGAATGCATTCCTGCTGCGAAAAAACTGTAGCCGGAGGGTTCGACGGCATGAGTTTCATTTTCCCAGGCGCGAGCGGGATAATGCTCTTCGGAAATGTTTTGATTGCGCATCGGGTGAGCGGCGCGCCTTATAGAAATGTGCGGCTTCCTGACTTCGTATGTGTATGGTTTTTTTAAAATTAGTGATTAGATTATGGAATGGTTTTTATGAAAGCAAGAGACAGGCGGCACGGGCTGGTCGTGGTCAATACTGGCGAAGGCAAGGGCAAGTCATCCAGTGCGCTGGGCATGGTGTTTCGCGCCGCAGGCTGGGGCATGAAAGTCTGCGTGATCCAGTACATCAAAGGGCAATGGCAAACGGGCGAGCAAAAGGCCGCCGAGCGCTTCGACAACATCGAATGGCACGCCTTGGGAGACGGCTTTACCTGGGACACCAAAAATCCGGAGCAGGACATCAAAACCAGCCGGGAGATCTGGGAATTCAGCAAGCAGAAAATCGCTTCCGGCGAATACGATGTGGTCTTGCTCGATGAGGTCAATTACTGCTGCGGCTACGGCTGGATTTCGGGTCAGGAGATCGCCGACTTCATCCGTCAGCACAAGCCGGCCTGGATGCATTTGATCCTGACCGGCCGCAATGCCTCGCCTGAAGTCATCGCCTGTGCCGACACGGTCACGGAAATGATCAAGATCAAACACGCCTATGAACAAGGCATTAAAGCCGAGCAGGGGATTGAATTTTAAGGCGAAAACAGACCCCTTCAGCGTTTATTCTTTCCATTGCCGAGGAATGGCAATTCGCATAGAATCCGTATGGTAATACCCAGTAACGCCATTAATGGCGCGTCATTATTAAAACAGCAAGAGAACGCAAATGAGTGAAACAACTAAATTAATAGCAGCCGTAGTGGGCTTCTTCGTCATCGGCTTTATCATGGTCGGCGCCAATAAAAACCAGTCTCCGGAGCAAATGGAGGCCGCCTCACAGATCAGAACCTATGCCGCTATGCAGTCGATGGCGAATACCAAGTGCCCGCTGGCGATCAAACAGCATACCGGCGAACAGGTATTTTTCCCTTCCGAAACCGAGAGCGACAAAGACAGCTATATTACGCTGAAGTGGGTCGGCGAAAACAAGGATGGATTTAAAACGGCATCCTGCACATTGAGCCTGAATCTGGGCGGCATCTCAGAACTCATCATTGACGATAAAGTCATCATCAAGAAAAAAATCTAAGCCGCCTGTAGGCGCCATGATTGGCTGGCCAGATGCTCTGCTCAGCTTAAGCAGATTGACAGGCACGAAGAACACGAACAAAAAATAAGAAATTCGTGTTCTTCGTGGTTATACAAAATACTCATCAATTCCTCTTTCCTTAATGTAACACTGCGTACGTGCCAGTCATCATAGGTGCCGCTCACGCATGACTGAATCGCCGGCTTTCGCCCGCTTTTTTAACGCTGCCGAGGCAAGCTGTTTTTTCTGCACCGCTTCTGCCGCACGCTTGCCGGCCAGGAAGGCGTGGTCGGAATTGTAGTATTCCCACTCACTGTACCGTCCCGCCAACAAGATATCGTACGGCGTCAGCCATTCCCGAATAGTCGCCACCGCTTCGGCCCGGGCATGGTCATAGACGACATAGGCATACGGAATATCCACCTGATTGGCGACGATGACCGGGTCATCACGTTGGATCATGTCCACGGCAATGCAGTCTTCGATGCAGCGTTTGATCAGCTCATCGCCATCGCAAGGCAACGGCTTGCTGGGCGAATAGGTGATCTCGCAAGTAAGCCCGAAGCCGCCTTCGGGATTGCAATGCGGGCTGGCGTTGCCCTGGACGAAAATGCGATGGAACACCGTGTCCTCGGGATAATAGATCCAGTGCTTTTCAGTCAGTGCTTCGCGGCCTATCCCTAGGTTGACGCAACGGACCGAGACATGGCGCAGCCGTTTGGCGGCCGCCTTGATAGGGTCGGGCGCTTCATCGCCTATGGCACGGACCAGCGCCGGCAGCGGCATGGTGCTGATGAGCTGATCATAGCCGACGGTACGGCCATTGTTAAAGGTCACGGTCTTGCGCGAAGGCGACACTGCGGCGACCTGCGTATTCAACTGGAGTTTTCCCTTGAGATGCGGCAGAAAACCTTCCATGAGCGCCTGGAAGCCGCCGCGCAACGGATAGCCGAAGCGCGCATTAGGTCCCATGGGCTTGGCGACCGGCTGCAGCGCGCCTTCGATCATCTCTTCCAGATTCGGCAGCGGTACCCGTCCGCCCAGCCACGAGGTTTCCATTTCCTTGAGCGGCACCGCCCAGAGCTTGCGATTGTAGGGAATGGCAAAATGCTTGGCGATACCGGCGCCCCAGGTCTGATAGATAAAGTCCTCGAAATTTTGCGCGGCAGGTTGCGTTGATTTCAATGTAGGCACAAAGGCCAGCGGCGCTGTCGCTTCCTGGATGCCGTCCGCGCAGCAGTCATTCAGTTGCGTCGTCTTGCATGATGAGGCTTGTTTAGGAGGCGTATCGGCCGCGCTGGTATCGAGCTTGCCGAACCGGGCTTCAACGGCACCGATGATGCATTCCTTGATCACGTCGACGGGCAGCCCGTAAAGTGCGCCCTGAAACGGGTAACGGGTATGGACATTTTTGCTGTACACCCAGGCTTCTCGATTTTGCCAGTGCATGTTAGCGCCAAGCAGTTTGTCATAGAGTTCCAGCACCGTGTTGTCATTGGAGAACATGATGTGGCCGGCATGATCGAACGTGAATCCCGCTTCATTGATGGAACGGCAGCCGCCGCCGACATGCGCGTTTTTTTCTACCAGCAGTGTATTCTCTGGCAGATAATACGCGGCTGCGAGCCCGGTCGGCCCGGCGCCGAGAATGACATTGTCGAAGTGTTGGGGCTGGAGCTTGCTGGTCGACGGCGTTAGCATCAGGCGCGCCGTCTCATTCAGGCCCTGCCGACAGGCTGCCTCGAGATGGCGGGCGACCGTATCAGCAGTGCGATCCCAAGATGTCTCACCCAGCACTTTACGGTAGCCGGCCAGTCGTTCCTGCCGCCGATCAGGGCTTTCGTTAAGTGCTGTCTCGCATGCGGCGATGAAGGCTTCAGCGTCAGCAGCGATATGGACCAGATGGCCGTAAGGTTCTTCGACGTCCTTGATCGGCGTGCTGACGATGGGCAGCTCAGCCGCCATGTATTCCAGAGTTTTGGTCGGACTGATATAACGGGTCGCATCGTTCAGCGCGAAAGGCAACAGGCAGACATCCCAGCCGGCCAGGAAATGAGGCAGTTGCTCATAGGCCTGTTGCCCGAAATAATGAATATTAAGCCGCTGCGGCAGCGAACTTTCGGGGATTTTGACCACGGGGCCAACCATGGCAATCTGCCATTCGGGATGACTATCGGCAAGTGCGGCAATCAGGCTCAAATCGAGGCGCTCATCGATCACACCAAAAAAACCCAGGCGTGGACCGCCGAGATGTTGCTGCGCCGGATGGGTAATGTCGCGGTCAATGGCGCGCGAGAAATGCTCTGCATCAACGCTGCTCGGCAGACAGTGAATGGCCGGATGCTTGTCGCGGCGCGCATTGTAGAGGCTGATACCGCCTGTGAACACAACATTGGCCGCTTTAAGCAAGGCATGCTCACGCTGTACCAATTGCCGCGGCGCATTCAGGAAACCGGTCAGCTCATCCATGCAATCGTAGGCTATGGCTTTGGGCTGCAACTGATTAATCAAAGGTAGCGCCATAGGCGTATACAACCAGACAATGTAATCCTCGATTTTCAATTCAGAGATCAGTTCAGGTACCAATGGTGTCAATGCGGCGAGCTGGTCATCGTGAAAACCTGGCGACGATATCGGCGTATGCGGCTGTACGACCAGGATGTTCGGTGCCGCTTCGTAGTGAACACAGTGCGCTTTGCCTTTATGAAAGATAGGTTCTTCCAGAAACACAATCTGATATTTTTTGGCCAGCCTGCTCATGAGCTGCTGCGGGCGCTGAAATACGAAATCCCAGCGTAGATGCGAAAAAACAATAATTGTCGTCATGCTACCTCCTAGAGATTTTGACAGAAGATGTACTGATCATCATGAGGCTGAAACGCTTGATAATAAGGCGTTTTCGCGAGTTTCCATTGGGCTTCGATCAGGCTTTTGGCATAGGGCTTGTCCATAACGCGCACGAGGTTGCCTTTGGCATCGGGATGCACGTCCCACATACCGCTTCGATGCCAGTGATCAAGATTTTCCCAGCCGTGTCTGTCCAGTATCGGATAGAGGCAGATGCCCTGCAGAACTAAGCCTTCATGCGCGGCCTGTATGATTTCCTCGGTAATATCGGTAATCCATTCGCCGCGGCCCGATCCGACGTGGCTGGTTTCGGCTATGACCAGCGGCCGGCCGCGGCCGTAGCGCTCATTGATTTCCAGGAGCATATCCTTGAATCGCCGACGGCGCGGGTCTTTCAAATGCCAGAACAGAGTGTTGAACGTTTCCCACTCCCACTGATTGCTGTGGTAATAGTTGACGCCGATGATGTCGAGGTATTTGGATGCCCCGCCCAGTTCCGGTTCTATCGAGCCGGACAGCATATCCCAAGCCTGATACTGTGAAAGACGCACGGTTTCGGCTATCTCTACCAGGTCGGGGCGGCCCCGGGGCGCAATCACATGAATGAGCGGGTCCACATGCAGAAACCGGGCGCGCGGGTCGACTTTCCAGATGGCCTCCATGCCTGCAATCGCGGCACGTACGAGCTGGCGTTTGAATTCTACGCTGCGCGCGCGCAAGTGAGTCCCGTAAGGATAGATCAGCGTCGTTTCGCAGGTGGCATAAGCTAGGAACGAGATTTCGTTGATCGGCGTGTAAATCGGTTCACCCTTACTGAACGGTGCCAGAAATTCCGCGGCGGCGGCTGCGTAACGGGCATACCGCTCGACAAATTCGGGAGAAAAAATGTCTATATCCTGTGGCCAGCCATAATGGCACAGTGTCCACAAAATCTGTAGATCGAACTCCTGAGCGGCTTCGATCACGGGCTCCAGAAAGCTGAAATCGTAGTGATTGGGGGTCGGCTCAGCCAGGCGCCAGCCGATGCTCTCGCGTATGGTGCGAAGGCCGAAAGGCTGCAGCAGCATATAATCCTCGCGCACGTGCGTTCTGTGTTGATTGCTGGCATTCATATCGAGCGGATGCGCGCAACTGTTGATATGATCCGCGCCTTCATAGCCTCCCTGCCAAAAGCTGTAGAATAGGTTTTCGTTTTTATTCATGGTACTACGGCCTCACTCAAACTATTTTTCAGCATGAGCTTGAAAGACATGATGCGGATAGATGCCGCGCTAATGGCCTTTGAAGTTCTTGATATGGAGCGCGCAATAAGGATTCCTCTGCGAGGAAAAGAAGTCATGCATTCCAGACTATTCTTTATAATATTCATGTTCAGAGTCCTTCTTAAGATGCAAACTTGAGTGTTTATAGATCTCTATTGCCACCTCATATGATTACTGGAGATGCCTAAAAGTTAAGCTTTATATCTAGTAAAGTCTGTGCCCTATCGAACATAGGAAAGCCTGAACATGAGTCTGGTGCGGCGGCTGAAATCCTGTGCTTGCTTATGCTCATCCGTACTCTAAGCACAGCCGGATGACCAGTAATCGCAGCAAGCTGATAATTATATAAATGGAGTTCTTAATGACTGATTCACAAAAATGGCTGATTTTTGCTTTTATCGCGGTTGGCGCCTGGCTGATTTATTTGCTGGCGCCGGTATTGATGCCGTTTGCCTTTGCCGCGATGCTGGCCTATCTTGGCGATCCGTTGGCTGATAGGCTCGAAACCTACCACTTGTCGAGAACCAGCTCGGTCATTGTCGTATTTTCGGTCATGACTCTGATATTGGTTCTGATTTTGCTGCTATTGGTCCCCCAACTGGAATATCAGATCGCACGCTTCATCAGCAACCTGCCGGCTTACGCAGCCTGGCTGAATCAGACCGTTATTCCTTGGGCTCAACAGCAACTTGATCTGGATATCAAGCCAATCGAGATCAACGAGCTGATCGATGTATTCAAAAGCCATTGGCAGAAAGCCGGCGGTATTGCCGCTACGGTCATGAATTCGCTGTCGCGGTCCGGCGCAGTCATCGCGGCGTGGCTCATGAATTTGCTGTTGATTCCGGTTGTGACATTTTATCTGCTGCGCGATTGGGACAAGCTGGTCGCCAATATCTATGATTTGTTGCCACGCCGCATTGCGCCGACGGCAGTTAAACTGGCTACCGAAGTCAATTCAGTGCTGGCTGCGTTTGTGCGCGGCCAGTTTTATGTCATGCTGGCTCTGGGCGGAATCTACAGCATCGGGCTGTGGATAACAGGGCTGGATCTGGCTTTATTGATAGGCATGGTGGCAGGACTGGTCAGTTTTGTGCCCTATCTGGGGGCTATTGTCGGTATCGTCATGGCCTGCCTGGCCGCCTTAGTGCAATTTCAGGATGCGGTGTATCTGATTCCGGTCGCCATTGTGTTCATGGTTGGGCAGGCTCTGGAAGGCATGGTGCTGACGCCGCTGCTGGTCGGCGATAAAATCGGCCTGCATCCGGTGGCTGTTATTTTTGCGGTCTTGGCTGGCGGGCAGTTGTTCGGTTTCCTGGGAATACTGCTGGCCTTGCCCGTGGCCTCAGTGATTATGGTGCTGTTGCGGCATGCGCATGATATCTACAGAGATAGTGTTTTTTACAGCAAACAGTAAGGGGAATTACGGACCTCATTGCTCACGCTGTGCTCTGTAGGCAGCGGCAGGGATGACAGAGGCGATCGTCAGGCAAGTGATAATCGACTGGGCGGGGTTTTGGGCCGGATGAATCCGGCCCTGCAGGAACCATGGTTTTCTTCGGGGATGGTTCCGCGGTTTAGATATAGACGACTTTCGGCTTGCCTTCGGATGCCACCAGTTCCCCGATGGCGAAAACGGTTTCGCCCAGGCTGGTCAGCGTTTCCAGAGCCGCGTCTTCATCCTCCGGTGCGACGCAGACAATCATGCCGATGCCGCAGTTGAAGGTTGTCAGCATATCGGCTTGAGAGACGTTGCCCTGTGTTTGCAGCCATTGGAAGATGGCCGGGAATTGCCAGGCAGACAGGTCAATCCGCGCATCGAGCCCTTCCGGCAGCACGCGCGGCAGATTTTCGGTCAGGCCGCCGCCGGTAATGTGCGCAAGCGCATGGACATCAATCTTTTCCAGCAGCGACAGCAAGGACTTGACATAGATGCGGGTCGGTTCCAGCAGGGCCGTGCCCAGTGGTATGCCTTGGAAATCATCGGCCAATGAAGCCTGGCTGCGGTCGATGATTTTGCGGATCAGTGAGTAGCCGTTGGAATGCGGTCCGGACGAAGCAATGCCGATCAGTTTATCGCCGACTTTAACTTTACTGCCGTCCAGCACTTTGCTTTTCTCGACGATGCCGACGCAAAAACCGGCCAGGTCATATTCGCCGTCGGCATACATGCCGGGCATTTCGGCTGTCTCGCCGCCGACCAGCGCCGCGCCGGCCAGTTCGCAGCCTTTGCCGATGCCGGCGATGACCGCGGCGGCAGTGTCCACGTCGAGCTTGCCGGTTGCGAAATAATCGAGGAAGAACAATGGCTCGGCGCCCTGGACGATGATGTCGTTGACGCACATGGCGACCAGGTCGATGCCGACCGTATCATGGATGCCGGCTTCAATAGCCAGTTTCAGTTTGGTGCCGACGCCATCGGTACCGGAAACCAGGATCGGGTTTTTATAACGGTCCAGCGGCAGTTCGAACATTGAGCCGAAACCGCCCAGTCCCGCCAGCACGCCTGCAGTACGTGTTCGGGCTGCAATAGGCTTGATGCGTTCAACGAGTGCATTCCCGGCTTCGATATCGACGCCGGCACTTTTATAATTCAAGCTGTCTTGATTTTGTTCGCTCAATGTGATGTTCTCTTTAAAGTAATGATTGATGAGCAATATTGTACTAGACATCGCCGGTTTTGTGCGAAGGATATGAGGCGGCACAGCGCGATTATTTGAAATCGCTGACCAGGATCAAATTCGCATCGCGCTGATGATACAGGCGCAAATGGGCTGGAAATCAATTGTTACTGTAACGATAATTAAGCATTTAGCCGGTTGAATTTCAGTAAAAAAATAATTAAAGTGAATTCTGGTAAATATAAGATAATTAAAAATAAAAATTCGTGTTGAGGAAGATATATGAGAACAATAAAAGTATTAAAAGCGGGGTTATTGATAGCCGCGATTCTATCTAATGGTGCGGCATTCGCTTACAGCAGCGAGGGCGAAACCGAAGAAATCTGCAAAAAACCCAAGTTCATGAACTTTAGTCTGCCGGTATATAAGGCGCCTGAAAAGACTGAAGTCGCGCCTGAATCGGAACTCACTTTCATGATATCGCCATGGTCGGACCCAAAGACGCTCAAACTGACCGCCAAGAATCAAAAATTGCCATTCACTGTGGAGACCACTTCCAGTTTTCACCGTATAAAGGCCAAGCTCCCGGCGGCGTTCAATGGCAGCTTTGTCAGAATCAATGCCAGCGTCAAGGCTGTGCTGGGGTGTGATGATCAGATGGGCTGGCTGGTAAAAGTTGCTCAGAAATAGCTAAAGTAAAAGATAAGGGCGTCCGAGCCGGTCGTCCTTTCCAAACCTTTGTCCAAGAGTGCTTAATAAGGCACCTTGAGGTTGTTTTTCATCCAGATGTCAAACGGTTGCCGGGCATTGGGCAGGTCTAAATGCAGCATGGCGATTTTACGCTCGGACGGCGACACGGCAATCTCATCATAAATGAAGCTGTCGTCAAAATTGGCGGCAGCGGCTTCATGCCGCGTGCAGCCGAAATACACTCTTTCCATCCTGGCCCAGTAAATGGCGCCCAGACACATAGGGCAGGGCTCGCAGCTGGTGTACAGAATGCAGCCGCGCAACTGAAAGTCATTCAATTTTTTACAGGCCATGCGGATGGCCATGATCTCGGCATGCGCCGTCGGGTCCATTGTACGGGTAACGCCGTTGGCGCTGGCCGCAATCACCTGGTCGTCTTTTACGACGACCGCGCCGTAGGGACCGCCTGCGCCGGTAATCGCATTGTTGACGGCCAGATCGATGGCTTGCCGCAAAAATTCCTCGTGCATTTAAAGCCCTAAAGGATTTTCAGGATCGATGCCGTCCATAAAGGGTAGGCGCCGATCCTGGTTGGTCAATTGATAAACTTTTCCCAGCCAGTTGTTGAATACGGCTTTGGCCGTGTCGCGCCAGGTGTTGTCGATATGTTCCAGAACCAACGCTTCGGGAAAGACATCCAGCGATCGGCCGGTTTTTCTGGCGGATCTGACATGTTGTTCGTAGTCGGTAAATACCTGCCGGACATAAGTATTGAAATAATTCTCGGGGAAAGGCGGGTATTCATCGATTTCGGCCCGATAAAAACGCATGACTTCCCGTTTGTATTCTTTCAGCAGGCTGATGTCGTCGTATTCAGGATGGCCCTGAAAATAAACGATGCGGAAGCCGTCCGGGCTGACGGCCAAATGTGCGCCGGCTTCCTTGCTGACAACCAGGACCTTGAGCCCATGCTGTTCCATATCGCTCTGGAATATTTCGTTGAAACGGGAATGCGGCACGTCAAAGCGGGTATTGATTTCAGCCACTAACGGGTGCTTGCGATCGGTGACTTTATGCGCAAAGACGCCCCAACGCTTGGCCGGCAGGCGCGTACGCTCTATGCCATAACAGTATTGGATCAAGGCATGCGTGGCGAGGCAGGAGCAGAGCACCGAGGTTACGTTTTCCTTGGCCCAGGAAAACACCTCCGTTAGCGGCTGCCAGAAGTCCTCTTCAGGCAATCTCGGATGAGTCACGTTAGCGCCGCTGATGATCAATGCGTCCAGGCCATCCTGTTTGATTTTTTCAAATGGCTCATAATATTTGTCGATGTGGGCTTGCGCCTCGGGGCCTCTGGGCAGGCCATCGATCGTGAATGGATGAACATGGAATTGCGTGATCTGATTGCAAGCGCCGACTAACCGGAAAAATTGTCTTTCCGTGGCTTCCAGCGCAGCGTCGGGCATCATATTGAGCAGGCCGATATGCATCTCCCGTATGTCTTGATGACTGGCGCGGTCCGGCGCCAGGATTTCTTCGCCTTCTTCTCGAAGACGCTGGAAAGTCGGTAAGTCAGAGTGAGCGACTAATGGCATAGTTTTTCTTCGTTAATTGGATTGCTGCCTGGCAATCGCATCGGCAATCAATCTGATAAAGTCGTCTTCGTCTTTCACTTCGGCGACATCGCGCGCGTCGACGGTATAGCCATACTGTTCGGCGATCGCTTCATAGCGGGGCAGACGGGATTTGAACAATTCAGGGAAAACCCAGGTGACAAATTCATTGGGCGGTATGGCATTAGGATCAGCGTAGCCATGCAGCGACATGAATTCGGCCAGCTTTTCATCAAGAAACGCTTCCCGGTAATAGAGCGGCTTGGGATCGGTTTTGGCGCGCTCGATGATGATCTGCTCCATGGCCGGCGGAATTTTGATATAGATGATCAAGGTATTTTGGGCCAGGGTCTCCAGCACTTCCGGGCTGTCCAGTTCGCAAACGCTGCCGCCGGCGTCATTGATGAAGTGCTTGTAGCCGTAGATGTCTTCAGCCTTGTGAATAAACTCCGGCACATCATTCATGGCTGCGATTTCAGCCTGATGATGCAGTTTTTGCCGGCGCTTGAACTCCTGTAAGGATAAACCGCCCAGTTCGGGATTCCCAAGTTTGCCGAGAAAAGTCGATACAGGCGCGAGGTTGTCCACGGTTATCTTGTTGGCGATATAAATGGAATCGGACAGCAGCAACTCGCGCAGGAACGGCACACGCATGGCCTGGCGCTTGATATTGTCCAGGATCGGCTCTTCCAGGTATTTCGTGCCTATCCGATAGTCGCCGGAATAGTGAAACCATTTGGATTTCGGCAGCTTATTAGCCAGCGTGGTTTTCCCCGCACCGGACATTGCCAGCAGGGTAACTCTTTTCGTTTGCCAGTCCAGGAATTCCCGGGGACTCATTTTCATGTGATAAATTCCTAATTAATCCAGATAATCTTCGATATCCATATCGTCAGGGCTAGGCCGATGGTCGTCAGGGTCCGTATAACCCAGATCGTCGTTTTCGAGATCGTCAAACGGCGCGCTCCAGTCCTCTGGGTCCTCGATATAATCAAAGGTCGAGTTATACCAGCTGTCATGATCGTATTCGCCGATATCGCCGTTATAATATTGGACTTCGATTGAATCGTCGCTTTCTTCAATCGCAACGACTTTAAACATCAGATTGTTCTCTACGTCTTTATACCAGCTTCCAATAATAGGGTCTGCTACTGTTGTCATGGTGTTACCTCAATGCTTGTTGCGACGTTACAAGAAAATAATCGATATTATTAACAATGCCAGAAAAAATACCAAAATATTTTGTCTTGGCAAAAGGGCGCACGCGCCTTGCCGCATGGCAAAAATGCCGTCCAGAAGATCATGCCTGATCAGCGGTTATCAGGATAAACTTATTGGTAGAAAAAACGCAAGTAGGGGCTATGCCTTATTAAGTCAGGATAAACGCATCAGTAGGCGCGGACAGGCGGTTCAAGCTTACGGAGCAAAAACGGCAGGCAAAAAAAATGCGGCCGTTAAAGCCGCATTTGAAGAAGGATATAATTCTAAAGTCTCTATACGAGATCGCATCTCAAGAATTGAGAGTATATTAGCGGCAAATGATAAGTGCTGGAATGTGGCAGATTGTCGCGTGACAGATTGCCGCAGGGCTAAAGCACGTTTTTGTCCATGAATTTAACAGGCGGGTAAGCGTTCTTGGCGAGGCGCGCACTTTTCAGGTCGGCAATTTGTTGATCAAGGCAGGTGAATAATGAAACATTTTATTTTAGCGATAACGGGGCCAACGGGCCGGATGCGCCAGGTTAGCTGTCATCAGGAGTCAGTCTATGCAAATACGGACGTTTGAGGCGAAAGACCAAGATAGTGTTGTCAAGCTATGGCATGAGTGCAATCTGGTTGTGCCGTGGAACGATCCCTACAAGGACATCCAGAGAAAGTTGAAAGTGGACCCGGATCTGTTCATTGTCGGCGAGATAGCAGGCGGTATTATCGCAACGGTCATGGGCGGCTATGAAGGCCACCGGGGCTGGATCAACTATCTGGCTGTTGCGCCGGCGCATCAGCGAAAAGGCTACGGCCGTCAGCTCGTGGCGTTTGTTGAAGGGCTCATCAAGCAGAAAGGCTGCCCCAAAATAAATCTTCAGGTTCGCCAGACTAATACTGACGTGATCAAGTTCTACGAGGCGATAGGCTATAAAAATGATAATGTCGTTAGCCTTGGCAAGCGGCTTGAAAGCGATAACTAGAGGCGGCACAGTGATGCTTAATAACTGCCAAAAATTTAGGTTTGGTTCTTTAAAGTCGCCAACAAAGCAAATAAATTCGAGGGATCTACTGGTTTAAGCAGATGATGGTCGAAGCCGGCGGACTTTGACTGCTCGTGATCTTCAGGCTGTCCATATCCGCTGATGGCGACTAAGCACGCTTGTCGTGTTTCCGGCAACTCGCGCAACCGTCTGGCAACTTCATAACCACTAATATCAGGAAGGCCGATGTCCAGCAGGACAGCTTGAGGCCGGAAAGCCTGTGCTTTTTCTATGCCTTTTAAGCCGCAGTCTGCAGTATCGACCTCGTGCCCTTCTATCTGCAGCAGGAGGGCAAGACTTTCCGCGACATCGGCATTATCATCTATCAGTAAGATACGCAGCCTGTCTTTTAGCAGAGCAGTGTCGGTTTGTGTTGATTCGACAGCCGCAGACGCATCGGATAATGGCAGACGCATAATGAATTCACTACCCTGCTGACTGCCCGCACTGGATGCACTGATCGTTCCTCCATGCATTTCGACCAATCTGCGCGCCAGCGTAAGTCCGATGCCTAGACCGCCTTGGGATCGGGCCAAAGAAGAGTCGGCCTGAGTAAAAAGGTCAAAAATGTGAGGCAGTATCTCCGGCGGAATGCCTGATCCGTTGTCTTGTACTTTAATCACCAAGCCGCCATTTTCCTGCATCACCTTCAGGATGATCCTGCCTTTCTCATCAGTGTACTTGGTGGCGTTGTTCAACAGATTGGACAGCGCCTGAGTCAATCGGACACGATCACCTTCGATCCATATCGGTGTTTCCGGGCGGGAAACGACCAGCTCCTGTTGGCGGGACTGTATCAGCGGCAAGTTGATTTCTACGGCACTGTCTATAATCTCGTTGCAGTCGACAAGGTCAATCTTAAGCGTGATTTTGTCCCGCATGATGCGAGCTACGTCCAGCAAATCGTCGAGCAATAATGCCATATGATTGACCTGCCGGTCGATGATCTTGCCGCACCAGTCCAGCGTGGGGTTCACGGAACCTTGAGTTTTCAACACCTGCACGGCATTGCGGATAGGGGCCAGAGGATTTCTGAGTTCGTGTCCCAGCATGGCCAGAAATTCATTTTTCTGATGATCGGCTTGCCGAAGCGCTATTTCCATCTGCTTGCGTTCGGTGATGTCATGGATAGTGATAATGAAGTCACGGGATTTGCCATTGCCGATTTCACTGATGCCGATATCTACCGGAAACAGCGAACCGTCTTTTCTAAGGCCCTCCAGCTCTTGCCGGATGCCGGCAATCTGATCTTTGCAATCGTCTTTACGGCAAGCCAGTTGAGCTTCATATGCCTTCCAGTCGAGTTTGGGCATTAATCCGCTGATAGGGCTGTCGATCATTTCCGCAGTGGAAAAGCCGAAAATACTCTCGGCAGCGGCATTGGCCGATTCGATGAAGCCGCGCTCATTAACTCTGATAATACCAGCGATGACGCTATCGAAAATGGCGCGCAAATCCGCTTCATTTTCGCTCAGCAGTGCTTCCGTTTCCTTTAATTCATGGATGTCTGTGACTGCCAGCCTGAAATGATGCCCTCGCTGGGCTTTTTGAGACAAGCCAGACAGCTTAACCCATACCGTTTGGCCATCACTTCTGCGCAAACGCAATTCGCAGCTTTGGACGCTTTTATGGTTTAACAAGGCCTGACGATAGAAATATAAGACATCCTGGTCGAGGTCCAGCACAAAATCGGAAAAAGGCTTATTGATAATGGCTTTTTGTTCAATGCCGAACAGGCCGCGTAGCGTCATGTTGGCTTTAAGAATGATGCCTTCACTGTTGAGAGTGAGGTAGCCGACCGGGGAATAATGATAAAAATCGAGATATTCCTGCGTTGTTTCCTGAAGTTGTTGTTGGGTTTTGAGCAGCTCGTCGTTTTGTAATTCCAGTTCGATCCGGTGCGTATCCAATTCCTGCAACAGGTTAAGGAGTTCTTCCATTGAATAGGGAGCTGATGATGGATGATGTGCAGTTAATAGCTCTTTCGCCCGCCGCCTCAATTCATAGAATTTATCCACTTTGTTTAACATAAGCTTAACCCCGATACGTCGATATGTGCTGCTAACGTAAGCGTGGCAACGCGACAATCACGTTGTCGTAATTTAACCGGTCCTCATCCGTGGGGACCGCCCATTCCAGATTTAAAGTTAATGGATTTCCCTGCAGGTCTTCGCAATGGCATTCAAAGCTGAACTTGTCTTTTCTGTCCCAGATGGCCAGCAGCTGCGTTATAAAAGGCTGGATTGAACGCCGGGTAAGTAATCCCTGGATAGTTAATGCCAGCTTTTCCTTGTCGCCGGCTCTGAACAACACCATAGCCGCATTATTGACATGCGAAACCTGCACTTTTTTTAACAGTTCTTTCAGCTCCTGTGGATGTTTATCCAGATAAGCGGCAAGATCAGTTACGCCTTGATCATGAAGCGCGTGTAAAGTCTGTGCAACCTTGGAAAAATCGTTTTCCCACATCGGGACGGGGCAGAAATCAATCATGCGTTTATAGCGTTTCTCGTTATTGATGAGGGCTTGCTCGACTTCTTTCCTAACGGTAATGTCTTCAAAGGTAATGACTACGCCATCAATGACATTATTGGTAGTGCGATAGGGCAGGATGCGTACACAAAAACAGCGGCCTTGATCATCGCAGATTTCAGATTCATGCTTACTGAGCGTTCTCAGCACTTCACTGGCATGGCCCGTCAAATCCGGATTTTGCAGAGAGGAGGAAAAATGGGCAATCGGGCGCCCGACATCGCCGGCCTCCAAGTTGATGAGTTCCTTGACTTTGGGTGTAAAACGGCGGATACAGAATTTGGTGTCCAGAAACAGCGTGGCAACCTGCGTGCTGTCAAACAGGTTCTTCATATCGTCATTGGCGGTCTGCAATTCGTCGATACGGCTTTGCAGCTCCGCATTGACGGTCACGGCCTCTTCATTCAGCGACTGCAATTCTTCTTTTGACGTTTCCAGTTCTTCATTCGTGCTCTGCAATTCCTCATTGGTGGACTGGAGCTCTTCGTTGGTCGATTTGAGTTCTTCATTTGAGGTTTCCAGTTCTTCGATGGTGGTTTGCAGGCTTTCTTTAGTGAAATCCAATTGCTGCTGCAGCTTTGCGACTTCTTCCGCCGTGGTCGGCAAGAGCTTTGCTGTTTCCGTTTTTATCAGATTTTCCATCGACACATCTTCGAAAGTCACCATGATAAGTCCAGGGATGGGCGAGAACTCCATAATGGGGCTGATCGTCATATCTACACTGATCTGGCTGCCATCCTGCTGGATGGCATAGACTTTTTTCTGTACTTTTTTTCGGCTCTGGGAGGCCTGACGAATCCCGGCCGCCAGTTCCGTTTTTAGTCCGAAACGAGCCATGTCGACAATATTGACGCTGATTTTACCCTCCGCAGGTTCCAGATATTTGCCCAGCCTGCCATGCACATAGATGATGTTGCTCTTGGCGTCGATAATCGCGCAGGGCGGCACCGAGCTATGCCTGAGGATAGCTTCAACCAGTTGCATGATACTTAATTCTTCTGCTTTCTGCATAGAGTCGGGCATTTTCATATCGTCGTTGATCATCGAATGAGACGGTGATTCAAGGAGATGCAGGGATCTGGGAATCGTTTCGGCAACAGGGGTTCGACGGAAAACTTTCCATTTTTTGTCCAGTACGGAGAAAAAACGATCGGATTGCCCCGTTGTTTCTGAAGGGCCCAGAAACATGATGCCATCTTCTTTTAAGCTGTAATGGAATGTTTGCAGGACTTTTCTTTGCAATTCCGATCTGAAATAAATCAGCAGATTTCTGCAACTGATAATGTCCAGCTTGGTAAAAGGCGGATCGCTAATGATATTTTGGGGCGCGAAGACCACCATTTCCCGAATGGATTTCTTAATCCGGTAGCTATTGTCTTCCTTGATAAAAAAGCGTTTGAGGCGCTCAGGGCTGATATCGACGTTTTCAATGCCGGACAGGTAAATCCCTCTGCGCGCTTTTTCAATGGCATTTTCATTAATATCGGTGCCGAAAATCTGCACGTTGATGGCATGTTTTATATTATCGAGGCATTCCTGAATAATGATCGCGATGGAATAGGCTTCTTCGCCTGTGCTGCAGCCGGGAACCCAGACACGCAGGGTATAATTGTTGGGCTTTTGGTTGAGGAATGCCGGCAGAATCTTGCTCTGGAGCACATCATAGGCTTCAGTATCCCGGAAAAAACTGGTCACGCCGATGAATAGTTCGTTGGCCAGGATGCCAATCTCCTGCTCGTTTTTCTGCAAGAAAGTGACATAGTCTGCCATATTGCTTATTTGCCGCAATTGCATGCGTCGTTCGATGCGCCGGCAGATCGTGTTTTTTTTATACATCGAGAAATCGTGGCCGGTCTGATTGTGAATCAGAAAAAATATTTTTTGCAGAAAAACGTCGATATTCTGTAATTGGACGATGTGGCGATCATTGATACCCTCCCGGTACTGAGAATATTGGATGAGTTGGGCCGGCATTTTGTCGGGCGACAGTATGAAATCGGCAACGCCTGTATTGATGGCGCTTTTCGGCATACCGGTATATTGAGCGGACGCTTCATCCTGCACGATCACGAGCCCGTTTGCCGCCTTGATTTCCATCAAACCCAGACTGCCATCGGAGCCGGTGCCCGATAGAACAATGCCGATCGCCTTGTCGCCCTGGTCCTGAGCCAGCGAACGGAAGAAAATATCGATGGGCAAATGGCTGAAGCGGGGAGACCCCAGCTCCGCCAGATGCAGTTTTCCGTTGAAAATAGTCAGGCTTTTATTGGGCGGAATAATGTAGATGTTGTTCGGCTTAACCTGCAGGCCGTCAGTAATCTGGGCGATTTTGATTGTCGTGTGTTTTTGCAACAGGTTGGGCAACAGACTGACGTGATTGGGGTCTAAGTGCACAACGATGACAAAAGCGAGTTCTTTATCGGCCGGCATGGCTCCAAAAAACTCTTGCAGGGCTTCCAGGCCGCCTGCCGAGGCGCCTATGCCCACAATAGGGAATGTATGATCAACTGACGAACTTTTTTTCACTGATATATAAACGATTAATTACTGGGTAAAAATAAACAATCGCCCTCGATGTTTTGGGTTTATAAGTTCGGACCGAATCTGATAATTGCCGATTTTTTAGGCGAATTGTGGCTGAATTCAGCCAATTTGGCACAAAGTCAAACCGATCCATCCGCTTTTGTAGTCTACGAATGACATATAGACAGTAGAGAGGATGAGGACGTTCGGGTTTATAAAAATATCTCGAACTATTTGAATATAACCTGCCTGGAATCAGTTTGGCTCGTTAAAGTTGATAACGAACAGGATATGAAAGAAATTTATGAGATGACCTTTTATATTCTAAGTAAACCCTTCCTAATTGTTGCCATTTTCGGCTTATTATTCGGCCAGCGATTATTTACCGAATAAAAAATTCGGTAGCAAGGCTGAAGTATAACCAGCCTTACGATTTATGAATATAAGTGATTTCACTGAGTAAGGCTGCACTTACAACAGAAATTATTAACTGATGTTACGCCGTTGTAGGGTCGAATTCATTCGACCCGAAACGCTTATTCAAATAGGGCATCATCGGGATGTGCGATGTCTGCCAGTTTGGAAGTTGAATCCTTAAATATAATTTTTGTCTTTAGTTATTTGGATGGCGGGACAGTCCGAGTCGGATAATTTTTGCAGGACCGCTTCCGCTACGCATATCATGCAAAAGGCCTGATGTACAGGCGGTCGCATTGACAGGCGTTTTAACCCGGAGGATTTATGGCTCACCGAGATATTATTGTCGTAGGGGCATCGGCTGGCGGCATTCCTGCTCTGGAGAGTCTCGTTGCGGGCTTGCCTGCAACATTGCCGGCCGCAGTCCTGGTGGTGCTCCATCTGTCTCCGCATATTCCAAGCTATCTCGATGCCATACTTGCACGCGCCGGGGCGCTTTCTGTGACACCTGCCATTGACGGTGAACCGATCGTTCCGGGCCGCGTATACGTAGCCCTGACGGACCGCCATCTGATGTTGGAGGAAGGTCGTCTCCGGGTGACGCACGGGCCCAAGGAAAACCGGGTGCGTCCTGCCATCGATGTGCTGTTCCGCTCGGCGGCGTATGCATTTGGGCCGCGCGTGATCGGGGTTGTGCTTAGCGGCTTGCTTGACGACGGAACTGCGGGGGCATGGGCGATCAAGGATCGCGGCGGCGTTGTGCTGGTGCAATCGCCCGAGGAAGCCAAACACGCCTCGATGCCGGAAAGTGTGCTTCGGCATGTGGACGTTGATTACACGCTCCCCGTTGCTCATATGCCGCGAGTCATCGCCCAATTGATCAATAAACCCATCATCGATATTGGAGATGCCGTAATTGCTGACACACCCCGAATTGAAAACCGTGTTACGTTGGAGGCCAGAGTCAGACCGGGGGAAATCATGCAGTTAGGATCGATTTCACCCAACACCTGTCCGGAGTGCAAAGGCGTGTTGACCAAAATCGAGGAAGGGCCAATTACCCGTTACCGCTGTCATACAGGCCATGCCTATTCGCTCCAGACATTGATGGCGGATGTTAACGAAGAGGTTGAAATGGCGTTGTGGAGTGCAGTACGGGTCGCCAACGAGCGCATGCTGCTGCTGGGAGAGATGGAGAAGATGGCACGCGCGCGCGGCGACGAGGCGACAGCACAGCAATGTGCGGAACAGGTACAGACCACAAAATCGCATCTAAAGCACATTCAAGAAGCGGCTCTCGATCATAAGATGTTTGATCACCTCTGATATCTCTCGCACGTCCATAGTTTGGTCAATATTCTATAGAGTGGACCGGTCTTGTCTGGGGCAGCGTCATACACGAGACAAGGCTCTCGTGTGCATGAATAAAACGGAAATGGCAGGTAAAAAAAATGCGGCCACGAAGGCCGCATTACATTAGGAGGATAATTCTAAAGTCTCTAAAAAGAGAGTGCATCTCAAGAATTGAGATTATATTAGCAATAAATAATATTCTTTAGAATGTGGCAGATTGTCGCGTGGCGGATTGTCGCAGCTCAGGCGGCATCGTTTTGCAACAGATTGCTCAGTTTGGCGAAATCGCTCAGCGAAATCATTTCGGCCCGTAGCGTCGGATCTATGTTCAGGGCTTCTATATCTTCCTCGGCAATCAATGTTTTCAGGGAATTGCGTAGCGTCTTGCGCCGTTGCGAAAAGGCTTGCGTGACGACTTTGTTGAGTTTGGCGACATCATGCACTTCGACAGGCGGCTGCTGATGCGGAATCAAGCGCACGATCGCCGACATGACTTGGGGCGGCGGATCGAAGCTTTCGGGCGGGACATCAAATAAAAGTTCGGTTGCGCAGTGATACTGCATCATGACGCTGAGCCTGCCGTATTTCTTGCTGCCGGGCGCGGCGCAAATCCGGTCGACGACTTCCTTCTGCAGCATGAAATGCATGTCCTGTATGCAGGCCGCATTATCCAGCAGATGGAACATCAGCGGCGTGGAGATGTTGTAGGGCAGGTTGCCGACGACGCGCAGTTTCCGGCTGTCGTCGGCCAGCGTCGCGAAATCGAATTTCAGGGCGTCGGCGCTGTGGATGCGCAAGTTGTCGCGCTGCTTGAATTTTTCCCTGAGCAGCGCGACCAGGTCCCTGTCGAGTTCGACCACATCAAGGTGCACGCCCTCTTTCAGCAGCGGTTCGGTCAGTGCGCCCTGGCCCGGGCCGATTTCGACCCAATGGTCGCCGGGCCGGGCCTGCAGGCTGGAAATAATGTCGTAAATAATCCGGTAATCGTGCAGAAAGTTCTGACCGAAGCGTTTGCGTGGTATATGGGCCATGTTATCGGGGTGTGTTGGTTGCCATGAGTAATGCGGTTTCTATGGCGCTGAGCAGGCTGCCGATTTCGGCTTTGCCGGTGCCGGCCAGATCCAGGGCCGTGCCGTGGTCCACGGACGTGCGGATGATCGGCAGGCCCAGTGTGATGTTGACGGCCTGCCCGAAGCCCATGTGCTTGAGCACGGGCAGTCCCTGATCGTGGTACATCGCCAATACGGCATCGGCCGATGCCAGATATTTCGGCGTGAACAGCGTATCGGCCGGCAGCGGGCCTTGCAGATTCAGGCCCTGCTTGCGCAGACTGTCGAGTACCGGCTCGATGACTTCGATTTCCTCGCGGCCGAGGTGGCCGCTCTCGCCGGCGTGAGGATTCAGGCCGCAGACCAGGATGCGGGGATTGTCCAGCTTGAAGCGCGAGCGCAGGTCCTGATCCAGTATGCACAGCACGGCTCTTAACCGCGAATGGGTAATGGCCGCACTGACTTCCGACAAAGGCAGGTGAGTCGTGACCAGCGCCACGCGCAGGCCGGGCGTGGCCAGCATCATGACCGGATGGCCGCCGGTAATATCAGCGATATATTCGGTATGACCGCTGAACGTGAAACCGGCGTCATTGATGATGCCTTTGTGCACGGGACCCGTCACCAACGCATCGAATAAACCCTCCATGCAGCCTTTGGTGGCTTTCGTAATCGTTTTCAACACATAGCGGCTGTTGGCCGGGTTTAAGCGGCCGCATTGGGCCGGTTCCGCCAGTTCAACGGGCAGCACGGTCAGGCTGCCGGCTTGCTGGGGGCTGGGCGGCAGCGTGCTGTCAAAGGTTTTTATCCTGATTTTCAGACCCAATTGCTGGGCACGCTGCTCCAATAAATCCGGGCTGGCGATGGCGACGATTTCACAGGGCAAATCCTGCTGGGCCAACTGAACGCAGAGATCGGGGCCGATGCCGGCGGGTTCGCCCGGCGTCAAGGCGAGACGTTGTAGGGATGAGCTGGCGGTCATGATGCTCCAGGTAAAAATGAATGATTTTTACAGTATAAAGAATTAAGCGGATTATTCCATCTGAATCGAACCGGCTTTTTCTTGGTCCACTTTTTTCAGAAACGGCGCGATGAGCAGCGAGCCCAGAAAAATCAAAGCAATGAGCTGGAACAAATTGTTGAAGGTCATGACTTCCGCTTCACGCATGGCCAATGCGGTAATCTGTTTCAATGCCGCCGAGGAAGGCTCGGATAAATTAAATTGGCCCATCGATTCGGCGAGCCCCTCCCATAGTTGCTGCGCCGGATAGTTGGTGGCTGTCATCGATTCGCGCAAGTCCGCATAATGGCTTTTCGTCAGATAGCTGACCAGCGTATTGGCCACGGCCAGTCCGATCGCGCCGCCCAGGTTTCGCATCAGGTTATAAAGGCCGCTGGCGTTTTTGACTTCTTCGACCGGCAGCAGGCCTAACGCCAGCGTATTGATGGGCAGAAAGCACAGCATCAGCGCGGTGCCGCGAATAGCCTGCGGCCAGAAGAATTCCCAATAGCCCGATTCGGCCGTCAGCCCGGCGTTCAGCCAGCAGCCCAGCGCAAACAGGCCAAAGCCCAGGCACAGCATCCAGCGCAAATCCATTTTCTTCTCCAAGGGGCCTGCGATGAATGCCGACAGCAGCTGGAACAGGCCGACCACCATCAGGTAATAGCCGATTTGCAGGCTGTTGAGGCCTTTGACGCTGCCGAGGTAAATCGGCACCAGATAAATGATCGAAAAAAGCCCGATGCCCAGCACGAAGCTGTACAGGCAGCCGACGGCAAAATTGACATTGCGGAAGGCGCGCAGATCGATGATCGGATGCGGGTTTTTTAATTCCCAGATCAGCATGGCGATGCCGCTGACCGCCGCGACCAGGGTCAGCGTCATGATCAGGCGATCCTCAAACCACTGGTAGCGCACGCCTTCTTCCAGCACATACTGCATGCAGCCCAGGCAAACCGCGATCAGGACGATGCCGATGAAGTCGATTTTCTGCAGCAGATGCCATTCCGGCCGGTCGATATCGACAGTCAGCCAGACCAGTATGCAGACCAAAATGCCGGGCACCACGTTGACCAGAAACAGCGATTGCCAGCTGTAGGTTTCGGTCAGATAGCCGCCCAGAATCGGGCCGGCGGTCGGTGCGATCGTGACGATCAGGCCCAGTACGATGGTCATGGCCGGCTGCAGGCGCGGCGGGAACAGGATGAAGATGACCGTGAAGGTGACCGGAATCATCGCGCCGCCGAGAAAGCCCTGTATCAGGCGGAAGATGACCATGGACGGCAGGTTCCAGGCGAATGCGCAGAACAGGCTGGCCAGCGTGAACCCGCCGGCCGAGATGGCATACAGGTAGCGCGTCGAAAAAACCCGTCCCAGCCAGCCGGACAGGGGAATGATGATGACTTCGGCGATCAGATAGGAGGTCTGCACCCAGGCGATTTCATCCTGCGTGGCGGACAGTCCGGCCTGTATTTCCTTGAGCGAGCTGGCGACGATCTGAATGTCCAGCACCGCCATGAAAACGCCGACCGCCATGCTGAAAAAGCCGATCCACTGCGTCGTGGTCAGTCCGGCTTCTTCAATCCGGCTTTGTGCTTCCTCCGGCTGGTTTGGTAATTCGGGCTGCTCTTGTAATTGCGCTGACATAAGTTACAGCACTTTAACCTTGGCTTCGACGGACAGGCCCGGTTTCAGCAGGCTGATGTCCTGGCCGGCATCGAAGACAATCTTGACCGGTACGCGGCGCACGATTTTCGTGAAATTGCCGGTAGCGTTTTCGGGCGGCAGGATGCTGAATTCGGAGCCGCTGGCCGGCGCAAAACTGTCGACTTTGCCGTGCAGCTCAAGTCCGGGATAGGCATCCACCTTGACCGACACGGCTTGTCCCACGCGCATGTGTTCCAGCTGGGTTTCCTTGAAATTGGCTTCGACCCAGATCTTATGATTTTCTATCAAGTAGGCCAGCGTGACGCCCGGACGGACCAGCTGCCCGCGCTGCACGCCGCGCTTGCCAATGATGCCGTCGGCCGGTGCGCGTACTTTGGTATGCTCGAGTTCTATTTGGGCCAGCGTCAATCGGGCTTGAATATTTTTCAGGCGCGCCTCGGTTTCGGCGATTTCAATATCCAGCGTAGTCAGCTGATTACGTTCCGCCGTCAGTGTCGAATGCGTGGCTTTGAGTTCGGCGCCGGTCTGCTTGGATTCCGACTGGATCTTGTCGAGCGATTGGGCAGGGGCCGAGCCTCGGTTGATCAGGTTGGTAAAGCGGTATAAATCCTTCTGGGTTTGTTCCTGCTTCGCTTGCGATGCGGTTATGTTGGCCCTGACGGCCTCTATGCGGGCATGCTGTGATGTCTTCATGGCCTGCAGGCGGTCGATATGCGCCATTTCGGCCGCAATGTCCGCTTCGGCCTGAGCGACTTTGGCTTGGTAATCGCGGTCGTCTATCGTGACCAGCACATCGCCCTGTTTGACGGCCTGATTGTCATCGATGGCCAGTTCCGTCACATAGCCCTCTACCTTGGGACTGATCAGCACGATATTGGATCTCAAGTAGGCATTGTCGGTGGCTTCATACTGACGGCGGTCAAGCAGCCAATAGCCGACCGCGGCGACGATGACAACAATAAACAGTAAGCCTAATAAAATGGATCGGGAGCGTTGCATAAACTACCTTGATAAACTAAACGGTTTAGTTTAGTCTAGCTCATCCGTTTTATTTATCAAAATAGTTTTCTTTCGATGATTTCAAAATCCATTGATCCCAAGCGGCAAGCCATTATTGAGGCGGCCACACGCATGTTTCTGGCGCATGGCTACCGGAATGTCAGCATGGATAAAATTGCACAGGCCGCGCCTGTTTCCAAAGCCACGCTGTACAATCATTTTGACAGTAAGAATGCGCTGCTGGCCGCTGTCGTTTCAAATCTATGCGCTTCTTTGCTGCAAACCATGAGCGAGGCTGTAATCGACTCGGATGATGTCGAAAAGAATCTGAAAAAAATCGCCGCGTCGTTTATGGATCTGTTTTTTTCGGAAGATGGGATGGCCGGCTACCGGCTTTTCATTACCGAAAGCCGCGATTTTCCCGAACTGGGGCAATTGGTTTATGAAAGCGGCGCATTGCCGGCCTTGACCGGGCTGGAAAATTATCTGCGCCGGCTGAATGACGACGGCCGCTTTAGCATTGCCGATCCGGCGTTTGCGGCGAATGCCTTTTTCAACTTGCTGAAAGGCGACTTGTATTTTCCTTGCTTGCTGGGAATCAGGCCGTTGCCTTCGGGCGACGAAAAAAACCGTGTGATCAATGAAGTCATTCCTTTTTATCTGCAGGGCATTTTGCATGCTGACCAATAATAAACCTCTGTGTGCCAGCCTAATCAGTGTTTTGGTGACCACTGCGCCTGCTGTATCGGCCGAAACGCTGGAAGAGGCATGGAACAGCGCCATTGATAATAACCATCAGATCAAGGCTGCCAAAATCGATACATCGGCAGCCGAAGAGCAGTTGAATTCAGCGAAGGGACAGCGGCTGCCGGAACTTAATGTCAGCAGCGGTTATACTCAGCGCAGTGAAACGCCGGGTGCCGTGACGCAAATAGACGGCAGAACGGCGCAGTTCAATACTCAGCAGCCGGGCAATATGGACGCGCAGGCTATCGCGACGCTGCCCATTTATACCGGCGGCCGCATCAGTCACGACATCAATGCCGCCGAGGCATCCCTTCAGGCCGCGCAGCACAATGAAACCACGGCCCAGCTGGATATAAAAATGCAGGTGGCCGAGGCTTATATCGCGGTATTGCGCGCCGAAAGCTCGCTGCAAGTCGCAAAAAGCCATGTCGACAGCCTGAAAGCGCATGTTGTCGATGTCAATAATCTGTTCGATCAGGGCATGGTGGCCCGCAATGACGTGCTGGCGGCGAACGTGGAACTGGTCAATGCGGAGCAGCAGGTCGTGCAGGCCGGCAACCGGCTCGATATCGCCAAGGCCAGCTACAACCGTTTGCTGGACCGCAATCTTGAAGATGAGGTCAAGCTGGTAAAACAATTTCCGGAAATGCCCAAGGAAGACCTGAAAGCGCTGAATAATGATGCTTTGAAGCAGCGTTCCGAGCTGGCTGTGCTGACGCGGCAAATCGAATCTCTGGAACAACAGGCACAGAGCGTCAAGGCCGGCGTGTTGCCGCAGGTTGCCATCAACGGCGGCTATCAGTATCAGGAAAACCGCTATCAGGCGGCTGAAAGCATGTGGCTGGTCAATGCCGGTGTCAAATGGAAGCTGTTCGACGGCAGCACGCGCCACCAGAGCGATGCCATCAGCCGGCAGGCCATCTCCCTGAAGGAACAGCGCGACGACTTGACCAGCGCTATCGGCCTGCAAGTACGCCAGGCCTGGCTGGACTATCAGGAAGCCCAAAAACGCGTCGCCGTGACCCAACAAGCCATCGAGCAGGCTGAAGAAAACATGAGAGTGACCACCGATAGCTATCAGCAGGGCCTGTCGACCAATACCGATGTATTGAAAGCCGAAGATCTGCGCACCACTTCACATGACAATTTCAACAATGCCAATTACGATGCTGCACAGGCTGCTCTGCGCCTGCGGCGTGCGGTGGGGGTATTGTAAAAGTAATCGGTACTTTGAAATACTCCAGCTACTTCCAGGTTTCATTTGCCGGATAGTGCTGTCCTAAATGAACTCAATATGTCAGCTCACGGCGCCTTATTGCGTGCCGTGAGCGCTCGACTACCTTATCAGGTTCCGGTCAACTAAAGTCTATGGTCTGGTGACTGGATTTTGGTCTGTGAAAGTTCTGACGAACTGCACGACCGCTTCCTCCTCAGCTTGAGTTAGGTGCAGATTTCCTATCACACTAATACTTTGAGTCGTGGCATTCGGGAACTCGGGTTCCGGCCAGCAGTTAGCCGCAATCGCCTCGCTGGCCTTCATGTCGCCCGGGCAACGGGTGATCGGCCCACCTGGCCATGTTGCGGCTGTGCTGTTCGGGTCGGGCGTGGCGTTGGGGTCATCCGTGCAGACTGGCGTCGAGGAGGAAAAGATGCTGATGCTGGCACAGCCCGCTTTGAAGACCAAGGACGTGTTGTAGAAGTGAACGATCTGCTCCAGGCTCTTGAAATAGCCGTTGTGACCATAGGCTTTTATAAACCCGTCCGGGGCGGCTACATTGCGCAACGTTGGGGCTCTGTTAGGTCCCGGCGGGACGGAAATGAGAGCTGATTGACCAATGAGTTCCGGTCTGGCAGTACTGATGTGCGCGGTCAGACCCGTTACAACCCCTTTACCTACCCCGGGGATCTCCGGATTGAAAGGTACGCCTGTATGGTGATAGCGGTTGTCGGTGTAAAGCTGGTCCGCTTCCGTACCATCGGAATCGGCAGCGCCGCTGTTGTGACATTCAGAGCAGCCGGCGTTTTTACCCTCAGGGTTTTGGCCTGAATCGTTGCGGCCATAGAACAGATCGTGTCCCAAATTTTCTGCGTCGGTAAAGCCGTCCAGCGGGAATTTTTTGTCGGCATCGGTTGCGAGCGCTTGGTCGCGCTTGGAACTGAACTGGTTGACTTCGTCCGAAGCCTCCCAGGCTGCGAGCGCCAGTGCAATTCGCTTGAAACTAGTCTCAAGCCCTCCGGCACAGTCTATAGCTTCATCATAAGCGGCATTGTACAAATCTTTGTATGCAGCCGTTCGGATTGCCTCACAAACTCCCTCTTTGCTGATGTTATGCTCAATAATACTCGTAAAGGGATTCAGGGCTTGGTCTGCCAAAGGGCCAAGAAATTTTGCATACTCGGCCTGCTTTGCCGGCGGGATGTCATCCACTGTAACCGTAGCGCTGGCCCCGCCGTCCCCAATAGGGCTGGCCGATGGGGATGTTTTTCCGAAGCCTTCGGCGAAACCGTTCCAGGTACTTCCACCCTGGAAGTTTCTGCCTATCAGCGCTTCCACTTGTGCAGGTTCTGTTATGGCTTCAAAATTATCAAGGCGTTGGAAACTAAAAGGCGGAGAAAATATTGCATAAGCGTTGCTCGGTGGTTTGATGACGCCTAGCGCCTGGGGTGCTGCGCCTGGCGCCACCACTATGGTGTTATTAATGTTAGAATCCGGCAAGACCCAGCCTACTGCCGGATCATGGCATGAGGCGCAGGCCAGCGTGCCGGGATTGGATATCTTGTCGAAAAATACATTCTTGCCCAATTGTTCTAAGGGTGTGAGCGCGACTGCGCTCGTGCTGAAAGAGAGAAGTAGTGGAATGGCCACAGCGGGTGTGGCGATCAAGGTTTGGCTTGCCTTAATAATCATATCGTTACCTCTAATTTTAATGCTGAATTTGAGGACTTCCACATTTTGCCTTTTACCTGTCGGTAGAAGGCAAGAATGAGGCGATCAAAAAAGGAAAAGCTGTATGTTGAAACGTGCAGGGGGCTGAATTTAAAATTTTTAAGCATTTCATCTGAACAATGCCTACTCAGGCAACCCAACCTCCTCGTTATTAAGCTACGCTTAAGGGATTGAAAAAACAACTGTTGAGAATACCTAGGTTCTGCTTGGGGCAGCGGGTAACGGGGCCTCAGCCATTTGAATCGAAATGCACAACCAAGGGAGAATTGACAAGGAACGGTATACGCTTTACGGTTTGCTATGGCTAAGTCAGCGGATCTACAGGGAGCCTGAGGCAAAATGCCGGTGATTTTTCAAAGCGGTACTGCGGGCTTTCCCTAGTGGTGTTTCACTAGGGGGCATTGTCCGCCTCATTAGGCTGATGGCATAGTGTTTGAGCATCTAATCTGCTCTACAATCCTCATTTTTCAAATCCTCGGATAAAACAATGGGCGCCGGTGTACAAAAGAGCGGTGAAATACTGAGATATAACGGCTTTGCACGTCATCATCCCGCTTGTAATTTTCACAACGGATGTTATTCATCCTCTATACCCAGTTCCTTTATTTTCCGCGTCAGGGTATTGCGCCCATAGCCGAGCATAATCGCCGCTTCGTGGCGCTTGCCGTGCGTATAGTCTAATGCGGCTTTAATCAGCAGCGTTTCAACGGCCGGAATAATATGTTTGGCGATTTCAGGCTTTTTGGCCAGCAGCTGTTGATCTATCGAAGTTCTTAGCAACGACTGCCAATCGCTGCTTGTGGTGTCTTTCTCCGACTGGATATGCAGCAGTTCGGGCGGCAGGTCATGGATATGGATTTCGCGGCCCGATGCCATGACCGTCATCCAGCGGCAGCAGTTTTCCAGTTGCCGGACGTTGCCGGGCCATTCCAGCGAGCTCAGGAAAGCCTCGGCTTCAGGTTTTAACGTTTTGATTTCAGTATTCAGCTCAAGCGCAGCCTGGCTCAGAAAATGGCGCAGCAGCAATGGGATGTCCTGCTTCCTGTCGCGCAATGGCGGAATATGGATGCGGATGACATTTAGCCTATGGAACAAATCTTCGCGGAAGCGGCCTTCATTGACCAGCACTTCCAGATTCTGGTGCGTGGCGGCAATGATGCGTACATCGACTCTTACAGATGAGTGAGAGCCGACCGGATAGAACTCGCCATCGGCCAGTACGCGCAGCAGGCGCGTTTGCAGTTCGGCCGGCATGTCGCCTATCTCGTCCAGAAACAGCGTGCCGCCGTTGGCCTGTTCGAAGCGTCCGGCCCGCCGGGCTTGTGCGCCGGTAAATGAGCCTTTTTCATGACCGAACAGTTCCGATTCCATCAGGTCTTTCGGGATAGCGGCCATATTCAGGGCGATAAACGGTTTCTGGGCTCTGGGGCTGTGCCGGTGCAGGGCTTTGGCGACCAGTTCCTTGCCAGTGCCCGATTCGCCATTGATCAGCACGGTGATATGGGAGCGGGCCAGCCGGCCAATGGCGCGGAAGACTTCCTGCATGGCCGGCGCCTCGCCGATGATTTCTGGCGGAGTTTCGATCAGGGCGGTTTCTTCATGGCCGCGTGCCCGTTCCCGCTGCTGGCGGCTATGTACGCAGGCGCGATGCGCGAGATCGACAACTTCCTTGATATCGAAGGGCTTGGGCAGATACTCGAAGGCGCCGCCGTGAAATGCCGAGACCGCGCTTTCAAGATCGGAGTGCGCGGTCATGACGATAACCGGCAGGTCAGGATGGCTGTGCTGGATTTTATCGAGCAATTTCAAGCCATCCATGCCGGGCATGCGGACGTCGGTCAATAAGGCATCAGGCGATTCATGCTGCAAGGTCTCCAGCAATTCTTGCGCGCTGGAAAAGCTGCGCGTCATGATGGCGGCTTTTTCAAACGCTTTTTCAAGAACCCAGCGTATGGATTTGTCGTCATCGACGATCCAGACGGTGTCAAGATTATTCATGGCCGGGCTCCACGGGTAAAAAGATCGAAAACACAGTATGGCCCGGTTCGCTGCTGCATTCGATCAGGCCGTTATGCTGATTGATCAGGGATTGCGCTATCGATAAACCCAGCCCGGTGCCTTCCGCGCGTCCCGTAATCATCGGATAAAAGATCTGGTTCAGCAGGTCGGCGTCTATGCCGGGGCCGTAGTCGATAATGTCGATTTTGACGGCCAGTTTGTAGCGCTTCCGGCCTATGGTCATCTGCCGGTGTATGCGCGTTTTGATCATGATTTCACCTTTGCCTTCCATAGCCTGTGCGGCGTTCCGGGCGATATTCAGGATGGCCTGGATAAGTTGGTCCCTGTCGGCCTGAATCTCGGGGATGCTGGGGTCATAGTCATGCTTGACCTTGAGGCCGGCGGACTCGGCTTGCACGAGCTGCCTGACGCGCTCCAGTACTTCATGAATGTTCAAGGCTTTTTTATCAGGCAACTTGTTGGGGCCCAGCATTTTATCCATGAGTCCCTGCAGCCGGTCCGATTCGGCGATGATGATATGCGTGTATTCCTTGAGCTCCGGCTCGTGCAGCTCCAGGTCCAGCAGTTGCGCCGCGCCGCGCAGGCCGCCCAACGGGTTCTTGATTTCATGGGCCAGCCCTCTGACCAGTAGTCGGGCTGTGTTTTGCTGATGCAGTTGCTGTTCTTCTTTCGATATGCGCAGGTGGGTGTCGACCTGTTGCAGTTCTACCAGGATTTCCTCCAGTTGCTGCTCCTTGATGAGCGGCGTGGCGCTGAAGTTGATCGTAACAGTTTGCGCCATGCGGTCCAGGGTTAGCTCGCGATCGAACAGCGGTTCCTCCATCGTCAGACATTGCTGCAGGTTCAGGAGCAGAGCCGGATCGGAAGACCTGAACAAATCCTGAGCAGTAAGGCCTATCAAATGACGCGCACTGTCGGCTAACAATATTTCGCCTGCTGTATTGATGTAGGTGAGCTTCAACTCATGATCAAACAGCAAAATGGCTTCGTTAAGATGTTCAAGTATGCGTTTATACACGGTTCCTCTAGGGGCTGTATTGATGCTGTGCTTTAATCCAAGCAATTATCAGACCATGTCGCTTGGGTTGTGTTTAAACAGTTTTTGGAGAAGCAGTTTCAGTGAACAGGCGGGGCTGCATTGTCGCTATAATAAAACGCCGGAACGGCAATGCAAATCGCTGAAACGAAAAACGCCCCAAAATGGGGCGTTTTTGTGTAGGCTTTATAAAGCGGATCAGTTGATCGCTTCGCTGGGCTTACAAACTGTAGTACAAATCAAATTCTACAGGGTGCGTGCTCATACGCAGACGAGTGACTTCTTCCATTTTCAGTTTGATGTAGCCGTCAATCACATCGTTAGTAAATACGCCGCCGCGGGTCAGGAATTCACGGTCTTTGTCCAGAGCATCCAAAGCTTGGTCAAAGGCGTGACAGACTTGTGGAATTTCTTTCTCTTCTTCCGGCGGCAGGTCGTACAGGTCTTTATCCATGGCATCGCCAGGATGGATCTTGTTCTGAATGCCGTCCAGACCAGCCATCATCATTGCTGAGAATGCCAAGTATGGGTTTGCGGTTGAGTCAGGGAAGCGTACTTCGATACGACGACCTTTAGGGTTTTGTACGTAAGGAATACGGATGGAAGCAGAACGGTTACGTGCGGAATAAGCCAGCATAACAGGCGCTTCAAAGCCTGGAACCAGGCGTTTGTAGCTGTTGGTTGACGCGTTTGTGAAGGCGTTCAGGGCTTTTGCGTGTTTAATGATACCGCCGATGTAGTACAGGGCTGTTTCAGACAGACCGCCGTATAAGTCGCCTGAGAACAGGTTTACGCCGCCTTTAGACAAGGATTGGTGTACATGCATGCCGCTGCCGTTGTCGCCAACCAGGGGTTTAGGCATGAAAGTGACCGTTTTGCCATAAGCATGCGCGATGTTCGAGATAACATATTTCAGTTGCAGTACTTCGTCGGCTTTTTTAACCAGCGTATTGAATTTTACGCCGATTTCGCATTGGCCCGCTGTTGCCACTTCGTGGTGGTGAACTTCAGTCTGCATGCCCATTTCTTCCAGCGTCAGGCACATTGCAGAACGCATGTCCTGGAATGAATCAACCGGTGGCACAGGGAAGTAACCGCCTTTAACGCCTGGACGGTGACCGATGTTGCCGTCTTCATAGACTTTTTCCGAGTTCCAGCCGGCTTCCTGTGAATCGATTTTAAAGAAAGAGCCGCTCATGTCGGCGTTCCAGCGGACGTCATCGAAAATGAAAAATTCGTTTTCAGGACCAAAGAAAGCGGTATCGGCGATGCCGGTTGATTGCAGGTAGGCTTCCGCGCGTTTGGCGATAGAGCGAGGGTCGCGCTCGTAACCTTGCATGTTGCTTGGCTCGATGATGTCGCAACGCAGGATCAGCGTGTTGTCATCAAAGAACGGATCCATGACCGCAGTAGTTGGATCGGGCATCAGGATCATGTCGGATTCATTGATACCTTTCCAGCCGGCAACTGACGAACCGTCGAACATGTTCCCTTCTTCAAAGGTATCTTCATCAATGGTATGAGCAGGGAATGTGACATGCTGCTCTTTGCCGCGTGTGTCACAAAAACGAAAATCGACGAATTTCACGTCGTTTTCTTTGATCATTTTAAGTACTTTTTCTACAGACATTTACTTTGTCTCCTGGATGGTCTTGAACGGATTATTATAAAAGGCAAACGGTATAACATACCTTTTTTTTTATAGCTTAGCCACTAAAAAAGGGCGCAACAAGCCCGGTGTTAGTGCGTCGCCTGAAACATGAAACACGTCCTTGTGTTGCATAAAATTAAGAGTCGGGGGTTAAAAGCGAACGATTGCATCGGCTGAAATCAGGACTTGGTTATAGCTTAAGCCATCATTATATGCCGCATTTCCATTTGAATGATCGTATCTGACTTCAGGGCGTAACGTCAGCCAGGACATGGGTTTGTAGTTCATGCCTACAGTGGCCGCCAGATAATGGCCTTTGTTGCCGTTGACCCTGATGCCGTCTTCGTCGCGGAACCATTCAAAGCGTGCGCCAACGCCAACTTTGTCGGACACATCATAAGTCAGGTACTGGTTGATGCCATACCATTTTGCTGGGTCAGCGCTTTGCGATTTTTCTTCTATACCCATATCGTGTTGCAGTTTGTAATGCAGCTTGTCGGTGATGTCATGGCTTAGCAATATGGTATACAGCGTACGGTTGTGTTCGTCATTTTTGTTGACATCGCCGGTAATCAAGGTAAATGTCAATGATGTTTTTTCATCGTCGGTCGTGTAAGTAGCCCCGCCTAGGAAATTAGCCGGTTCCTGAAAGAATGAATCCCATCCCGATACAACACCGGCGGAAATACTGATGTTTTCGTTAACAGGATAAGACGACAGGATGCCGGTATGCGTAAATGGTTCGCCATATTGCATCGTGTAGGCATGAGAGAAGAAAAAGTTATCAGGCGCGGTGACAACCTCGAAGCCGTGGGGCGTATAGAAATGGCCAATTTTGGTCGTGATACCGTTGCCGACAGGCGCGAAAACCGTCGCATAGACTTGCGGGAACGCGAGTTTGTAGAGGCGCGAGGAGCCATCCGTGATCAGGTTGTCGTCAAAGTTGGCTTGCGTGGTGTAGAAGGCGTCTATGCCATAGGCGATATCGGCCCGAAACCCCACATCCCATTGGCTGCCTTCGGCGTCAACGGCTCTTTCGATAAAGCCGTACAATTGATGGGCATTGAATTCGTTGGCGCGATTGTTGAATGTGACAGGGCCGTTTGTTCTGCTTTCAGGATCATCAGGATTGCCCGCGATACCGGCCGAGACCCAGCCGCCGACATTGATGCCCAGGTTTTTCATGGGCGCTGTTTCATTAATATTGAAACCGGTCAGGCTTTCAACCGCCCCTTTGTCGTCGGCCTGTGTCAGCGATGAGCAAAGCAGGGCGCTGCATAAGGTAAGCGGCCAGCCGTTATATTTTTTGTGATGAGTCAGCATAAATATTGCCTTTTGTCAGGTTCTTATCAAGCATCCCAGGAAAATCATAAACTTGGGATGCCAAGTTAATCTAAATTTTAAGTCCATTGGTAAAACTAATTTCAAATATAGTTGTTTGTATCCCAAAATGTGGTTTTATTAATACACTTAACATCATAAATGCAAGATGCGGGCCAAATATGCTTAAGCAGGATTGCCTTGATAAATATAAAGAATCAGGCAGAATTAATATTATCGGCTTGAGTCAAAATGGTGCAAAGAAAAATTATTTGATCCATTTTGGTGCATAAGGTGTTACTGGCTGACTCTGTATTTCAGTCACAAGGAGTGCGCAGAACATAAGTTATGCCAATGAATTTTTTGTTTCACTGCAGACATTAAGTTGAATCATTATCGGCGTTAGCTATGCTTCAAAGCAAATCAATTGGCCGGAAGAGCTTTGCAATGATTTCAGGCATACATGGTTCAGGGCGAATATAAAGTTCGGATGATTTAATACGGTATTTAAGCTTCAAAATGGTGCTTATAAATCCCTATTTGCACTGGAGTTGTGCGGCCTTTTTTCAAAAAACCTCAGCTTTATCAGCATTTATCGGGATTTTTTTTCTTGGCACAGTCTGTGCATTGGATATTCCAACAGTTAACGTAAGCAATGAGGTGTTGTATGAAACTGATAACCGCTATTATCAAACCCTTCAAGCTGGACGACGTCCGCGAAGCCCTTTCCGATATAGGCGTTTCCGGTGTCACAGTGACCGAAGTCAAAGGATTTGGCCGCCAAAAAGGACATACCGAACTTTACCGAGGAGCTGAGTATGTGGTTGATTTTCTGCCTAAAGCCAAAGTGGAAGTCGCGGTAGGCGATCAGTTGCTCGATCAGGCCGTAGAGGTGATCACCAAAGCGGCTAGCACAGGCAAAATCGGAGACGGCAAGATTTTCGTCACCAATCTGGAGCAGGTGGTCCGGATCCGCACCGGCGAAACCGGCGATGAAGCATTGTAATTTAGGGGGAAATATGAAAAGACTCTTACACACCTTTGTACTGTTTATGTTGCTGAGTTTTGCGGGGCTTTCAGTCGCGGAAACGGAAGCGGTGTTAGTGGAAACCGCGCCAGCAGTAGCTACGCCGATCGAAAAGGGCGATACCGCCTGGATGATTGTGGCGACTGTGCTGGTCGTTCTGATGGTTGTGCCCGGCCTGGCGTTATTCTATGGCGGCATGGTGAGGGCCAAGAATATGCTGTCTATGCTGATGCAGGTGTTCGTGATTTTTTCGATGATGGCGCTGCTGTGGGCGATTTACGGTTACAGCATCGCATTTACAGAAGGCAACGCTTTCTTCGGCGGGTTCAGCAAGATGTTTCTTAAAGGCATAACACCGGACTCGGCAGTCGGGACGTTCAGCAAGGGCGTCTATGTGCCTGAATATATTTATGTTGCCTTTCAGCTTACCTTTGCCGGCATCACGCCCGCGTTGATTGTTGGCGCCTTCGCCGAGCGTGTCAAGTTTTCAGCCGTACTGCTGTTCATGCTGATCTGGTTTACTTTCGCCTATTTGCCTATGGCTCATATGGTCTGGTACTGGGCGGGCCCTGACGCCTATACCGATGCAAATGCTGCTGAAGCCGCCGGTGCTACGGCAGGGTTCCTGTTCCAGAAAGGTGCGCTGGATTTTGCCGGAGGTACGGTTGTACATATCAATGCCGGCATAGCCGGCCTGATTGGCAGCCTGATGATCGGCAAGCGTATCGGCTATAAAAAAGAATCCCTGGCGCCGCATAGCGTCACGATGACCATGGTCGGTGCGGCCTTGCTTTGGGTCGGCTGGTTTGGCTTCAATGTGGGTTCCAATCTGGAAGCCAACGGCTTGGCCGCCCTGGTTTTTGTCAATACGCTGCTGGCCAGCGCGGCCGCAGCCTGGGCATGGATGACGGCCGAATGGGCGGCTCGGGGCAAGCCCAGCATGCTGGGCGCGGCTTCGGGCGCTATTGCTGGGCTCGTCGCCATTACGCCCGCCTGCGGTTGGTCCGGCCCTATGGGCGCTATTGCCCTTGGACTGGTTTCTGGCGCTATCTGTTTCTGGTCGGTAACCAGCCTGAAAAGCCGGCTCGACTATGATGACTCGCTGGATGCATTTGGCGTGCATGGCATCGGCGGCATTATTGGCGCCCTGGGCACAGGCATTGTTGCCAGCCCGGCATTAGGCGGCACCGGCGTTTGGGACTATGTCACCAACAGCGTGGCCGAATACAGTATGGCCAGCCAACTCGCAAGCCAGGCATGGGGCGTTGGCGTGGCGATCATCTGGTCCGGCCTGGTGTCTTTCATTGCCTATAAGATCGTGGATATGCTGATCGGATTGCGAGTCAGCGAAGAAGTTGAGCGGGCTGGTCTCGATGTCTCGGAGCACGGCGAATCGGCTTATAACCTTTAATTTTTGGGAGCTTTAGGATATCTGGGTAAACCGGGTGTTTGAAGCATTATGAAACGGTGAATAAAAGTCATAGACATCGGATAGAAGATGGGCGCGTCATGCGCCCGTTTTCGTTTGGATTGATACGGGCTTCCCGGCATGCCCTGGCGGCCGGGCAATTGTATGTTGACTGATAATTCACTATGATGGCTGTTGATGTTATCCCTAATTTTCTTTTAATAATCGAGAGAAATCATGAAATTAATCACAGCAATCATTAAACCGTTCAAAATGGATGACGTAAGAGAGGCGTTATCTGAAATCGGCGTCTCCGGCGTGACGGCCACCGAAGTTAAAGGCTTCGGCCGTCAAAAAGGTCATACCGAGCTCTATCGGGGGGCAGAGTATGTGGTGGATTTTCTGCCTAAAGTTAAGCTGGAAATCGCGGTGCCGGACAGTATTTTGGATAAAGCGGTAGAAACAATCGTAAAAGCGGCCAGTACCGGCAAAATCGGTGATGGGAAAATCTTTGTCTCCAATTTGGAACAGGTGATTCGAATCAGAACGGGCGAAACCGGGGAGGACGCTATCTAATTATGTCAGGAATAGAATGTCATTTAAATCGGGTGAACTGTCTTTAGTTTTATTATTAGTGCCGGAACTGGCTGTAGCCGGCGAGTTGAACCAGGCCAATACGGCCTGGGTATTAACATCCACGACGCTGGTATTGTTTATGACGATACCGGGATTGTCGCTGTTTTATGGCGGCCTGGTCAGAAGCAAGAACGTGCTGTCGGTTTTGATGCAGTGCTTTACAATTACCTGCCTGGTTTCCATACTCTGGCTGGCCGGCGTCTATAGCCTGATTTTTGCCGATGGCGGCGATCTGCAAAAGCTGATAGGCGGCACATCCAAGTTGTTTTTACCGGGTATCGGCACCGAGTCACTGACAGGCGATATCCCTGAAACAGTTTATTTCATGTTTCAAATGACATTCGCGATTATTTCGCCGGCATTGATCGTCGGCGGTTTTGCCGAACGCATGAAGTTTTCGGCGATGCTCTGGTTCAGCGGTTTATGGTTAATTCTCTGTTATCTGCCGGTCTGCCATTGGCTCTGGGGCGGCGGCTGGCTGGCCGACCTGGGCGCAATGGATTTTGCCGGCGGCATTGTGATCCATGTCAATGCCGGCGTTGCGGCCCTGGTGGCGGCGCTGGTGCTGGGGAACCGGCGCGGTTTTCCAACCACGGCCATGCCGCCGCATAATATGACCATGGTGGTGACCGGCGCCGGCATGTTGTGGGTCGGCTGGTTCGGTTTCAACGCCGGCAGCGCCTTGACGGCCAACGGCAATGCCGGCATGGCGATGCTGGTCACGCATATCGGCGCGGCGTCCGGTTCTTTGACCTGGATGTTTATCGAATGGCAACATTTTGGCAAACCCAGTGTCTTAGGCATTGTGACCGGCATGGTGGCCGGGCTGGGTACTATTACGCCGGCTTCCGGTTTCATAGGCCCCGCCGGCGCTCTGGTTATCGGTATTACTGCTGGCATTGTGTGTTTTTATGCCACGCACTACGTGAAGCGCACGCTGAAAATCGACGATTCATTGGACGTGTTTCCCGTACATGGCGTGGGCGGCGTTACGGGCTCATTGTTGACCGGCGTGTTTGCGGCAAGCGGCCTGGGCGGCCTGGGACTGGCTGACGGCGTATCGATTATGGATCAGGTTGGTGTTCAGGCTTTGGCGATTGCCGTAACGGCAGCCTGGAGCATTGTTTTCAGTTATCTGATATTGAAAGTGCTGGATAAACTGATAGGCCTGCGGGTAACTGCCGATGAGGAGGTGCAGGGGCTGGACATTGTGTTGCACGAAGAGACCGGCTATCAGGATCTATAAGTTAAATCTCAGTGTTTTGTCACAAAAAAGGCGGCGCTAGAGGTCGCCTTTTTTGTTTAGAATGGTTGCAGATGAAGCTGATCTGAGCGCAGGGGCTTATGATAAAGACACGGAAAACAGTATCCATCATTGCAAAGGTTTTATTGGCAATCGCTATCGTGCTGGCTGTCTATGCCGTGGCCGGTTTTTATGTTGTGCCGGCGGTATTGAAGTCGAAGCTGCCTGACGTCATTGAGCAGCAAACCGGCAGGAAAGCATCCATCGAAAAGATTCAGTTTAACCCGTTTTTACTGTTTGCAAGTTTGGAAGGCATCGAGGTTCAGGAGAAAAATGGCCAGCCTTTTGCCGCTTTCGATCGTTTTCATTTCAATGTCAACGCGCTTGAATCCATCAAGCAATCCGTATTGGTTATTGATGACGTGCGGCTGGAAAAGCCTTTTGTCCATATCGCCAGACGAAAAAGCGGAGACTTCAACTTTACAGATTTAATCAAGGAAAAAGCTGAAGCCCAACAGGAAGAAGACGAAATATTTCCTGTAACGATTAGAGTACTGTCCGTGACGGAAGGAAGACTGGCTTATGAAGATGCATCGGGCAGCCGGCCGATAAAAGAACAGATTTTCCCGATCAATCTCCAGATAGACAATTTC
Source organism: Methylobacter sp. BlB1 (assembly GCF_015476545.1). Classification (GTDB taxonomy): domain Bacteria; phylum Pseudomonadota; class Gammaproteobacteria; order Methylococcales; family Methylomonadaceae; genus Methylobacter. The sequence continues at coordinate 14,793 of NZ_JADMKV010000017.1, read as the reverse complement.
TCGACAGTGGTCGATAAGCTGTTCAACTTAAGTTTGTCGCTCGTGCTGTCTCCGGGCGGTCAGTTTGACTGGCAGGGCACGGCTGGCGTTAATCCGGCTGTTTCGGAAGGCAGTATCAAGCTCGACAAGATCAAATTGCAAAAAATCCTGGCGTTGGGCAGACAGAAAAACGCTCCGATTGAATTAAAAGGCGATGAACTGCTGACAGTCACTTACAAGATCCATTCGTTAAAGGAAAAGGGACGCTTCGGCATAGACTTGTCGTTAGTGTTGAATACAGGCGAGCATCTGGAATGGCGGGGGACACTAAATACCGAGCCTTTGTCCTCGGAAGGCCATATCAAGCTGGAAAAGGTGACGCTTGAAAGAGTCCAGCAGCTGATGGTGCAGGATACTGTGCCCTTTAATTTAAAAGGCGAGGAACTGCTCGAAGTCGATTACAAAGCCAGTTATACGAACGACAAACTCAAGCTGGTGGTCAGCCAAGGGCGGTTTGGCATCCGAGATTTCCAGTTCTTGGAACAAAAGCAGGACAAAGCCTTGATTAAAGTGCCGAGCTTTTCGGTGCGCGGAATCGATCTGGACCTAAACCGGCAACAGGTCGGAATTGATTCTGTTTCAGCCGATGGCGCCGATGTGCAGGCCTGGCTGAACGCCGATGGCATGGTCAATTACCAAGCTTTGTTTGCGCCTAATAAAGGCAATGATCAAGCTCCCAATTCCGCACCTCAACCGGCAGCTGCTGAAAAAGCGCCCTGGAAGCTTAAAATCAACAGCATTGCACTCAATAACTCAGCGCTGGCTTTTGAAGATAGAACGCTGAAAAACCCTGTTGCAGTGAAACTGTCCGGCGTCAATTTCAAGCTGAACAATTTCAGCACTGAAGACGGAAGCAGCCTGCCTTTTCAGCTCAACACCGATGTTAATAAGAATGGATCGATAGCGCTCAAAGGTGATATGGTCATGAAGCCTTTTTCTGCCCGTACATCCGTCGATGTCAAGAATATCGGTCTGGAGCCCTTTCAGTCTTATTGGGAAAAGTTTGCGCGGCTCGATCTCATGGACGGCAAGTTCTATATGGATGGCAAGCTGTCGGTCGCGCTACAGGAACAAAAGCCGCCTGACATCAAGTTTGAAGGCGAAACCGGAATTGCCGATCTATTGACGCGCGATCAGCTGGTCAATAAAGATTTTATCAAATGGAAAAATCTGGCCTTGAAAGATGTCAAGGCGGACATGCTGGCGGAGCGTTATACGGCCGGCACACTGGCTATCGATAAACCTTACGCAAGGGTAATCATTGAGAAGGACAAGTCGATCAATTTTAACGACGTTATCGTTGACGACAAAAAATCCGAAACGGCGCCGCCGGCTGCCAAAAAAGCATTGAAGGCTAAAGAAGCATCGCCGGCTAAAACAAAGGGATCGGCCGATCATAAAAAACTTTATTTTAAAATCGACCGGATTCGGGTGACAGACGGCTCGTCTGACTTCGCCGACTTATCGTTGATATTGCCTTTTGCGGCAAAAATTACCGACCTCAATGGCGGCGCCGGCGGATTCTCCTCGGAAGAAAAGTCTCGTATCAATGTCGCTTTGAAAGGCAGGGCCTACGATCTGGCACCTGTCGACATCAAAGGGGAAGTCAGTCCGTATCAAGGCGATTTCGATTTGCAAATGAATTTTCGCGGCATGCCGATGCCGCTGATTTCGCCTTATATGGTGGAATTTGCCGGCTATAAGGTTGAGAAAGGCAAGATGACGCTGGGGCTGAAATACACCGTCGAGGACGGCAAGCTGACTGCCTCGAACAGCATTCTGATAGACCAGTTAACGTTAGGTGAGAAAGTGGAAAATCCCGATGCCGTGTCCTTGCCGCTTGAATTGGCCGTAGCGCTGCTGAAAGATTCCGAAGGCAAAATAAAGATCGATGTGCCCATTACCGGCAGCCTCGAAGACCCCAAATTCAGCATCGGCGCGATCATTAAGGATGCCTTGGTGAATATCATCACCAAAATCATCAAGTCGCCGTTCAATGCGCTGGCTTCCTTGGCTAATGGCAAGGAGGATCTGAGCGCGATTAATTTTGCCGCCGGCAAGGTTGAACTGGATGAACAGCAGCAGGAAAAATTGAAAAAAGTCGCCAAAGCGCTTCAGGAGCGCCCGGCGCTGGAGGTTGAAGTGAAAGGTGCTGCTTTTCAGGAGCAGGACTGGCCGGCCCTGACCGATGACGCCCTGCTGGATCAGCTTAAGCAGAGGCGGGCGGCCGAGATAGATAAGGAGGGCAGCAGAAAGATACGCGCAGAATATATCGAACTGTCCGACGAACAATACAAGCGCTTGCTGGCGGATATGTTTATCGAGAAGTTTCCGTTGCTGGCGGACAGATCGTTTTTCGGCGCGCCGCGCTTAAAGGATTCGAAAGCCGGCGATTTTTATGAAGTTGCCAAGCAGAAGCTGACCGCCGCTATCCAGCCGGAAGAACGGCGGCTTAAAGAACTGGCCGCGGACAGGGCTCAGGCGATTGCACGGTATCTCGTTCAGCAAGGCGGCATAGAGAATGACCGCGTGTTTATTCTCGATACCGCGGTCGATCCTAAACGCGAAAACAGTGATATCGTCAGCACATTGTCCTTGAAAGCCCGGTGATGCCTTAAGGAGTGTCGGTTAAAAATAACTTTCCGATTCGTCGATGAAGCCAGCGCTTATGCAGGGGCGAATTTACTTGCGCCCTTTGGGTATTCGCCCTGGGCGACTGCCAACAGTAGGCGCTCCAGGCGAAGTCGCTCCCCACACTGTTGTTTGTCAAAATTCAGGAAAGTTACTTCCCGCCTTATCCTAAGCTAATGCAGAAAGCCCGATTTCTTCATCAGTCAGATAGCAACCCGGATCTTCAGCCCAGGCATTGCCCGATGTCTGCTGGGCCCTGACCCGGGTGTTGCCGTTGCAGATGCGCTGGAAATGACAAGTTGCGCAGCGGCCTTCCAGCGGTCTCGGGTTCTGCTTAAGCCCGGCCATCAGCGGATCGGAGACATCCATCCAGATTTCAGAAAAAGGGCGCTGCCTGACATTGCCCAGATCGTAATGCCACCAGAATGTGTCCGGGTGTACATTGCCGAGATTGTCAATGTTGGCCACATTGACGCCGGAGGCATTGCCGCCCCATTGCTCCAGCTTGGCCTTGATATGGTCGACTTTGTCGGGGAATTTCCGGGCGACCCAATGCAGGAAGTAGACGGCATCGGCATCATTATTGCCGGTGACGAATTCGCGGTCCTTGCCGGCCTTGAGCCATTCATAGCTGGTCTCGAACAGCAGATCCATGGCGGTCCGGGTCATCTGGAAATGCGCGTCATCCTTACGGTTCCGGTTGCCGCGGCCGCCGTAGTTCAAGTGCGACAGGTAGAACTTGTCGATATTATGGTCATCCATCAGTTGCAGCAAGGCCGGAAAGTCCTGGTAGTTGTCCTGCGTCAGCGTGAAGCGGATACCGACCTTGATGCCTTTTTCCAGGCACAGCTGCACGCCGCGCAACGCCTCGTCAAACGAGCCCGGCATGCGGCGGAATTGGTCGTGCGTGTCCTTGATGCCGTCCAGGCTGACGCCGATATATTGATAATCGATCGCGGCGATTTCATTAATATTGTCGGTCGTAATCTTCGTGCCGTTGCTCGATAGTGCGACATAAAAGCCCATGTCCTTGGCGCGGCGCGAAATATCGAAGATGTCGGGGCGCAGCAACGGTTCGCCGCCCGACAGGATCAGCACCGGCACTCTGAACGCCTTCAGATCGTCCATGACCGTATAGATTTCCTGCGTGCTCAGCTCGCCGGGAAAATCGATATCGGCCGAAGTCGTGTAGCAATGCTTGCAGGCCAGGTTGCAGCGGCGGATCAGGTTCCAGATGACGACCGGGGCGGCCGGCTTGCGGGCCGGTTTTATCGGCGTCGGGGTAATCAGTTCCCGCATATAGTGGCTGAGTCTGAACATGTTATGAGCCTGTGGAATCGGAAGGGCGGCTGCGAAAACCGGTCTTTTTCAGGATTTTCGTGCTGTACAGCACATCGCAGCCGCGGTTACAGTCGCCGAGCAGATCGGCAATTTGCTTGATTTGCCGGTCAACGTCGGCTTGGGTTTTGCCATGCACCATCGCAAACAGGTTGTAAGGCCAGTCGGGCAGATGCCGCGGGCGATGGTAGCAATGGCTGACGAACTCCAGTTGCCCGACTTGCCGGCCCAATTCGTCGATTTTGTCATCGGGTATGTCCCAGACGGTCATGCCGTTGTAGTGGTAGCCCAGTTTATAGTGATTGGGCACGGCGCCGATGCGGCGGATGACGCCGCTGTCCTGCATGGCCGACAGGCGTGCCATGACCTCATCGGCAGTCAGATTCAGTTTTTCGGCAATCGTCTGGTAAGGCTCCGGCGTCAAAGGCAGGCCGGCCTGTGTGGCCTCGATAAGTTTGCGGTCTGTGGCATCGAGCATAATCAGGCTTCCAGCTTCAGGTTGACGAAATACTCTTTTATTTTCGGCATATTGTAGACGGTCAGCCCGGTTTGGCGCTCTATCGCTTCAATGGTCTGCTGGACCTGTTCGGGCGTTTCCGTAGCAATCACGAACCACATATTCAGAGTGTGGCGGCGCGCGTAGTTGTGAGCCACTTCAGGAAAGGCATTGATGATATCGGCGATTTCATCAAACCGGTCTTCAGGCGCTTTAACGGCGGCCAGAGTAAGCGCTCCGCCCATCTGTTCGGCGTTATAAAGCGGTCCGAAGCGCGTCAATATACCGTTGGCGCGCAGGTTTTGAAGCCGGGTCAGCAGTTCGGCTTCCGTGATATTGAGCGCCAAAGCGACTTGCCGGTAGGGCGCATCGCAAGTTGGAAAACCGCCTTGCAACGCATTGATGATTTTTTTGTCCAGATTATCCATGGGCTGCTTCCGCGTCAGCTACAGTTACGATGTTTTTGTAGACAGCGCCGCGCTGCTTGAAGCAGCGGCGGCTGAACAAAACTTCATGGTCAAAGCCCGCCAGACTGCAAGCGTCGGCAAGCTGTTCGAGTTGTTGCAACACCGTGGCTCTGTCCTTGCCGTGGATCATGCAAAACAGATTATAAGGCCAGCTCGACCGTCTCGGGCGCTGATAGCAGAGCGTCACGAACGGAAAACTGCTCATGCGGGCGCCCAATTGCTTGACCTGATCGTCGGGTATATTCCAGACAACCATGGCATTGGCGCGGTAACCCAGCTTCCGGTGTTTGACGATGACGCCCATGCGCTTGATGAAGCCCTGCTGTTTCAACCGGGCCAGGCGCTCGATCACTTCCGATTCGGGCATGCCGCAACAGCGGCCGATTTCGGCATAAGGCCGGGGGCAGACGGGCAGGCCCGTCTGTATGCGCCCCAGCAGTTTAAGATCGCGGCTGTCAATCATTATTCAGGTCCAGCTTAAAGCCTAAATCGATAAAAAAATCATCCAGCAAGGGCAGTTGCATGACTTTGTAAGCGGTTTCCTGTTCGATGGAGGCAATCACATCCTGCAGGTGGGCGGCATCGGAGGCGATGATGACGAACCAGAGGTTGAACCGGTGCTCGCGCTCGTAATTGTGGTTGACTTCCGCATAGGCGCTGATTTTGTCGGCGACTTCCTGCAGCCGCTCTTCAGGCACGGCCATCGCGGCCAAGGTACTGACACCGATGTGGTTGGGCGGAATGACAGGTCCTATGCGGCTGATAAAGTGGCTGTCATGCAGATCGTTCAAGGCTGAAATCACATCATCCTCGGTAACGCCCAGCGTATCGGCAATGGCCTGATAGGGGCGTTCCGTGAGCGGGAAGTCATGCTGGAAATCGTTCAGCAATCGCTTGTGCAAAGACGTCAGCATGGCATTACAGCCCTATCTGGTGCGCTCGCGAGCTGAAGAAAATGCCGCTGGGCGTTTTTGCCGGCAGACGGGCGATTTCGGCAAGTGTTTCGGTATCGTAAACGACCAGCTGGTTGTCGTCCCGTACGGCTACCCAGACCTGTTCGCCGCGCGGCGTGAATTCCATATGCAGGACCGCTTTGCCCGGCGTCAGGGTTTTACTGATGCTCAGGTCCTTGGTGTCAATGACCTGCACCAGGCTGTTATCGGGGAAAGCAAAATTAACCCAGATTTGCCGGGCATCGGGCCTGGCTCTGACGAAAACCGGCTGTCCGGCCACCGGAATGGCTTTCACCAATTGCCATTGGCGCTTGTCGATCACCAGCACTTCGTGTTTGCCGATGGCGGGTACGAGCAGATAATCGCCGGCTATGGCCCAACCTTCAAGATGCGGCATTTTATAGACCGGCAGTTTTTCATCGGTTTTGCCGTATTCCGGCAGTATGTGTTTGGCGCCTTTCGAGATGTCCCACAAGTCCAGCAAGGCCAGGCCGGGCTCGCCGAACAGGCCGGCAATGTAGTAACGGCCGTCCGGCGAGATCAGTGCGTCATACGGCTGCTTGCCGATATTCTTGAATTTTTGCACATCGGGCTGTTTCGGATTTTTAAGGTCCAGTACCCAGATTTCGCCGGCATCGAACAGACTGAAGACGAAGCGCTGTCCGGGCGCGTCGACGATGCCCACCACTTTGGACAGTTTGCCGTCGTCATATTCGGCCGGGATATCGGCGATCAGTTCCAGTGTGTCGGAAGAAAAAACCTTGACGCCGCCGGGCGTGTAATTGGATACGGCGATAAAGCGGCCATCCTGAGAGATAGCGCCGCCGATGCTGTTGCCGGCCTGGACGATGCGTTTGGCGATGGCATCATTGAGCAGGTCGACTTTGGTCAATCCTCCGTCGCGGCCGAAAACATAGGCATAGCGCTCGTCGCGCGAGAAGACGACCGAGGCATGCGATAAATCCCCCAGCCCTTCGATTTCAGCCAGCTGTTTGTGCTCAGTACTGTTGATGATCAGCGCCTTGCCGTTTTCGCGTTGAATAACGATGCCTAAATCGCCGGTAGCGCGCGGTTCAGCAACGGTGTTGAGGGAAAATGCGAGGCCTAGAATGGGGATTAGCTTTTTCATATGAATAAAATAGTGCGCTTGCGCACTTTAAAGTTTTGGACAAGGCAGGATGCGCGGACGCATCCTGTTGCTTAGTATGGATTAATGCTCGGGATTGCGTAAAACTTTAACCAGCCAGAGCGCTTCATCGCGGTTGATAAATTGTTGCCAGGGCGGCATGGCTGTGCCTTGGCGGCCGTTAAGAATGGTATCGGCCAGAAAATCATCCGATTTCCCGGCCAATGCCTCAGGCAACAGGGCAGGGCCCAGGCCGCCTTTTAACGTCAAACCATGACACGCTCCGCAATCATGCTTGAGCATGTTGCGCAGCGCGTTTTGCCTGTCTGTTGACGGTTCGCCGGCAAGTGCTGTACCGGAAACCCATATTAACAGCAGCAGTTTTCTCATGCGTACTTACGGTTTCAGCTTTGAATAATAGGCGGCTACATTGTCGATATCATTATCGCTTAATGAACCGGCAATATTATTCATGATGTCCGATACGCGCGTCTTGTCGCGGTATTGCTTCAGTGCCGATTTCAGATACTCGGCATCGCGTCCGGCCAGCGGCGGAAAAGGCGCGCCGGAGGACGGGGTGGTAACGCCGTGGCACTGTGCGCAGGTGGAAGCCGCAATCGCGTGGCCCGCATAGATGCTAGCCGCACTAGCGCTTTGGGCGACGGCCAGACTTGCGATCAACACGCTGGAGAGAGCAAATATTCTCATTATTTCGCCCCTTCCATTTCATCCGGAGAAAGACCGCGAGTCATGTATTTAACACGGCCGTGCGAGAAAATACCGGCCGGGCTTTCCATCCGGACAGAAGCGACTTTTTTCAGCGAGTTGGAATCGTAGACCACGACTTCATCGCCGCTGTAACCGGCGCTGACATACAGGAATTTGCCGTCCGCGCTGTATTCAGGGAAATACGCATGACCGCCGACATCCAGCGTTTTCACGACTTCCAGTGTTTTCTTGTCGATCAGCTGAACTGTGCGCGCGCGCCTGTCTTTGCTGATGATGTCCACGGCTACGTAAGGCGCGTTAGCGTGTGCGGCCGGTGATTCGGTGCCGCCGGACACAGGAATCTGCTTGACCACTTCCATGGTATCCAGATCCCAGACGCTGACGACCGTTTTGTCGCAATCGCCGAAGTTGGTGCCGAAGCCCAGCGTGCGGCCGTCAACCTTTACGGCCGAACCGCCGCCTACGTGCGGCACGCAGCCCGCTTCCAGTTTCTTGATGATTTTGCGGTCTTTCAGGTCAATTGCGGCGACAATGCTGTCATCGTAAGAAGCGATCATCAGTTTGCGGCCGTTATGGGTCAGGAACGCATCATGCAGATGGCGGCCGACATCGGTGATTTTAGTGACAGGGAAATCCTGATCTTTTTTCAAGTCCACCACCCAGACCTGGCCGGCATTTTCCAGCGCAATGGCGAAGATATCGTCATAAGGCGTGCCGATCACCATGCCGGAATCGGAGGTAACCATTTTGCCGTCCGGATCGACGCCTTCCAGTTCAAAGGTCTTCAAAGGTTCCAGCGTGTCGGCGTCCAGAATGACGGCGTTGTGCGGCACAAATGAGCCGGCCATGATGTATTTGCCGTCGCGCGATACGCCCATGCCCGGGCCGTTAAAGCCGGTTTTGACGCTGCGTACGGCCTTCATGGAATACAGGTCGATTTTGTAAATTTCCGCCGTGTCGGTTTTTACGTAAGCCCAGCGTGGATTGGCAGGATTGTAATCGATGATATGCGCCGCTGTGACGGTTGGGACTTCGCCGATTTGTTTATGCGTCGTGCTGTTGATGAAGACGGCCTTGGAGCCTTCACCGCGCCCGTATTTGCCGCGCGCCGCCACACCGATGACGTCATCCATGCTGTTGATCTCATAAGTCGGCTTGTCAGGCAATGTGCTTTCGTCTTTGACGTAGACTTTCAATGACGATTTTATATCGTCAATTGTCCAGGCCGGGTTATCCAGCTTGGGGGTTTTTTGCAGATGGCTGACCAGGCCTCGGATCTGGTCGTCCGTTAAGCGGCCGTAAAACGGAGGCATCAGCGTATCGAAGCTTCCGGTCATGATCAAAGAGCGCAAAGCGGTAGGGCTGCGGCCTTTCAGTGTGTCGGCATTCAGCGCCGGGGCCAGGTAACCGCCATGATCGGCGCCGTGACAGCTCGCGCAGTTGTCTTGATACAACTGGTGCATGTTGTCATCGGATTTCGCCTGTACGGCTAAAGGTAAAACGAGAGCCGTTAAACCGGCAATGACTGATTGGGACAGAAGCTTTTTTGTGTTTTTCATTCTCTAAGGACTCCAGGTAGTATTGAATCAATATTATCCAATAAGTATAAAAAGCTCAAGTTTGATTACGATCATTGTTTTTTTGCAATGAGTGAGTCCAGAGCCATAGCCGGTAAGACAGCATAATGGCCAGAATGGTCGAAGCGCCAAGAATGAAGTCCTGATGACGGATGACGAGGTCTTTTATTTGAGCCATCATTGGCGGGTTGATTTCACGATAGAGCAGAAAACAGCCTAGGATAAAAACGAGTATGCCAAAGCCGCGTTTTAAATGCTGGCCGGGGATCTTGCCGGACAAACTGCTGCCGATAAAACTGCCGATAATGGCGAAAGCTGAAAACAGTGCCGTTATGAATATGTCGATGGTCATGTGGCTGGCGTGCCCTGCCAGGGCCGCCGAGGATTGAATCACCATAATGAACAGCGATGTGCCTATGGCGGCGTGTATGGGTAAGCCCACCAGATTATTGAGCGCCGGAACCATCAGGAAACCGCCGCCTACTCCGATCAAGCCTGTCACCGAGCCTACCAGAAAGCCGTCAAGCATCAGCGCTATGAGCGGCAAATGCTTAGGACAGGGCTTCTGTAAGGGTAGTCGGTTGGGCTGTAAAGGCTTAGGTGTTTTTTTACTGCGCAGCATCGACAGTGAAGCGGCCAGCATAATGACTGCAAACAGTACCAATAGCAGCGAGTCCGGAACATAGGCCGCCAGTCGGCCGCCGAGAAAGGCGCCGATCATGCCGGTCAGACCGAAGGCCAGCCCGGCCGTCCAGCATACCTTGCCGCGGCGGGCATGGTTGACTACGGCTATCAAACTGGTCAGACAGACGACGATTAATGAGGTGATGATCGCGTTTTTAGCCGATAGGCCTGCCAGATAAACCAGAACCGGCACGGTCAGTATTGAGCCGCCGCCGCCCAAAAGGCCCAGCAGAACACCGATCAATAGGGAAAGCGCAATTAACACCAGCATCGTTAGCCTTGTATGACTTGGCTTTGTTTATCCAGCTGTCCGCAAGCCTGATTGGCAGGCAGCGCTTCATCAATATATTTAGGGTAGGCCAGATTCAGATTCGCCATGATTTTGATAAATTCATCGCGCGTCTTGCCGCCGCCCAAGCGGGCATTGGTCGCTATTTCCTGTTTAATCGTGGACACGGTCTTGCCGTTGTAATCATGGCCGGGATAAAGCAGCGTGTCAGGCGGCAGCGTGAAAAGTTTTTGCGTGATGTTGTCATACAGCATGCCGGCATCGCCCTGTTGGAAGTCCGTGCGCCCGCAGCCATTGATAAGTAAGGCATCGCCGGTAAAAACACGGTCTCCGATCACGTAACTGACGCAGCCCGCAGTATGGCCCGGCGTATGGAGAACAAGTATTTCAACCTCGCCGACCTGAAGCGGCACGCCGTCGGTGACCAGCAAATCGGCGCACATGGCGCCGGCATCGCGGTGCACAACGCTTTTACTGCCCAGCGTGTCTCTCAATTGACCGGCGCCGGTGATATGATCGGCATGGACATGCGTTTCCATCGTGTAGATCAGCGTTAATTCCAGTTCATTCAAAAGCGCCACATAGCTATCCACTTCGCTTGCGACAGGATCAATCAGAACGGCTTTTTGAGTGAATTCGCAGCCGATGAGATAGCTGTAGGTGCAGGTGTCGGGTTCAAAAAGTTGCCTGAAGATCATAGGGTTAACCTCTATATTTAAGTAAATAATAAAAAACTAATATATTATAAAGCAATACCTGCCAACATTCGATAATGCTTTAAAAATTGGACTATGTCTGTAGGCTTTTATTTCATTCGAGTGATCTGATGCTGAATGGTTTGGAAATTGACCTCAGCTTGCAGCCAATGAAAGGCAGGCGTCATATAGTCCAGGTGCAGGAATCCGATGCTTTGCGATGACTTAGCCGAATTTCAGTTTTTCTATGGAGTTGGTCATAGCCGCCTGACAGCCGTATGAACTATCAGAAGCGATGAAATATAGCGGCTGATAAGATCTGGAGTTTTATCAGCCGATACCCTTGCAAAGACATTTATGCGGTATATTTAATGTTTAACGAGCAGCCATAGGCGGAACGTCACGACTCGTTTGTCCGATATAAAGCTGTCTGGGGCGGCCGATTTTCTGTTCCGGATCAGATATCATTTCATCCCAGTGCGAAATCCAGCCGACGCTGCGTCCCATGGCAAACAAGGCCGTAAACATATTGCTGGGGATACCCAGGGCGCGGAGCACGATGCCTGAATAAAAATCGACGTTCGGGTACAGTTTTTTCTCGATGAAGTATTCGTCTTCCAGAGCGATGCGTTCCAGTTCCAATGCCAGCTTGAATAACCTGTCGTCATGCAGTCCCAGTTCGCTAAGCACTTCATGGCAGGTCGCCCGCATTAGTTTGGCGCGCGGGTCGTAATTCTTGTAAACGCGGTGGCCGAAACCCATGAGTCTGAACGGATCGTTTTTATCTTTGGCTCGCTTGATGTAAGAATCGATATTCGAAACATCGCCTATTTTTTCCAGCATATTCAACACTGCTTCATTGGCGCCGCCATGCGCGGCGCCCCACAGACAGGCAATTCCCGAAGTGATGCAGGCATAGGGATTGGCGCCGCTGGAACCGGCGAGGCGTACCGTCGACGTGGAGGCATTTTGTTCATGATCGGCATGCAGAATCAGGATTCTGTCCAATGCCTTCACCAGAATCGGGTTGGGCTCGAAGTCTTCACAAGGCGTGGCCAGCATCATGCGCATGAAGTTTTCTACATAAGTCAGCTTGTTTTGCGGATACATGAACGGCAGGCCGATGCTGTACTTATGGCTCATGGCCACGATAGTGGGTATTTTCGCGATCAGGCGGATGGCGCAAAGGTCGCGATCATTCTTATTGGTAATATCCAGGGCATCATGATAGAAGGCTGACAAGGCGCCAACTACGCCGACGATGATGGCCATCGGGTGGGCATCACGGCGAAAGCCTTTAAAGAAATTGGTCAGCTGGTCATGCACCATCGTATGCTTGGTAATAGCATTTTCAAACTGCTTCAATTGATCACTGTTTGGCAGTTCGCCGTTCAACAGCAAATAGCAAACTTCCAGAAAAGTGCATTGTTCCGCCAATTGTTCGATGGGATAACCACGATACAACAATATGCCGGCTTCACCATCAATATACGTTATCTTGGAAGAACAGCTGGCCGTCGAAGTGTAGCCAGGATCATAGGTGAACATACCGGTCTGTTTATATAGTTCTTGGACATCGATGACATCGGGCCCCGTAGTGCCTGATAAAACAGGCAGCTCACATAGGGGCTGAGTCTCCTCATTAACTAGGGTAACTCTGCGCTGGTTAGTCATGGTACTGATCTCCATTATAAAAATGTTACTTCATGACGGTATCACAAAGCTCAATAATGTTTAAACAGAAATTACATGCCCAGCAGTTTGACCTGTTTAAAGAATGATAATTCGAAATGCGGAAGGATAATGCTCAGATGAAATGTCGTTTACTGAGGAAAAAATAATAGGAGACTATCTTGTCTTCTCACTGCCCGATGCTGAAATTAGGGGATAAAAAACTGTTTTAGTGAAGGCTGTGAAGTATGGCTAAATTTCAAATAGGTAATTGAGTCTTTTTTGTATGGCGAGATTGCCGTAATTCCAAGTAAACCGTAACATAAAACCGATAAATAAAATGATTGAAGCCATAAGCATACTCAAAATAAAGCTGATAAACACGATAACAGCCAGTAAACTAAACAAAGCGTTTTTGCAGAAGTCATACATTGGAAAGCCTCACCAAATTAGTCAAAGTTTACTATTTGTGCCGGTCTAACAGTGCGGATCAATTTGCACCTACACCGCAGCTGCACCACAATAAAACTAAAACAGCACAGAGATCGATTCGTGCGTGACATCAGATGCTTAAGGTAATTCTCCAAACTGAAGTTCCAGCGCCATTTAAAAAAGAAACCGGTTTCCAAACTTAAAGAGTAATTAACAGCTGTTTTAGTTTCATTCTCTTCATGGATATAAACTGCGCCAAATACATATTTTTTTAAAAAATCACGCCAAGCTGTGATTGAACAAAGCATGAGGGGCCGAGATTTTGGTAAGGAGAAGATAACTCTATCTGTCTCCCCCAATTGCAAAAGTCAAAGATTAGCCCAAATAGATCATTGCTCTGAAGGTGGGGTTAACCAAGATCGAGTTCATGTAGTATTGATTCGATATTTATTTGACAGTAGGCTTGGGCTTTCCTATAGTATCGATTCACTACCAAGTGAGAGGGTATTTATGAGGGCGGTAATTTCCATCATGTCTTACTGGTTTAGAGCAAAGCAGAGTGTGACTAATGCCAATGATCGTGCAATATCAGTATGAAAACGTTCTCTTTGCGGAAATTACTGAAATATAAATAAAAAGATGCTTCAAGAATGATATTTGGTTCCGGTACAGGTTAAATTTCGGGGCTTTTTCATTAACTGTGACGCATCCACAGACAACTGCTAAATATAAAGGTGCAAAAATGAACGATGAATCACAAACAAAAGATAAATTCTGGCTGTATGTTGGCGGCATAACATTTGCTTTATTGACGGTTTTGATCCTGGTTAAGAAAAGCGAGGATGATAAGTTTGCTCCGATCAAAGAGCAAATACAAGAAGAAGCCGCCCTTATGAATATTCGCGTTTTAAACTAAATTCTTGGTGCGCAGGATGTTTTAGTGATCCCCGTCTGCTGTTTTCTGCAGTAAGGCGGTATGTCATGGTCTGAAGGCAACACAATATAGAAGATATAGCGTATCAACGATCGCTTAAAATAATAAATAATGAGGAGAGAATTATGAAACTTAACTTGATAGGCCTAGTGGCGGCATTATCGCTTTTTTCAGGCGGCGCATCGGCGACGGAGTATGTTTACAGGGATCTTATGGCCAATACGCTGCCTTCTGCAAAGTGCGAAGCAAAATCTGCGGCGATTGAGACTGCATCGAAGCAATATAATGTAAACAGATACAGCAAGAAGTTCTGCCAAACACAAGGTTATGGCTGGCATGTCGAAGAAGTGAAAAATCTTGGCACGCCCGTCTGTGAAGAATGCACGGATGGCGCCAACAAAGGCTTGGCTCAATGTCATTTGGAAGATATGGTCGTTACCTGTAAACGCATTAAGCCTGGTTCGGTAGGCATGTTACCCGGAAAAGGCTAACAATACAGACGAATGGCAAGAGATCCGGATGGGCCTCTTGCCCATTCTGACGGTATAAATCGGGCGCTGCTTCAGCACTCGTTTTTCAGATATCGTTTGAAAGCTTTATCGTTTTGAAAAGGACATGGCTTTTCTGCAAACAAATAAGCGGCGTTGCGCTCAGAGTGGGCCCAATCTTGCCAAAATGGTATTGTTAATTAATTATAGTATCCAATTCACCGTTCCATTTAAGCATCAAAAG
>NZ_JADMKV010000179.1 GCF_015476545.1 Methylobacter sp. BlB1 | reverse complement strand
GGCAGGGCTGGCCCTGAAGGCGGGCGGCAACGTCAGCCTGGGCTCCTTGTGCCTGAGCTCCGGCGAGTGCGGCAGTAAAGTGGCAGCGCAGACCACGGCGGCGGCAACCATCACCTCTGAAAACGGCAACATCACCTTGAATGGCAATTTGCTGGCCGACCGGTCGCTGCTGCTGACGGCCAATAACGGCGCTCTGACACTCGGCGGCATCGATTTGAGCTCACGCCAGAGTGCTACCCTGCAAGCCCAAAGTAAAAATGCCATCAAACTCAACAGTGACATACTGACCAAGAATGGCGACATTGACATCCAATCGACGAATGGCGCCATTACCGTAGCCGATGACATCGCCATCGACTCCGGCTCGGCGGAGCTTGCCTTGAAAGCGGACGGCGACATCAGTCTGGGCTCCTTGTGCCTGATCTCCGGAAAGTGTGGAGCAACAACCCCAGAGAAAACCTCGAAAGTAGCAAACATCACCTCCGAAAACGGCAACATTACCTTAGCCGGCGATTTGCTGGCCGACCGGTCGCTGCTGCTGACAGCCAATAACGGCGCCCTGACGCTCGGCGGCATCGATTTGCGCTCACGCCAGGGCGCTACCCTGCAAGCTCAAAGCAAACAGGGCATCAAGCTCAACAATGACATCCTGACCAATAACGGTGAGATGGCCATCAACTCGACAGGCGGCGCCATTACCATGGCGGACAATAAGATCCTGTCCGCCGGCGACCATAACATCACGCTGACCGCCGGCAGCGATGTCGATGTGCAGCATCTCCTGACTACGGCCAAGATCGCTGTGACTTCGGGCGCCAACGCGACATTCAAGCAGGCGCTGGCGGGCCTGAACAATCAGGGGATCGGTGAATTTGCCGTTGACGCCGGCGGTAATGTTGTGCTGAACGGTCTGAGGAGCAACAGTGCCGTCACCGTATCGGCGGATGGTTTGGTCGATGTCGTCAAGCCGGTGTTCACGGCTGGCGACGTCAATCTCGCCGGCAAGACCCTGACCGTTGAATCGGGCGCCGGCATCAGCACCAAGGGGGCGAACGGAAACGTGGCCGGCAAGGCGCTGAATC
>NZ_JADMKV010000178.1 GCF_015476545.1 Methylobacter sp. BlB1 | reverse complement strand
AAGAGAAAAAGCTTGCAAAACGGAGGAGTCCATATATGCGCTGAACGCAGTGATGCGCATCGATCGCGAACGATGGGGTTCGTACCTCACCGCATCCTACCGCGCAGACTCACCGCGATGTCGTCCGCGGCTTTTTTCCTTGAGACTTCTGACGCCTGCCCGCCAAGCTCGGCCGCACACCGTCAGCCGTGCAGACATCAGACAACCTTAACATCTTCTGCCAGTCAATGTGTATTTCTGAACGGCTACTTTATAGCTACAAATAGCTCACTTAACGTTCAATTCAGGTGAAACCGATGATATGCGTCGCATTTCAACTGCAATTGTTTGTTATACGCTTATTTGGGTCTCTTCTTGCGTGGATCATCAGTAGGGTTTGTATAAGTAATGCCCCATGGCCCAGTGGCAATTAACTGCACGATTGTTTCCTCATCAGTTGTCCAGACATAATGAGTGTGGTCAGCGGGTAACACAAAGCTGGAACCTGTTTTAAGCATCTCCCCCTTCTTCATGTCGAAGATTTCACCCATGCCATTGCCTAATTTGCCGCGCAGGACTGTAATTACCTCTGTAAATGGGTGTATGTGTGGTGGAATTGGATAATTGGACGGAAATTTCAGCCAAGCTATAAAAACTCCTGCTTTGTTTGGGTCACCAACTAGAACTACACTTTGAGCGCCTTTTGGGAGTATCGGTTCGTCATTCCACTTGACCGTATCCGGCGTGAACGATTCCATGTTAATAGCGTTCATGCGATCGATTTTATCCTGAGCTAATGCAGAACCTGCGAAAGAAATAATCATTGCAGCTATCAAAATTTTCATCTGGTCTCTCGTTTTTCTATGCAGCTTTTAACCACCATATTGCGGCAGTGCCCTATATTGCACTATTCACAAACCAAACTGCAATAGCTGGAATGGGAGGGGTTTTAGTCTTTCAAGGAAGATAACCTGGCCGGCAGATGTGAGTCGAACTCAGACTTTCAATGTCAGATTTTGTTGAGACCCGTTAGATCAGGTCCAGATTTTTACGCGTGCATCTGTTAACACCAAGGGACTTTGTCGTACTTTAACTACCAAGCGATTTTGTCGT
>NZ_JADMKV010000177.1 GCF_015476545.1 Methylobacter sp. BlB1 | reverse complement strand
CCGCTGTCTGGCTGTTCGGTTCCGGCGTATTGGGATTGTTGGGCTTCAATCGCAAGCGTTCTCAGTCGTTAGCGGCATAAAATACCACTCACGATTGCTTAACAAGGACCGCCTCTCGGGCAGCCGAAGGCGGTTTTTTATTGCTCAATTCCCGAGAACCGTCCTTTAGTGCCGGGGATGCCGTCGCAATGTCAAACGTATCCCTATACTCTGAGCCAAGCATACAGGAGATCGGCATAACCAGAAGCAACTCATGTTTTGCCGGGCACTGTCCGTTGCCGGTTAAATAGGTATTCTAAAAAACAGCCAGGGGCGGAGCAGTTAGATGCGCTTGAAATTTTTACTAGGTCTATGGAAAGTAATAGTTTTTAGGGGCCTGTCACATAAATAAGCAATGAGGGTAAATATAATCTCGCAGAGCCCCTACAAGTAAAGTAATTCTTTATATTGGCTATGAATGCTTATCAGCTCATAGGGGTGAGATTCCATAAATTTTAGAGTATCAAAAAATATGGACTTTTAACATTAAGCAACAAGGCAGGATACGATGAAAAAAGTGAAATTAGCGGCGGCTATTTTAGGATTGCTGTCTGTCAGTCAAATCGCAAATTCCGCAACGATTACAAACGGAAACTTTGATTCCGGGCTGACAGGTTGGGGCACTGCGGGTAATGTAACTCTGGATGCCGGCGGTTATGCTGTGTTAAATACATTCTTAGGTATTGATACAAGCGCTTATGGCGGAACCAATGGTTCAATATTGTCACAGACAGTTAATGCGTTAGCCGGCGATGTTATCTCGTTCAGCTATAGTTTCAATACTGATGATTATTTGCCTTACAACGATTTCG
This sequence comes from Methylobacter sp. BlB1, assembly GCF_015476545.1. Lineage (GTDB taxonomy): Bacteria > Pseudomonadota > Gammaproteobacteria > Methylococcales > Methylomonadaceae > Methylobacter. The sequence goes on along the minus strand of NZ_JADMKV010000177.1, from coordinate 261 downwards.
CCCTTATTGCGGGCGATGCTCAATATTTGGTGTCAGATGTCGCTACAGTGGGTAATGGCGATTCCAGCGGCTGGCAGAATTTCTCGTTCACAGCACTCAGCGATTTTTCTGATCTTAAGTTCATTGCCAGCAACCACACTGATACTGCATTCAACTCAACTCTTTTTATAGATAACGTCAGTTCAGGTTCGGTTTCAGCCGTGCCGGTTCCTGCCGCTGTCTGGCTGTTCGGTTCCGGCGTATTGGGATTGTTGGGCTTCA
>NZ_JADMKV010000176.1 GCF_015476545.1 Methylobacter sp. BlB1 | reverse complement strand
GATGCAATTTGAAGCCATAAAACCAGCCGGTCGACGATTTGCCGCGCCCGGCTTCATGAGTGAAGGTTTTATGCCGTGGAATACGGATATTCTCACACACGCCCAGCGGTGTTGAATCAATAAAGGCGATGCCTGCCGAAACGCCACGACGACTGGCCATAAAGGCGGTGAGCGGCGCCAACAGTTTCGGCATCAGCTCGATAAAGCGATTATAGCTCAACAGGTTAGGAAACTCAGACCGCCAATAGCACTGCACATGCCTCAGGTAAAACCATTTGAAGGTTCGAAAACCGGCTTGATGGTAAGCCACTAAAATCGTGATCATCTCGCTATCACTCATCCGATGGGAACGATGGCGTTTCTTCTTGCCTTGGGCTAATTGATTTTTTTGCCATTCCGTTATAAAGGTTTGGCAAAAATCGTCCACATCGCAGAATAAGTGTGTTAATTTCATCAGTAGCAGGTTCTTGTTTGGAGAAAGTTAGCGTCGAAAACCTATTTTCCCTTTTATAACAAGAATCTGATGCCCATTGTTCAGCTTGTTTTTGGGATAAGAAAGTTTTCGCTTGGATGAACGTATAGTTCTTGCGAATGTCGGCGCGATATTTGCCGTTGGATAATTTTCTGATGGTTGCCATGGCCGGCCTCTAAAACGATTTAAACAATCAGTGCGCAATTTATTCACGCGCTAGATGCGCATTTATTTGTGCACTGTCTTGAGTTTAAAGCGTCTTCAACCGATGGCATTTGATTGAAGTCCTTGATTTACAAGGTTCTTGTTGGTGGGTCGTGTGCGATTCGAACGCACGACCATCGCATTAAAAGTTCGAGGCTAAAGTCTATTAGAAAACTGCATACTACTTATAACGTCCTTTAATCAATAGCATAGACGACATCTGAGGACGTGTAAAGTTGTTAAAAGGAGTATGAAGAAAAATAAACTACTGTAGTTTTTACTGTAGTTTTTACGATAAAAAAGTATGATTAGCTGTAGTAGTTCAAACTCGATCTATAGCTGCTGAAATTAGTCTCAACACCATCAGGCATTGACTGTCTCAGTTCGGTAGAGTCGAGATGTGACGCGGTAGCATTAGGTTTGGCTTGTCTGTTGCCG
>NZ_JADMKV010000175.1 GCF_015476545.1 Methylobacter sp. BlB1 | reverse complement strand
CTTCTTCTTGTAAACCAGAACGCCGTCTTTAAGGAAAGGGCGCGCGCATTGCATGCTCACCGTGGCGCAGCCGCGGCGGCGTGCCTCGACCATCGCAAACCAATAGATGGCTGCAATGCTTCCCGCATTGAATAATTCTCTGTCGGCATGCAAGACGCCGAACAGATTGTTGTATAAACAATCGCCAGTTTGTGAAATCAAGTTGCCGGCCACTGCTAAGCCCGCCTTGCGAATCAGCATTAATTCACCTTTTTCATAAATTCGACGGAATACCTCCCATGGAATGATTCTAGCGGATCCGCGGTGCCGGTCCTGAACGAACGGTCGGTACATCTGGTGATAAAAGAAATCCAGTTGTGCCGGGTCTTGGGTGATTTCATATTCAAATTCAGCATCCCTGATCTTTTTCAAATCGCGCCGGGTTGTAGAATTAATTAAGAAGGCCAGCAAGTCGACATCCGGGGGCGGAAGTTCAATGATCTGCTCAACATGGTACGGCATGTTCAACATGCGGCGAGCAGCTGCGCCTCGAGGCCGGAATCTTCTGTGCCGAAAAATGATCAGATCTGCCTTCTTTTCCCAGCGTCGCATCACCCGATTCAGGCTCCAAAGCGGAACAGTGCCAATTCTTAGAGGGTCAAGGTATTCAGCATAGAGTAAATGCATGATGTAAGGGTCGCATACCTTATCACTAAAAGGATCGCATGCTTCGTGACCAATCAGAATTACCGTTAACCCGGACCGCTCAATCCGATAAATCGGCAACCACAAATCCTTAAGGAAAATTATGAGCCTCTGGAGTGGCCAGATGAAGTACCGTTTGAGCGGCTGTTGCAGCGAGGCCGGCACATATTGATTAAAACTTTTTTTGATAAATTTCAGCATACTCAGTTTATTCGCTTCCATTTTATATCTCCCTTGTTATTAAGTTTCTTCATGATCTTTGTCGGGGTTCTGCCACAATCTTCGATCGATTCATTGAGCAATCGAAGAATCAGCTTTCTGCTTTTAACCTCTCTCATGTTGATCATGATCTTGAATAGGCCAGTTCCGGAAACTCACTCAGGGAGCCATGGCGCAGGTCTTGCCAATTGCTGATCAGTTCCGGAAGTTCGGCCAGA
>NZ_JADMKV010000174.1 GCF_015476545.1 Methylobacter sp. BlB1 | reverse complement strand
TAGCTAGCACATTACTTTTTTTAACTAAAATCCTACGTTTCATATCTCTGATTCGTGTATTAATAATGGACAAAGGGAAGCCTAACTCTGCCGCAATAACGCATATTTAATGCGCAATCACACATAATATGACGGCAAAAACCCATAAAAACGCTCGTAACCCATTGAATTTAATGCGCTCTTGCTATAAAGATCTAAAGTAATAAAGACTTAATAATGCTGAATTTGTATTATGAAATAAGCATTAGGTTCTCTATTTACTGACTATCTACTCTATATGGTTTTCATTACTGCACGAACAAAAGTAGATAAAGTACATTTAATTAATATACTTAAACTAGTTACTAAGTTAAGTTGCTTATATGTAGTAAAAATAAGACACGAATATAGACTAGACAGATAGCCACTATCTATCTTAACTATATTATATAGACTTAATTTAAATTATAAGTGTTAACTTATAATGATTAATTATTAGTATTATATAGATATGGATTAGTATGATTCAGTAATGCTTTTATCGATATTATTTGAAGAGGGATTAAAGGCTATTAAATTACAATGAAACGCTATTTAATCAAATTTAAAATAATAAATCAATGATTGATTCAATATATTTATTTAAAGACTATTTAAATAGCTATAAAAATCATAAATTATTGATTTTAATATAAATTATAATATTATATTAATACATCGCTATAACCAGCAACTCTTTATGGATGGCAACTAATCTACATTGTAATACATGATTAGCTATATATTATATATACTATACTAATATTAAATATATAATACTTAGTATTTAGAGCTTATAGATAGGAAAAATAGCTAGTCTTGTAAAATATGGTATGTAAAAACAGATAGCCTAGGCGGTTTACGCAGTAGATGGGAGAGCTTGGGAGTACCTTTCTATAGGTAAGGTGAACTATTTTAGATGTGAAGACCAACAGCTAAAGTTCTTAGTACCAAAAATCACTACTTGTCACATTGTCACACTCTTGTCACAGCAGTTAACAAGAATTACAATCAACTTTCATTTAGAAATGGCTTTAAATCTGGCTTTTTTCTTGTTGAAGCTAGCAATGGTTTAGCTTCAGGTGCTAGTTGGGGCAACCCAGTGGAGGTTCAAGTCCTCTCCTCGGC
>NZ_JADMKV010000173.1 GCF_015476545.1 Methylobacter sp. BlB1 | reverse complement strand
GATCCGGGCCATGGTTCTGGACGGCGTTGTTGATCCCATAGCCTACACTACCGGCAATGGCAACGAGGGCTTTAACCTGCCCGTTACCACGAGATTCGGTATAGATAAAGGGGCGCAGGCGACGCTGAATGAATTCTTACGCCTTTGCGATCAAGCAGGTGTCGCGCAGTGCTCCTTCGGCGATGCGGCGACCATCAAGTTTGATTTCCTGGTCGGTTACCTGCGGATGGCTCCTATCCACATGATCGATCCGACCAAAGGTCCCGTTGACCTGACCTATGACCGATTCATTGAAACGGTTATCAGTGCGCTGGCGAGTTCATCGGAATGGTCACTGTTGGCGAGCGCCTTGAATGAACTTTACGGCACTATCACTAATGGCTCGATATACACAGCCTTCAGGGCGGGAAGTGCATTTTCTGCTTTAACTGCTGCCCTGGGCAGCACACCCAATCCCGATGATTTGACGCGTGCCGCCCAGCAATTCGCGGTCATGTGCAGCGATTCCATCAATCCCGATAATCACGCGGCTTGGTCTTCGGCGGGAGAAGCCGCCGAGGCCAATGTCGGGATATTTGGGCGCTTCGCGGCCTGGCAATCCAGCCCTTGTGCCGTTTGGCAGGGTAACGATCCAGATCGCTATCTCGGCCCGTTTACCCAAACGACCACAGAACCGATACTCCTCGTTGCCAACCGTTTCGACCCCATAACGCCGTATGAAGGCGCCCTGCAAGCGCACAGCCTCCTGCCCAATTCGGCCCTGCTGACGCTTGAAGGCTGGGGACATACGTCGCTTTCTCTTTCGTCCTGCGTGGATCAGGCTGTGTCTAGCTATCTGCTTACTTCCAAGGTTCCCAGCACTGAAGCTAGCTGCCAGCAAGATGCAGCACCTTTCGCCGAAGCATCATCCGATCCGGCATCCTTCGACTTAAGTACATTGGCGGAACTGATATTATCGGGTGCAGTAAAACCTGATACAACAACACCTGACACAACAACACCTGACACAACAACACCTGATACAACAACGCCTGACACAACAACACCTGACACAACAACACCTGATACAACAACACCTGATACAACAAAGCCAGACACAACAAAGCCTGACACAACAAAGCCTGACACAACAAAGCCTGACACAACAA
>NZ_JADMKV010000172.1 GCF_015476545.1 Methylobacter sp. BlB1 | reverse complement strand
GCACCGACGGTACGTCCGCCTTCGCGAATAGCAAAACGCAAACCTTCTTCCATAGCGATCGGCGAAATCAGTTTGACTTCTACAGCAATGTTATCGCCTGGCATCACCATTTCCACGCCTTCTGGCAGGGTCACTGCGCCGGTTACGTCAGTGGTTCTGAAATAAAACTGCGGACGGTAACCGTTGAAGAACGGCGTATGACGACCACCTTCATCTTTAGACAAGACGTAGATTTCTGACTTGAAGTTTGAATGCGGTTTAATAGTGCCTTTATGCGCCAACACCTGACCACGCTCGACTTCGTCTCTTTTTGTGCCTCTCAACAGCACACCCACGTTATCGCCTGCCTGACCTTGATCCAGCAATTTGCGGAACATTTCCACACCAGTACAAGTGGTGACAATCGTAGGCCTGATGCCGACGATTTCAACTTCTTGACCTACTTTAATGATACCGCGCTCAACACGACCAGTAACTACCGTACCACGGCCTGAAATTGAAAATACGTCTTCGATCGGCATCAGGAACGCGCCGTCGACCGCTCTTTCCGGCTCAGGAATGTAGCTATCCAAGGCTTCTACCAACTTAACCACAGACGGTACGCCGATATCGCTGGTATCGCCTTCCAGTGCCTTTAAAGCTGAACCGATAACAATCGGGGTTTCATCGCCCGGGAATTCATACATATCCAGCAATTCACGGATTTCCATTTCAACCAGTTCGATCAGTTCCGGATCGTCAACCATATCGGCTTTATTCAGGAATACGACGATGTAAGGCACGCCTACCTGTCTGGACAACAGGATGTGCTCTCTTGTTTGTGGCATTGGACCATCCGCAGCGGAACAAACCAGAATGGCGCCGTCCATCTGGGCCGCACCGGTAATCATGTTCTTCACATAGTCAGCATGGCCTGGGCAGTCCACATGCGCATAGTGACGGGTAGCTGATTCATATTCTACGTGCGAAGTGGCGATAGTAATACCACGCGCTCTTTCTTCAGGTGCATTATCGATTTGATCAAAAGCTTTAGCTTCGCCACCTTGCAGCTCAGCCATGACTTTCGTCAATGCGGCTGTCAGAGTCGTTTTGCCATGGTCAACGTGACCGATGGTGCCTACGTTTACGTGTGGCTTAGTACGTGTAAATTTTTCTTTGGCCAT
>NZ_JADMKV010000171.1 GCF_015476545.1 Methylobacter sp. BlB1 | reverse complement strand
AAGTGGTCAACAACTACGGCCCGACCGAGAACAGCGTCGTTTCGACCTCCTGCACAGTGCCGGCGGGAGGCGAGGGGCTGCCGCCGATTGGCAAGCCCATCGCCAACACCCGCGTTTACTTGCTGGACGATCATCTTACGCCCGTCCCGGTCGGTGCCGTGGGCGAGCTGTACGTGGGCGGCGCCGGGCTGGCGAAAGGCTACCTGAATCAACCCGAACTGACCGCCGAGCGCTTCATCGCCAATCCGTTCAGCCATGATCCCCAGGCGCGGCTGTACAAGACCGGCGACCTGGGCCGTTGGCGGGAAGACGGCAGCATCGAATTCCTCGGTCGCAACGACTTCCAGGTCAAGATTAGAGGCTTCCGCATCGAGCTGGGCGAGATCGAGGCCCGGCTGGCCGACCATCCGGCGGTCCGCGAAACGGCCGTGCTGGCCCGCGAGGACGGGGCCGGCGGCAAGCGGCTGGTGGCCTACTACACCGGCGCTGACGATCTGGCCGTGGATGACCTGCGAGCTTATCTGGCCGAGGCGCTGCCCGAGTACATGGTGCCGGCCGCCTTCGTGCAGCTGGCCGCGCTGCCCTTGACCGCCAACGGCAAGCTGGACCGCAAGGCCCTGCCGGCGCCGGACGGCGATGCCTACGCTGCGCGCGGCTATGAAGCGCCGCAAGGCGAGACTGAACAAACCCTGGCTGACATCTGGCAGGATCTTCTAGGGATCGAGCAGGTCGGCCGCCACGATAATTTCTTCGAGCTGGGCGGGCATTCCTTGCTGGTAGTCAAGTTGGTGCTTGAAATCAAGCAGCAATTCGAGGTTGAGCTGGTGCTGCATGATGTCTTCATGGCGCCAGTACTTTCATTTCTTGCAGAGCGGATCATTGATGCGCAATTGGCTCAGTTTGATGAGGATGATTTAGCGCAGGTTATGGAATCTACAAGTTATGAAGTCTATAAATGATTCTTGAGGAGTATCAATCATGGCGAAAATTATGTTTCAACCTAAGTCAAGGACAGTAGCATGAAAAGTTATTCCACGGATAAATTATCAACGCTTGAACGCGAAGCATTAGTTAAACAAGCGATAGCCGGAAAATTAAAACGCAAGCAATTAAAGGATACTCCTATCCCTCATGCCGACCGTGACCAGCGCCTGCCGCTGTCCTTCTCCCAACAGCGGCTTTGGTTCCTCGCCCAAATGGAAGGCGCCAGTGAAGCCTACCATATCGCGGGCGGGA
>NZ_JADMKV010000170.1 GCF_015476545.1 Methylobacter sp. BlB1 | reverse complement strand
GTCTATTACTACCACCTGGATCACCTCGGCACGCCGCGCGAGCTGACCGATGCGGACGGCAAGATCGTCTGGTCGGCCCGCTACCGGGCCTATGGCGCGCTGGCGCTGGCCGATGTGGCCGAGATCGACAATCCGTTGCGGTTTCAAGGACAGTATTATGACGAGGAAACCGGGTTACACTACAACCTGAACCGGTATTACGATCCCCAGGCGGGGCGATTTATCCATCAGGACCCGATTGGCCTGGCTGGCGGCGTGAACCTGTTCCAGTATGCGGTTAATCCCATTAATTGGGTTGATCCGTTAGGGTTATCATGTACTCCTAAAGATGCTCAGAAAAAAGTAAACAAAGGGCAAGGTCCTGTTGAAATTCACCGTATTGATAAACCAGAACCAAGTGTTCCTGGGAGTCAATGGCATGCACATCACTCTGAACAAGTTAAAGGCAAACGACCAGCTCTAAATCAAGATGGCTCTACCCATGATGGTTCGCCATCATTCTCTAAGAAAACTTTAAAGTGGTTACAAGAACATGGTTGGAATGTGGACGATTGGCTATGAAAAAGTATGAAAAAGAATTTATTTCACTATTGAAAAAAGAGGGATTGGACAATATTGAATTATATTTTTCAGATTATGACACTTTTGAAGAAATACCTTTATTCTCAAGGTGGGCAAATATTCATTTTTTGAATGACATTGATTTTGATGGAAAAAATAAAATTCTAATACGTGAAGCAATTGAGTTGGTTTCCAATATCCTCAAAGAAGCCCCCGATTATTTAGGTGAACAATTTAATGAATACTTTATATGTGTAAGTATTACAAATTGGGAAGATATTGAAGATATAAACTGTATAACACCGAATATTTATGTTTCTAAGAGAAAAACATGGCTCTTATCTCATTTAACTATGGAAAAGAAAAATAGCTATGAAGAAGATTTGATTGACTCTTATCTATCTTCTCTAGGTTTAAATGAATATGTTTCTTATGTTGCTCATAATTTTGGCAAAGAGAGTAGACGAGTATATATAGTTAACAAAAAATTTTTCCCTATCAATTAGAGCTATAGTGCCTTGATCTATCACAGGACTCATGGGCATTACAATTTTTAGAGAAGTAAATGATGAACTTCATTGACATGGCCGTATGATGGATGGCTGCTTGTAAGGTCAGAGCCATAGGATAATGGTATGGACTCCTCCTCTTCCCTGCGGCATCACGATGTGCCAAA
>NZ_JADMKV010000016.1 GCF_015476545.1 Methylobacter sp. BlB1 | reverse complement strand
AGAGCCGCTGCCAGCAGCTGCACGGCCCGCCGGGCCCCTTGCCCTGGATCAATTTTGTTTTTGGCTTTAAGAGCATTTAACCGCATGCTTTCTGATTGTAATACTTCTCGTATTCTTTCTGATAATGCTGTTGCGGTTGCATTCCTTGCCGGCAGAGGGGCTGGGGCAAGGTTTAAATGTTGAAGTTGGCAAGCCCAGAACAGTTGCTCATCCATGAAAGGCACTACAACTGAAGGGCAACCGCTGAGCGTAGCGGAATGAGTAGTTCCGGCACCGCCATGATGTACAACAGCTGCGCAGTGTTTGAAGACAGCTTGATGAGGATGCTTGCCAATAAAATAAATATCTCCATGCTGCGTTTCGGGTGGATATCTATCGGAACTGGTTTGAATAATTGCGCGGCAGTTTGTCTTCTGAGCGGCTTTAATAAATAGATCCATGCTCCAATCAGGCACTGCTTGCTGTAAGCTACCGAATGTCATATAAACAGGTTTTTCTCCTTGTTTAATAAACTCTTGCAGATCCTCAGAAATTAACCAGGTTTCAGCCGTGTCTGATAAATTCAAGAAGCCACAATTCTGATGGATCGGATGCCATTGGTTCTGATAAGGGCAAAAAAGCGGATCAACAGCTACCAGATTAAGAAAATCCGAATTTAACAATTCGGGAAAAACATGTTTAAAAGCAGGCATGCCCTCGCTAAGCCAGAGCTTGCTAAGATTGTTTTTTAGCGCAAAATCAAAAATATAATCCAAAATATGCCATTGAAAGCGGTTAATTAAAGGGCTCAAATCAGGAAACTTAAAAGGTGGTTGCTCTGCCATGGAAATTGCGCCATGACAAAATGTTACGCTAACATGTGGCTTTTTCTGTTTACTGGCAGCCAGCTTCAATGGGTACAAAAAGTGATGGCCGATCACGCAGTCATTTTCTTCAACCAATTGCTTGGATGCTTCATAAATAGTCTGCTCGTACGGAAAGAAGACCGCTTCAAGTAAAGCATTAAGCCATTGCAATGTGTTCATTCTGAACGTTTTTTGCGCAAAGGCAGGCATATCAAAATCGATATGTGCAGGTACTTGCTGGTAGCCAATAGCCAGCCGTTGGCAAATATCCGTATAGCTGCTGTTATCAATACTGCTGGCTGCCAGTGTTACCTGGTGCCCCGCCTTTTGTAACGCTTCGGATAAAGCCAATAAAGGCCGGATGTCGCCATTGGATCCCCATGTCTGTAGACCTATCTTCATGATTAACTATCTCTTTTAAGCAAGTGAATTGCCAGCCAGACAGTATCAATTTCCGGCATAGTCCATTCGACGCGATGTTTGACATGCGCAGGGATGAACAAATAATCACCGGTTTTTAATGTGAAGCACACTTGGTCTTGTTCATAAGCGACAATTGCCCGACCCTGGAGCAGAATGACCCATTCATCAAAGACTTGATCATACCAATAGCCTTCAGGTGTAACATGGCCTCTGGAAACGATTCGTTCAATACGAATATTATCCTGCTTGAGTATACAGTCAAATAGCTCTTCGGGTAGTTGAAGGGGAATATCACTGAAAATATTAAAGTGATTCGGTTCCATAGTTTATTAACTGATAGCAATAATCGTGCAAACGATACAGCGGGTCAACATATGGCAGTGGTTATTTATCATTTGATATTACATATTCAATATGGAAAAAGAATAAATTGGTTATACATCGATTATTTGTGTAGTAACAGATGTGGCTCCGCTGATTGGACAGTCATTTATCATTCTTAAGTGATAACCCTGCCGAGTTATGCTGCTTTCTATTCATTAACAAGGTCAGCATAATACACTTCATCCGATGTTCTTTGCTCTAATTCCTGATGGCGTCTTTCTTCATTGTAGAAGCAGAATTAGCATTCAGCTTACTGAGGTGTTTCATGCATTTTCAGGTAGATTTTTTCAGGCTTTAAGCAGCGCCAGAGCCGTTCCACAAAGACATTATCGATCCGGGAGGCTTTGTCGTCCATGCTAATCTGGATCTGATGGGTTTTGAGTTTACTAGTGAAGGCTTCGCGGGTGAATTGTCCACCCCTGATCGGTATTGCAAATCTCAGGCGTTCCGTAATGCACCATCGCTTCATCCAAAGTCTCTACGCAAAATATATAGTATCCAGAATATAACAGATTATTTCCAATCCAAATGATCTCTATCTTTACTAACACATTTGTCATGTCCTCCTATTATAGTGTGTCCATACCAGCTATTACCTCTTGCTTTTTTGCAGTCAGGAATGGTCTTATAACCAATTCTCTCACCATCGCAACTCGTTCCTTTAAAACACATTCCCGTCTCGTCTCCGATCGCAGTTGCATTGCTTTTAGCGGGCTTTTCGGCCGCCACATTAGCTTTGGGCTGGTCAGGGTCGGCCGCGTAAGCCGCTAAACCAAGACTCAAGCTAAAACAAAACAAAAACAAGTAACGAGTCATCATAAATCACCTCCACTAGTGGATGGGCAATATTGCACCCGGGAAAGTCCGTTGACGTGTTAAATGATGCTAAATATACAAGTCAAATAAATCAATTAGTTAAATTGCGTAATAGCAGATTTGCACGTCATAGTCAGTATAGAAATAGAAGCCAGCCTTTGATTTCATCCTGTAGGAAGATAGAGAAATAACTGTGTTAAGAATTTTTTGATTGCTGAGTTGCCGCTAAGCTCTCATCTTGCAGAGGCTGTGTCACTATTAAATCGGCAGTATCGGGTTCATCGAGTTTTATGTTATTGACAAAGATAAATAATGGACAGTCGAGAGGCGTTGTGTCTGATTTCGAACAATTCAGCAAGGGCTTCGGCTCGCCACGGTTGATATCACTTACGGTCTATTTTGCCAAAAACATTTGGATTGTCCGGCGCATCGAAAAAGTATCGGCTCTCGAGTGCTCGAGAGCTGGCACAACGACTGCGTCTTTCTCCATCAATAACATGGGGTAACAGAACATTAAGCATAAGTTTCATTACGCCAAGAATAGCCATTTTTAGCATAATTCAAGGCATCATTGAGGCTGTTAAATACGCCCAAACATTTGAGGCATCCGTTAACCAAGTTATGAACTGAAAATTGATGCTCCACACGAAGAATGAAAGGTGATTCTGGGAATAGTCCATTCTTAAAAACCGGATTGACTAAGTGGCCATCAATGAAATCTTCTGCCAAACATTCAGTATTGTCACCAAATTTAAATTTTTTCATAAGCGATAATAAGAATCTCATGTCATAAACTTCACATGCTACTGATCTACCTCGGAGAGAGATATTGTGTCGAATGCTTATCATATGCCTTGAGTCACACTTTGGCGCACCATGCCAAATGGCGAACGCTGATTAGCATATATTTATATTTTGGGGTCTCCTAATGTCAAATAGGGCGATATTTAGCGCAATATAAGGCATCATTGAGATTATCAAAGACGCCTACGCATAAGGTGTATCCATCAACTAGAGCATGCACTGAAAATATATTTTCAGCATGGATGATAAAAGGGGTTTCAGGGACAGATTCAGGTGTAAATCTCGGATTAATCAGGTGTCCGTCAACATAAGCTTCTGCAAAATACTCAGTACCATCGTTAAGTTTAAATTTTGTCAGAATCATAAAATATTACTCCTCAGGCTATTTAGCTGTAGCTGAGCATTTATATCTGACTTAACTTAAGTGATCCTTTCGTCTTTTTATTATATTTTTTGTGCTAAAAAACTAATTTTTATTGCCAATTCACATCGATCTTCAATTTTTTGTGTGTTCGAGCTATTGACTGCGGCATTTAAGTTAAAATGAGAATCGCCTCAAATACCTATATTCTAACTCTATGAATAATTACACTGCTCAGCCCGATTACATCACCCAGCAAGTCGCCATTATTGGAGGAGGGCCAGCTGGGCTGATGGCTGCTGAAGCGCTTTGTCTTGCGGGTATACAAGTCGATGTTTATGATGCCATGCCATCTCTCGGCCGCAAGTTTTTGTTGGCCGGTATCGGCGGTTTGAATATCACGCATAGCGAATCCTATAACACCTTTTGCATCCGCTATGGCGATCATCAACCGCAGCTGCAAGCATGTCTCGACCGATTGCCGCCGAGCGCCTTGCGCGCATGGGTACACGGGCTGGGCATCGATACTTTTATCGGCAGCTCAGGCCGAGTATTTCCCACACGGATGAAAGCTGCGCCGATGCTACGGGCTTGGCTGCATCGCCTTCGCAGCGCTGGTGTACATCTGCATGTGCGCCACCGCTGGCTGGGCTGGAACGCTGATGGCTCGTTGAGACTGGCCAATCCGAGAGGCGAAATTTCAATCAAGCCGCAGGCGACGGTGTTGGCGTTGGGAGGAGCCAGCTGGCCGCAGCTGGGATCAGATGGTGCTTGGGTGTCATGGCTGCAGGCACGCAACGTAGAGATCGCGCCATTGCAAAGCGCTAATTGTGGCTTTGAAGTGGCGTGGAGTTCATATTTGCGAGACAAATTCGCTGGAACGCCCCTTAAATCGGTGGCGCTGACTTTTACTGACATTCAGGGGCATACCGAGCGGCGGCAAGGCGAAATGATGATTAGCATGCACGGTGTCGAAGGCAGCCTAATCTATGCGTTTTCGCAGCGGCTGCGTGAGTACTTGAATATCCATGGAAGTGCTACCTTCACGCTTGATCTGGCGCCCGGACGCGACGCTGAGAAGGTGCTTGCCGAAATCAGCAAACCGCGCGGATCACGGTCGATATCTAGCCATTTGCAAAGTCGGCTCGGTATTGCCGGCGTCAAGATGGCTCTGCTGCGCGAGGTTCTCAGTAAGGAACAATTTGCCGATATGGCTACGCTGGCGGCGACCATCAAGTCCTTACCGATCACAGTGCGGGCAACTCGCCCCATCGCCGAAGCGATCAGCACTGCCGGTGGCGTGCGCTTCAGCAGCCTCGATCAAAACCTTATGCTCACTACTATTCCCGGCGTGTTCGTCGCCGGCGAGATGATTGACTGGGAAGCTCCTACTGGCGGATATCTGCTCACGGCCTGCTTCGCCACCGGTCTGTGCGCGGGCTTGGGTGTGCGTGACTGGCTTAGTCATCAGCATCCGTCTTGAGAAATCATCGATGATGCGTCCGCCGTTGCGAGGATTGTCATCCGCTAGATTACAATCCCAAACGGATACACAGCCATAATTGTAATTAGAACAGAAAATTCCTGAGCCTTTCCAACCGAAATAATCAAGACACAGATTTCATATTTGAGTTATCTTACGATTAAGGCTATGGCTGTTATAACTGAATGACTAATAAGGAGAATGGCTTATCATGAATATTAGAGATATTGATTTTGCCACTGTAGTAGATGAAAGCGTTGTTTGGGGCCGGCGACTGTCGAAATGGTTAGATAAAGCTAAAGTGCTGGATTTTCTTGCGCCGTTACTGCTGAGACTTTACCTCGCCCCTGTTTTATGGATGGCCGGTACCAAAAAAATCGCCAGCTTTAGCAGTACTGTCGACTGGTTCGGTAATCCAGAGTGGGGATTGGGCATGCCGCTGCCCTGGTTGATGGTTCTGTTGACGATAACGGTTGAGATTCTGGGGGCTTTATTTTTGCTGTTTGGGTTTGGCGTGCGCTTGATTACTATTCCGCTCATGGTGGTGATGGTCGTTGCAGCCGTCGCGGTGCATTGGCAGTACGGCTGGCTGGCAATTGCCGGAGACAGCGGCTTATTCGCGACGGATAGAACAATAGCGGCAATGGAACGTCTGGAACAGGCCAAATCTATACTGCAGCAATATGGCGATTATGCTTGGCTGACCGAAAAAGGCAATTTTGTCGTGCTCAACAATGGTATTGAGTTTGCCGCGACTTACTTCATCATGCTGCTGGTATTGTTTTTTATGGGCGGCGGCCGCTATGTCAGTGCCGATTATTGGTTGAGCCGTAAATATATGGCACAAGGGGCGTAACTATGTTGATCAAAGTCAAAGCAAACATTTTAAGCAGCGAAATCACCGACCGGGCGGTTTTTGAGTCACGCCGGCAATTCATTAAAGCAACGGTCGTCGGCTCTGCGGCACTGATGCTGCCAGGATTGGCTGATGCAGAAAGCGGCAAGTATGCCGATGTGCTCACAGGGCCTTATTCGGAACCTTTGGTGCCGACTGATTACGAAGATGTCACCAGCTATACGAATTATTATGAATTCTCTACCAATAAACAGGATGCATCGAAGTTGGCGCGGGCGCTAAAAACCAGACCGTGGAGCGTAACGGTAGAAGGTGAGGTAAACAGGCCGGGCGTTTATAATTTGGAAGATATTTTAAAGGACAATTCTTTAGAGGAACGCATCTACCGTTTCCGCTGTGTGGAAGCCTGGTCTATGGTCGTGCCGTGGATAGGTTTTCCGCTGGGCAAGATGCTGAAGCGGTTTGAGCCAACCTCAAATGCAAAATTCGTCGAGTTTACAACGTTATACAATCCGGATGTCATGGTCGGTCAGCGAACCAGCGTTTTGGAATGGCCTTATGTGGAGGGACTAAGAATTGATGAGGCCATGCATCCGTTAACGATCCTGGCTACCGGCATGTATGATGACGATCTGCCTAACCAGAACGGCGCGCCATTACGCTTGGTTGTGCCGTGGAAATACGGCTTCAAGAGCATCAAGGCAATCGTTAAAATCCGTCTGCTGGAAAACATGCCTGATACGGCCTGGAATAAAAGCGCGCCGAGGGAATATGGTTTTTACGCCAACGTCAATCCGGAAGTCTCCCATCCTCGCTGGAGCCAGAAACGCGAGCGAGTGCTAGGCAGCAGCATTTTTACGGCCAAGCGCAACACTGAAAAGTTCAACGGTTACGGAGAACAGGTGGCACCGCTTTATGCCGGCATGGATCTAAAAAAATATTTCTGATGGCGCTCGATAAAAAGTACTGGATTGCTATTTAAAGCGGCCATCCAGAGCCAGCTCGGAGCTAATAAAAATTAAGTGAGACACAATCTGTCTGGGCCAGCGAATAAACCAAGCGTAAACGGATTTATCTTATTATATCGAACGACGTTAATTGTTCATCGGGCTGTAATTCGGCCGTTTCGATATGATCAACGCGGGCCGTTACAGGTCCTTTGCTGCACCATTTTACGAACTCTTCGATTGTTGGGCTCTTGGCTTCGGCAATAATTTCAACGCGTCCGTCCGCCAGGTTTCGAGCGCTGCCTTTCACACCTAACTGTTTGGCCTTGTTCTGGGTAAAGGCGCGAAAATAGACGCCCTGAACCCGGCCAGAAACCAGAATTTTGACTTTACGCACCATGCCTGATTCTCCAGCAATAATGGATTTTGGGATTGCGGGCAAAATCTTCCGGGATAGTGTCCGCGGTAATATCGTCAATAACTAGCCCGGACAGGGCTGAACTGTCGAGTTTAAAGCGTCTGAAATTGGTCGAGAAGTATAAAACGCCATCTGGCGCCAACAGTGAAATCGCATTCTTGATCATCGATACATGGTCGGTTTGCACGTCAAACACGTCATCCATGCGTTTTGAATTGGAAAAAGTCGGTGGGTCGAGAAAAATCAAATCATACTGACGGCTGTAAGGCTGCTTGGCTTCGGTTGCCAGCCAATCCAAGCAATCTGCTTGAATGAACTCGTGTTCTCCCTGCATGTTGTTCAACTGCATGTTCTTTTTGGCCCAATTGAGATACGTATTAGACATATCGACCGTCGTGGTTGATTGGGCACCACCGCGGGCCGCATGAACGGTCGCGCTACCGGTGTAGGCGAACAGATTCAGGAAGCGCTTGCCTTTGGCCTGTTGCTGGATCATGAGGCGGATAGGCCGGTGATCCAGAAACAGGCCCGTATCCAGATAGTCTTCAAAATTGACCAGCACTTTGCAGCCGCCTTCTTCGACAACATGAAACACGCCGGAATCGCCGTGCTTTTCATACTGGTCGGTGCTTTTCTGCTTGCGGCGTATTTTCAGGAAGACCTGATTCGGGCTTATCTGGAGCACGCGCGGTATTTCTGCCAGCACGCCGGCCAATCGCTGGTCGGCTTTGTGCTGATCGATACTTTTGGGCGGTTCGTATTCCTGGACATTGACCCAGGTTTGCTCACTCTGATAAATATCAACGGCGACCGCGTACTCCGGAAGATCGGCATCGTAAATCCGATAGCAGCTGATTTTATTCTGCTGAGCCCACTTGGAGAGCTTTTTGAGATTCTTTTTTAGCCGATTGGCGAACATATCGGCGCTGGCATCGACAGACGGCTTCTTGCTGGCTTCAGTAATTTGATCCAGCCTTTCATCCTGCGTTTTGGCCTTGGGCGTGAAAAAAGCGCTTTCTTCAATGGTAAAGCGCAAGAGCTTGCATTCGAGTGCACCGTTGAACAGCGTAATCGGCTTTTGCGAGCGGATTCCTAGACGGAAGCCCAATTCCGGATTACTGATGATCATGGCGGCTTTCCAGCCGGTAAAATGCGTTTTCAGCGTATTGCCGAAGCGCTTGTATAGCTCGGCTGTTTCCTGTTCATCGCCGAGCCGCTCGCCATACGGCGGATTGCAGACGATCAAGCCGGGTTTCCAGCTTTCCGCTGGTTGTGCATCGCTGATATCGCGGCGTTCGACATGGATCTTATGTTGTAGACCGGCATTGGTAATATGCGTTAAAGCGGCATTGATGGCGTGGCGGTTCTGATCAAAACCGACGATAACCGGCAGTCTCTCAAGCCCGACCGCTTTCCGCTGTTCGGCTTCGGCGCGCAATTTTTGCCAGCATGCGGCATCGTGTTTTTTCCAGCCAATAAAACCGAAATAATCACGCAACAGGCCGGGCGCGTAATCGGCCGCGATCATTGCACCTTCTAGCAGCAAGGTTCCTGAGCCGCACATCGGGTCGATCAGCGAGCCATGCTGTAGGGCGATTTGAGGCCAGCCGCTACGCAGCAATATGGCCGCAGCCAGGTTTTCCTTTATCGGCGCTTTAATATTGATATCGCGATAACCGCGCCGGTGCAAGCTTTCGCCGGAAAGATCCAGGCTGAGCTGCGCTGTGGTTCCTTGTAGATAAACATTGATGCGGATATCAGGCTGCTCGGTATTGATGTTCGGACGTTTCTGGAATTTGGCACGCATTTGGTCAACGATCGCATCTTTAACTTTTAAAGCCCCAAAATGAGTATTGTTGATAACAGGTGAGTTCTTGGCGCTGAACGAGACAGCAAAACTGCCTTCCGGTTGCAAATGCTCAAACCAATTGATCCGCTTGACACCGTAGTAAAGATCATCCTGGGTTTTGACTTCAAAAGAACTCAGCACCAGTAAAATTCGGTTTGCCGTTCTGGACCACAGGCATGCCCGATAAGCTGTTTCTAGGTCGCCTTCAAACGCCACGCCCGCCAGAGTTTGTTTGATAGGCTTAATGCCAAGAGCCTGAAGCTCTTCGGCAAGAATGGTTTCCATCGCTTTGGGTGTTGTGGCAAATAATTGGTAAATAGGCATGGTCAAACAAGGCAGGGGCTATCGGTTGGCTATCGGCTTCAGCATGGCTTTTCAGCCGATAGCATTTGCAGGTATGGCGCAGATTGATGTATTACGCGCCAAATGGGCATTTTTATTGAATTTTGATCAATTCCACATCAAAGATCAATGTTGAGTTCGGGCCAATCAGACGGCCTGCGCCGTGAGCGCCATAGGCTAATTCTGAAGGAATATAAAAACGATATTGAGCGCCTTCCTGCATCAATTGAACGCCTTCGGTCCAGCCAGGAATGACGCGGTTAAGCGGAAATGTGGCGGGTTCGCCTCGGCTGTAGGAGCTGTCAAACTCATTGCCGTCAATTGTTGTGCCCTTGTAATGTACAGTTACATTATCAGTGGCGGACGGTGTCGCGCCTTCGCCTTTTTTCAGGATTTCGTATTGCAGACCGCTTGCTGTCGTGATGATATTGGGCTTTTTGGCATTTTCTGCGAGGAACGCTTCGCCGGCAGCTTTATTTTCTTCGGGTGTTGTGGCATTAGCCATTGAAAACATAGTGATTCCTACAAGAATAATTGTAATAACTGAAAGAATTCGAGTTTGAAGTTTTCTCACGGTTTCCCCTCCTCTCATACGGTAAATGTGAGGCATGTAGTTTATCAAAAAACCGTCTTTTGCTGTTTAATTCTTCTTGCAAGTATTTAATTGGCTTTGAAATATTTGCGCGCGCCTGGCTACTTTGCTGGCTACCTGCATCAGCCATGGTTTTTTCAGATAACTCTTGCGCATATAACCGCCATGCCCTTCATGATAAGCAAGATATAAATTTTTTGTGTCCCATTTTGGGATGCCCAGCTTCTTGTAACTGATACTGCAATACCAGCCGATAAAATCGGCGGCATCGTCAAATTCATCACGGTCGGCCCACCAACTGCCGGCATTATCGACATAACTGTCCCAAGTTTCATCCTTGGCCTGCGCATAGCCATAGGCGCTGCTGGACCTAAACCAGGGAATGATACCTAACAGCCAGGGGCGGGGAGGTCTCGCATCGGCGACAAAATGCGATTCCTGATGCATGATCGCCATTTGAACATGGACAGGTATCCCCCATTTTTGAAATGATTTTCTGGCATCGTTATACCAGTCATCTTTTTCTCTGAAAGTCGCGCAGATATTATCGCTATTCTTTGGCGGTATGGTTGCGCAGGCGGTTAGAGAAAGTAATAGAGGCAATATGAATGGTTTCTTCATGGTAGAGCAGAGGAATTAAAATACTGAAGAATATGGTTAGAGTTAAAAAAACAAACGATAATATAAGCTCAGCAATATAATGATATGTCATAGTCTTGTACAGCAAACGAGCCGACATTAACAGATAATCAAGCAAGGAGATGTCCCAGGTGTTCTACGTAAAGCGACCTTATCGTAAAAATTTAACATCGAACGGTTCGATTGTTATGGGCGGAGAAAAGAGAGCGGTTACTGTCAAGAATATGTCAATAACCGGAGCACTTGCTGAATTGGACAGCAGGCAGGGTTATGAGAATGTCCGAGATCTTTATAAGACATTGTCGGCGTCGACAATGATTGATGTGCATCTTCCGGAGCTGCGTTTAGTTGGCAATGCTGAAGTTGTCAGAATCGATATGGATGATGAGCGTGCTTTCATCGCTATGGAATTTAAACATATCAGTCATAGCGAGGGTAATCGGCCGTATACGAGAAAATTTCACAGAGAAAATCTGGCTGTTCCAGGACGGATCTTTTTAAACGGTGAATATTGGGAATTTACTACCGTCAATGTTTCGGCAGGCGGTTTAATGATTCTTCTGGAGGGAACAACGGCCGTTGAAGAGGGACTGACGACTGTGTTTGACTTTGAGCAGATGGAACTGGAAGGGCAGATAAAAGTAATATGGGTTAATCATACTGCCGATAGTGAAACAATGATCGGCTTACAGTATATGTACAAGGTCAGTGCGGCTATCGATGCTATTTCGTTTTAATCTGAAACAAATTGCATCACCTCTTGCCACCAGGGCAGGCCGGGAGCCAGCGGCAGATTGTTATGGCTGGCGTTTTTGAATATCCAGCGTTTTTTTGGATGTTGCAGTGAATCGAATAGGTTCTCTCCGTATTTCACAGGAATGATTTCATCGGCTTCGGCCAGTACAACGGCCGTGTTTCCAGTGTAGTGCCGCAGATTCTCGACGTTGTCGAATTGGTCACGGAGTAGCCATCTTACCAGCAGGAATCGGTAATGATGGTGAGCAACATTGGCCAGGCTGTCAAATGGCGTGACTAGGGCGATGCCTTTTACCGGAACCTGTCCGCTGGCTACGATACCCGAAACCACTCCGCCTCCCAGCGATTCGCCCCACAGAAAAATCGGCCCGCCAAAGTCATGCAGGGCCTGTTTTACTGTTGCAATGCCATTCGAAACCAATACCGTTTCCGAAGGATCGCCTGCTCTGGCGCCATAGCCCGGATACTCGGCCAGGATGACGCGGTAACCAAGCTTTTCCAGGGCTTGCGAATAATAGATGCGGTTGATTGCTGAGCCTGCGTTGCCATGGAACACGACAATGGTTCCTTTATCAGCCACAGACGGCGTTTGTGAAATCAGCCCGAGGTAATCGTCGTTCGTCGGCCAGAGCTTGAGATTCAACTGTTGGGCCAACTCCTGCTGGTGCTCTGGCTCAAGTTGAGAGGGGAGGTAGATCAGTTTTCGCTGAAACAGGAAAACGATCAGCAACAGGAGCAAATAAAGCAGTATGAGCGACAGCATGCGCTTGGCGATCATGGATCAAGCATGCTAGGGGCTTGCGAATTTTTGCTTATCCCTGCCTTTCCAATAAGCCGTAGCCAACTCGTGCGCCTGCTGCTGCGTATCGGCTTTGCCTAATAGTTTCAGCGCAATCGCGGCTGTGCCGATGATGGAGCCTTCCGCAAATTGATCCTCAATGCTGCCTTGCCAGATCAATGCCAACTCTTGCGGATCGAGCAGTTCCGGCTTGACATGGCGGTGCGTGAACAAAGCCGGCCAGTTTTCATCCGATAATTGCCCGTTGTGTACGCTTTGCACCAGGCAATCCATATCCGGATTGCGTTCGGTCTCGCCGCCTTCGCCTTTCAATACGGCCATATGAGGCTGGTTCAATAAGGCCGCAGCCTGCTGATGAACCGGGCGGTAGCCGGGATGAAAAATGCCTTGAATGCTGTAGTCGGCATTGAACGGATTTAAAAGGCGCACCAGGGTATGAACCGGCGAGCGCAATCCCAGCAGAGGCCGCAGTTCTATAATCTCATGCAGTTTCGGGCAAAAATGCTCCAGCGATAGATAACTGAAGTTATGCTGCTCAATCTGCTGTACGGCTTCGGCAATGGAATCGGCTGGCTGAAGGTTTAAAAATTTCAGCACGTCCTGCGTGTAAATTCTGCCGGCCGTATGGCCTTCCGAGCCATGCATAAAAACCTTGATGCCGTTTTCTGCCAGCAACAGGGCTGATAAAAGAAACCAGGGCAGATGGCGGCGTTTGCCGGCATAGGATGACCAGTCCAGGTCGACTGTCACAGAATGTCCGGCAAGATTGAATGACTCCTGCGCGGCTTGAGCAAAACCGGCCAATTCTTCCGGGGTTTCTTCCTTGACCCGCATCAACATCAAAAATGCGCCCAGCTGGATAGGCAGCACTTCTTCCGCCAGGATCATCTTCATAGCCTGATAGGCTTCATCCTGCGTTAGCGGCCTTGAGCCTTTTTTGCCTTTGCCGAGAATACGGATATATTCGGCGAATGGATGCTCCGGATGCGGTGTCTGTTCGTGGTGGGTCAGTTTCATAAGGTTAATGCCACATAATGGTCGACCAATAAGGCGGCGAACATGATCATTAAGTAAATGATCGAGTAGCCGAAAGTTTGCATGGCGGTTCTGTCATCTTTCCTGCGCATCATCAGAATGGCGAAATAGATGAAACCCAGGCCTAACGGTACGGCCGCCGCCAAATAGATCAGTCCGCTCATGCCGGTCAGATAAGGCAGCAGCGTCACGATCAGCAATAGCACGGTATAGAGCAGAATATGCAGACGCGTGAATTCCGGGCCGTGCGTGACCGGCAGCATGGGGATTTCAACTTTGGCGTATTCTTCGCGGCGCGCGATGGCCAACGCCCAAAAATGCGGCGGCGTCCAGACGAAAATGATCAAAAACAGCAGCAGCGCATAAGGGTGTATTTCGCCGGTCATGGCGCACCAGCCAAGCAAAGGCGGCGCCGCGCCGGCCGCGCCGCCGATGACGATGTTCTGCGGCGTCATTTTTTTCAGGTAGACGGTATAGATTATGGCGTAACCGATTAATGACAGAAAAGTCAGTACAGCCGTCAGTGTGTTGACCATGAAAATCAGCAAGGCCATCCCGATAACTCCCAGAACCAAGGCAAAGATAATGACATTTTTGGAACTCAGTTCGCCTTTCGGCAAGGGACGGTTCTGGGTTCGTTTCATCTCCGCATCAGCTTTCTGGTCGATGAAATGATTGACCGCCGCCGCTGAAGAAGCCGCCAGCGCAATGCCTACGGTGCTGTAAATAAGCGTATCCAGAGGCGGTACTCCCGGCACTGCCAACAACATACCGACAACTGCAGTGAATACAATCAGTGTAACCACTTTCGGTTTGCACAGCTCAAGATAGTTTCGCCAGGAAAGCAAAGTAGAGTCGCTCGTCATTATTTAATAAATTCCAACTTTTTCATTATTGTATAGAATACCGTGAACGATTAATTATTGAAATAGTCGGAAGCACTACCATTTAGATTAAAGAGGGAGTTATGAATAATCGATTACTATTTGCAATATTGTTATGTTTGCCGGCCTTTTCGAGCAGTGCCGAGACAAAAGTGTCGGAACGGATTTTAGGAAACGGATTAAAAGTTCTGGTCCAGGAAGATCATCGGTCGCCAGTCGTGGTTTCCCAAGTTTGGTACAAAGTCGGTTCCAGCTACGAGCCGGGCGGCATTACCGGCCTTTCTCACATGTTGGAACATATGATGTTCAAAGGCACGGACAAGCATCCGGCCGGCGAATTCTCCCGCATCATTGCTGAGAACGGCGGCGATGAAAATGCCTTTACCGGTCAGGATTACACGGCTTATTTCCAGACCATGGACAAATCCCGGCTGGACGTCAGCTTTGAACTGGAAGCGGATCGGATGCGCAATCTGCATCTGCTCGCTGATGAACTGAAGAAAGAACTGCAAGTAGTAACCGAAGAGCGCAGGATGCGCACTGATGACAAGCCGCGAGCCAAGATGCAGGAATATTTCATGGCCATGGCGCACACCAACAGTCCTTACCGGAACCCCGTGATCGGCTGGCCCGCCGACATTGCCAATTATACTGTGGAAGATCTCCAAGCCTGGTACCAGCGCTGGTATGCGCCGAATAACGCCACGCTGGTCGTGGTCGGCGATGTCGAGCCCAAGGCCGTTTTCGATCTGGCCGAAAAATATTTCGGCGCGCTGAAAACCAGCGAGATCAAACCGTTAAAACCGCAAACCGAAGTCGAACAGATCGGCGTCAGAGAGATGACGATCAAACTGCCGGCAAAACTGCCTTATATCGTCATGGGTTATAAAGTGCCTAGCCTGAAAACGGCCGAGAAGGAGTGGGAAGCCTATGCGCTGGAAGTGCTGGCCGGCGTGCTGGATGGCGGAAATAGCGCCAGATTGGCGTCAAGACTGGTGCGCGGCAAGCAAATCGCGGTCTCGGCGGGCGCCGGGTACGATCTGACTTCGCGGTTATCGGACCTGTTCACACTGGAGGCAACCCCGGCCGAAGGCAAGACGGTTTGGGACCTGCAATCGGCCTTGAAGGATGAAGTGGTCAAGCTGCAAAATGAGTTGGTCAGCGATGAAGAACTGCAGCGCATCAAAGCGCAAGTGCTGGCCAGCGACATTTACCAGCGCGATTCGATGTTTTATCAGGCCATGCAGTTGGGCATGACTGAAACGGTCGGGCTGGGCTGGCCGACAGTGGACGAATATGTCGGCAAAGTCAATCAGGTGACGGCGGAGCAGGTGCGCGATGTCGCGCGTAAATACCTGATCAAGGATCACTTAAATATCGCTTATCTGGAGCCCCAGGAAATAAAAGAAAACAAAGCAAGCCCAACAATCCAAGGAGAGCATGATGCGCGCTAGTTTGATAGGTATCGTTTTTTTACTGTTCAGTCAGCCGGTCTGGTCGGCGGCCAAGATTGAACACTGGCAGACGGCTCAAGGCAGCCGGGTTTACTACGTCCATACAGAAGGTCTGCCGATGGTCGATATCCAGGTGTCCTTCGATGCCGGCAGCGCGCGCGACGGCTCTCAGTTCGGTATCGCGGCGTTAACATCGGCCTTGCTGGATACCGGGGCCGGAGAATGGAACGCCGATGAAATCGCGAAGCGTTTTGAAAGCGTCGGCGCCAACGTAGGCGCGGGCATTTCCGATGATATGGCCTGGGTATCGCTGCGGACACTGACCGATAAGAAATTGTTCGATAAAGCGCTGGAAACGCTGCAGGTCATGCTGGCTAAGCCAACCTTTAACGAGGCTGATTTTCAGCGTGAGAAAAACAGGACCCTGGCCGGACTGAAACAACGCGAAGAGTCACCTGCCGAATTGGCGCATATCGCCTTTTCTAACGCTGTCTATGGGGACCACCCTTATGCGCATCCTAGCGATGGCGTTATCGAAACAGTAGCCGGCTTCAGCGCTAATGATTTACGGGAGTTTTACAAAAAATACTATGTAGCGGCCAATGCCATGGTCGTTATCGTCGGCGATTTGAGCAAAGAACAGGCCGAAAAGACGGCGCAAAGTCTGGTCGCGGAACTGCCGGCAGGCCAAAAGCCCGAGCCATTGCCTGAGGTCGCAATGCCGATAAAAGCAAGCCAACGGCATATCGATTTTCCTTCATCGCAAACACATGTGCTGGTCGGCATGCCGGGCACTTATCGCAAAGATCCTGATTACTTCAGTTTGTATGTCGGCAATCATATCCTGGGCGGAGCTGTGTTGGTCTCGAGGCTCTTTAATGAAGTCAGGGAAAAACGCGGGCTGGCTTACAGCGCCTCCAGCTCTTTCGTGCCGATGTTCAGAAAAGGCCCGTTTGTAGCGAGTCTGCAGACGCGCAATGACCAGACGCAGAAAGCGCTGGAAGTGCTCAATAAAACACTGGTGGACTTCATCAACGAAGGCCCGACGGAAGCGGAATTGACGGCAGCCAAGAAAAATATCACGGGCGGTTTTGCAATGCGTTTTGACACCAACAAGGAACTGGCTAATTATGTCTCCATGATCGGCTTCTATGAGCTGCCTTTGGATTACCTGAACACATTCCAGCAAAAAGTCGAGCAGGTGACAGTCGCTTCAATCAAGGATGCCTTCAAGCGCCACATCGATCCGCAGTTGCTCCAGACCATCACATTAGGCGGAGCCCCTGCGAAAAAGTGAAAAACAAGCTCAGAATCATCGGCGGAGAATGGCGCAGCCGGCAGGTGAGTTTTGTCGACTTGCCGGGCTTAAGGCCGACGCCGGCAAGA
Organism: Methylobacter sp. BlB1; assembly: GCF_015476545.1. Lineage (GTDB taxonomy): Bacteria > Pseudomonadota > Gammaproteobacteria > Methylococcales > Methylomonadaceae > Methylobacter. The sequence goes on along the minus strand of NZ_JADMKV010000016.1, from coordinate 65,901 downwards.
GTGCGGGAAACGCTGTTCAACTGGCTGCAGGGCGAGATCATCGGCAAACGTTGCCTGGATCTATATGCGGGCAGCGGCGCGCTGGGATTTGAAGCGGCGTCAAGGGGTGCCGCTTCGGTCATACAAGTGGAAAGTAATCCCCAAGCCTGCCGAAGCTTAAAGGAAAATTCGGTCGCACTGGCCGCTAACCAGATCAGGATCGTGCAGATGGACGTCTTGCGCTATCTGGCCAGCGATGCCGAAGCGTTTGATGTCGTCTTCATGGACCCGCCGTTCGCCAGGAATCTGGCCGTTCAAACCTGCCAGTGGCTGGAGGAAAAAGGCTGGCTGGCCAATCACGCCAAAATCTATGTCGAAACAGAGTGCAAGCTCGACCTGAGCGGCATGCCGGCCAATTGGCAGTGCCTGAAAAGCAAGACTGCAGGCGAAGTCGGCTATCATTTATTCGAGCGATTAAGCTGATTTATTTTTTCAAGCCGATATACTTGATATAAAATAGTCAGTTTTATAGCCGTCATATGAACATTACCGCGATCTATCCTGGTACATTCGATCCCATCACCAACGGGCATCTGGACCTGATTGCCAGAGCGTCCAGGCTTTATGACAAAATCATCGTCGCTGTCGCCGTTAATCGCGGCAAATCGCCGCTGTTTTCGATTGAAGAGCGTGTCGCGCTGGTGCAAGGCGTGACGACTGGGTATGCAAACGTCGAGGTGGTCGGTTTTGACAATTTGTTGGTCGAATGCGCCAAACAGCATGGAGCGCATGTGATTTTGAGAGGTTTGCGCGCCGTCTCCGATTTCGAATATGAATTTCAGCTGGCCGGCATGAACAGGCGTCTGGCGCCGGCCCTTGAAACGGTTTTTTTGACACCGGCCGAACAGTATGAATTTATTTCTTCGAGCATGATCAGAGAGATCGCACAGCTGAAAGGCGATGTGTCAAGTTTTGTCCCTGATCTTGTGCTACAGCATTTGATTGGGAAGTTTAGTTAGGAGTAAGTATGTCCCTTTTTATTAGTGATGAATGTATCAACTGCGATGTCTGTGAACCCGAGTGCCCGAATGGCGCCATTTCCCAGGGCGAAGACATCTACGTCATCAATCCTGCCATGTGCACCGAATGCGTAGGCCATCATGATGTGCCGCAATGCATAGAAGTGTGTCCGGTCGACTGTATCTCTAAAGATCCCAAGCATGTCGAGGATAAAGACAGCCTGTATCAGAAGTATCTGAAACTGACGCAGTAATATTTTTCATCACGAAATGAAGATCACGTCTTATCGGCGTGATCTTCCCTCTCAAGCTTTATAAACCAGTCCAAACTGTCCAGAGTTGTTCCCCTCGGCTTATATTCGGCGCCCACCCAGCCGGAGTAGCCTGATTTTTCAATCGCCGAAAAAAGCTGTCCAAAATCGATACGGCCGGTGCCGGGTTGCGCGCGCCCGGGGCAGTCGGCGAACTGAATATGGCCGATCTTGTCGGCATGATCATTGATAAACCTGACAGGGTCTTCACCCATCATCTGCATGTGATAGACATCGTACTGCATGAACAGGTCAGGGCGGTCCAGTTCGTCCAGCACGGCCAGCATCTGTGCGCCGCTGTGGATAATAAATCCGGGCATATCGTATGTATTGATCGCTTCAAAAACCGTTTTGATGCCCAACGGTGAAAAGGTGTCGGCGGCAAAGCACAGATTTTCCTTAAAGGTTTTCATATACTCCGGCAGGCGGCTTTCATTCAGACAGCGACCCGGCAGCACATTGATCGCCGCCGGTTTCAGCACCTCTGCATAAGCGAGCGTTTGCGCGACTGCCTGCCGGAACCGGGTCTGTTTTTCCGGCACGCAGGCCAGCCCTTCGCCGCCCTGCAACAAATCATCGGCATCGACATTGAACAGCACCAGCTTTTGCCCGGCCGCCGTTAGGGCATTTTTTAATGTTTGGGCGTCCAGCGTATACGGGAACTGAATCTCAACGGCGGTAAAGTCCTGTCGGCTGGCTGCCTCGAAGCGTTCTATTAGATCCGCTTCGGTAAACAGCAGGCTCAGATTGGCGGTAAATTTAAGCATCGGCTTTGCTGAACAGCTTGATTAATGTAGACGGATCCTGCTCCAGAAAGCCCTGCCGGCCATGCAACTGCATCAGTTGCGCGGCCAGAGCGGACATCGGCACGGCATTGCCCTGCCGGGTCGAGACGTCGACGGCCATGTTGAGGTCTTTCAGCAAGGTCTTGACGCGCCATTTGACCGGCTCAAATGTCCCGGTCGCCATTTCGGGGCCGACGATCTGCAGCGGCCTGGAGTCGGCGAAACCGCCGGCCAGGGCGGTCGGTATCTTTTCGGCATCGACGCCGGCCTGCCTGGCCAGCGCCATCATTTCGGCGATGACCATGACATTGCAGCTGACGATCATCTGATTGCAGATTTTCGTCATCTGGCCGCTGCCAACATCGCCCATGTGCGTCAATTGCTGATACAACGGCGCCAGCACATGGCGCGCGACAGCAATGTTCTCGGCGCTGCCGCCGGCCATGATCGCGAGATTGCCTTGCTGGGCGCCGACGACGCCGCCCGAGACCGGCGCATCGACCCAGCCCATGCCGCAGGTTTCGTGCAGTGCAGCGGCCAGTTGCCGCGTTGTCTCGGGATGAATGCTGGACAAGTCGATCAGCAGCTTGCCGGCCGAACCGCTGGCCAGAATGTCGGTTTTAACGATGGATTCGACGGTGGCCGTATCGGCCAGGCACAAAATGGCGACATCGGATGCTTGAACCAGCTCTACTATTGAGCTGCAGGCTTGTGCGCCGGCCTCAGTAACCGGAAGCAGCTTTTCGGGGGTGCGGTTCCAGACGTTGACCTTAAAGCCTGCATCGAGCAGGCGCAAAGTCATCGGCTTGCCCATCAGGCCGATGCCGATGAAGCCGAGCGTGTATTCTTTATCTGACATGAGGATCAAGTTCTTGATGCGCGAAGCGATCGGAGTTTTCAATGAAATCGATTAATAAGGAGGGTGCAATGATGCATAGCACCCTCTTTTCAGCATTATTGGGCTTGCTTATTGGCCTATGGATTTGCGCATATGCACCATCGCTTCTTCGGCATGTTTAGTGCCTACATCGGCATGGCCTTTTTTGGCATGTTCTATGGATTGTTTTAAATGATCAACTGCTTCTGTCATATGTTTATGCGCTTCAGCATGTTCTTTTTCCGCAGCTTCAGCATGTTTCAAGCCTTCTTCCGCATGCTTGAGCAACTGGTCGGCGTGGCCATCCTGTCCATGGGCCGTCGCCATGGCTGAATGTTCTAGCGCTTGCGCTGTATGATGTTCTGTTGCATTGGACTGGGCGCTCAGGCAAAGAGCGAAAGCACCTGCTAAAGCGGTAATATATGTTTTCATAACAGCATATCCTTGTTTGTTTATGTTTAGAGTTATTATTAGCGCCTCGTTTTATTGGAACTACCAAGGCTTTTGTTATATATCACATATCATAGATACGGCACAATACGAGCCAATATGTTGGGCCAATGCAATTGCCGGTGCGCGGCCTGATTATCGAAGCCGGACGGCTCGCAAAATAATTCGTGTTTATTGCCGGGTAGGCAGGAAGTTCCATTCTTCAAATACAACTCGATCAGGGGAAAAGATGTTAAAGAAATGTTGTGCAGCGCTGATATTAACGGCTGTTTTTTGGGGAACGCAGGTTCATGCCGACGGCAAGGCCGCCATTGCCAGCGCACATCCTTTAGCGACTGAAGCCGGCTTTGAAATTCTTAATAAAGGCGGCAATGTGTTCGATGCGGCGGTCGCGGTCAGTGCCGCGCTGGCCGTGGTCGAACCGTCCGGATCGGGGCTGGGCGGCGGCGGTTTCTGGTTGCTGCACAGGGCTAACGATGGCTTTGAAACGATGATAGACGGGCGCGAAAAAGCGCCGCTGGCGGCCCATCGCGATATGTTCCTCGACAAAAACGGCGAAGTCGTGCCGCGCTTATCGGTCGACGGTGCGCTGGCGGCCGCGATACCGGGCATGCCGGCGGCGCTGGTGCATCTGTCGGAAAAATACGGCCGCCTGCCTCTGGCGCAGAGCTTGGCGCCGGCAATCCGTTATGCGCGGGACGGCTTTGCCATTGGCGAGATACACCGCAAACTGCTCAAGTTCAGAATTAACGTAATGAAAAAAGACCCGGAGACGGCGCGGCAGTTTCTCGATAACGGCAATGTACCGGAATACAAATCGATACTGCGCCAGCCGGATTTGGCGAATACCCTGACGCAATTGGCTGAAGACGGCCGGGACGGTTTCTATGACGGCGATGTGGCCGAAAAGCTCGTAGGCAGCGTCCGAAAGGCCGGCGGCATCTGGACTTTACAGGATCTGGCGAATTATCGGGTAGTCGAACGGGAACCGGTCAGAGGATGGTATCGCGGCATAAAAGTTACCAGCGCGGCGCCCCCTTCAGCGGGCGGTATCGTATTGATCGAGGCATTGAACATTCTGTCCGGCTACGATTTGAAGCACGCGGATGACGTAACGCGCAAGCATCTGATAGCCGAAGCCATGCGCCGCGCCTACCATGACCGGTCCTTGTATCTGGGCGATGCCGATTTTGTCGACGTGCCGGTCCGGCGTCTACTGAATGAGGACTATGCGGCCGGATTAAGAAGCAGCCTGAGGCCGGATAAGGCATTGCCGAGCACGATGCTGTCCGGCGACATACAGGATGGAGCGGATGGACCCCATACGACGCATTTTTCCATCATCGATGCCGAGGGCAACCGTGTTGCAGCTACGCTCAGCGTCAACTTTCCATTCGGTGCCGGCCTGGTTGCGGCCGGCACCGGCGTGGTGCTGAACGATGAAATGGACGATTTCGTCAGCCTGCCGGGCGCGAAGAACGTTTATGGCCTGGTCGGCGGCCGGGCCAATGCCATAGCGCCGGGCAAGCGCATGCTCTCTAGCATGACGCCTACTTTTCTGGAGGATGACAAGCGCGTCGCCGTGCTGGGTACGCCGGGAGGCAGCCGCATTATTTCGATGGTCTTGCTGGGCGTGCTGGATTTTGCCGATGGCAACGGCCCGGATTCGTGGGTTCGCGTGCCGCGTTTTCATCATCAGTTCATTCCCGATGCGATTGAGTACGAAAAAGAAGCATTGACCACGGATGAGATGAGTAGTCTTACAGCTCGCGGCCATCAATTGAAAGAAGCGCGTTACCGTTACGGCAATATGCAGGCGGTGATGCGCGAAAAAACCACGGGCACACTGACGGCGGCTAGCGACCCGCGCGGCGAGGGACGGGCCAGCGTTTACAGTTGGAAGTGAAGCATGCCGGATAAAAACACGGTCGATATCTGGCAAGGGCTTATTTCGACGGAAGAACTGCATTACCAGCGTTACTATGCTTTGTTGGACGCGGCCGAGCAGGCGCATGCCGAGAGAATCACAAAGCCTGTATTACATCGGCGTTATGTCGAAGTACATGGGCGCCTAAGACTGCTGCTGACGGATTATCTTAACGAAAACCCGGTAGCCATCCAGATTGGCAAAAGCGAGCACGGCAAGCCCTATCTGATCGATCATCCGCAACTGGCATTCAACCTGTCCCATTCAGGCTCGTACCTGATCATGGCGTTGGGTTGGAATTGCCAATTGGGCATCGATATCGAATGCTGTAAAAACAGGACCACTCTGGCCGAACTGGTCCACAAATGTTTGGCCGATGAAGAAGCCGCTTACTGGCATGCCTTGCCCGACGCCATGAAGACGCGCGAGTTTTACCGTTTCTGGACCCGCAAGGAAGCATTTGTCAAAGCGACAGGGCGGGGATTGGGCCTGGGCGTAAACCGGTGCGTCATCAATCCCGTGCATCCGGTGGAATTTTTAAGAGTTCCCGAGGAATGCGGCCCTGCTTCTGCATGGCGCGTGCGCGATCTTGATTTGGGGCAGGATCGCTGCGCCGCGCTGGTGGTAGACAATAGGGAACTGGCCCGAATCAGAGTCAATGATCTGATCGTATGAAAATGCGCCATTATGTATGGGCGTCTGTGATGCTGTTAAGTGCCTGCGCGACGCCTTCCGAGCGTTTTGCCGATGCGGCGGACACTTTGGGCTTTGAGGAACTGACGGTCAGAACCGACCGGTTCGCGCATCGTATCTATAGCCATATCAATGCCGTAAAAAACACGGACCGTAAAACGCTGCACGTTTACCTGGACGGCGACGGTACGCCCTGGCAGCAGCGCTGGATTGCAGGCGACCCGACCTCGCGCAGTCCGATCATACTGAAACTGATGGTGCAGGACAGCGAGCCGTCTATCTTGCTGGGCCGGCCCTGTTATCACGGTTTTAGCGGTACCGAGCCTTGCCACAATAAGTTTTGGACGTCGCACCGCTATTCGAAGCCGGTCGTTGAAAGCATGGCGGCGGCTTTGCAGCAATGGCTTGAAACAACTGATTTTAATGAGATCGTGCTGGTTGGCTACAGCGGCGGCGGCACATTGGCCATGCTGATCGCGCCCTATATCGATAAGATCAAAGCCATCGTGACAGTGGCGGCCAACCTCGATATCAAGGCATGGAGCGAATTTCACGGCTATCTGCCGCTCAGTGATTCGCTAAACCCGGCAGTCGGGCCCGAACTGCCGCCCATGATCAGGCAGTTCCATTTGGCCGGCGGCAAGGATGATAACGTGCCGCCGTTTATCATCGAAGCGTTCGCCAAGACCCACAGTCGCGCGCAAGCCATTATCTACAGAGATTTTGATCATCAATGCTGCTGGGCAGAGGCATGGCCTTCGATACTCGGAAAAATCCAGGCCGGAAATGTGGCGTTTAACGCAGGCGATTCCCGCTGACTGCGTCATAAATAGCCGTTTCCTGTGTAAGGCCGCCTGTGGGACCGTGCAGGATGAAAACGCCGCTGCCCGAAAAAGCCTGCACCAGTTTGCGCGCCTGTCGGATGGCGGGGCGGGTGCTGGCATTGGCGCTGGTCGATACGATAGGGCCGCCGTAGCAGGCGCATAAGCGGCGGGCAACGGGATGATCCGTGATCCTGACCGCCAGTGAATCATGGGCTCCGGTCAACCAGACAGGCACCCAGGACTGGGCCGGAATCACCCAGGTGACAGGACCGGGCCAGGTCGGCGCGATGCGCCCGATCATCGCCTGATTCAAGATTAGGTAGGGCTGCAATTGCTGTAATGAAGAAGCGATAAGAATCAGGCCCTTATCTATAGGACGCTGCTTGATGTCGAGTAAAGACAGGACCGCGTCCTCATTGAGCGGATCGCAGCCTAAACCGTAGACCGCCTCAGTCGGATAGGCGATGACTTCCCCGGCTTTGATATGGCGGACGGCATTTCTTATCTTAAAATTGGAATAATAAGCCATAGGCGATCAAAAACTGCGCCGTAGTAGGGCGCAGCGGGTATTTGAATTGGCAACCTTATTTAGGCCCCTCGGCATCGGCAGGATCGCCTTCATAAGGAGTTGCGTATTTACAGTCTTTTTGCGGGCAGACTTTTTCTGCGCCATGCCTTTTAGTGACTTTGACAGTCAGAACCGGCCAATTGCACTCAGGGCAGCTTTCCGCGATCGGCGCATTCCACAAGGCATAATCGCATTTCGGGTATTCCGAGCAGGAGTAGAAGACTTTGTTGCTTTTGGATTTGCGCTTGAGAATATTGCCTTTTTTGCATTTCGGGCATTCCACGCCCGTATCCAAAGGTTTTTCCAACGGTTCAATATGACGGCATTTGGGATAGCCGCTGCAACCGATGAATTTTCCATAGCGGCCCGATTTGATCACGAGCGGCAAGTCGCACTTGGGACAGATTCGGCCTTCTATGACTTCAGGCTCGTCAGGTGTATTGTCGTCATTCAGATTGCGCGTATAAGAGCAGGTCGGATAATTCGTGCAGCCGATGAATCGGCCGTTCCGGCCCAGCCGGATCGACAGGGCGCTGCCGCATTCAGGGCATTTTTCATCGATGGCTTCCTGCGTCACGTCTTTGCGCTGGACGCTTTCTTCTTTTTCATGAATCAGCGTATTGAAAGGATTCCAGAAAGCGTGCATCAAGGGAATCCAGTCCTTTTCGCCGCGCGAGACGGCGTCGAGCTCGTCTTCCAGATTCGCTGTAAAGTCATAGTCGACGTATTTCGTGAAATGTTCGGTCAGAAACTTGTTGACGATTCGGCCGACATCGGTCGGATGGAAACGTTTGTTCTCCAGCGTGACGTATTCCCGGTTCTGCAGCGTCGAAATGATCGACGCATAGGTCGACGGCCGGCCGATGCCGTGCTCTTCCAGCGCCTTGACCAGGCTGGCCTCGCCGTAGCGCGGCGGCGGCTCGGTGAAGTGCTGGGCGGCGATGATATCGTTCAGCGGCACGGGGCGGCCTTCTTCCAGCGGCGGCAGGTAGCTTTCTTGATCGTCCCCTTCGGTCGTGTCGTCCATGCCTTCCAAATAAACGGACATGAAGCCGGGCGTGGCGATCGTCGAGCCTGTTGCCCTGAAAACATGCTGGCCGTCGCCGCAGCTCAAATCGACCGCGACCATGTTGATGGTCGCGTGAATCATCTGGCAGGCAATGGTGCGTTTCCAGATCAGGTCATAGAGCTTGTACTGCTCATCGCTCAAATACTTCTTGATAGCATTAGGCAGATGGCGCGCAGAGGTCGGACGTATGGCTTCGTGCGCTTCCTGTGCATTCTTGGATTTGGTCTTGAACTGGCGTGGTTCCTTGGGCACGTTGCCGGCGCCGTAATTTTCCGCGATCAGTTCGCGAATTTCATCGACCGCCTCCATCGACAGGTTAACCGAGTCGGTACGCATGTAAGTGATCAGGCCGGCCGTTTCGCCGCCAATATCGATGCCTTCGTAGAGCTGCTGTGCGACCATCATCGTGCGCTTGGTCGTGAAGCCCAGCTTGCGGGCCGCTTCCTGTTGCAGCGTCGAAGTGATGAAGGGCGGCGCAGGGTTGCGTTTGCGCTGTTTCTTTTCCAGCTTGGCAACGATTAGCTGGCCGTCCGCGGCCTCGAGCAGGGCTTGGCGGGTTTGTTCCGCCTGTGTTTCATTATCGATGCTGAACTGGCTCAGCTTTTCGCCGGCAAAATGCGTCAATTTGGCCTTGAAGGCTTGGTCATGCGCAGTCAGCAAGGCATCAATGGTCCAGTATTCGCGCGATTTGAAGGCTTCGATTTCCTGCTCGCGTTCGACGATCATGCGCAAGGCCGGGCTTTGCACGCGGCCTGCCGATAAGCCGCGGCGGATTTTTTTCCATAGCAGCGGCGATAATTTAAACCCGACCAGATAATCGAGCGCGCGGCGGGCCTGCTGAGCGTTGATCAGGTTGGTGGACAGTTCCGCAGGATGGGCGATGGCGTCGGTAACGGCCCTTTTGGTGATTTCATGAAAGACGACACGGTGCACCGGCTTGTCTTTCAGCAATTTTTTTTCCTTCAGCAGCTCATAGAGATGCCAGGAGATAGCTTCGCCCTCTCTGTCCGGGTCGGTCGCAAGATATAAGGTATCAGCGGTTTTGAGCGCTTTACTGATGGTCTGGACATGGCGTTGATTGCGCTCGATGACCTCGTATTTCATGGCAAAGTCATGGCTGGGATCAACGGCGCCTTCCTTGGGGACGAGGTCGCGCACGTGTCCGTAGGAAGCTAGAACTTGGAAATCTTTACCTAAATATTTTTCTATGGTTTTGGCTTTTGCAGGCGATTCTACAATGACAAGATTTTTACTCATTTAATAATGCGAGCGAGTGGGTATTAATGTAAATAAGTCGGAACGAGGTCATAAACGATGTCCTCCATTCTTGAGAAAGCAAGTTCTTCATCCGGCTGACTTAACAATATCATCAACACGATCCATTTCAGTTTTTCCAACGATATTTCCTCATTTTCCAATGCCATGGCACGGTCGATGACAATTTCGCGGTTGGTTGAGTTCAGAATGCCGCTGTTTTCCAGAAATATGAGCAGGTTGCGGCATTCAAGATCCAGCTTTTCTTGTTCCTCGCTACAGAAAATACGGAAGGCGGGCGATGTCGTCGATTGTATAGGGCGTTGAAGGCTGAGCGATTCAAGCCAGTCGAACGCTTTATTAACCTCGACCTGCTCGAAGCCGGCTTCCATCAATTCGGTTCTGATGATATCGCTGTCTGGAAGTATTTCGATTTCATCTTCCATATAATTTTCAAATAAATACATCAGGACATCAAAAATATTTTCTTTCATAGGGTATGGTCTGTGCTGTTTATTTTATGCGTGTATAGCAACCACCAGCAGTCGCTTCTATGTATCCTTGCAGTTCCAAAACCAGTAGCATTGATGAAATCACTTCCACGGATTGCCCGGTATTTTCAACCAGCATATCGATAGAAGTTGGGCTGAACATGACGAGATTCAATAATGTTTGCTGCTCCAGGTCAAGTGTTGTTTGCACGGGCAGTGGTGCTGAAATGTCATCCCGTTGATTATATTGATGTAATTCTTCCATGATGTCCTGCGTGGTTTCGACAAGTTTTGCCCCTTCCCGAATCAGTGAATTGCAGCCCCGGGCCAGCGGATTATGGATGGACCCCGGAATCGCAAACACCTCGCGGTTCTGTTCCAAAGCCATTCGGGCCGTAATCAATGAGCCGCTTTGTTTGGCCGCTTCAACGACCAGCAAGCCCAGGCACAATCCGCTGATGATGCGGTTACGCCGGGGAAAATGGTTGGCTTTAGCCGTCGTGCCAGGCGGAAACTCTGAAACGATGGCGCCGGTATTGACGATTTCGGTGGCCAGGTCTTTGTGCCGGGCTGGGTAGACACGATCCAGACCGGTGCCTGCGACTGCGATAGTGTATCCGTGCGCATCGAGTGCGCCGCGGTGGCTGGCGGCGTCGATGCCTAAAGCCAGGCCACTGGTAATAACAAAGCCGTGCCGGCTCAGCGTTCTGGCGAAGTCTCTGGCGGTCTCCATGCCGGAAACGGATGGATTGCGGCTGCCGACCATGGCGATTTGCGGCAGTTTCAAGAGATCAGGGTTGCCGCGCACAAATAGGACGGGCGGCGGGTCGGCTATTTCTTTTAACTGGGCAGGATAATTAGGATCACAGAGGGTAAGGGCATGGTTGTTTTCCTGTTCCAGCCAGGCGAGATCATAATCGATAGCCGTCCAGTCCGGGTTTCTTATGGACTCGATTACAGCGTTCGTTAACCGTAACGTCGCAAGTCTTGACGCCGATTCCGCAAACAGCTGCCCAGGCGTATGGCTTTCGAGTATTTTGAGAAATGTCCGGCAGCCAAATCCTGGCGTACGCAAAAGCGCAAGCCAGTATTTGATGTCGTTGTCGGTTTGGCGGATGGAAATATTCAGGGGGTTTGGACTTTGTCTAATACATGAATGTTGCGTGAGGCTCTCATGACCAAGGCATAACTGATGCGTTCAAAAGGACGGAAAACCATCAGCGTGCCGGCCAGTTCGTCAGGCAATTTAACAGCGTCGTTTTGAATGGCGCTGAACGGGTCCCGGGTAATTCTGCCATTTTGATAGATATCCAGTTCATGGCCGGGCAGAAGACCGTCAACCGTGCCTTTGTCGATCACTACGACATTATAGCGTCCAATTTGAGAAACGCCATCAAGTACGCTGATTATGTTGCCTTTAATACTTTCCTCAGGCGGGCGAGGGAAATAAGTTAGAGTCAGTTCTTCTTCAGGCGTGGACATTATTCTGTCGCCCATGCGGATCTCACTGGCTACTTTGCTGATGGATAAGGTCGCAGGATCGCCTTCCTGCTGCAAAGTGGCGTCGGCAATGTATTTGGCTTCATAGCCTAAAAGCTCTCCGGTGTCGGGGCTGACATAAGGCTCTCCCTTTCTGTAGACGGTATATGACAGCGTTTCCGGTTTGAGGATTGAGCGGACATAGAGCCTGTCGCCGGTGCCCGCCAATAAATGCTCGCCGGCAAAGTCAACGACATAAGGCGCTTCATTAAGCTCTTTTTCGCTGACGACCCGTGGAGAAGTCAAAAACGGTGCTATGACATCGCTTGGAATCAATTTGATCGCTTCTTCCTGACTGGTTTCCCGGATACAGGGCGATAGTTTTCCGTCACCGGAAGCGGCAAAGTACGTGCGTCCGTCTTTAACGTCCTGTTCCTTCAGAACGCATGGCGATTGCTGCTGGGTACCGGAAAAGCCAGGTCTGGACAAGCTGAGCTGGGGCCTGCCGTTGACCATGGAGAAATAAATCGTATCGCCAGGATAAATCAGATGTGGATTCTGAATTTGGGAATTGTAGCTCCACAACTCGGGCCATTGCCAAGGATGCTTTAAAAATTTGCCGGATATATCCCACAATGTATCGCCCTTGACGACGGTGTATTGGTCGGGATGAGACGGATTTATTTGTATCTCGTCAGCCCATGCGCTTATGCTGAAAGAGAGAGCAGCTATACATCCAATAAGTGTTCGAAAAGCCATATTTGATTCCTGAAGGAGGTCTTTTTTAAGTCTGTCTGAATCCAAAGTTTAGATGAATTCATATGGAAATCTAACAAAAGCGCAATATATTGATTTTAATGAGAAAGCTAATTCGCCTTTGGTGGATCTGCAAGAAAGTGCGGCGCCTCTGCGCCGTCGCTTTATACGATTAAAGATAGCAGCATTTTGGTATATGTGAAGTTTGCCGGTTTTGAATTAAGGCTCAGGTATCTTGCGTCATTTTTAAAGAATGATGATGCCGAGCGCGGCGAAGAAAGCCAGGCATCGCCCCGGACTTGGCGGCAAGGCTCACAAGTTGGCTTTATTAAGTGAAAAATGTGAAGTAGAGGGGTTAACCGGCCGTTTATTGCGCTCACAAATCCCTGACCAGCAACGCACCATCATCGACTTGAATCGTTGCTGCCTTGCCGAATATGGGATGCGCAATGATATGAATCAGAATTCCGGTATGGCTGGTAGTGCTGATTACGATTGATGATTTTATGATATCGGCTAGCTCTTGAAGGGAAATTTTGTGGGGTTCCATGTGGACTTGCGGTTTTTTTATTTAAAGAGCTAAGATTTTTTCAGAAGCAGCTGGGGGTTGTCAAGAAGTTATAATTTATATAAATCAATAATTTATTATTTTTTGTTATAGTGAGTTATTAGGTTGGGTCTTGGCTAATTTCGTAGTCGACCGCATGGTTAATAATCAAGTGGGTGCTGTGCGGCTTCTTGCCTAATCCTTGCATCTTAATTACATGCCCAATATTTCATTGGACACGCTCCACAATTCATGACGGCGTATATTTTCCGCATGCTTTGATGTTTTTGAAGCGGAGTCTCCGACTGAATTTTCCTGAATGCCTGGTTTGTGAAATGCCGTTTTTTGCTGCATCAGTTCACCAGCGCTTAAGATGCCTATATGGAACTTTTATCCATTTCTATCCCCTTAGTCTGTCAATGGGGCATAGGGTCTTTAAAATTAGGATATCAAAGGCAAATTATGCCGTTAGTCCATTGGTAACAATGGGTTTTAGATTCTGTCCAAAATCATATAGAATTCCTATACAATTATATTTTTGTGGAGAGTTTGTTGAGTATTTTAACTATCCTCGAGTTTCCGGATGAGCGGTTGCGGAAGAAAGCCACTGTTGTCAAAACGGTCGACGATCAAATCAGAAAAATAACCGATGATATGCTTGAAACGATGTATGAATCACGCGGAGTAGGGCTGGCCGCCACTCAGGTGAACATTCATCAGCGTATTGTCGTGATTGATGTCAGTGAAGAAAAAAATGAGCCGCTATTCCTGATTAACCCCGAAATCATTGAAAAAGACGGCGTAGAGGAGTCTGAAGAAGGCTGTCTTTCTGTGCCCGGTTTTTTCGAAAAAGTAAAACGGGCCGAGCATATCAGAGTAAGAGCTCTCGGCAGGGATGGACAGCCTTTTGAGTTTGAAGCTAGGGATTTGCTGGCCGTCTGCGTACAGCATGAACTGGATCATCTGGATGGCAAGCTGTTCGTCGATTATATCTCGCCGCTAAAGCGGCAGCGCATCAAGAAAAAACTGGAAAAAATCCATAAGATGGAACACAGCTGATCATGAAGATTATTTTTGCCGGCACGCCCGAATTTGCCGTGCCTACCCTGCAGATGCTGCTGGACTCGGAGCATGAGGTTTGCGCCGTCTATACTCAGCCCGACCGTCCCGCCGGCAGAGGGCGTAAATTACAGCCGAGCCCCGTCAAGGAACTGGCTTTGAAAGCGGGCATTCCTGTTTTTCAGCCGGAGACATTGAAGACCGACGAGGATTTGCAGCAAATTGCTTCGTTTAACGCCGACCTTATGGTGGTTGTCGCCTATGGCGTGATATTGACGCAGGCTGTGCTGGATACGCCTCGCCTGGGGTGTATCAATGTGCATGGCTCGCTATTGCCGCGCTGGCGCGGGGCGGCGCCCATCCAGCGCGCCATCATGGCCGGTGATGAAAAAACCGGCGTGACAATCATGCAGATGGTGCGAAAACTCGATGCCGGCGATATGTTGCATAAAGAAGAATGCGTGATCGGGCCAAACGATACGGCCAGCGATCTGCATGACAAGCTGGCGCAGTTGGGAGCAATCGGCCTGGCTAAAGTGCTGAAGCAAATAGAAGCCGGAGCCGTGCATGCGGAAAAGCAGGATGAGGCGCTGGTGACTTATGCGGAGAAGCTGGAAAAAAGCGAAGCCGTCCTGGATTGGACGCAGCCGGCCGAACAATTGGCCAGAAAGGTTCGGGGCTTGAATGCCTGGCCTGTCGCCCAGACGCTTTGCCGGGGCGAAGTATTGCGAATCTGGCATGCCGAGGCCATCAATGCCGATACCAGTGCGGACCCCGGCAGTGTGCGATGCGTCAATAAAACAATGGATGTTGCTACCGGCAAGGGCATGTTGCGGTTGCATGAAGTGCAACTGCCGGGAGGGAAACGCATGAGTATTCAGGCTTTTCTTAATGCTCATGACGTCGATGCGCTGAAGTTGGGTTGAACAGACAGTGAATTCAAGATTGATCGCCGCCCGGGTGCTATCCCGGGTGTTGCAGGACGGGCAGTCTTTAACGGCTGCGCTGGACAGCGTTATACCTACCGTTGAGTCTGTTAAGGACAAGGCGTTTATCCAGGCACTCTGTTACGGCGTCTGCCGGTATTACCACCGGCTGGATTTCATCTTAAATCAATTGCTCGATAAGCCATTGAAGGATATCGATGTCAAATCGTTGATTTTAATCGGCTTGTATCAGCTTCAATTCATGAGGGTTAAGCCTCATGCCGCGGTATCCGAAACGGTTGCGGCCGCCCGTAAAAAGCCCTGGGCCAAGGCATTGGTTAATGCGGTGCTCAGAAACTATCTGCGGGAGCAGGACCGCCTTGACCAGCAAGCTGATCAGGAACCATCGGCCGCCTTCAGCCATCCTCGCTGGCTCATCGACAAGATTCAACAGGATTGGCCGCAGCAGGCCGCGCAACTGTTCCTGGAAAACAATCGTCAGCCACCGATGGTCCTGCGCGTCAATTTGGCGCGCATCAGCTGCGAACGTTATCTGAATCAATTGGCAGAGCGCGATATCAGCGCTGTGCCGGTCGATTTCTGTCCTTCAGCGCTGATGCTCGATAAGCCGGTTCCGGTTGACTTGCTGCCTGGCTTCGAGCAGGGGCTGGTTTCGGTACAGGATACGGCGGCGCAATTGGCGGCGCAATTGCTCGATGTTCAACCGGGGCATCGGGTGCTTGATGTTTGCGCAGCCCCGGGCGGCAAAGCTGCGCATATTCTTGAAAGCCAACCGCAATTGAAGGAATTGGTGGCTGTCGATATCGATGCGTCCCGCATGCAACGCGTCAGCGACAATTTGCAGAGACTGAAATTGGAAGCCGGCTTGCTGGTCGGCGATGCGGCAAATCCTGAAGCCTGGTGGGACGGTCAGCCGTTTGAGCGGATTTTGCTGGATGCGCCGTGTTCGGCCTTGGGCGTCATCCGCCGCCATCCCGACATTAAACTGTTGCGCAGGGCCGAGGATATTGCGCAGCTCCAGTCGCTGCAGAAAAATATTCTCGGTGCGATCTGGCCGCTTCTGGCGCCCGGCGGCATACTGCTCTATGCCACCTGTTCCGTTTTAAAGCAGGAAAATGAGCAACAGATTGAGGCCTTTTTAGCGGAGCACATCGATGCGTCACAATTGCCTATAGAGGCGGGCTGGGGGTCGGCCAGGGAATTTGGGCGGCAGATTTTTACCGGAGAGTCTGCGATGGATGGCTTTTATTATGCCCGCATCATTAAGCGATAAATTCCGGTTGTTGTTGATCTGTCTGTTTTATCTGCTGCTGTGGCCAGCATCTGTTCATGCCGATGAGTTTTCAGTCAGCATCAAAAAGGCCGAGTTGATTCTGCGGGAAAATAGCTATGTTTTATCGGCCGATATCAATTATCAGCTCAGCGATAGCGCCAAGGACGCATTGCAAAACGGAATTCCTTTGTTCTGGACTGTGCTGGTTAAGGTTCAGCAGCACCGCGATTATCTCTGGAACAAAAAGCTGCTTGATAAAGAAATACGTTATCGTATCCAGTATCATGCTTTATTGAATATGTACCGGGTCAGAGATGAAAGCAGTGATGCAGTCGATAACTTTTCCACACTGTCCGCAGCCTTGCATGCGATGTCGACAATACGCAATATCCCCATTATGGATAAGGCCGAAGTCGCTTCGGACACAGATTATAGCGTCGGCGTAAAGGTCAGGTTCGAACGCGACGCACTGCCTTTGCCGCTACGCCCGATCGCCTATATTAATCCTCAATGGTATTTATCCAGTGACTGGTATTTATGGTCCCTGAAAAAATAAAGCCGCCTGTCGGTCTTTCTGTTCTGGTTCTGTTCGGTCTCATTCTGCTGTCATTGCAGCTGATGAGTTCTGCGACTCAGGAATCTTCGCAATTGAGCGCGATGTATTCATGGCTGCTTTTGGTCAATGCCTTGGGTTCGGTCGTGCTGCTGGGGTTGGTCGGAGCCAATATTTATTCATTGACCCGGCAGTTAAAGAAGCGTGAGGCAGGTTCCAGATTAACCACGCGCATGGTCTCGCTGTTTGTGGTGCTGTCTTTGGTACCTGCCGCCATCGTGTTTTATTTTTCCATGCAGTTCCTGCATCAGGGCATAGACAGCTGGTTCAACGTGGAAATCGATAAAGCCATGGAGGATTCGCTGGAGCTGAGCCAGGCATCGCTGGATCAACGCATGCGCTGGCATTTAAGACAAACGCAACAATTAACCGACAGATTGCAAGATGCCTCGGAAAGTCTGGCTACTCTGGAAATAGAGAATCTGCGCGAGCTTTCGGAAGCGTCTGAGATGACGCTGTTTTCCCGTCAGGGCAGAATTATTGCTTCGAGCAGCATTAATCCCGGCGATATCTTGCCGAGCCTGCCGGATGAGCATATCTGGTTGCAATTAAGGCAGCATGAGGAATATGTCGCTTTAGCGCCCGTGCGTGAAGACCAATTAATGATCCGGGTTATTGTGGCTGTCAAAGCGGAAGAGCCGCAGTATCTGCAGGCCTTGTATCCGGTGCCGGTCAGAATTGCCGATTTGGCCGACTCGGTGGAATTCGCCTTTGTGCGTTACCAGGAGATGCACTTTTTAAGGGATTCACTAAAATTAAGCTTCTCTCTGGCATTGTCGCTCGTCTTGTTAATGAGTTTGCTGGCGGCTATCTGGGTGGCCTTTATCAGCATCCGTAATATTATCGCGCCGGTCAAGGAGCTGGTTAAAGGCACACAGGCAGTAGCTTCCGGGCATTATGACCAGCAGTTGCCGGTTGCTGTGCAGGATGATCTGGGTTTTTTGGTGGAGTCGTTCAATGAGATGACGCTTCGTATTGCCCGGGCTCGGGATGAAACCCGGTTGGCCGGCCTTGAAGTCGAAAATCAGCGGGCTTATCTGGAGACGATTCTGGCGAACTTGACGGCCGGTGTCATAAGTTTTGATGCGTTGTATAAAATCCGCACGGTTAATCAGGCGGCTTATAGAATTTTTCATATTCCGGTCAGTTACTTTATCGGGCAGACATTATTGGATATAGCGCACGGCTATGCCGAGCTGGCCGAGCCTCTAAAAGTCATTCAGCGCTTATTGGAGCAGGCCGATGATATCTGGCAGCATCGGATTGCCTTTTTGGGGCAAAATGGCAGGCGTGAACTGTTATGCCGGGGTACGCCTCTTTTTTCCCAGGAAGGCCGCCGGGTAGGCTCGGTTGTGGTTTTTGATGATGTAACTGATCTGATCCAGGCACAAAGGAACGCGGCCTGGGGCGAAGTGGCCAGACGATTGGCGCATGAAATCAAGAATCCCTTGACACCGATACAATTGTCGGCAGAGCGGTTGCAGCATAAACTGGCTGACAAGCTGGCTGCTACTGACGCGGATATTCTGCAGCGTTCCACGCGAACCATCGTACAGCAGGTTGAAGCGATGAAGGAAATGGTGGATGATTTCTCGGAATATGCCAAGCCTTCAAAGAAACAGACGGCGGATATTGACTTGCCAGGCTTGGTGCAGGAGGTGCTGGCGCTTTATGCGGTTCAGCCGGGCGTCAAGTTTAAAGTCGATTATGAGGCAGGCCTGCTGATGATTAAGGGCGATCCTGTCAGTATCAGGCAGGTTCTGCATAATTTGATCAAAAATGCGCTGGAAGCGATCGATGCAAAAGGCCAGATTGAAGTAAACCTGAATCGATTGCGCAAAAACAATAGCGATTTTATCGAAATTGCGCTTTATGATGACGGTCCTGGTATCAAAGAGGATCAGATTGAGAAGATTTTTGAACCCTATGTGACGACCAAGGCCAAAGGGACAGGCTTGGGCCTGGCCATTGTCAAAAAAATAGTCGAAGAACATGGCGGAGCCATATGGGTTGATACCAGCCGTAAAGCGGGGGCCGGTTTTATAATCCAATTGCCCGCTATTTAAATTTTAAAACCTCTCAACAATATGAATGCAAATACACCACGAATATTAGTCGTAGACGACGAGCCGGATATTCGCCGCCTAGTATGCGAAATTCTTGAGGATGAAGGGTATCAGGTCACTATGGCCGAAAACGCCAGCGAAGCCCGGGAGTTAAAAAAAATTAACGATCCCAATCTGATTCTTCTCGATATCTGGATGCCGGACAGCGATGGGATTACGCTGCTGAAAGAATGGGTTGTCGAAGATGAGGAGCTTTGCCCCGTAATCATGATGTCCGGACATGGCTCTGTAGAAGCTGCTGTCGAGGCAACTCGCCTGGGCGCCTACGATTTTCTTGAAAAGCCTTTGTCGATGGCAAAGCTGTTATTGATTGTTGAAAGAGCTCTGGAAGCCAGTAATCTGCAAAAAGAGAATGCAGGGCTCAAGCAGCAGCTGATCACTGATGTTGAGCCTGTGGGCAAGAGCGCCACAGTGGCAAGAACCAAGGATCAGTTAAAGCGTCTTGCGCAGCATGAGGCTCGTGTGCTGCTGGTCGGCGAGGCGGGGGTTGGTAAAGAGATGTATGCGCGCTATTTGCATAATAACAGCGCTCATCGGCATGGCCCTTTTATCGATGTGGCCGTAGGCAGCATCTCGCCGGAAAACTCAGCCGTAGAATTCTTTGGCAAAGAGGATGGCGGCAAAGTTTATCCGGGACTGCTGGAGCGGGCCCATAACGGAACACTGTTTTTAGGCGAAATCGGCGGCATGGATAAAGAAACCCAGTTAAGGCTGCTCAGTGCATTGGAGTCCAGTTCTTTTCTGCGGGTAGGCGGCAGCCAAGCAGTCCGCGTCGATGTCAGAGTGGTTGCTTCAACCCGGATTGCATTGGATGAGGAAGTCAAGGCGGGCCGCTTCCGGCAGGATTTGTATTATTTGCTTAATGAGGTTACGCTCGAGATTCCGCCGCTTCGGGAGCACAGTGAGGATGTGCCGGCATTGCTGAGTTTTTATGTCGATTATTTCGTTAATCAGGATAAGCTGCCGTTTCGCCGGTTTTCCATAGCGGCGCAGAATTTTCTGCGCAATTACAGCTGGCGCGGCAATGTGCGCGAATTGAAAAATCTGGTGCAGCGGCTCATGATTCTCGGAGTCGGGGAAGATATCGAACTGGACGAAGTCAAGCTGGCGCTGGGGTCAGTGGTCAGTGACGTTTACAATGCTTCGTCAGTCCCTGATTTTTTCAGTCTGCCGTTGAAAGAAGCCAGAGATCATTTTGAAAAAGCGTATTTGGAATACCATTTTGAAAAAAATGGCGGCAGTGTGGCAAAGTTAGCGGCCGCTGTGGGCATGGAGCGTACGCATCTTTATCGGAAACTGCATTCATTGAATATTAAATTATGAGGAACGCCGGTGATTTGTTATCATATGTTATTGATGCGTCTGAAGTAATAAATAAACTTGAAAAAATTGATGGCGTTTAGTAGAATTCTCGCTCTTTTATTGGGCCTTTAACAGAAAGACTAAGTAACGATGAAAACATTTAGTGCAAAGCCAGCAGAAGTTAAGCGCGATTGGTACGTAATTGATGCGGAAGGGAAGACGCTGGGTCGTCTTGCTTCTGAGATTGCGCGTCGTCTTCGCGGTAAACACAAACCAGAATATACGCCGCACGTTGATACCGGTGATTACATTATTGTAGTAAATGCAGAAAAAATCGGCGTTACTGGCAATAAAGAAAAAGACAAATTGTATCAGCACCATACAGGTTATATTGGTAATCTGAAAACCGTTAGTCTGGGCAAATTAAGAAAAACCTTCCCTGATCGTATTCTTACTACTGCGGTTAAAGGAATGTTACCAAACAATCCACTGGGTCGTGCAATGTTCAAGAAATTGAAAGTTTATGCAGGTCCCGAACACGATCATCAGGCTCAACAGCCAAAAGTTTTAGAATTTTAAACGGGTAGACCATGGCAGCAGCTCAGTATTATGGAACAGGCCGTCGTAAAAGTGCAGTAGCGCGCGTTTACGCAACAACAGGCACTGGAAAAATCACAATTAACAACGTCAGCATCGAAAAATATTTTGGCCGTAAAACCGACCAGATGGTTTCGCGTCAGCCGCTGGAGTGCGTCGATATGGAAGCCAAATTCGACGTTAACGTGATTGTTAAAGGCGGAGGTCCTTCTGGTCAGGCTGGTGCCATTCGTCACGGTCTGACACGTGCATTGATGGAATATGATGAAGCATTACGTTCACCGCTTAGAAAAGCCGGGTTCGTTACACGTGATTCACGTGTGGTAGAACGTAAAAAAGTGGGTCTCCACAAAGCTAGAAAACGTCCACAATACTCCAAACGTTAATTATTTATGTATAACTAAGGTTATACATACAACTAAAAAAGGGTCGCATTCGTCTCAGAGTGCCGCCCTTTTTTTATGAGTTTTAGGAATCTCCTGCTCAGGAGGTCATATGAAAATATCTATTGTTGTTCCTGTTCATAATGAAGCCGATAATATTCTCTCGTTGACTGAAGAAATCGTTAAGGCGATGAGTCAGGCGCAAGCTTATGAAATTATTTATGTTGATGACGGCAGCAACGATGATACTGCGGCTGTTTTACAGCATGCGCTTCAACAGGTTGCGGCGCTGAGAGTCATTCGTCACGAGCAAAGCTGCGGGCAGAGCACGGCGATTCATACAGGAGTCAAGGCTGCAAATTATCCCTATATAGCAACTTTGGATGGTGATGGTCAGAATGACCCTGCCGATATTCCCCGCTTGTATGAAGTATTTATGCGACAAAACAAAAACCTGAACCACTTATGGATGGTGGCGGGATGGCGTAATAAACGCCATGATTCTGCCTGGCGGCTATTTTCATCTAAAGTGGCTAATACAGTGCGCTCCCGGTTGCTGGGAGATAATACGCCTGATACAGGATGCGGGCTAAAAGTGTTTTTAAGGGACAAATTTCTTGAATTGCCTTATTTCGATCATATGCATCGTTTTTTGCCGGCTTTAATTTTAAGAGCCGGAGGGCAGGTAATCTCTGAACCTGTCAATCACCGCCCCAGAATGGCGGGGTATTCTAAATATGGCACTTTGGACCGGCTTTGGGTAGGAATTACCGATTTGTTGGGCGTTATATGGTTGAAGCAACGGGCAAAACTGCCAATAATCAAGGAAATTTGAAATGGACACCGAGAATATTTGGCTAGTTATCGGTTTTTTGGGGCAGGGGTTATTTTCGGCTCGCTTTATCGTGCAATGGCTTAAAAGCGAGCGCGAGAAGAAAAGTGTGTTTCCTATAGCGTTCTGGTATTTCAGTATCGCCGGTGGAGTTACGCTTTTTGCTTATGCGGTGCATCGACAGGATCCTGTTTTCATTGTGGGTCAATTAACCGGTTTGTTCATTTATCTGCGAAATCTGTATTTTGTTATTTACGAACACAAGAATCTGAAAGTCGAATAAGCTTTTTCTCATTTTTTACTGCCAATGTATCAATTCTTGCCTGCCCGATTTTGGATTTTTTTTCTTTGGGGGGGCTTAATCGCGGTTAATCTCTCTACGCGCCCATTAATCCCGGTCGATGAAACCCGTTATGCCGCTGTTGCCTGGGAAATGTGGGTCAGGGGAGATTTTCTCGTTCCTTATCTAAACGGTGACAGCTATAGTCATAAACCACCGTTGTTATTCTGGCTGATGCAACTCAGTTGGCTGGTATTGGGCGTCAACGATTGGTCATTGCGGCTTATCGGGCCGCTATTCTCGCTGGCATCCTTGTTCTTGTCCCGTGACATTGCCCGGACTTTATGGCCGGATAGAAAGCAAATCGAAGCGCTAGCGCCTTTGATCTTGCTGGGATGCTTTTTCTGGATTGTCTTCAGTACGTTGACGATGTTCGATATGATGCTGGCTTTCTTTGCATTGCTGGGCATCTATAGCCTGTTGAAACTCGCTTATTCGGACTTATCTTTTAAGTATTTGCTGTTGCTTGGATTGGCGATAGGGGCGGGCGTCTTAACAAAAGGTCCGGTGATTTTGCTGCATTTATTGCCTGTTGCATTATTAGCGCCATGGTGGCTCCAGACTGCCGGGTTTTGCTGGCGGCATTGGTATTATCATATTGGCGTCGCTGTTTTAATAGGCGCAGGTATGGCCTTGTGCTGGGCGATACCTGCCGGCATGGCTGGCGGTGATGCTTACAGAAAGGCAATTTTTTTAGGGCAGACCAGCGGTCGCCTGATCGAGTCTTTTGCCCATCGGCTGCCTTGGTGGTGGTATTTGGAAATATTGCCGTTATTGTTGTTGCCGTGGTTGCTTTGGAAACCCGTATGGACAGGGCTCAGGAAGCTGAATTTTAATGATGTCGGCATACGTTTTTGTCTGGCCTGGGCAGTACCGGTTTTTATCGCTTTTTCGCTGGTCAGCGGCAAGCGCATCCATTATTTATTGCCTTTGCTGCCTGCTTTGGCGTTGATATTGGCGCGGGCTGCCGATGAAATAACCGATCAAATTTGCTGGAAGCGGGCTCATCTTGCTGTTGTGGGAATATTTGCCTTATTGGGCATGATTATGACGGCTGTGCCAGCCTTGAATGATCATTATCAGTGGCGCGCTGAGCTATCGTTAATTTCGCCAGTATGGGGCGTTTTGCTATTGGCGATTTCCATTGCTATAGGACTGGCCAAGGCCAAGGATGCGCCGGATTCCGCCTTTTATCTCTGCATAGCATCGCTTGTGGCGTCATTGGCGATTTCATGCGCTTTTTTTGAGATTAAAGCAGACCATTACGATACCAAAGCGGCGGCTCAAGAAATTGCCAGCTTAATGGACGAGAACAGAGCCATTTCTTTTTATGGCAGCAAATACCACGGTCAATATCATTTTGCCGGACGGCTCAAACAGCCGATTGCGGTAATGATGGATTTCAATGGTCTGTATGACTGGGCCAAGCGTCATCAGGATGGTTACATTATTGTCACTTATAAGGATGCGGACGCATTGCCCGAGTCAATTATCAGCTATCATTATCCTTATAAAAGCCAGAATATAGGCTTGCTTTCATGCAAGACGCTTCTTGAAAACCCCAGTCTTGGCTCTGTGCTGAAACCCTCATAACGTCATTTGTAATAACGCACTGCTTGTAAACGATTTCTGGCGCACAGCCGGCGCTTTAGCTAAAGCGCCGGCTAGCAAGGTTACTTCCAGATGCTGACGATATTGGTAAAATCATCCGTCCACGGCTTCACGTCAAAATACAACGGCAATTTCTGCCAATGGCCAAGGCGGCTTAGGCGCAGTGGTTCCAGCGTTTCAGCGCGATTTGCCATAACCACCCAATCTGTCGCCACGACCAGCGGAATTTCTTGTTGCGGTTTGAATTCCTGAATCATAGCCGCTAAATGCAACTGTCTGGCATGATCGGATAATACTTTCTTAAGCGCCAGATGACGATTGGTTATGTGAAATGCCAGGATGCCGTCTGGCTTCAGTTTCTTGAAATAAAGCTTCAGGGCTTCCTGAGTCAGCAGATGCGTTGGCACCGAGTCCGAGCTGAACGCATCCATGACCAGCAAATCGAATTTCTTATCAGGGTCTTTTTCCAGCGACAGGCGGGCATCGCCTATGCGCATGGCTGCATTATGGCTGCATAGCTTAAGATAACTGAAATAGGCCGGATTACTTGCGACTTCGACTACCAGCGGATCAATTTCGTACAAGGTCCACTCCTGTTGCTGCTTGGCATAGCAGGTCAAAGCACCAGCGCCAAGGCCTACGACACCGATGTGCCAGTTCTGATCGGCATTATCGTATTCTTTAAACAGCTGGCCCATAGGCCCTGGGCGGCTGTAATAAGTCAGCGGCGTTTGAATGTGGGCTGCCGTCAGGCGTTGCGCTCCGTGTTTGGTCGTGCCGTGGAAGAGCTCATGGTATTTTTCCGGATGATTTTGCTCATCGGCTAACACGCTCTCTCTCACCGAAAGGACGCCAAAAAAGCTGCGCTCCTGATAAAGCGTGTTGGACAGCAGTCCATGCAGGCCCTGTGTAAAGAAGATAAGCGTGCCGGTAAGCAAGGCAAGCGTAATCGGCTGTTGTCGGAAGGCATAAGTCAAGCCGGCTATTAAAATCAGGCCGACACCGATCGTATCGAGATATTGAGGCAGATTATCGCTGCTGGAGTAAATAAGCAGGCCAATGATGACAAGCGTTGCCGGCAATATCAATTGCGCCGCCCAAGCCATTTTATATTTGCCTATTGATGATTTCAGGCCAGGGCGCAGCAATAATGCCGCAACTATCATGATCGGGTATTCGTAGACGCCATTAAAGACAAACGGCGCCACGAAAGTATTGAACATGCCGCCCAGCATGCCCGCAAATGACATGATCAGGTAAAAGGTTGTTAAATGACGGGTATGGGGCCTGCTTTTAGCCAGTTCGCCATGGCAGACCATGACGGCCAGAAAAAAAGCCAGCAGGTGCAGCATCAGATCCATCCAATAGGGCAGAACTGCCGGATTAATGAACGAGTAAGCAATAAACGGCAGCAGTACAATAGGCTGCAGCCTGACCATTAATGGATGAATGACAGGATTCCATTTGGAAAAAACAATAATAAAGGACAAGAGATACAACGTTAACGGAATGATCCACAGCAGCGGCACCGAGGCGATATCGGTGCTGATGAAATTGGTCAAACCCAGCAGCAGGCTGGAGGGGACAAAGGCCAACGCCAGCCAGTGCAGTTGAGTGTAAGGGCTCAGCTCATTGCTTTCCAGCAGGTTTTCTTGCGAAGTCTCGGCTTGTAGCCGGGTTTTCCATAAAATAAATGCGCAACCGGCGATCAGCAAGCAAAGCAGCAGGTAGCCGATGCTCCAGTAGGTTTTCTGGTCAGCCAGCCCTATGTTTGGTTCTAAAATAAAGGGATAGCTCAGTAGGGCTATCAGGCTGCCAGCATTACTGGCTGCATAGAGATAATAAGGATCATGACTGGTGTGATGGCCGACATTGGAAAACCATTTTTGAATCAAGGGCGCGGTGGTCGAAACCACAAAAAAGGGCAGGCCGATAGCCAAAAGCAAGGTCCAGAACAGCCAGAAGGTCGGGTCGCTGTCTGTCGGCGGAGCCGTGTTTTCAGGCAATGCCAGTGGCAGGGCCAGAAAGCTGATCAGCATCACGCCTGCGTGTATTAGAATTTGCCGGTGCTGGCTTTGGCGCGTCGAAATATAGTGGGCGTACAGATACCCGAGAAACAAAATGCTTTGATAAAACACCATGCAGGTGTTCCAGACTGCCGGAGAGCCTCCCAGTAAAGGTAATAAAATTTTTCCGAACATGGGTTGCAGAACGAACATCAGCGAGGCGCTGGTAAATAATGTCGCTGCAAACAAGAATATCAGAGATAGATTTCGGTCTGTTTTTGCTTCTGAATGGTTACGCATTTCTTAAATCGCCCTTTGGGCTTATTGTTATAAAATGCGCTAATGATAAAGCATTTAGCTTTGCTCAGGGATAAGAAAAGGCAATAAAAAAGGCGGTTTTACCGCCTTTTTTATTCACCTATTTTCCGACCATTGGTGTTTATCGTCACAGGAGATTATCGACCTTGCTTGACCTCATGACAATGGCGGACGTTATGAAAGCATCCGGCATTATAGCGAGCCAAAGTAGGCGGCCAAGGCTTTAAAGTCTTCTTCGGACAGATTCGCGGTAATAGCCTGCATCGGTCCGCCTTTGCGCGAACCGTCTTTGAAGCTTTTCAACTGCTGGGCCAGGTATTCAGGGTGTTGTCCGGCAAGTCTCGGAAACTGGCCATTGCCTTCGCCTGATGCGCCATGACATCCCAGGCACATGCCCGCTTTAGCTTTGCCGGTTTGAGCCAGCGCAGCATCGCCGCCGGCTTTTTCGGCTTTCTGGGTTGAAAAGTAAGCGGCTAGATTTGCTATATCTTCATCCGACAGGCTGGCCGCCATCGGTTGCATGACAGGATTGCTACGCTCTCCCTTTTTGAAGGCATTCAGTTGGTTAATGATATAGTTTGATTGCTGGCCCGCAAGACTAGGCCATTGGGGATTGCTGCTATTGCCTTTGGGCCCGTGGCAACCGCCGCAAGTTTCTGCTTTTTTTTCGCCGGCTGCAGCATCGGCAGCCGAAACCGGCACAGTTGCAGACCAGGCCAGGCATAGAAATAGCGTAAGGATTTGCTTGAATACAACCATGTTTCACCTCACAAAAGTATTGGGCTTTAGATGATTATTGAACTGGACGCAATATGACAGGCGTCTGTCTTATTGTTATTGGGAGCATTTACTATACAACTAAAAAGATTAAGTGATAATAAAAAAGTTCAGAGGTTGAGTATGATTACACCGGACAACACTGTAAGCTTATTTCCTATACCCGCTATTGGTGTCGGTGGAATCATCTTCAATCGGCAAAATCAGGTTTTATTGATAAAGCGCAATCAGCCGCCGGCGATGGGTTTGTGGTCCATACCTGGCGGGAAATTGGAGGCGGGCGAGTCTTTAACAGAAGCCTGTAAGCGGGAGATTAAAGAGGAGACGGGTCTGGAAACGGACATTAAAAATATTGTGGCGGTAGTCGAAAGGCGGATTGAGAATTTTCACTATGTGATTATTGACTATTTGGCTTTGTTAATTGGCGAAGAACAGGCTGTGCCGATAGCTCAGAGCGATATTGCCGATGCCAAATGGGTCGATTTGGAAAATCTTGCTGATTATGAGTTAGTTGAAGGTTTGGCGGAGATCGTCAGGCGCACCTTCTGCATTTATAAAGAAGATCATTTGGCTGGATTGTACGATGTTGATTCGAAGGGCACGGACTATATTCCTTTACTGTAAATGCTTTGCATGGGATCCCTTAGTGTATAAGCATCTGAATCCGGTTAAAATATCGGAAGTTTATCTTTGTTCGGGTTCATAATCGGCATGTCGGAAAAACATATTTATAAAGTCGCTTTTATCAATCAGGAGCAGGTTTATGAAGTTTACGTTAAGAGCGTCTATCAAGCGGAACTCTATGGATTTGTAATTGTTGAGGATTTCATTTTCGGCGAGAAAAGCTCAATTGTTGTCGATCCAACGGAAGAGCGGCTCCGGTCTGAGTTTGAGGGCGTCAATCGCTCTTTTATTCCTATGCACAAGATTATCCGTATCGATCAGGTAAAAAAGCGAGGGACGGCAAAGATTGTGGCTATTCCCAAGGATGCGGCAGAGGATCGTGGCCGGTTGTCTGCGCTTTATACGCCGGATAAGCAATAAAGCGCCTGCCCAATCGCCTTGGGCAGATTGGGCAAGGAAATTATTTTACGATACGTAAATTAGGTTTGTTAGGCGGGGTTTTCTCAGGAGGCGGTTCATCGCCTTCCGTGTCTTCATGATCGAAGATCATGCCTTTGCCGTTTTCTTTGGCGTAGATGGCCATCACAGCGGCTATCGGTGTGACGATATGCATCGGTTTGCCGCCAAACCGGGCGTTGAATTGAATTTCCTCATTGCCCAGAGAAAGTCCTTGTATGGCTTCAGGCCGTATATTCAAGACGATTTTACCGTCTTCAATATATTCCTGCGGCAGAACCGCGCTGCTGTTTTCAGCATCTACCAGCAAATGCGGAGTCAGGTGGTTATCAATGATCCATTCGTAGATTGAACGGATTAAATAGGGTTTTAAAGAAGTCATTTTGGTGGTTCAGCCATTTCTTTTTCTGCATCGCTGAGGCTGCGCTTGAATGCAGGTCTTCTGAATATGCGTTGGGCATAGTTTGTAATAGCTTCGCTCGGTGTCGACACATCAATGCCTATGCTCGGCAATCGCCATAATAAAGGAGCGAGCGCGCAATCGATCAGCGAAAATTCGTCACTCATGAAATAAGGTCTGGCCGCAAAAATAGGCGCGGCGGACAGCAGGCTTTCCTTCAACATTTTTTTAGCCCGGGCCGACTTTTTCTCGCCCGAATATAAGATCTCGTCAAGTAATTGATACCAGTCCTGATCTATGCGTTTAATCAGCATCCTGGCGTTGGCGCGCGAAACCGGGTCCATTTGATGCAATGGAGGATGCGGAAAGCGCTCGTCAAGATATTCCATAATAATGCGCGAATCATAGAGAACCAGGTCCCGCTCTATCAGCGTCGGGGATACGCCTGTCGGATTCAGTTCAAGCAAATCCTCAGGTGGGTTATTCGGATCATAATATTCAATGTCTGCGACAACCCCTTTTTCGTGTAAGACAAAGCGGGCGCAGTGGCTCATGGCACATGTTGGAGATGAAAAAAGCGTCATTACAGATTTACGAGTATTAATATTTGCCACGAATAACAACCTCATTTAGGACGGTGTGGGGCGGTAAAAGCGGGCATTATAACACGGAAGATCAGGTTTTTGACCGGCAGACGATATTAGAATCAAATGTATATGACAAGAAAACGTCCCTGTTTTCAGCGTCGTAAATTAATGAATATCTCTCCAATACTCTCGTTTCAGCAGATAGGCTATGCCGACAAACATGAAAATAAAGAATATGACATATTTGCCCATGCGCTGCCTTTCCAGTTGCACGGGTTCTCCGACATAAACCAGGAAATTGACCAGATCGTTGACTACGCGATCGAACTCTAGTTCAGTTAAAGCGCCTGGTTCTTCTATAACCAGTTTATCAATAACCTGTTTGCCATCCACTTTTTTATAAAGGGGTTTCTGTTCGCCTTGCAATTGCCAGAATACATTAGGCATGCCGACATCCGGAAAAACCGCATTGTTTGTGCCCAAGACTTTGGTTTTGTCGGTATAGAATCCCTTTAAATAACTGTACAGCCAATCAGCGCCGCGTGAGCGGGCGACCAATGACAGATCGGGGGGCTGAATGCCAAACCATTTTTCTGCGTCATGCGCATTCATCGCCGTGTGCATTTGGTCATAAATACCGGCCCCTTCCGGCGCAATGTCTTTCAAAACTTTCTTTTCGTCGACGCCAAGATCGAGGGCAATGCGCAGATAACGGATATGTTTTATCGAATGACAGCCCAGGCAATAGGTTACGAAGTGCTTGGCTCCGCGCTGTAAGGATGCGCTATCGGACAGATCGATATCGGCCTCCTGCAATGGCATGCCTTCAGATGCATGAACGCCCAAAGGCAGAATCAACAACAAAAATAGGGTGATAAATTTTTTCATATCAATCGAGGCTCTTTTTTAGTTTTATTGCTAGTCGAGTGATGACGTTGAGAATGCCTGCAGGATGGGGTCTTCTCTTCATAACTGTTGTGCCGTCTTCTTGGGTGACCGGTTTCTGCACAGTCATTTCATGATAAGTTTCTATCAGTGCAGGAATGCGGTCTTCAAGGCTTGGCTGATCCGTCACGCGTGACGGTAACGGTTTTGCTTTTTCCCAACGCGTATACAGCGGCATCAGCAGGAAGAAGCCGAAATAAATCGCCGTAAAAATACGAGCCACGGTTGTCGCTGCCGGCGTTGCGGGTTGCGTGCCTAGATAGCCTAAGCCGAGAAAGCTGATGACGAAAAGCAACAGGGCTTTTTTATAGGTGCCGCCGCGGTAGCGGATGGATTTGACTTCGCTGCGATCCAGCCACGGCAGCAGGAACAACACGACAATGGCGCCGCCCATGCCGATAACGCCGGCGAATTTGTCAGGAATCGCTCTCAAAATGGCATAAAATGGGGTGAAATACCAGACCGGCGCAATATGTTCGGGCGTTTTCATCGGGTCAGCCGGAATAAAGTTGGCGTGCTCCAGGAAATAACCGCCCATTTCCGGCATGTAAAAAATGACGGTCGCGAAAAACACTAAAAATACGCCGACGCCGACGATATCTTTAACGGTATAGTAAGGATGAAAAGGAATGCCATCCAGCGGAATGCCGTTGGCGTTCTTGTTTTTCTTGATTTCGATACCGTCCGGGTTGTTGGAGCCTACTTCATGCAGCGCTACGATATGCAGGAAAACCAGTAATACCAGAACCAATGGCACCGAGATAACATGAAAGGCAAAGAATCTGTTTAACGTGGCATCGGATACGACATAATCGCCGCGAACCCAGAGCGACAATTCATCGCCGACTACGGGTATGGCGCTGAACAGTGAAATGATAACCTGAGCGCCCCAGTAAGACATTTGTCCCCAAGGCAGCAGGTAGCCCATGAAGGCTTCGGCCATCAGTGCAACGAATATCAGCATGCCGAAGATCCAGATCAATTCGCGAGGCTGCTTGAATGAGCCGTACAGCAAGCCTCTGAACATATGCAGATAAACCACAATGAAAAAGGCCGAAGCGCCGGTGGAGTGCATATAGCGCACCAGCCAGCCCCAGTTGACGTCGCGCATGATGTATTCGACAGAGTCGAAGGCCAGCTGCGCATCCGGCTTATAGTTCATGGTCAGCAAAATGCCGGTCACAAACTGATTGACCAGCACCAGCAGGGCCAGTGAGCCAAAGAAATACCAGAAATTGAAGTTTTTCGGCGCATAGTATTGCGCCATGTGGTCATTCCAGAGTTTGGTGAGCGGAAAACGGTCCAGGACCCAGTTGCCGTATGTTGTTAGACGTGATGGTTTCATGCGCTTGCCCCCGCGGTAGCTTCTTCGCCAATGATGATCTGCGTGTCGGTAACATAACGGTAGGGTGGAATCTCCAGATTGGTAGGCGCCGGCACACCGCGATAAACACGGCCGGCCAGATCGAACCAGGAGCCATGGCAAGGACAGAAAAAGCCGCCTTTCCATTTATCGCCCAGATCGTTAGGGGCAATTTCCGGACGGTAAGTAGGCGAGCAGCCCAGATGCGTGCATAAACCAATGGCAACGAAAATCTCAGGTTTGATCGCACGCATTTGGTTCTTGCTCGAGGACGGCTGTATCGATTCCTGCGAGAGCGGATCACGAAGCTCATTATCAAGTGTTTTAAGCGTCTCAAGGACTTCCGGCGTTCTGTTCAGAATCCAGACCGGTTTGCCGCGCCACTCGACTCTGAGCAATTGACCAGGTTCCATTTTGCTGATGTCAACTTCAACAGGTGCCCCGGCCGCCATCGCTTTAACGCTGGGCTGCATTTGAGCCAGAAACGGAACCGCTAGATAGCCTGTGCCGACCGCCCCAACCACGGTCAACGCCGTGGTTAAAAACTGGCGCTTGGACTTATCGACGCCTTCATTATTCATTTATAAAGTCTCCTGATTGGGTCTGTGCTTTAAAGAGCACATGATTTTATAGTTTTTATCGATGCCAATATACCATTACAACTTATGTGTTTTGAAGCGTTTATGCGCAATGGTCCGGGAATCGGCATCCAGGGCAAATACATAGACGGCATCACAATCTCTGTATCTGTACAGTCAACGGTTTGATAGTCAGCTCAATGACCGGCCAGACTTTTTCTTAATGCCGCAAGAAAAGCCTTGTTTTCTTCCGGCGTGCCAATCGTGACGCGCAGGCAATCACTTAATAATCCCCCTTGCGGCGCCAGATTCTTTATTAAAACACCTTGCTCTTTTAATGAAGCGAAAATGCTGTCGGCCTGATTTTTCGGCGTCCGGAACAGAATGAAATTAGCCGCGCTTGGGTAGGCGGTAATGCCGTCCATGTCATTCAGTTGTTCAAATACGCCGGCTCGCTCAGCGCAGATCTGCCGGGTTTGGTTGTCAAACAGCGATTTATTGGACAAGGCAAAGTCGGCGCTGATTTGCGTGAGGCTGTTGATGTTATAAGGCAGGCGGATTTTGTTCAGTTGCTCGATAATGGCACGGCTGCCGGCAATATAACCCAGGCGCAGACCGGCCAGTCCCAGTTTGGAGACGGTACGCATGACCAGAAGGTTATCGAATTGATCCAGCCGGTCGATAAAGCTGGCATCGGCAAAAGGCGCGTAAGCCTCATCAATGACCACGAGTCCATTGGCCGCCTTGATAACCGCCAGCATCGCGTCTTCGCTGAACAGGTTGCCGGTCGGGTTGTTGGGATAGGCCAGAAAAATAACCGAAGGCTGATGCGCTTCAATCGCAGACAGCATGGCAGGCACATCCAGATCGAAATCGTCGGCCCGTAACGGAATGCCATGATAATTCAATCCCAGACAGTGGCTCAGTTGTTTATACATGACAAAGCCAGGATCAGGCGCCATTACGCAAGCATTCGATGGCAGCGCCATCAGCAGCAATTGAATGATTTCATCGGAGCCATTGCCCAGCAGTAGTTCGAATTGATCGGGCAGCTGGTTCAAACGTTTCAGCGTTGCTGCGAGCGCTTTGGCTTCAGGATCAGGATACCGGTTCAGCGCGCAGTCTTTCAGCGCTTCCAGCCAGCTGGCCTTGATATCATCGGGCCAGGTATAGGGATTTTCCATGGCGTCGAGTTTGATCAGGCCTGTGGCATCGGCCACTTTGTAGGCAGACAAGGCCCGCACTTCCTGGCGGAACACGGAGGCAATCAGATCATTTTGTGGCATACATTAAGATTCAGGGCAAAGGTGAAAAGTAACTGGCAAGATGCAGGGCGAAGACTTATCCGCCCTGCATCTTGGGCCTTACTCTGACTTTATTCGGTATTCGGCAGAGCGCGCATGGGCGGTCAGGCTTTCACCTCTCGCCAGTATCGATGCGGTCTTGCCCAACTGATCTGCACCGGCTTCGGAGCAGTTGATCAGACTGGAACGCTTCTGGAAATCGTAAACGCCCAAAGGCGATGAGAAGCGGGCGGTGCTCGATGTCGGCAAGACATGGTTGGGGCCGGCGCAGTAGTCGCCTAAGGCTTCGGCAGTATAGCGGCCCATGAAAATGGCGCCGGCATGGCGGATGTCTTCACATAAGGCGGTCGGATTTTCAACCGATAGTTCCAAATGTTCCGGCGCAATGATGTTGGCCACCTCGGCGGCTTCTTTTAAATTGCCGACCTTGATCAGAGCGCCGCGCGTGGTCAGCGAGGTTCTGATGATGTCGGCCCGCTCCATTTGCGGCAATAATTTGCGGATGCTCTGCTCGACGGCAGTCAGAAAATCTGCGTCATCACTGATCAGGATGGCTTGCGCGTCTTCATCGTGCTCGGCCTGCGAGAACAGGTCCATGGCAATCCAGTCCGGGTTGGTTTTGCCATCGCAGATCACCAGGATTTCCGAAGGGCCGGCAATCATGTCGATGCCGACTTGCCCGAAAACCAGTTTTTTGGCCGTGGCGACATAGATATTGCCGGGGCCGACAATTTTGGCCACAGCCGGCACCGTTTCCGTGCCGTAAGCGAGCGCTGCGACAGCCTGTGCGCCGCCGATGGCAAAGGCGCGGTCGACGCCGGCCAGATAAGCGGCCGCCAGCACCAGCTCATTGGTTTCGCCATGCGGCGTGGGCACGACCATGATCAGTTCGCCGACACCGGCGACTTTGGCCGGGATAGCGTTCATGAGCACCGAAGACGGATAAGCCGCTTTGCCGCCCGGCACATAAAGCCCTACGCGATCCAGCGGGGTGACTTTCTGTCCCAACAGCGTACCGTCGGCTTCGGTGTACTGCCATGACTCCATCTTCTGTTTTTCCGCATAGGCGCGGATGCGGTCGGCCGCTGTCTGCAATGCCTTGGCTTGATCGGCCGGCAGTTTTTCCCAGGCTGATTTCAGCGTATCCCGGGACAGTTCGAGCTGGCTGGCATCGGTGATCTGGCAGTGATCGAAGCGGTTGGTGTATTCGATCACGGCTTTATCGCCGTTTTTGCGCACGTCGGCAATGATGGACAGCACGCGTTGATGAATTTCCAGATCGTCGGTTTCATCCCAGGCCAGCAGATTTTTCAATTGCCGGTCAAAATCAGCTGATGAGGCATCCAGTTTGGTAATGTTTAAATCGGACATGGCGTTATCTTTCCGCAAGGGTTTTTTCAAATTGATCGAGTAGTGACTGAATGGCCTGATGCTTCATCTTCATGGCCGCCTTGTTCACGACCAGGCGGGAGCTGATGTTCATGATGAGATCGCGCGGTTCGAGACCGTTGGCTTTCAGGGTGTTGCCGGTATCGACGAGGTCAACGATGCAATCGGCCAGGCCAACCAGGGGCGCCAGTTCCATGGAGCCGTATAACTTGATGATTTCGGCCTGAATGCCTCGGCCGGCAAAATAGCGTTGGGCGGTTTTGACGTATTTGGTCGCCACGCGGATTCTGCCCGAGATGTCCGGCGCATCCTTGGGCGCGGCGGTCATGAGCCGGCAGCAGGCAATCTTCAGGTCCAGCGGCTCGTACAGGCTTTCGGCGCCGTGCTCCAGCAACACATCCTTGCCGGCGATGCCGAGGTCTGCGGCGCCATATTCTACAAATGTAGGTACATCAGTAGCACGGATGATGACCAGTTGAACGTCGTCGCGGCTGGTCTGCAAAATCAGCTTGCGGCATGTTTTCGGGTCGTCGATCGGCGTGATGCCTGCCTCTTCCAGGAAGGGCAGGGCTTCTTCATAAATTCGGCCTTTGGATACGGCGATAGTCAGCATGGCTGATCCTTTATCTTGGGACGCGGCGTATAGTCGCGCCCAGTTGCGAAAGTTTTTCTTCGATGTGATCGTAGCCGCGGTCTATATGGTAGATGCGGTCAACCAGCGTATCGCCTTCGGCCGCAAGGGCGGCGATGACCAGACTTGCGGACGCTCTTAAATCGGTCGCCATAACGGGGGCAGCGGTCAGCTTTTTAACGCCGGTGCAGATAGCGGTATTCGATTCCAGCTTGATGTCAGCGCCCATGCGCTGCATTTCCTGGACATGCATGAACCGGTTCTCAAAGACCGTTTCGGTAATAATGCCGACACCTTCCGCGACCGTATTCATGGCCGTGAACTGGGCCTGCATGTCGGTCGGGAAAGCCGGGTAGGGGGCAGTGCGCACGGAGACGGCTTTGGGCTTGTTGCCGTGCATATCGAGTTGGATCCAGTTTTCGCCGGTTGTAATGTCGGCGCCGGCCTCAACCAATTTTTCCAGAACGGCATCCAGCAGATCAGGCCGGGTATTTTTCAGTTTGACTTTGCCGCCGGTGATGGCAGCCGCGACCAGATAAGTGCCGGTTTCGATGCGGTCGGGCAGGATGTTGTAGTGCAGATTTTCCACGCCCAGTTTTTCGACGCCTTCAATGACGAGAACATCGGTGCCGATGCCGGAAATTTTGGCGCCCATGGCATTCAGGAAATAAGCCAGATCACTGACTTCCGGTTCCTTGGCGGCATTTTCGATAATCGTGGTGCCTTCGGCCAGTGCGGCGGCCATGAGCAGGTTTTCAGTGCCGGTAACGGTGATCTGTTCAAGCACCAGTCGGCAGCCTTTCAGTCGGTCGACCTTGGCATGGATATAGCCGTTTTCGACGGTGATGTCGGCGCCCATCTTGATCAATCCGTTGATGTGAATATCCACAGGACGCGTGCCGATGGCGCAGCCGCCGGGCAGCGATACATGCGCCTCGCCGTACCGGGCCAGTAAAGGGCCCAGCACCAGGATCGATGCGCGCATGGTTCTGACCAGTTCATACGGCGCTTCAAAACAGGCGATCGAGCTTGCGTCGACTTCAATGTTCATTTTTTCGTCGACGATGAGCTGAACCCCCATGCGGCCCAGTAATTCCATCGTGGTCGTGATGTCGTGCAGGTGCGGTATGTTGCCGACGCTGACGGGCGTTTCCGAAAGCAACGTTGCGGCCAGAATGGGTAAAGCCGCATTCTTGGCGCCGGAGATGCGCAGTTCTCCTGAAAGTCTTTTGCCGCCGGTAATGATTAGTTTATCCATACAGAATGTCTTGGGTTATCTCGATAAATGCTAAAGATCAGTAAACTCTGGCGAATCTGGCTGACTTGTAAAATGGTTCGTCTTGTCAAAGCCGCTCAATCTGGCAAGGTTGAGCAGCTGCTTAGGAATGTTCTTAAAGTGCAGCTGGATTTTATGGTCGCGCGTATACTTTATCCATTCGATCATGAGTGCAAGCCCGGCACTATCCGTAGATGTGACCCGGCTGAGATCGATGGTGATGTGTTTTGCCGTCTTCAAGAAGTCAAATGATTTGACTGTTTTCTTATCTATCGTTGAAAAGGTCAAATCGCCATCGATAATGAAGTGTCCCGCTCCCTGATCAATAATATTCAGCCCGCTCACTTTTTCGTTTCCGCTTTTTCTTCGGCTGATTTAAACAGGAATTGGCCGATTACTTTTTCCAGGATGATGGCGGACTGCGTGATTTCAATCGTGCTGCCTTCTTTCAGATATTCTTCCGAGCCGCCCGGCACCAGGTTGACGTATTGTTCGCCTAGCAGGCCGGCGGTAAAAATGCTGGCGCTGGTATCATCCGGGAGGGTGTTGTACTTCGCGTTGATATGCATTTCAACGACGGATTCATAAGTGGTCGGGTCGAAGCTGATGGCTTTGACCTGGCCTATTTTAACGCCGGCTACGGAAACCGGCGACTTAACCTTCAGTCCGCCGGAATTCTCAAAGCGTGCAGCCACAGTGTAGGTGTCTTCCTCAATAAAAGTGCTCAAATTACTGACTTGCAAGGCAAGAAAGAGCAGGCCGACGATGCCTGCGGCGACAAAAAGCCCGACAAGCGTGTCCTGGGTACTGGTGTGCTGCATTTAAATTAATCTCCGAACATGAGTGCGGTCAGGATGAAATCGAGACCTAAAATACTAAAAGCTGAATTGACGACGGTACGTGTAGTGGCGCGGCTGACCCCTTCGGAAGTCGGGATGGTGTCATAACCTTCAAACAGCGCTATCCAGGTGGCGACAAAACCGAAAACAATGCTCTTGATGACGCCGTTGACGATATCATCCTGGAAATCGATGCCGGCCTGCATCTGTGACCAGTAAGAGCCTTCGTCCACGCCCAGCAGGCCGACGCCGACCATGTGTCCGCCCAGGATGCCGATCATGCTGAATAAAGCCGCCAGCAAGGGCATGGATAGCAAGCCGGCCAGAAAGCGCGGCGAAATAATGCGCTTGATCGGGTCGACGGCCATCATTTCCATGCCGGAAAGCTGCTCAGTCGCTTTCATCAGGCCGATTTCCGCCGTTAAAGCGGAACCGGCCCGGCCGGCGAACAACAAGGCTGTCACAACCGGGCCCAATTCCCTGACCAGCGATGCCGCGACCATGAGGCCCAGCGTCTCTTCGGCGCCGAAATCGGACAGGATGTAAAAGCCCTGCAGCCCCAGCACCATGCCGACAAACAGCCCAGAGATGGTGATAATCAGAAAGGACAGGACGCCGACCGCATACATCTGATTAAGGATCAGCCTGGGCCGCGGCAAAATGCTGCCGATGCCGCCAAGCGTATGCAGCAGGAAGAATGTGCCGCGTCCCAGCTTGGTAAAACCGGTGCGTGTCGTTCTGCCTAAAAATTGTAGAAATTGAGTCATGTTTATAGCTGCCCGTAACGCTTTGATACCCGGCCAGAACGTTTTTTGGATGACAGCAGGTCGTCAACATAGTCTGTTGCAGGGTAATGAAAATGCACCGGGCCGTCTGCCGCTCCGGTCATGAATTGTTGAACCCATTCAGATTCCGACTGTTGAATTTCTTTCGGCGTGCCCTGGCCGACGACTTTGCCTTCCGATAATACGTAAATATAATCGGAGATCGCCGCCGTTTCATGGACATCGTGCGAGACGATAATGCTGGTCAAGCCCAGGGTATTATTCAACGATTTGATAAGGTGCACCAGTGCGCCCATGGAAATCGGGTCCTGACCTGTAAACGGTTCATCATACATGATCATCATCGGGTCCAGGGCGATTGCGCGGGCCAGGGCGATGCGCCTGGCCATGCCGCCGGACAACTCATTAGGCATCAGGTCGCGTGCGCCTCTCAGTCCTACGGCCTGGAGTTTCATCAACACCAGCGTGCGGATCATGGATTCGGGCAGATGGGTGTGCTCGCGCAACGGAAACGCCACATTATCGTATACGTTCATATCCGTTAATAAGGCGCCGCTTTGAAAAAGCATGCCCATGCGTTTGCGCAAATTGTACAATTCCGACCGGCGCAAGCGGTGGACATTCTGCCCGTCTACCGTCACAGAGCCGTGGTCGGGAAACAATTGGCCGCCGATCAGTTTCAACAGCGTGGTTTTGCCCGTGCCGCTGGGACCCATGATGGCGGTAATCTTACCGCGTTCGAATTCCAGCGAAATATCGTCAAATATTTTCTTATTGCCCCGGGAAAATGACAAATTGTGAACAGAAACTAAGCTGTTTTGAGAGGAAACGCTGTTATCCATGCGTGGTCAGGATATATTTCAGAATCTAAACCCGCTATTTTCTATGACTAGTCCCTGTCAAGTCAATATACGGTTGTTTGAGAAAGAAAAAGTAGCACTTCGCCGCATCGGTTCAGCACATAGGATGGGAAGCGTGAGCTTCGGAAATACTATAAGGGTGAGCCGCTAAAGAGAGGTCAGAGGGGAAGAAATCTTTTGCCTGATTTAGCCTGAGCATTTCACAATGAAGGACGCGAAGGCTTTGAAATTCAAATGCTTGCTAATGTTCCCAGATAAATTTATGAAGTTGCCGTAAGATGGCATGCCTTGATTTTCCTAGTGCTTTATATTGATGTTCCAGGCGCCCTCTGCCTCCCGTGTAAACCACGCGGTTGGGGGGAATGCAGAGATTGCATAACGCCATGGATGGCGTGTAGTAGAGTACCAGCAGTAGGCGCTTTAAGCAACGCAGGAGCAGTTGCCGAAGGCTGGTCGGTCATGAAAAGAACCCCGCGGCAAGCTGGGGATTAAATGGAAAATAGTTGTGCAGGTAAGAGGCTTGCAGGCGTCCGGAACGAAAAAAACCTTCGCCGTGGCCGAAGCTGCGTTGCGGTACGGACAGGGTCAACGGCTCCATAGTCGTTTCCAGTTGTGAATGATGAAAGCTGTGGCCGCGGATCTCGCCTTGCTCCAGCTGCAAGCTGTGCATGCCGAGATTGACCAGCCGGCTCTGCATCCGGGCGCTGCCGGGCAGCAGGCCGGCCATTTCTGCGCGGTTGCCGTCTCGATCTGCCAGGCTATTCAATAAATACAAAAAACCGCCGCATTCGGCATAGATTGGTTTGCCGGCCCGATGATGGGTCTGCAGGGCCTGCTTCATCGCCAGATTATTGGCCAGGGTCTGCAAATGCAGTTCCGGATAGCCGCCGGGCAAATACAGGCTGTCGGCGTCCGGCAGGCCGCTGTCGGCCAATGGCGAGAAAAACCGCAGTTCCGCACCCATGGCCTGAAGACAATCGAGATTGGCCTGATAAATGAACGAAAACGCCGCATCGCGGGCGACGGCGATGCGCTTGCCTGCCAGCAGGCGAGGCAGCGGCATGGCTTCGGCAGGCTCAAAAGCTACGCTGTTTGGTAAACGGCAGGGCGCGAGACTGCTCAGCAATTCGGCGGCGCGCGCCAGTCGCAGGTCGAGATCGCCGATTTCATCGGCCTGCAGCAAACCGAGATGCCTCGACCGCAAGCCGACCGTTTCGTCTTTTGCCATTATCGCCAGCAACGGCATCGCATCCGGCAGTGCTTCTTCCAGCAGCCTGGCGTGACCTGGGCTGCCGACCTTGTTGGCGATCACGCCGGCAAACGGCAGTTGCGGCCGATAATTGGCCAGACCGTACGCGACGGCGGCAAAAGTTTGCGCCATGCCTTGGGTATCTATCACTGCCGCAACAGGCACAGACAAGGCCTGCGCCAGATCGGCGCTGCTGGTGTCGCCATCGTACAAGCCCATCACGCCTTCAATCAGAATGAGGTCGGCGTCGGCGGCGGCGCGATATATCAGTTCGCGGCAATGCGCTTCGCCCATCATCCACAAATCGAGCTGATACACCGGTTGTCCCGAGGCATGGGCCAGGATTTGCGGATCGATGAAATCGGGGCCGGTCTTGAATACCCGAACTTTGCGGTTTTGTTGGCGGTGATAGTAAGCCAGCGCGGCGGTAATGGTGGTTTTGCCCTGGCCGGAAGCAGGCGCGCTGATTAGCATAGCGGAGCAATGTTGAGGTAAGGATGAAGATGCCATGAATTAAAGTCTGAATTTGGGTAAGAGCGCAGTCTAATAACAAGCCCGCCAGAACAGGGCCTTATTGAAGCAAATCTTCATAGTGTTCACTGGAGGCTTGGCAGTCATCGCCCGGGCGATATCGGATTGTGGACACTGACTATGTGCGAAGCTAATAGCATAATGGCGATGCTGATTTATGGCCAATGGTTTTTGCCGAAAAACAAGCTCAAGAACTGCCGGAGATTTTTATTGATGATACAGATAATTGCCGACTTCCTGCAGGAAATCGGCGTCTAAGACTAGAGTCGGGCCAGTGCAGGGGCGTCAAAGTTATAGGAAATTTTGAAGGAGGAATTACTGTTGTCGGGAAAATACGTTTGCATGATTGCCAATCCCGCATTTGGCTAATTGAAATAAATAGTACAGAAGATAACCCCAAAGCCGGTATGTGATAAATTTCTTCACAGTGTCGCTGTTACTGCTCCAGTCTTATCTCCGCATTTATGTTGGCAAGCCCTTGCCGCTGCAGAATTGCCCAAATTGCTAGCCGAATTTCAATTTCGCCCGCTGTTTGCAGTAATCTTTAAAACAGAATCTATTCGGCAATGGGTGAATCTTGTCTCTCCAATGATCAATGTGTTGAGCAAATAGGCGGATGTATTAATTTAAGGATGTGTATTTGTTTTTATAACGCTGCATCGATAAATCTCGACATGCATGGAGTCATGGTAGAGGGCTTATCATGCATAGTACATGAATGAGATAAACATGGCATAATACGCAATTTTTGAGCTGGAACTCCATGGTCATCAACTTTATTGCTCTGCTAGCAGGATTAGCTATTTTAGTCTATTCAGCGGATAAATTCGTTACGGG
The DNA here is from genome assembly GCF_015476545.1 of Methylobacter sp. BlB1. Classification (GTDB taxonomy): domain Bacteria; phylum Pseudomonadota; class Gammaproteobacteria; order Methylococcales; family Methylomonadaceae; genus Methylobacter. Next base: position 24,034 of record NZ_JADMKV010000016.1, on the reverse strand, counting down.
AACGGCCTCCATTGCCAGAAATCTCGGCGTTTCTCCATTGCTCATCGGTCTGACGATAGTCAGCGTAGGCACATCTGCGCCGGAAATCCTGGTATCAACCATTGCTTCATGGCAGGGAAATGCCGGTCTGGCCATAGGCAACGCATTGGGTTCCAATATAGCCAATATCGGTTTGATCCTGGGCTCTACGGCGCTGGTGGCGCCTTTGGCGTTTCATTCCGGCATTTTAAAAAGAGAATTGCCGGTATTGATGGCTCTCAGTATCGGCGCTTACCTGCTGTCCCTGGATGGATGGGATTTTTTCGACGGCGCTTTGATGCTGGTAGGGTTGGTCACCTTTACAGGATGGTTGATCCGTACAGCATCTAATGAAAAACAACGCGATCCTTTGGGGGAGGAGATGGAAGCCGAACTGTCCGAGAATTTGCCTAATAAGGAAGCATGGCTGTATTTCGGGTTTGGATTGGTTGGGTTATTGCTGAGCTCTCGCGTATTGGTGATGTCAGCGGTCAATATCGCTCAGTTTTTTGGCGTCAGTGATGTAGTGATTGGCCTGACGATCGTTGCTGTAGGCACGAGCCTGCCGGAACTGGCCGCATCAATCGGCAGTGTTTTGAAAGGTGAGGATGATTTGGCGGTCGGAAACGTCGTTGGTTCGAATATCTATAATCTGCTGGCTGTTTATTCAGTGCCGGGCGTGCTGGCGCCGGGGCCGGTTGCCGAGAGTGTGCTGACTCGCGATTTTCCGGTCATGCTGGCTTTTACCGGCGCATTGTTTATTTTGGGTTATGGCATTTCAAAAGCCGGGCATATCAGTCGCATGGAAGGGCTCGGCTTAGTGTCGGTTTATACTGTCTATGGATGGTTTCTTTATCAAAGCGCGGTTGCCGTTTGATATTGCCGGCAGAACATGAAGATACACGATCAAAAGCTCCGCGAACTGGCGCTGGCTGTTATCCAGGTGGAAAATCGCGCGATTGCCGCATTGACCGAGCAGATCAATGATGATTTTGTTGCCGCCTGCAAGTTGATGTTCAATTGTACCGGCCGCGTTGTCGTTACGGGTATGGGCAAGTCAGGGCATATCGCCGGCAAGATTGCCGCGACGCTGGCGAGTACGGGAACGCCGGCTTTTTTTGTGCATCCGGGCGAAGCCAGCCATGGCGATCTGGGTATGATTACGCGTCAGGACGTGGTGCTAGCGCTGTCAAATTCCGGCGAAACCGGCGAAGTTTTGACTATCCTGCCGATTATCAAGCGATTGGGCGTGCCTTTAATCGCGATGACCGGAAACCCCGCTTCCACGATGGCTAAATTTGCAACGGTCCACATTCATGTCGGTGTTGAGCAGGAAGCCTGCCCGTTGGGGTTGGCGCCGACTTCCAGCACGACCGCGGCGCTGGTAATGGGCGATGCCTTGGCTGTTTCATTACTCGAAGCACGCGGATTTACGCGCGATGATTTCGCCTTGTCGCATCCCGGCGGCAGTCTGGGAAAACGGCTATTATTGATGGTGAGCGATATCATGCATGCGGGCAGTAAAGTGCCGTCCGTTCCGGAGACGGCATTGATCAGCGAGGCGCTGCTGGAAATGACCGAAAAAAAACTGGGCATGACTGCGGTCGTCGATGCCGATAACCGGGTGGTCGGGGTTTTTACCGACGGCGACTTGCGGCGCATGCTGGGGCGGAATCTGGACATTCACCGTACCGCCATTACCGAAGTCATGACGCCGCATTGCACCGTTATTACGGCCGATATCCTGGCCGCCGAAGCCATGCGCATCATGGAACAGAAAAAAATCAACGCATTGATTGTCGTCGACGGGCAGCGATGCGCGATAGGGGCTTTAAATATGCATGACTTGATTCATGCGGGAATAGTTTGATGACAGAAACAGGACAAATGCAGGCCGTGCTGGAAAAGGCCAAAAAGCTGAAACTCCTGATCCTGGATGTGGATGGCGTCTTAACGGACGGCAAGCTTTTTTTCGACAATGAAGGCAATGAATACAAGGCCTTTCATGCACGCGATGGGCACGGTATCAAGCTGTTGCGGCAGACCGGCGTGGAAGTCGCCGTTATTTCAGGGCGCAAATCGAACTCGGTAGCGCTGCGTATGAAAAGTCTGGGCATCGAATATGTCTACCAAGGCCATGAAAACAAAATTGCCGCGTTTGATGAAATCATCGATAAGTTGCGGATTACGCCGGACCAGGCGGCCCATGTCGGCGATGACTTGCTGGATCTGCCGATCATGACCCGAGTCGGTCTTGCCATTGCGGTTGACGATGCGAATTTTGCCGTCAAACAGCACGCCGACTGGTGCACGACTTTGCCCGGCGGACACGGTGCGGTCAGGGAAGTTTGCGATCTGATCATGCAGGCCCAGGGACGCTTTGAAGACGTTGTGAATGCTTATCTGAAATGATCAATCTAAGCGGCAAATATATTTACCTGTACACTATCATTATTGCAGTAATGAGCTGGTGGCTGGTTAAATTGACCGGACTGGATGAGCTGCGGGCTCCGGCTCCGCCTCACAGTCCTGATTATTTCAGTACAGGCTATACGAAGTGGGAAATGAATGAAGCAGGCAAATTAAAAAATAAATTGCTTGCCGATAAAATGACGCACTACAGCGATGACGGCACAACGCATCTGGAAAAGCCCGTGATGTCTTTCCACAAGGAGAAAACGCCGCCCTGGGTCGTTAAATCTGAAACCGGCGTTTTATCCGCCGATGGCAAGGATTTGCTGCTGACGGGGAAGGTCCACGTTGAGAGAGCCAAGGGCGAGGGCGTCAACCAGCTTATCATCAACACCTCCAATGTCAGAGTTAAGCCGGAAACCAGTTATGCGGAAACAGATGAATGGGCGGAACTGATCAGTCCTCCCAATGTGACTACGGGTACCGGCATGAAACTCGTTTTTTCCAACCCGATTAATATTAAATTGCTCGCTAATGTGCGAGGAAAATATGAAACGAAATAAAAAATCGGCAATTTTTTGCTGCTTTGCCTTATTCTTAGGTTTATATGACTCTGCCTCCGTGGCGCTGGAAAGTGATTCCGAACAGCCTATCACGATAGATTCCAACACGGCGACTTATGACGACAGCAAAGCCATAAGCACTTATACCGGCAACGTGGTTTCCATTCAGGGCAGTATTAAAGTCAATTCCGATAAGTTGGTGGTTTATTTTGTCGACGGCGACGCCGAAAAACTGGTGTTTACAGGCAACAAGGCAAAATTCAGACAAAAGCCCAACGAGGGTGAGGAAGATATCACCGGTGAAGCCATGATCGGCGAGTATTATCCTAAAAAGAACCTGCTGATTCTGATCGATGATGCGACAGTCTGGCAGGGCAATGCCACTTATTCCAGCAAATTAATCGAATACGACAGTAAAAATTCGGTCGTCAGAGCCGGCGAAAAGTCTTCCGACTCAAAGCGCGTGCGCGTCATACTGAAACCGAAACCCAAAGAAGCTAAGTAACAATGGCTAAATTAGCAGCAAAACAGCTGATTAAAAATTACAACAAGCGCAATGTAGTCAACGGTGTGTCATTGCATGTCAATACCGGCGAAGTCGTCGGCTTGCTGGGACCTAACGGGGCCGGTAAAACGACCAGTTTTTATATGATGGTGGGTTTGATTAAGGCCGATGAAGGCCAGATTATGCTGGACTCGCACGATTTGACCCATCATCCTATGCATTTAAGGGCGCAATTGGGCATCGGTTATTTGCCGCAGGAGCCTTCGGTGTTCCGCAAGCTGAGTGTGGCGGATAATTTGCGCGCCGTACTGCAGATTCGTTCCGATTTAACCAAGGGGCAGGCTGAACTGGTAATAGAAGAGTTGCTGCAGGAGTTTCATATCCTGCATCTGCGCGACCAGATTGCCGTGGGGTTGTCCGGCGGAGAGCGCCGGCGCGTTGAAATTGCCAGGGCATTGGCCACCAATCCGCAATTCATCTTGCTTGATGAACCTTTCGCCGGTGTTGATCCGATTTCGGTAGAGGATATCAGAAAGATCATTGAGCATTTAAAATATCGGGGCATCGGTGTATTGATTACCGAGCATAATGTCAGAGAAACATTAAGTATTTGTGATCGAGCGTATATACTTGCCGATGGCAGGGTGATCGCAGAAGGCGGAGCAGCAGCCATCGTTGCCAATCAGGAAGTACGAAAAGTTTATTTAGGCGATAACTTTAGTCTTTAAGTTAAAATAGTTAGAAAAGATCTTATTCCGATGAAACAATCCTTACATCTTCGGCTGGGCCAGCAACTGACTATGACGCCGCAATTGCAGCAGGCGATCAGATTGCTGCAATTGTCGACTCTGGATCTGCAGCAGGAAATACAACAGGCGCTGGAATCCAATATAATGCTGGAGATCAATGAAGAAGAAAGCGTGTCGCCGGAGGCTGAGCCGGCATCCGAAAAGAAAATTGACAATTCGGATCTGCAGACCAGCGAAGGCTCGCAAACCGATATTCCGGAGGAATTGCCGCTGGAATATTCCTGGGAGGACGTTTATGACAGCGTGATGGCTGCGGGGGCCGGTTCTTCCGATGATGCCGGCGAATTTGAACCGCAGCGCAGCAAGTCTTCAACATTGCTGGACCATTTGCTGTGGCAATTGGAGTTGACCCGTTTTTCCGAGCGCGATCACGCCATCGCCATGGCTATTATCGATGCGGTGGATGAGGACGGCTATCTGAGAACCGGCCCGGATGACATCTTTCAGGGCCTGCAGGTGCAGTTGGAAGATCTTGATTTTGACGAAGTTAAGGCGGTATTGCACCGCGTGCAGAATTTTGATCCGGCAGGCGTCGCGGCGGTTGATTTAAGCGATTGTCTGAGAATACAACTGCAGCAGTTGCCGGACTCGACGCCTTTCAAGGAAGAGGCGCTGGTTCTCGTTTCGCGGCATCTGGATTTGTTGGCTTCGCACGACCAGTCAAAGCTGATGCGCCGATTAGGCGTCACAGAGCGCCAGCTGGAGGCGATCATCGCGTTGATCAGGACTCTGGATCCCAAGCCCGGCGCGCGCGTACAGGAGGCCGAGTCCGAATATGTGATCCCTGACGTCTATGTGACCAAACAGAACGGTACATGGCAAGTGCATCTTAATCCGGACATTGCGCCCAAGCTGCGCATAAATCCTTTTTATTCGTCGCTGATCAAAAGATCCGACAACAGCAAAGACAATGCGGCCATGAAGGATCACTTGCAGGAGGCCAGATGGTTTATCAAGAGCCTGCACAGCCGTAATGATACTTTGCTGCGCGTGGCGCGCTGTATCGTGGAAAAGCAGCCGGCGTTTCTTGAGCATGGTCCTATAGCGATGAAGCCCATGGTGCTCAGAGATATTGCCGAGGAACTGGAATTGCACGAGTCAACCATATCGCGCGTGACGACGCAGAAATACATGCATACGCCGAACGGCATCGTCGAATTCAAATACTTCTTTTCCAGTCATGTGTCGACGGAAAGCGGCGGAGAATGTTCAGCTACGGCTATCAGGGCATTTATTAAAGAATTAATCGGAAGTGAAAATCCGGCAAGACCGTTAAGCGATAGTAAAATAGCGGACTTATTAAAAGAAAAAGGCATCAATGTCGCGAGAAGGACAGTTGCGAAGTATCGTGAAGCGATGTTGATTTCGCCGTCCAGTCAGAGAAAGCGCATTTTATAGCGCTGGCTGATAACAATAAAAACCAATCTTTCACCCTTAGGAGTTTATTCCATGCAAGTTAATATAACAGGCCATCATCTTGAAATAACCGATGCGTTAAAAGCGCACGTAGAAAATAAATTTGAAACGCTGGCGCGTCATTTTGACCATGTGACTGATGTCCATGTTATTTTGAGTGTTGAAAAATTAGTCCAGAAAGCCGAAGCCACCTTGCAGCTGAGCGGTGCAAAATTGTTTGCTGAAGATGAGCAGGAAGACATGTACTCAGCCATCGATAGTATGGTTGATAAATTGGATCGCCAGATTATCAAGCATAAAGAAAAAATCGGAAGCCATAGATAAGGTGTAAACTGCAAGGTTAAAATAAGCTTTTAACCTTGCAGCTAATTATTATGAAACTGTTAATCGTCAGCGGCCTTTCCGGTTCCGGTAAAAGTATCGCGCTAGAAACGCTAGAGGATTGTGGTTATTTCTGTATCGATAATCTTCCGGTCACATTGCTGGAAGACTTTATCAACCACGTCATGCTGGCCGATAAAAAAACTTATAAAAAAACCGCGATCGGCATTGATGCCAGGAACCAGAGCGAAAGCCTGCTCAGTTTCTCGGATTGCCTGAACCTGATTCGCAGCAAAGGGATAGATTGCGAAATCATATTCATGCAGGCTGAAGAATCGACATTATTGAAGCGTTATAGCGAAACCCGGCGGCGCCATCCGCTGACGGACTTTAATATACCGTTAAAAGAAGCGCTGAAAATCGAAAGGGAAATGCTGACCCCGATTGCCCGACATGCCAATGTCGTCATCGATACCAGTCGAACGCATTACCATCAGTTGCGGGAGCTGATCAAAGAGCAGATCGGCGAAAGGAATGCCCAGCATATTGCCTTACAGTTTCAGTCGTTTGGTTTTAAGCATGGCGTGCCGCTGGATGCCGATTTTGTATTTGATGCCCGTTCTCTGCCAAACCCTCACTGGATCCCGGAATTGCGCGGTTTGACCGGAAAGGATAAGCCGGTAGCGGATTTTCTTAAAGGCGAGTCCTTAGTCGCTGAGTTTTTTCAAGATATTACCGATTTTCTTCAACGCTGGATACCTCGGTTTGAAGCAGAAGGCCGGAGTTACTTAACCGTTGCAATCGGATGCACAGGCGGGCAGCACCGATCGGTTTATCTGGTTGATTCATTAGCCCAGCATTTTAAGAATTGTTCTCTGAACGTAATTGTTCGCCATAGAGAATTGCATTAGTCTTTTTCTGCATTGATCAACTGAAACTGACGCAGCATGGGGCTGTTGTGCCGGTTTTTACGGATATTTCTTCTATGTCAGCTACTGCACAACAGGACAATAACGAGCTTCTCCTCAAACGCATGACAGAACTGCTGGGTTCAGGCTCAGAGAATGAAGTCAGGCAGTTTATTCAAGAATTATACCCCGCGGAAATAGCGCTTTTAATCGAATCGCTGGCGCCTGAAGACCGAAAAGTAATCTGGAAACTGATTCCGCTGAACACAGTTGGAGAGATTCTGGTCGATCTGCATGTCGAGGTGGCGAACGGGCTCATAGAAATTACTGACTGGCAAGACCTGACTACTGCAGTGGAAAGTCTGGAGTCGGATGATCTGATCGATCTGCTGCATACGCTTCCCGAGCCGCTGCTTTCCAAAGTGACGGAATCGATCGGCATACAGGAAAAGCGTCGCCTGGAATCGGCTTTATCGTACGATGATAATACCGCGGGCGGTTTAATGAGCCTTGATGTATTGACCGTGCGCGCCGACGTGTCGCTGGATGTTGTGCTGCGCTATTTAAGAAAGCGCGGATCCATGCCCAGAGCGACGGACAACTTGGTCGTTGTTGACCGAAACGATCATTTTCAGGGCGTTTTGCCTTTAGCCGTATTGCTGACCAAAAATCCTCATGCCATGGTGTCGGAAGTGATGGATTTCAGTATGAGCGGCATCCCTTATCAGATGCCGGCCGGGGAAGTCGCTTTATTATTTGAGCAGCGCGATATGATTTCCGCGCCTGTTGTCGCGGAAGACGGTAAGGTGCTGGGAAGAATCACGGTCGACGACATCGTCGATGTTATTCGCGAGGAAGCGGATCATTCACTGATGAGTATGGCGGGCCTGGATGAAGAACAGGACATATTTTCTCCTGTGATGACGAGCGCCAAGCGGCGTGCAATCTGGTTGGGCATTAACCTGCTGACGGCTTTTCTGGCATCCTGGGTTATCGGTTTGTTTGAGGCAACTTTAGACCGGATTGTCGCGTTGGCGGTATTGATGCCTATTGTCGCCAGTATGGGCGGTGTTGCCGGAAGTCAGACGCTGACCCTGGTGATACGTGGATTGGCGTTGCGGCAGATCAGCAGCATCAATGCCATAAGGCTGTTTCGAAAGGAAATCGCTGTCGGTGTTGTGAACGGCGCTTTATGGGCAGTTATCGTTGCCTGCATTGCAGGGATTTGGTTTCAAAGCAGCAGTATCGGATTATTGCTGGGCAGCGCCATGCTTATCAATCTGGTTTGCGCCGCATTGGCTGGTGCGAGCATTCCGCTGGCACTGCAAAAGATAGGCGTAGATCCTGCCTTGGCAGGTGGTGTGCTATTGACTACGGTTACCGATGTGATCGGCTTTATGGCTTTCCTGGGGCTGGCAACCCTGTTTCTGGTGTAGGGCAACTGCAAGGCTAAAGTGCTGGGGTTTTTAACTTTAGCCCTTGATCTATGCTTTATTTCAATGAAAGGGTTTCAGCGCGGCCTTTCATTTCAATGGATAGCTTGTCTTCTTTAGCCAGCCAGCCAATTGCGCGTTGAATATCATTTTTGCTGATCCCTGTTTCAGAAGTCACTTTAGATACGCTGGCGGGACCATTCTCCTCCAGATAACGCCAGATTTTACCCGCAGCCTCGCCGATTGTATAAGACATATTGATCACCTTGATGTATAGGGTTGATTAAAAAATTAAGACTTCTTATTAGTGTGATGATCAGGCAATACGATATTTAATTCGAGTATTTCCTGATCGTCATCCTGTTCAAAATTAACTGAAATGGCATCCTGCCCTACGTTAATGTATTTTCTTACAACTTCCAGCAGCTCTTTTTGCAACTGAGGAAGGTAGGAGGGCTGGTTTCTGGAGGATCGCTCATGAGCCACCAGAATTTGCAGCCTTTCTTTCGCCACCGATGCCGAGCTGGCCTTATTGCTTCTAAAATAGTCGAGTAAACTCATTATTTACCCCCGAAAAGCTTCCCGAAAAGACCTTTTTTCTCATCAATAAAACGATGGGGTTTCTCCTCGCCTAAATAGCGGGCAACGATATCGGCATAGGCCTGGCCGGCATCGCTTTTTTCATCCAGAATAACAGGAACGCCTGAGTTTGACGCATTCAATACCGATTTCGACTCCGGAATTACACCCAGTAAATGCAGGGATAAAATTTCCTGCACGTCTTTCACGCTGAGCATTTCCCCTAGTTTTACGCGATCCGGCGAGTAGCGGGACAATAGCAGGTATTCTTTAATCGGCTCCTCGTTTCGCTCGGCCCGGCGCGATTTGCTCGCTAAAAGCCCTAGCATGCGATCTGAGTCTCTAACCGAGGAAACCTCCGGGTTGGTCACGATGAAGGCATCGTCGGCGAAGTACATGGCTAAGTGAGCGCCTTTCTCGATGCCGGCCGGGGAATCGCAGACAATATACTGAAAATCTTTGGATAATTCTTCCAATACCTTGCCTACGCCTTCGATGCTTAACGCATCTTTGTCGCGCGTCTGGGAAGCGGGCAGAATGTAAAGCTGGTCGCAATGTTTATCGCGAATCAATGCCTGGTTCAGGTTGGCTTCGCCATTCATGACATTGATAAAGTCATAAACGACACGGCGTTCACAGCCCATGATCAAATCCAGGTTGCGTAAGCCTACGTCGAAATCAATGACGGCTGTTTTAAAGCCTTTTTTTGCAAGCCCCATGGAGATGGCCGCACTCGTTGTTGTTTTGCCAACACCCCCTTTTCCGGATGTTACGACGATGATTCTTGCCAAGGGTTGTTCCTCCAAGTTAGCGGTATTAATTAAAGATCTTTAATGATCAAATTTTCGTTTTGCAAATAGATCTGGACGGGCTTGTTGCTGACGGATTCGTTCAGGTCTTCACTGATTTTGTAGGTGCCGGCAATCGAAATAAGCTCAGCCTGCAAATCGGAACAGAAAATGCGCGCTTCCGGATTGCCCTGCACACCGGCCAGTGCTCGGCCTCTTAATGTTCCATAAACATGAATATTGCCTTCGGCCATGATTTCGGCGCCCGCACTGACTTGAGCCAGAATGATCAAATCTCCCTCGGCATAGAGGCGCTGGCCGGAACGGATGGGATGCGTAATAAGCGTGCTCATTACAGGCTCTGCTTTTGGGGTGGGTTCCGGAGCGGTTTTTTTCTGTTTCACAGCTTCTACAGGCGCGGAGGCGCTGCTGCTATGAATTGAATGGACCGGAATGCCCTGCGCTATGGCCTGCTGGTTCTGCTGCGGGTTGCCGCCGCGTATGCCAATCGGCAGTAAATTAAGTTTGCGGATGATTTTCGTCAGTACGTCAATATCAATCTCGCGCTCCTGCCTATTCAGTTCCTGCAGGTCAAACACCAGCGGTGAGTTTTTGAAAAACTCAGGCGCCAGACGAACTTTTTCCTGGAGTTGCTGTTCGATCACTGCCGTATCGTTATCGAATAAAACCAAGACAGGTACAGAAAATGTACTGCTCTTAAATTCCAGGGCGGGCGGGAGATGAGGCGTTTGTTGAGGGTCTGTCGACATCCGTTAAATCTGGTTAGTCACTAGTTGGGAGATTCTAACACTGCTGTTGGAAAAAATCATTTTTCTAACGCGACAATTTTGTACAGGAAACAGCGGGACATTTCCGGGCAGACAGAGGTAATAAGTTTTTCTATCCATCCAATTGGCGATACCGTTTGCGCCTATGTTTAAGCAATATAGCCGAAATAATGGCAACTGTAATTGGCAGATAACGATGGACCGCCGGCTCGATTCTGGCCGATACCTGGTTCAGTCCGCGCCTTCTTCAAGATGGCACATCATAGCATTTTATCTCAATGCCTAAGGGCAGTAGTGCTTTAATTTGAATCGAAAGGATAATTTTAAGTTAGTCTTTAAATAAAAGCTTTTGATTTATAAGGTTTTTATAAATGCCACAATGCGGCGCTGGCTTGCAAAACAGGTCATTTTCCTTTAACTTAGCGCCCTTATCCGTAAAGGCTAGGGGTGCTTCGAGATACGTCTTGAGGCTGAGAGAAACCCTTTGAACCTGACCCCGGTTAATACCGGCGTAGGAAAGCCCACACTTCCCTGCGTCTTGTTTTATTGAATTTCGGAGATAAGCATGAGCGCTGTCCTTAAAGATCTTACGTCTGCTACCAGCAGTGTCAAAATTGATTCCTATCCGGCATCGGAAAAAATTTATGTTCAAGGCAGCCGGCCTGACATACGCGTTCCGATGCGCAAGATTACCCTGTCCGATACGCCGGCCCAGTTTGGCGCGGAAAAAAACCCGCCGCTGTATGTCTATGATACCTCAGGCGTTTACACCGATCCGGCGGTTGAAGTCGATTTAAAAAAAGGCCTGAGCGCCATCCGTGCGGCCTGGATTGCCGAGCGTAACGATACCGAAGAGCTGTCTGGCCCAAGCTCGGAATTCGGTCGTCAGCGCCTGGAAGATCCGGCGACCGCCGATCTGCGCTTTGAGCATATCCGCAAGCCGCGCCGCGCCAAGGCCGGAGCCAATGTCACGCAAATGCATTATGCCAGACAGGGCATTATTACGCCGGAAATGGAATTCATTGCGATCCGCGAAAACCAGAAAATGGAAGAAATGCGCGAGTTATGGAAAGACCAGCATCCGGGCGATTCTTTCGGCGCGTCGATTCCATCGGTTATTACCCCCGAGTTTGTGCGCTCCGAAGTCGCGCGCGGTCGGGCCATTATTCCGGCCAATATCAATCACCCCGAGCTGGAGCCAATGATTATCGGCCGCAACTTCCTCGTGAAAATCAACGGCAATCTCGGCAATTCGGCAGTTACCTCGTCCATTGAGGAAGAAGTCGAAAAAATGCTTTGGGGCATCCGCTGGGGCGGCGATACGATCATGGATTTGTCGACCGGCAAGAACATCCATGAAACGCGCGAATGGATTTTGCGCAACTCGCCCGTGCCTATCGGCACCGTGCCTATCTATCAAGCACTGGAAAAAGTCAACGGCAAGGCCGAGGAACTGACCTGGGAAATCTTCCGCGATACGTTGATCGAACAAGCCGAGCAGGGCGTCGACTACTTCACGATTCATGCCGGCGTGCGCCTGCATCATGTGCCTCTGACCGCCAAGAGAATGACCGGCATCGTGTCGCGTGGCGGCTCCATTATGGCGAAATGGTGTCTGGCACATCACACGGAAAGTTTCCTGTACACGCATTTCGAAGAGATCTGCGAAATCATGAAAGCCTATGACGTGTCTTTCTCATTAGGGGATGGATTGCGGCCGGGGTCAATTTACGACGCCAATGATGCCGCGCAGTTCGGCGAACTGGAAACCCTGGGCGAACTGACGAAAATCGCCTGGAAACATGACGTGCAAACCATGATCGAAGGTCCGGGACATGTGCCTCTGCATATGATTAAGGTCAACATGGACAAGCAGCTCGAAGAATGCGGCGAAGCGCCTTTTTATACCTTGGGGCCTTTGACGACCGATATCGCGCCCGGTTACGACCATATCACTTCGGCTATCGGCGCCGCCAATATCGGCTGGTACGGCTGTGCGATGCTCTGCTATGTGACCCAGAAAGAGCATCTGGGCCTGCCTAACAAGCAAGACGTGCGAGAAGGCATCGTGACTTACAAAATTGCCGCGCATGCCGCCGATCTTGCCAAAGGCCATCCCGGCGCGCAGGCGCGCGACAATGCCATGTCCAAGGCGCGCTTTGAATTCCGCTGGGAAGACCAGTTCAACATCGGCCTGGACCCGGAACGGGCGCGCGAGTTCCATGACGAAACCCTGCCCAAGGAATCGGCCAAAATCGCGCATTTCTGCTCAATGTGCGGTCCGCATTTCTGCTCAATGAAAATCAGCCAGGATGTACGCGATTACGCGGCTGAAAAAGGCATCGCCGAAGAAGAAGCCCTGGAAAAAGGCATGGATGAGAAATCCAAGCAGTTTGTTGAGGAAGGCGCAGCCATCTATCATAAAATTTAGAGGCGCTAAAGTAGCGCAGATCCCATATTTATTATGAAATCTGCGCTACACTTATTGCAGTAATCTGTAATAAAAGCTAAAGGAGTGACTATGGGGGTTCTTGAGCAATTAAGGGATCAGGTAAATCGAAAGCAAGATGATGCGCTGGATCAACAAACTATTGAGCAAGAATTGGCTGCGCGCTATAAGAAATCGATCCTGCCCAAAATGCAAAGCATTTTTGTATTCATGAAAGAAATGGTGGAGCATTTAACTTATCTTGAACAGGCCGTTTTCATTGATGATTATAGTTCCAGATACCCCCAGTTCGGCCGACTGATCCAGACCGGATACAGAATAAACACCGACGGCATTATGGGATATGCCGATCCCGATAAACTTATGCAGGTCAATGTCAATTTCTTCTGCCAGAACGAAGGTACATTTACTTATCATCTGCAAGGAAGAAGTCTGATTGAGCAGGAGGTTGCCTTTTTAAGCGCGCACAAGGTGCCTTTTGAATGGAAGTATTTCCAGGGCGTCGGTACGGTACAAAATGCCAGTTTTACGGTGATGCGGAAAGTTCCGGTAAGATTTAAGTTTGAAGTGGATTATGCCGCCTCAAATATAAAAATACTCATCAATAATCACGAGAATTTTGGCGTCTATAAAAAAAGCTTTGCCCCTGAAGAAGTCGATGATGATCTGTTGGATGAAGTTGCCCGGTTCATGCTCAGGATAGACAGCGATTTCATTCGGCTTGAGATTACCAGTGAACATAAAAAAATAATTCGCAGCAAACTGGAAGAAACGCAAAGAGAATATGAAAAATGGCTGAATCTGGTCCGCCGTGATGAATTATTTGCTCAGCAAAAGCCTGACAACGGCAAAGCCGGGAAACTGTTTAAGGCATTAGCCGGGTTAAGAAAAAATAAGTCATAGCCAATTCCTATCGCTATTCATGTGAGTTCCTAGGCGGTCCGCCCCATGCCCATGAGTATGATCAATGGCCAGTAGTCTGCTGTGCGGCGAACCGAATTCTCTTCAAGCCCCGCTAAGGATGAGAGGGCTGTAAAAAATCAGAAAACCTATCATGACCGCCGGCATGGCCATCAGCGAGATTTTTATGGAGGCTTGGCTATCTCATAAACCTTGGGGCCAAGCTGGAAAATAAGACCGGCCGCGGCAGAGAATGTATCCGGGAGAAGATTTATGGCAGAGGGTTTATTGGCGTTGCCAGTGTCCCGATTTGCCGCCGTCTTTTTCCAACAGCTGGACGGATTGAATGACCATGCCCCGATCCACGGCCTTGCACATGTCGTAAATAGTCAGCAAAGCGATCTGCGTGGCGGTAAGCGCTTCCATTTCTACGCCGGTCTGGCCGTTGGTTTTGACCGTGGTCTGGCAGCGTACGCGGTTTTTATCGGTTTCCGCGGTCAGGCTGATGTCTACATGCGTGATGGGCAGAGGATGGCAGAGCGGAATCAAATCGGCCGTTTTCTTACTGGCCATGATGCCGGCAATTCTAGCGATAGCCAACACATCACCTTTTTTATGTCCGCCTTCGATGATCAACTTGAGCGTTTCCGGTTGCATTTCAATATAGCCTTCGGTGACGGCCGTGCGCTGAGTGATCGCTTTGTCGCCGACATCGACCATATGGGCTTCGCCGGCTTGATTAAAATGGGTTAGTTGAGTCACAAATCAGTAGAATTATCGTTAAAGGAATGAAAGGGCCTGGCAACTGCTAAGTCGTGTTATGAAAGTGCAGGAAGGCGAGATATATGTAACCATGCTTGTCATTATCTGAGCCGTTTTGCCGAGGCGAGGTTCAAAGTATTATTATCTATTTTTTTTATGGCCGCGTGAATGACTATGTCAATTAAAGTGCGTTATTTCGCCAGTTTGAAAGAAAGCCTGGGGCGCTCGGAAGACGATCTTGAGTTTGAGGGCATTGCCACTGTCAGCGATGTATGGCGCCGCGCCAACGCCGGCAAGCCGCTGCCGGATAATCTGCTGGCAGCTGTCAATATGGAATATGTGGACTGGAACAGTATTGTCAAAGACGGCGATGAGGTGGCTTTTTTTCCGCCGGTAACCGGAGGCTGATAATGACAGTAAAAATTTGTGCGGAAGGTTTTGATCCCTGGCATGAAGTTCAGGCCTATCAAAACGCGGCGCAGCATATGGCCGGCAAATTCGGCGCGACCAGCCTCTTTATCGGCACAATGCGCGATTTCAATGAAGGCGATGATGTCAAAGCCATGAATCTCGAGCATTATCCGGGCATGACCGAAAAGCAGCTTGAAAAAATCGTTGCCGAAGCGCAGCAGCAATGGCCGATTATCGATGCGCTGGTCGTGCATCGCGTGGGAGATATTCTGCCTAATGAGCCCATCGTGCTGGTAGCGGTCTGGACATCACACCGCGGCGATGCGTTTGATGCGAGCCGGTATATTATGGAAGCGCTAAAGTCGAAAGCGCCTTTCTGGAAAAAGGAAGTTTTAAAGTCGGAGGATCAGCGCTGGGTCGAGAAAAATACCGACGGTTATAAGCGCTGAAAGGTGACCGAATAGTTTGTGGGGGCGCTGCTACCGCCCCCTCTGCATAGCTGATAACAATGTTTAGAAGTGCGGTTTCTTCTTGGCCGCTTTATAACGTTCTATGCTTGACATGATTTCTTCCCGAGCTTCTTCCAGGCCAAACCAGCCTTCAACTTTGACCCATTTGCCCGATTCCAGATCTTTGTAGTGCTCAAAGAAATGCGCGATTTTGGCTAATTTACTTTCGGGAATGTCTTCGTAAGTCTTCACACGGTTATAGTACGGCGTCAGCTTTTCCACCGGCACGGCCAGCACCTTGGCATCTGCTCCGGCTTCATCAGTCATTTTCAGGACGCCGATAGGACGGCAGCGCACCACGCAACCGCTCAACAACGGTGCAGGCGTAATCACCAGAACATCAACCGGGTCACCGTCATCTGAAAGGCTATGCGGCACATAGCCGTAGTTGGTCGGGTACTGCATCGACGTGCCCATGAAGCGGTCTACCATCAGTGCGCCGGTCTCTTTATCGACTTCATACTTGACCGGGTCGCTATAGGCAGGTATTTCAATGACAACATTAATATCGTTCGGAAGATCTTTTCCAGACGAAACGCTCATTAGTGACATGCTTGTCCTCTTTAGTAGATTATCAAATCATGACATTATATCAGTTGTTACCAGCTTTTTTAGAGGAATACCTGCATGCAGGGACAATTAAGAAAAATGCATACCCAACTGGACAATCCGGTTCGGTATGAATTGCCGTTAACGGATCGGCTGATTCCATTGAATCCGCTGATCGGCAAGCCGATCAAACTTACCTATACCGGCAGGATTTTTTGCGTGCATTGTGGCAGGCAGACCAAGAAAAGTTTCAGCCAAGGTTATTGTTATCCCTGTTTTTCTACGCTGGCGCAATGCGATATGTGTATTGTGAAGCCGGAAACCTGCCATTTTGAGGCAGGTACCTGCAGGGAGCCGGCATGGGCGGCCGAATTTTGTTTTCAGCCGCATATCGTTTACCTGGCCAACTCCTCCGGCGTCAAAGTGGGCATTACGCGTCAGAGTCAGATCCCGACGCGCTGGATCGATCAGGGCGCCGTACAGGCCTTACCGATTTTTAAAGCGCAGTCGCGCTATATTTCCGGCCTGGTTGAGGTCGCCATCGCCCGGCATGTCAGCGACAAGACCAGCTGGCAGCAGATGTTGAAAAATCATGCCGAGCCGGTTGATCTGGCCGCCAAACGCGATGAACTGATCGTCGTGTGCAAAACGGAACTGGCGGATATAAGCGAGCGCTTCGGCTCACAGGCGATTGAATTTCTGGCGCATGAGCAAGCGGTCGATATTCATTATCCGGTCGACAATTATCCGGTAAAGGTCAAATCCTTCAATCTTGATTCGCAATCCGAAGTTGCAGGCGTTCTGCATGGCATTAAAGGCCAGTATCTGATACTGGACACAGGCGTCATTAATATTCGGAAATTTTCCGGTTACGAGGTCGAGTTTACTGCAGAATAAGTCCATCGGCTTTAAGCCGGTAATGGAGTCGCCCCGGATGGCGATCAGAAATGCATGGGACGTGCCCGTACGGGCGGCTTAAACCGTGCAGGCATTGGCGCGAACCGAAATATTTATACCCGTAAAGCCAGCCAGTGCTGGGCACGATGCACCCAGGGCGAAACCGCAGGCCGTATGAAATAGCGCTGATAGACACGATCAGGGCAGAGACGAGCGACTGGTTAGGCGGAATAGTGTTCAGCAGAGTCTGTCCTTACCAAATAACCACGGAAAGCCCGGTTTCCGTGGTTATCGGTATGTACTTGCCTCCTTGCCCTTCAGAAAAGGCCAGGACAAGCTAGATGGAAAAGTCAGCCAGCTTTTTAGCGATCATCTGTTTTTTCATGGTCACATAATCCGGCAGGCCGTTTTTATAAGGCGGATAATCTTCACCCATGATCAAGGGCTGCAGATAACGGCGGCACGCTTCGGTAATGCCGAAGCCGTCGTCCGAAATAAACTCGGCCGGCATCATTTTCTCAACGTTGGCGACATCCTTGAGCTCGGCATGGCCTACATGCCATTGATAAGGCCAGTCCGATGTCCTGACAATAGTGGGCATGACCGCCGACTTGCCTGAGATAGCCAGTTCCACTGCGGCTTTGCCCATGGCATAAGCCTGATCCACATCGGTTTTCGAAGCGATATGGCGCGCGGCTCTTTGCAGATAATCGGCGACCGCCCAGTGATACTTATAGCCCAATGCCTCTTTGACAATATTGGCGACCACCGGTGCCGCGCCGCCCAATTGGGCATGGCCGAACGCGTCGGTGCCGCCGGCCTCGGCCAGAAACTTGCCGTCGGCGCCTTTCACGCCTTCCGAGACAACGACAGAACAGTAGCCATGCGCTTTGACTTTTTCATCAACCTTGGCCAGAAACTTGGCCTGATCAAACTTGACTTCGGGAAACAGGATAACCAGCGGGATGTCGTTGTCGGCATCGGCCGCCAGTCCGCCTGCCGCGGCGATCCAGCCGGCATGACGCCCCATGACTTCCAGCACGAAAACCTTTGTGGATGTGGAGCACATGGAGGCCACGTCGAAGCTGGCTTCGCGCATTGAAACGGCGATGTACTTGGCGACAGAGCCGAAACCCGGGCAGGTATCGGTAATGGGCAGGTCATTGTCCACGGTTTTGGGCACGCCGACACAAGTGATTGGGTAACCCAGCTGGTCGCCCAACTGAGAAACTTTATAGGCGGTATCCTGAGAATCACCGCCTCCGTTATAGAAGAAGTAAGCGATATTGTGCGCTTTAAAGACTTCGATCAGACGCTCGTATTCGGCCTTGTTTTGTTCCAGGCTCTTCAGTTTGTAGCGGCAGGAACCGAAGCCGCCGGCCGGCGTGTGTCTTAACGCGGCAATGGCGGCATCCGATTCAAGGCTGGTATCGATCAACTCTTCCTTTAAGGCACCGATAATGCCATTGTAGCCGGCATAGACTGTGCCTATCTTGTCGGGATGCTGCCGAGCGGTTTCTATAACTCCGCATGCGCTGGCGTTAATGACAGACGTAACTCCCCCTGACTGGGCATAGAAAGCATTTTTTATTGACATTTTATCGATTCCTTATGTGAGTGCGTGATTTTTAGAACAATAATGGATTGTCATAGGCTAGACAAGCATTAAACCGTACAGTCAATATCAAAATTGATATTGCGCAATTATAGAGTCGAATTTACCTGCGCCCTATAGGATATTCGACCGCAGGCGTTTATTAAACACAAGCATATACGCATCTATACGCACTTTAGCTGAGGCAGTCAAAGAGTTATAGTGTTGGATGTTAAACGGCATAAAAAAACGATCCGTAATTTAACATCAGGTCAAAATTACAATTTGATTAAGAACCGAGTAAAATAGTCCAGATTATCTTGACGGAATAAGACAATATCAGTAGTTTATGCAACTTTTTTCAAAATAATACCGGCGACATCGGGCCTGAATTTTGAAAAACGAATATAATCGGCTTGAATCAAAAGTCCTATTAAGTTTATTGAGGAAATTAGCGTGGAGCTAAATGGCGCACAAATCGTAATTCAGAGTCTCAAAGACGAAGGCGTGGAATATATTTTTGGCTATCCTGGCGGAGCGGTATTGCATTTATATGATGCCATTTTCCAGCAGGACGACGTCAAACACATTCTGGTCCGGCATGAACAGGCGGCAACCCATGCTGCCGACGGCTATGCCCGTGCAACCGGAAAGCCCGGCGTGGTGCTGGTGACTTCCGGACCGGGCGCGACCAACGCCGTAACCGGTATTGCCACCGCTTATCTGGATTCGATTCCGCTGGTCGTCATTTCCGGTCAGGTATCATCGCCGGTGATTGGCAGCGACGCCTTCCAGGAAGTCGACATGGTCGGCATTACCCGGCCGTGCGTGAAGCATAATTTCCTGGTCAAGGACGTGAACAAACTGGCCGAAACAATCAAAAAGGCGTTTTACGTAGCGACCACAGGACGCCCAGGACCGGTCGTTATCGATATACCTAAGGATATCACCGATCCCAAAATCAAGGTTCCTTACAAATATCCCAAAAAAGTCACCATGCGTTCCTACAACCCGGCCGTAGCTGGGCACAAAGGCCAGATCAAAAAAGCTGTTGATCTGTTGCTGGACGCAGAAAAACCGATGATTTATTCAGGCGGCGGCGTCGTGCTGGGCGAGGCCAGCAAGGAACTGACGAAACTGGCTCACCTACTGGGCTATCCGGTCACTAATACCTTGATGGGGCTGGGCGCGTTTCCCGCGACAGACAAGCAGTTCGTCGGCATGCTGGGCATGCATGGCACCTATGAGGCCAATATGGCCATGCACGAGAGCGATGTGATCATCGCAATCGGCGCGCGCTTCGATGACCGTGTCACCGGCAAGCTTGATCAGTTCTGCCCGTACGCCAAGATTATCCATATCGATATCGATCCTGCGTCTATCTCCAAGACCGTTAAAGTCGATGTGCCCATCGTCGGCGATGTTAAGCCGGTGCTGGAACAAATGCTGGAAATGATCAAGGAAAGCGACAAGAAGCCGGACAAGAAGAAACTGGAAAGCTGGTGGAATCAGATCGAAAAATGGCGAGCCGTCAAGTGCCTGGAATACGATAGAAACAGCGCCATCATCAAGCCCCAGTATGTGATCGAGCAGCTTTATGAAGTGACCAAAGGCGATGCATACATCACCTCGGATGTAGGGCAGCATCAAATGTATGCGGCTCAGTATTATCATTTCGACAAGCCGCGTCGCTGGATCAACTCCGGCGGTCTGGGCACGATGGGATTCGGTTTGCCGGCCGCGATCGGTGTCAAACTGGCCTTTCCCGAAGCCGATGTAGCCTGCGTTACGGGCGAAGCCAGCATCCAGATGTGCATTCAGGAATTATCGACGGCGCTGCAGTACAATACGCCGGTCAAAATCGTCAACCTGAACAATCGCTACATGGGCATGGTACGCCAATGGCAGGAGTTCACGTATGAAAGCCGCTATTCACATTCCTATATGGACACGATTCCCGATTTCGTGAAACTGGCCGACGCCTATGGCCATGTCGGCATGCGCATCGACAAGCCGGAAGAAGTGCGGCCGGCGCTGGAGCAAGCCTTTGCGATGAAAGACCGCACGGTGTTCCTGGACATCATAACCGACCGGACCGAGAACGTTTATCCGATGATCGAAGCCGGCAAAGGCCATCATGACATGAAATTGAGAGTAGCACCGGGAACACCGACCGACAGGGAACTGGCATAATGAGACATATTATTTCTATACTGATGGAAAATGAGGCCGGTGCATTATCGCGCGTTGCCGGCCTGTTTTCAGCGCGCGGCTATAACATTGAGTCGCTGACCGTAGCGCCGACGGAAGAACCCAGCCTGTCCAGAATGACATTGGTCACGCGCGGCAGTGATGACATCATCGAGCAGATCACCAAGCAGCTCAACAAGCTGATCGATGTGGTCAAGCTGATCGATCTGGCTGAGTCCTCGCACATTGAACGCGAACTGATGATGGTGAAAGTCAAAACCACGGACCAGACGCGCGGAGAAATCATAAACCTGACCGATATCTTCCGCGGCCGGATCATCGACGTGACGCCGACATCCTATGTGGTTGAAATGACCGGTACGTCGGATAAACTGGATGCATTCATTGCGGCGATTGACTCAGGCAATATTATTGAAGTCGTGCGCTCCGGTCCGACCGGCATTTCGCGCGGCGAGAAAGGACTGCACCTGTAGTTCTGCTTTGGTTATTCAGAATCCGGTCAGCCGGTTCTGGTTTGAAATTTTAAAAACTTAAAACATAGGAAAACTTATGCAAGTTTATTACGACAAAGATGCTGATCTTTCAATCATCAGAAGTAAAAAAGTAGCCATCATCGGTTACGGTTCACAAGGTCATGCCCATGCCAACAACTTAAAAGATTCCGGCGTTGAAGTTGTCGTAGGCTTGCGTGCAGGCTCTGCCTCAGTTGCGAAAGCGCAGAATGCCGGATTGACCGTTAAAGACGTGCCTGAAGCCGTTGCCGGCGCTGACGTGGTCATGATCCTGACGCCTGACGAGTTCCAGTCTCAACTGTACAAAGCCGAGATTGAGCCGAACATCAAGCAGGGCGCAGCATTGGCATTCGCACACGGCTTTGCGATTCTTTACAACCAGATTGCACCACGCGCCGATCTGGACGTGATCATGATCGCGCCTAAAGCGCCGGGCCATACCGTGCGTTCGGAATTTGTCCGCGGCGGCGGCATCCCTGACCTGATCGCTGTGCATCAGAACGCGTCAGGCAAAGCCAAAGACATCTGTCTGTCATACGCATCGGCCATCGGCGGCGGCCGTTCAGGCATCATCGAAACGACCTTCCGCGACGAAACCGAAACCGACCTGTTCGGCGAACAGGCAGTATTGTGCGGCGGCGCCGTTGAACTGGTTAAAGCCGGTTTTGAAACGCTGGTTGAAGCCGGCTACGCGCCTGAAATGGCTTACTTTGAGTGCCTGCACGAGTTGAAACTGATCGTTGACCTGATGTACGAAGGCGGCATCGCCAACATGAACTACTCGATCTCCAACAATGCAGAGTATGGCGAGTATGTGACAGGCCCGCAAGTCATCAACGAAGAAAGCCGCTGGGCGATGCGCGAAGCGCTGAAAAACATCAGAAACGGTGAATACGCCAAGAAATTCATCCTGGAAGGCATGACCGGCTATCCTGAAATGACAGCCAAACGCCGCCTGAATGCAGAGCATCCGATCGAAGTTGTCGGTGCAAAACTGCGCAGCATGATGCCTTGGATCAAAGCCAACCAGATCGTTGATAAAACCAAAAACTGATCAAATTCAGTTTAACTGTTTTAAAAAGCCCGTTTTAGACGGGCTTTTTTTTGCTTTCAGGTTTAGTTTGTATAAAAGATATTGTTAGCCTTTGGCCCAAATCACCTGCTTTTCACCAGATCGCTTTGCGCCTGCATGACCTGCTTGATGGGTTTGTAGTCGTCCGGGTTTGCATCGATCACCGGCTGATCTTTGCGGCATTCCACGCCCTTGGGTGCGGCGATATGCTCTTAAAGCGACACTTGCTTTTTCGCCGTCGTTGTTGACATGATTTACACGGTGCCGTGGCTGCAACTGCAAAAACTTTCCTCGTTGCCCAGTCAGAGGACGATAAACGATTTGGTGTCCTTGCGGATTACCAATACGTCTTTGCCATAATGACGTTCACGGCTGACGTAGTTGTGGTGGCAATTCACTGCCGCCGACTAAGGTAGGTTAAAGATTGGCCGCACCCCAGCTTTCATAACGCGATCGATGCGGTTCGTACCTCACCGCATATATGGACTCCTCGATTATTGCATCCTACGCGCTGAGGTCATGAAGCTGCGAAGGGCTTGTTCTGATCCCACATAAACATGCTGATGCTTCGCCAGAATGGGGAAAATATAACGCCATTCGTCATCACTGAGTACCAGTCGATTCGCCATTGCTCAAAAAATGGCGCAATTTCTCTGAAACTCGTGGTAAATGTCAACACAACCTAGCATACTGGGACCAACATTAGGATAAATGCCTGTGTCAGTCTTCCGCCAAATGTGCCTCAAGTTACATTTGTTACATGTTTTGGTTACCGACCCCGAAACCATATCAGGTATACCAAAGTAGTTACTGGCAGCACTGTACAGACCGCCAACAAATATCTTTCAAAGCTTTTAAATCCTTTGAAAGCAAAAATCCCAAGCAGAATGATACTCCAGAAAGTGCCTAGTGCTGAAAGAAGGAGAACATAAAAAAGATCAACGCTTGCGCTTTTCAGCATAGATATAATAAATAAAAAAATGACAGTATCTAAAAAAACGAGGCAAGCAAGACCCAGATAGGCTAGAGCGAACACAAATTTATTTACGAAGCTTTTAGATCCTGTGAGGGCAAAAATCACAAGCAGAATGACACTCCAGATAGCGCCTAGCGCTGAAAGATAGAGAACATTAAGAAGATCAACTCCTGCACTCAGCGTAAATATAATGAATAAAAAAATGACAGTATCTAAAAAGACGAGACCAGCAATACCCAGATAGGCCAGAGCGAACATAAATTTATTCAGAAAGTGCACATTATTTTCCATAGGTCCGACGCGAACGGTTTTAAAAAAGCAGATCAAATCTGATATTGTCTAGTTGAGGTTCAGCCCTAATTTGTAAGAGTGTGATTACCGAGGGGGGAACTGACGGACTAATTACCGAGGGACTTTGTCGCTACACAGCTTAACCATTGACTGATAAACTTGCAATGAAGTTATCATCGCTAGGCGACCGCGAGCGATGATTTCGCTCTTTGCCTCCTTAAGGCGCTGGTGCTCATGTTTTCTCTTACCCAGACATTCCAGACGCCAACTGGTAAGGCGCAATCCGTAGGGCGCAATACGCTAGCGCGTAGGATAATGGTATGGACTCCTCCTCTTCCCTGCGGCATCACGATGTGCCAAA
>NZ_JADMKV010000169.1 GCF_015476545.1 Methylobacter sp. BlB1 | reverse complement strand
TGGCTGCCGTTGTCGGCCAGCGCCGCCAGACCGGCCAGCGTTGGCGCACTGAACAATTCCCGCACATCAATGTTCAGCCCGGCCTGGCGCATGCGTGCGATCAAAGTCACGGCCAGCAGGGAATGTCCGCCCAGCTCGAAGAAATTATCGTGGCGGCCGACCTGCTCGATCTTGAGCAATTCGGACCAAATGCCTGCCAGGGTTTGTTCGGTCCCGCCTTGCGGCGCTTCATACTGTTGGGTTTGCAGGGCGCTGGCATCCGGCGCCGGCAGGGCCTTGCGGTCCAGCTTGCCGTTCGGGCTCAGCGGCAGTGTATCCAGGATCACAAAGGCGCTGGGCACCATGTACTCGGGCAGCGCGGCCTTCAACTGCGCACGCAGCTCATCAATGCTCAGCTCGGCATCGACTGAAGCGGTCAGATAGGCCACCAGCCGCTTATCGCCGGGCTGGTCTTCGCGGGCGATAACAGAGGCCTCGCGCACACCGGCACAGGCTGCCAGCCGAGCCTCGATCTCGCCCAGTTCGATACGGAAGCCTCTAATCTTGACCTGGAAGTCGTTGCGGCCCAGATACTCGATGCGGCCGTCTTCCTGCCAGCGGGCCAAGTCGCCGGTCTTGTACAGCCGGGCTTCGGGATCCTTGCTGAACGGATCCTGGATAAAGCGCTCGGCGGTCAACTCGGGCCGGTTCAGGTAGCCGCGGCCGACCTGGACGCCGCCGATGTACAGTTCACCGGGCACGCCGACCGGCACCGGTTCGCCCTGCGGATCCAGGAGGTAGATCTGGGTGTTGTCGATCGGCCGGCCGATCGGGATGCTGCTCGCCGTTGTCCTGGCTTCGCAGGCCCAGGCCGTCACGTCGATGGCGGCTTCGGTCGGGCCATAGAGGTTGTGCAGTTCCGTATCCTTGAGCAGTTCGTGAAAACGGTTGCTCAACGCGACCGGCAAGGCTTCGCCGCTGCAGATCACCCGCCGTAGGCTGGTGCAGTCGGCGGCTTTGCCGTATTCCAGAAAGATCTGCAGCATCGGGGGCACGAAGTGCAGCGTGGTGATCCGGTGCTGCCGGATGACTTCGCTGAGATAGCCGGGGTCTTTGTGGCCTTCCGGCTTCGCCATCACCAGGCGGGCCCCGGTCAGCAACGGCCAGAAGAATTCCCAGACCGAGACATCGAAGCTGAACGGGGTCTTTTGCAGCACGGCATCGTCCGCTGTCAGGCCGTAGGCTTTCTGCATCCAGTTGAGACGGTTGA
>NZ_JADMKV010000168.1 GCF_015476545.1 Methylobacter sp. BlB1 | reverse complement strand
TCAGAAATGGATCCAGAAAGTTGGACAGTGGCTTAAGTGATAAAACTGCTCTATTGTAATCTCAACGTATGAGGAAACAACCATGAGCAAGAAAAGAAGAAATCACTCTCCGCAGTTCAAAGCCAAGGTAGCCTTGGCAGCAATTAAAGGCGATAAAACCTTAGCCGAATTATCGTCTGAGTTTGATGTCCACCCGAACCAGATTACGCAGTGGAAGCAGCAATTGCTGGACAATGCCAGTGACTTGTTCAGCAAGGGTAAGCCTAATTCATCCGCTTCCGATGAGGCCATCAAGGATCTGCATGCGAAGATCGGTCAGCTGACGGTGGAAAACGATTTTTTAGCCAAAGTGCTCGGTCGCTAGATCGGGCCCAGCGCAAAGAAAACATCGATCCCCAGGCGGAGCTATCTGTGACCCGACAATGCAAACTGCTGGCGTTGAGCCGATCCAGTATCTATTACCGGCCTGTCGAGGCGTCCGATGAAGATCTGAGACTGATGAAAGCCATCGATGCCATTCATCTGGAGCAGCCGTTCAGAGGGAGCCGAAGGATTCGAGATGAATTGCTTGATCGAAAGGTTGTCGCTTATATCAACCGCAAGAAAGTGCAACGGCTGATGCGGAAGATGGGCCTGATCGCGCTCTATCCGAAAAAGAAAACCAGCCTGCCAGGCAAGGGCCATAAAATCTACCCTTACTTGCTGAAGGGCTTGCGCATTGACCGTCCCAATCAAGTTTGGGCAACCGACATCTGTTATATTCCGATGGCCAAAGGCTTTCTCTATCTGGTCGCGGTAATGGACTGGCATAGTCGTAAGGTCCTGAGCTGGCGCCTGTCGAATACGATGGATACCGGCTTTTGCTTGGAAGCCCTGGAAGAAGCCATTGCGCGTTATGGAGTACCGGAAATGTTCAATACCGACCAGGGCAGTCAATTTACCAGTGACAAATTTACTGGCATGCTCAACGCCCATGGCATCAAGATCAGCATGGACGGCAAGGGCCGCTGGGTCGATAATGTCTTTGTAGAACGGCTCTGGCGCAGCATCAAATACGAGGAAATATACCTGAAGGCATACGAAACGCCGCGGCAAGCTGAATCAGAAATTGGTAAGTATTTTCGCTTCTATAATGAAAAAAGACGACATCAGGGTTTAGCGGGAAAAACGCCGGATGAAGTCTATGACGCTGACCTTTTTGATGAACAAAAGGCCGCATAACCTGGCAGGGTTATCACTTAAGAATGATAAATGGCTGTCCAATTGGTGGGGTCCACTTCT
>NZ_JADMKV010000167.1 GCF_015476545.1 Methylobacter sp. BlB1 | reverse complement strand
TGAACCGCCCCGAATTTTTCGGAGGCCGATGGTTGTGAGTCATGCCGCCTGAGCAGACTCAATCAGTTGTTGATAATACTTTTCTTCAGCCTCAGCCGGTGGAATGTTGCCAATCGGTTCCAGCAAGCGACGATGGTTAAACCAATCGACCCAGGCCAGTGTCGCCAGCTCCACGGCTTCCCGGTTTTGCCAGGATTGACGGTGAATCACCTCAGCTTTATACAAGCCATTAATGGTTTCGGCCAGCGCATTGTCATAAGAATCGCCCACGCTGCCTACCGAAGCCTCGATACCGGCATCGGCCAAACGCTCGGTGTAGCGGATCGATACATACTGCACGCCTCTGTCACTATGATGAATCAAGCCGCCATCTGGCCGTCTGGCATAGACTGCTTGCTCGAGCGCATCCAAGACAAAATCAGTGCGGGCGGATGCCGAGACTTTCCAGCCGACAATAAACCTGGAAAAGACGTCGATCACAAAGGCGACATAGACGAAGCCTTGCCAGGTGGAGACATAGGTAAAATCGGCTACCCACAACGCATTCGGACGCGCTGCCGTAAATTGCCGATTGACGCGATCCAATGGATAAGCCTCATCCGGGCGGCTGATCGTCGTCTTGACTGTTTTGCCCCGCACCAGGCCTTGTAATCCTAACTGACGCATCAAACGCTCCACTGTACAAC
Source organism: Methylobacter sp. BlB1 (assembly GCF_015476545.1). Taxonomy (GTDB): domain Bacteria; phylum Pseudomonadota; class Gammaproteobacteria; order Methylococcales; family Methylomonadaceae; genus Methylobacter. Next base: position 626 of record NZ_JADMKV010000167.1, on the reverse strand, counting down.
GAGCCACGTTGTTCCCTTCACGCTGCAATTGGCGCCAGACCTTACGCGCACCGTACGCTTGGAAATTGTCCTCCCAAATCCGGCGGACCTGATGACCTAAACTCTCATCCTGTTTAGCACGGGCTGATCGCAGATTAGGATTGGCTTGACGTGCGGCATGCCGGTAATACGTCGACGGGGCAATCGGCAATACTTTGCAGATCGGCTCGACCCCATAGACATCACGGTGATCGTCAATAAAGGCTTTCATCGTTTGAATGGGCGGTCGAGCTCCGCCTGGGCAAAATAAGCGGACGCCTTACGCAGAATTTCATTGGCTTGCCGGAGCTCACGTACTTCGCGTTCCAAGGCTTTCAACCGCTCTCGCTCTGACATTGTCAACTCTGCTTGTGCGCCACTCGTTTTTTCGGTTTCACGTACCCAGCGACGCAAGGTTTCAGCGGTACAGCCAATTTTAGCGGCAATCGATTGAATGGCGGCCCATTGCGAGGTATATTCGCCTTGATGTTCCTGCAGCATTCGCACTGCACGCTCTCGGACTTCCGGTGAAAAGTTGTTTGTGGTTTTCTTGGTCATAGCCCCATTTTCTCATAAGTTGGAGCCTCCGAGAAAACCGGGGCGGTTCA
>NZ_JADMKV010000166.1 GCF_015476545.1 Methylobacter sp. BlB1 | reverse complement strand
GCCTGCCGATGCTCAGCGAAGCCGAGCGCCGCCAGGTGCTGTACGGCTGGAACGCCACCCAGGCCGACTATCCCCGCGACCGCTGCGTCCATGAACTGTTCGAGGCGCAGGTTGCCCAAAGTCCCGAGGCCGATGCCGTGATATGGGACGGCGGAAGGTTGAGCTACGCCGAGTTGAACACCCGGGCCAACCGTCTGGCGCACCATTTGCACAATTCAGGCGTAGCGGCTGGCGATTTCATCCCGGTCGTTATGGCACGCAGTGTGGAGATGCTGGTGGCGCAACTGGCCGTACTTAAGAGCGGCTGTGCCTACGTACCGATCGATCCCGAGTTTCCGGCGGATCGGCAGGCGTTCATGATTCAGGATTGTCAGGCCAGGCAGGTGATCGTTGCGCAAAACAGCGAAGCGGGCCAGAACTGGCCAGGCGTGCAGGTGCTTGACCTGGCGCAGGCAAATGAAGCCATCGCCAGTTGCTCATCGGCCGATTTACACCTGCAACTAGCTGCCGATACGCCGGCGTACATCATGTATACCTCGGGATCGACCGGTGTGCCCAAAGGCGTGATTATTCCGCATCGCGCGATCAATCGGCTGGTTATCAACAATGGCTATCTGCAGATTGAGCCGACAGACTGTATCGCACACTGCAGCAACCCTGCTTTCGATGCCTCGACTTTTGAAATCTGGGGAGCTTTATTAAACGGTGCGCGCATACTGATTCTTCCGCAATCCGCCGTGCTTGAATCGACAATGTTCGCCCGTCTGCTGACCGAGCATGCCGTGACGAGCATGTTTTTGACAACAGCGTTGTTTAATCAATACGCCGTTATCTTGCCTGAGGTTCTGGGGCAGTTAAAACACGTGCTCTTTGGTGGCGAGAGATCTTCGCCGCTTATTGTGAAGCAGTTCCTGGACAGCCAGCCTCAATGCCATGTGATTCATGTCTACGGCCCGACCGAAACCACGACCTTTGCGACATCCTATTCAGTTGAAGCCATCGCCGAGCAGGCCGATAGCATTCCCATTGGCCGTCCGATTTCTAACACCCAGATCTACATTCTGGATTCTCAACAGCAGCCGGTGCCGATCGGTGTGGCCGGCGAGATCTATATCGGGGGACCGGGCGTAGCGCAGGGCTACCTGAACCGGCCCGAGCTGACCGCCGAGCGCTTTATCGCCGATCCTTTCGGCGGAGAGCCGGGGGCACAGCTTTACAAAACGGGTGATTTGGGCCGTTGGCGTGTCGATGGCAACATCGACTTCCTGGACCGCAACGACTTTCAGGTCAAGATCCGCGGCTTCCGCATCGAGCTGGGCGAGATCGAGGCCCGGCTGG
>NZ_JADMKV010000165.1 GCF_015476545.1 Methylobacter sp. BlB1 | reverse complement strand
TGCCGTTCCGCAACTTCGTCGCGCAGGCACGCCTCGGGATGAAGCCGGAAGCGCATGAAACCTTTTTCCGCGAGATGCTCGGCGATATCGACGAGCCCACGGCGCCGTTCGGCCTGCTCGACGTGCGGGGCGACGGTGCAGGCGTCAAAGAAGCGAAGCAAGACCTCGACCTTGATCTTGCCCGACGCCTGCGCGAACAGGCCAGGACTTTGGGCATCAGCGCCGCCGGCCTGTTTCACCTGGCCTGGGCTATGGTGGTGTCACGATCCTCGGGGCGCGATGATGTGGTCTTCGGTACGGTCCTGTTCGGACGCATGCAGGGCGGCGAGGGCGCCGAGCGGGGACTGGGCATGTTCATCAATACCCTGCCGCTGCGGGTGCAGCTGGCCGAGGGCAGTGTCCTGGAACAGTCTCGTGAAATGCAGCGGCGACTGGCTGATTTGCTGCGTCATGAACATGTGCCGCTGAGCCTGGCGCAGCGCTGCAGCGCCGTGCCTGCGCCGGCGCCGCTGTTCAGCGCACTGCTCAACTATCGGCATAGCCAGGCCGACGCCTCGGCTGACAGCTCACCTGCTTGGCAGGGCATCGAAGTCCTATCATCGGGCGAAGAGCGCAGCAACTACCCGATCGTATTATCTGTGGACGATCTGGGCGAAGGGTTTGAACTGACGGCGCAAACCTTGCCGCCGGTGGCGCCGGAACGGCTGTGTGCCTTGATGCACACGGCGCTGGACAATCTGATCATGGCCCTGGAGACGGCGCCGGATACGGCCATGCGTCAGATCGGCGTGCTGCCGGAGGCCGAGCGCCGCCAGGTGCTGTACGACTGGAACGCCAGCCAGGCCGACTATCCACACAACCGCTGCATCCACGAACTGTTCGAGGCCCAGGTTGCAGCGCAGCCGGACGCGCCGGCGGTTGTTCACAACGGTCGAACTTTAACTTACGGCGAACTGAACGCGCGCGCCAACCGCTTGGCGCACTATCTGCGCAGTCTGGACGTAAAACCCGACGACCGGGTGGCAATCTGCCTGGCGCGCAGCGTCGAACAGGTGATCAGCCTGCTCGCCGTGCTCAAGGCGGGGGCGGCCTACGTGCCGCTGGACCCTTCCTATCCGGCAGAGCGCCTGGCCTACATGCTCGAGGATAGCGCACCCAAAATGTTGCTGGCACAGCAGTCGCCCAAAGGCATTTTGCCCAAGACCGATGCCCAGGTAATTGCATGGGACGGCGATTGGAGTCAAATCGACAAACAGCCGGATACAAACCTGCCAGCACAGGCGCTGGGTCTGACAGCGCAACACTTGGCCTACGTCATCTACACCTCCGGCTCCACCG
>NZ_JADMKV010000164.1 GCF_015476545.1 Methylobacter sp. BlB1 | reverse complement strand
ACCAAAACAAAAGCCAGCATCCGGTTTCGGAAATCAACATGGTGCCGCTGATCGACGTCATGCTGGTGTTGCTGATCATTTTCATGATCACCGCACCGCTGATGACGCACGCCGTCAAAATCGACCTGCCAAAAGCGTCCAGTGAACCGCAAGCCGCCGAAACGAAACATGTCGCGCTGTCCATCAACGGCGACGGGCAGTTATTCTGGGATGAGGCCGGTGTCTCGCGCGAACAGCTCAACGAACGCTTGCAGCAGCTCGCGCAGCAGTCGCCGCAGCCGGAGCTGCATGTGCGCGCCGATCAGGCCGTGCCGTATCGGTATGTCGCCGAGGCCCTGGCCGATGCAGCCAAGGCCGGCGTCACGCGCATCGGTTTCGTGTCCGAGCCAGACAATCCCGGCCCACGCTAATCAATCAGCCGCCCGGCATTTGCTGCCGGGCAGCCAGCAGTCGCTTCATGGCTTATCCGGATCATGGTAGGCAACGCCGGTCCCTCCCAGACCGCAATAGCCCAGCGGATTTTTTTTCAGATAATCCTGATGATACGCTTCGGCGGACGTATAGTTTTTCAGCAGGGCAATTTCAGTGGTGATGGGCTTGGTGATGCCGGCCGCTTTTAAATTGGCCTGATAGATGTCCCGCGTTTTCTCTGCCAGCTGCCGTTCTTCATCGGTACGATAAAAGATGGCGCTGCGGTAATTGCTGCCTACATCGTTGCCCTGGCGATTGCCCTGGGTGGGGTTGTGGTTTTCCCAAAACTGAATCAGGACCCGTTCAAGCGTGGTCTGCTTGGGGTCGTAATAGACTTTGACCACTTCCGCATGGTTTTTGACGGCTTTGCCTGCCTGTATGGATTTTTCGGTATCGTGGAGCGTCTCGTAGTTGGGATGGGCGATATCGCCCCCGGCATAGCCGGCCTCAACATCCAATACGCCTGCCAAGGCTTGCATGCGTTTTTCCGCGCCCCAGAAACACCCCATTCCCAGGACGATATAAGGGGTATCAGGACCAACAGCCGCTTTATTCAGGGAAGGATTGCCGCTTTTGCCGGCAAGCACGGAAGAACTCAGCAATACGCCAGTTGCGATCACTAAAACGCCTACCATAGGTAAAGACCAAAATGCTCGATGCCATCTGTTCACAAATATGTCCTTCTTTATACATTCAGTTACATAATGGAGCCACTCAGCTCCGTCTACGCTGTTTGATCGCGTTGAATCGACATTGGTTGCGGTTGCCGGTGAAAATTATTTACTCGACGGAGGTAGTGATCAATGCCGTCAAGTTAAGCCATTCATGGTTCGACAAGCCTGTCCTGAGCGCAGCCGAAGGGCTCACC
>NZ_JADMKV010000163.1 GCF_015476545.1 Methylobacter sp. BlB1 | reverse complement strand
CTTTTGATGCTTAAATGGAACGGTGAATTGGATACTATAATTAATTAACAATACCGGATAAAAAATGCAGAGCTATAAGTCCAGGTTAAAGTAATGTTTACAGTAACTTGTGAACTCACGCCCTGCGATCTTTAATCCTCTTACCTATACGGTTTTATCTAGGATAACCGTATTGCTGAGGATAGGTGTTTTGCTGCGGATAGCCTTGTTGTTGAGGATAGCCGTAGCTGCCGCCTTGCGGGTAATTCTGCTGCGGATAATTTTGTTGTTGTGGGTAACCACCCTGCTGAGGGTAATTCTGCTGCTGATAGCCACCGCCTTGGGGATAGCCTTGCTGCTGGTAACCGCCTTGAGGATAGCCTTGCTGCTGAGGGTAGCCCTGTCGCTGTTGAGGATAACCTTGTTGTTGCTGCTGCTGATACCCGCCTTGCGGCTGTTGAGCGCCTGGCTGGCTGCCGGCAGTCGGATTGGCGACGATCGCCAATTCCACGCGACGGTTTTCAGCACGGTTGGCATCACTGGTATTAGGCAATTTCGGCATGCGCTCGCCCATGCCCTGTTGAGTGATGCGCGAATAATTCACACCATGCTGAGTCAGATAACTGGAAACACTGGTAGCGCGCTGCTCGGATAATTTCTGATTATAATTATCAGCCCCGACATCATCGGTATGGCCGGTGATACTGATCTTGGAATCCTGATACTGGTTTAACACATTAGCCACCGAATCCAGAGCGGATTGGGCCTGCGGCGTCAAGTTGGAGGAATCGAATCCAAATGTAACGTTGTTCGGCATGGTCAGGGTCAGCGTATTCTCGGCTGTCCTCTGAACCTCGATGCCGGTTCCTTGCAGCGATTCATTCATCTGCTGTTCCTGACTGTCCATATAGGCGCCCACCGCCGCCCCTAACGCACCACCGGCCAAAGCACCCCAACCGGCATTCTTAAGATCGTTGCCGCCAAACAACGTACCGGCACCAGCGCCTACCGCAGCGCCCAAGCCTCCTCCTTTGGCCATATTGCTTAAACCTGATTGACCGGTATAAGGGTCAGTCACGCAAGCTGTCAATAAAGCGGAACTGATACCGATAACTAATAAACTTTTTTTCATAATTGCACAGCCTTTGGCTAATTTTTACAAAAATACTAATGGTTCTATCTGAGATCTTTCAGTTAGAAACGAAGTGATAATTATAGAACAACACAAACCTCGGTCCACAAGGTAATCGTTCTTTCCATTTTAAGCATTTGAACTAATGATTGATGAAGTTTTATGAATTCCGGCTGAACGTTACTATAAATTCCTTTATAGCTCGCGTAGGCTGGGTTGGAGCTTTAGCGGAAACCCGGCATGGGCGGCCGAAATGCTGGG
>NZ_JADMKV010000162.1 GCF_015476545.1 Methylobacter sp. BlB1 | reverse complement strand
CCGTTTTGCAAGCTTTTTCTCTTCGATCGCAACGATCAGTGAACGCAGTTGCTGCCATATATCCGGCCTATCGATGAGGTCTTTATTGCCTCTGGCCCCGATGGATTTCCGCGTGTTTTCATCTCTATCATCCTAACGGCCTTGGAGGCCCATGCGCTGAACGGATTCCTGAAAACACCGGTCCGACCGGTTTGCCATCGTGTTGAAAAATGCTTCACAACTGGAGAAGTGACTATCAAACACCTCTTAAACGGTTAACAACAGTTTGTTGCACACTTAGGCTTAGACGCTGGCCGGCACCGGGGGGCGATAGGCCTCTGTCCGAGCCAGCAGTGCCCAGGCAATCCGGGCATTCTTGTTGGCAACCGCTACGGCGGCAATGTTGACATTGCGCCGTTGCACCAAGTCGTTGATCCAACGGCTGTGTGCGTCATCTTTCTTTGCCGCCGCCTTAACCACCGCCCTGGCTCCGTGGATCAGCAAGGTGCGTAAATAGACATCACCGCGCTTGCTAATGCCTAGCAGCTTCGGTTTGCCACCGCTGGAATCTTGCTTAGGGACCAAACCTAACCAAGCCGGCACTTGCCGCGCCTTATCAAAGGCCTTGCCATCGCCTAGCGCAGCCAATAACGCGGTGGCCGTAATCGGCCCGATACCGGGCACGGCGCCGAGCGTTTGACTGGCTGGGCTAGACCGGTGCAGCATCAGGATTTTCTCACCATAAGCGGCTATTTGCTTATCCCGTTCTCTTAACTGGTATTGCAGGTCAGTAAAAATTTGCCGCGCCGCCATCGTCAAGCCGTTTTTGTCATCTTCCAGGATCTCCGGCAAGCGCGTGCGTACTTGTGCCAGGCCTTGGCCAATGATAATCCCATATTCGCTCAACAGCCCCCGCAAGCGATTGGCTTGTGCCGTGCGTTCCTTGACCAGGCCGCTGCGCACCCGGTGCAACATCTGGATATCTTGCTGCTCAATGCTTTTCAGCGGTACGAAATGCATACTCGGGCGACTTACTGCCTCGCAAATCGCTTCCGCGTCGTTGGCATCGTTCTTATTGCCTTTAACGTACGGTTTGACGAACTGTGGACTGATTAAACGCGCATCATGCCCTAATTTGAGCAATTCACGTCCCCAATAGTGTGCCCCGGCGCAGGCTTCCAAGCCGATCAGGCAAGGTGACAGGTTAGCAAAAAAAGCCAGTACCTGAATCCGCCTGAGCTGTTTGCGTAACACGACTTTTCCATGGGCATCCACGCCATGTACCTGAAAAACGTTCTTTGCAATGTCTAAACCGATTGTCGTAATATTCATGGCGGATTCCTCTTCTTCATTTAAGTGGTTATCTAACTCTTCCACTTTGGCACATCGTGATGCCGCAGGGAAGAGGAGGAGTCCATACCATTATCCTA
>NZ_JADMKV010000161.1 GCF_015476545.1 Methylobacter sp. BlB1 | reverse complement strand
GACAAGCCTGTCCTGAGCGCAGCCGAAGGGCTCACCACGAACGGCTTAACTTAACAGCATTGGTCAATAAGCTGCTTGCGCACCCTACATACACTAAGACCGGCGCCTTGAGCCCTTGTTCCTTGCCCGCTGTCCAGCATAACTTTGCAAAACAGCTCAAAGCTCCATTTGCAATCCCGGTATGCCGATACGCTGTATCCGGATGGCATTCCTGCCTTCCTCGTAAGCCGGCAATTGGCCTTCATGCTGCCAGAGCCTGAAAGCCAGGGAATATGACAAAACGCGCACCGGATAATCGCGCGGCAGTTGTTGCAGATAAGGCTGTATGGTCACGAAATCCGTCACGCCGTACTGTTGCATAATGAAGCGCAGGCCGCCGTTGGTGGGCCCAATATTGTAGGCCAAAAGGCCCAGAAACAGATCGCCTTTCATTTCAGCCAGATAGTGTTTCAGGGTGGCGGCGGCAATAAAGGCATTGTGCCGATGGTCGAGCAAAGACAATTTATCCACGCCAAGGCGCCTGCCGGCCTGTTCTGTGGCCGCCTTGGGCACGCGCGTGATCTGGAACAGGCCATGCCCGCCATCCTGGCTGTCGCGCGGCAGGAACGAAGACTCTGCCGCGGCAATGCCCTGCAAAAGATTCGGGTCCAGATCGAACGCTTTAGCCGCTTCTTCGATAACGGCATTGTATTCTTCCGCGCGCTTCACCAGTCGCAGCAGCTGCACCGTATCGTACCGCCGATAAGCCGCATAAACCTGATGAGCCAGCGTAATGCGGGCCGCTTCCTGCTTGCCTCCGACCAGTGAGCGGAAGTGCCCGTAAGCCAGGGAAAATTCACCCTGTATCGCAAACCAGCCGACCATGAGCGCCAGTCCGACGGCCAGCATCGGCGGCAATAACGATGAAAAGGCGCGCAGTTGTGTTCGCAGTTTCCACCAGCCGATCAGCAGCGCCGCTGCGGCCAGGATCAACCCAACCACGCCGACCGCGAACGGCAGCAGGCTGCTGAAAAAACGCGTGCCTGAAAATCTGTCGGCCGAATAACCCAACAGCACGATAACCAGCAATGCGGCGGTAATGACAAGACTGGTCACTTCAAGCATTATCAGCGACAGCCGGCTTCTGAAATGATTCATTATCGGCCTGGACGCCGGCTTTTTTACTGCCGGCCGTGTCGTGCGCGGACGTGGTTTGACTTGAGGCGGTACTGTGGTCTTTTTAGATGCCGGACGGCCTCGCATTGCCGGTTTGTTCATAGTAACTGATGTTACGCAGTAAGCTGAATACAGATCGGTTTAACAAAGTGCCGCTAACGCGACGGTTTTATTTAATCGAGTTTGTCGCACCCGAAGGCGAGTTACTTGCTTTTAACAGCCTGGCCTATCCCGCTGCCCTGCCAAAATCAAGGCGAAATCCACTGTAGGGTACGCATCGCGTACCTT
>NZ_JADMKV010000160.1 GCF_015476545.1 Methylobacter sp. BlB1 | reverse complement strand
AAGATTCGTGGAAGATTCTGCGTGGGCAGACGATAAAGCCGTCTGCCCATCTTAACCCGATTTATGGAGTGCTGTGCCCCAATGAGAAAAATGTTACAAACCCATTTACCCCTTTACCTGGCAGAGGAGGACGCTCCTTAACACTAGTGGCGGACGAAACTATGTAGCTCACGCCGCCGCCCCCGCCGCCCCCGCCAGCCAAGTTTTGTCCTGCAAGCCCTCCGCCCCCGCCACCTGTTGCCGCACCAGACTTGGCGGGGATATAACCTCCGCCCCCACCTCCGCCGCCGCCTGCCGCGCCCGCAGAGTTTGCATCGGTGCCATCACCGCCTGAGGTTTTCCCAGATTGACCGCCTTTTCCGCCCCTTCCCCCAGCACCTACTGCTGCTTCACCGCTGCCGCCATTGCCGGGATTCAGCGCGCCGTTGCCGCCGTTGCCGCCATCAGCACCGTTGCTTTCTCCGCCGCCACCGCCTTGGCCGCCGCCGCCGCCGCCGCCACCGGCGACGATGAGTACACCGCTCCTAGATCCGATCACGGCGCTTGCCCCGCCACCGCCGGCACCAAGCGCGCTAAAACCTGTCCCGCTACTGCCACCGGGAGCTCCTACTCCGGGCTGCCACCCGCTCGCCCCCTTGTGACGTCCGCTCGCGTGCGAGCCCACCCCTATTTGCAGTATCTCTCCGGGAATGACAGGCACCGTGCCTTCGATTATCATTCCTCGACCTGGCCCACCTGTACTGCCGGTACCGTACCCACCCTGTCCACCACCCGCAACCATATATATTTGATTGACGTTCTGTGGCACTTGGCAGGTGAACAACGTCTGGTTATAAGGGTATTCATGCTTCTCGCACTGTGGTGATTGTTCCTGTGCATAGCCATTCGACATGGGCATGAGTGTAAGTAAGCTTGCTGTTGCGGTGAGCAACGCAGTATCCATAATTTTCCTCTTATTTATCATGCTATTTCTCCTGTTGTGGCAAGTAGCCTTGTATGTTAGGCACTGAGGGAGAACCCCAGATTACGAAAAGGCTATTGAAAGTTCAAATGTTATAGCAACAGCGGTTGCTGTCGCCGCGGGTTTAACATGACCCTAATGAATGGCTATATGGTTTCCGCATATTTACGCTGTTCTTTTTTTGTTGTCAACTAATTGTAGGCGTTAGTTAACCAATTTATAATGTTAGTCATGTTCATTAACTGTATATCATCCTAAAATTTCGTGATATCCAGTTCTGGAGATCATGACGATGTTGGCAATTCCTTTTGATTTAGCTAAAAAATATGAAACGCTGTTAATCAAAGGTGTTCCGAGCGCGTTTTTAACTATTATGATTTATACTCACACCGTGCAAAGAGTGACGATTAAGCAGACTAAGAATCCGTTGGATTTTGAGCTTTATTGAGACTAATTTTGGCAGCTGTCAGATCCAGTCCAGAGTTTTACAGCTCATC
>NZ_JADMKV010000015.1 GCF_015476545.1 Methylobacter sp. BlB1 | reverse complement strand
GCGCCTGCCCCGAAGGAAGAGGCGTATTCTACCGGCTTTTTTTCATTCGTCAAGCAATAATTTTCTTCAGACAGGTATTTTATTGTCTGCAGAATTTAACCAGTTTAAATATCTGGCAACACCTTCTTTAACGCTAACAAATTCCTTGGTATAACCAACCCGTCTTAAGCCTGAAATATCCGCCTGGGTATAACTTTGATAAGCGCCTTTTAAATGTTCAGGAAAAGGAATATATTCAATACCACCTTCTTTATGCCAATCGATAACCGCTCGAGCAACGGTGTTGAAGGTTTCGGCCTGCCCGGTTCCGATATTATAAATACCATGCTGATCAGGATGATCCAAGAACCATAAGTTAACATCTACCACATCATCGACGTAGACAAAGTCTCGTTTTTGCTCGCCGTCAGCCAGGCCATCACAACCGGCAAATAGCTTGGCTCGCTTTTGCTCTATAATCTGACGATTAAAATGAAATGCCGTGCTGCTCATTGAGCCTTTATGCTGTTCTCTTGGGCCATAAACATTGAAGTACCGAAATCCGACAATCTGGCTCTTCGTACTTGGCAATAGCTGACGAACATATTGATCAAATTGAAATTTTGAATAGGCATACATATTGATGGGATGTTCGCATTTGCGATCGACGCGAAAGCCGTGCTTGCCATTACCATAAACCGAAGCAGATGATGCATATATAAACGCTGCATTTTTTGCGATACACCAATGCAACAAGCGTTTTGAATAATCGTAATTATTCATCATGACGAATTGCCCGTCCCACTCTGTTGTCGAAGAACAGGCCCCTTGATGAAAAACGGCGCGCACATCGTTTAGAAAAGCCGGCGATTCAATTTTTTCTATGAATTGAGCTTTATCCATGTAATCGGCGATATCCAGATCAGCAATATTATGCACTTTCCGGCCGTTAACCAGATGATCGACCAGCAATATATTGCGCTCACCGCGCTCGTTTAAGGCTCGAACAATATTACTGCCGATAAATCCCGCGCCTCCGGTAACAACAATCATTCTTCTCCCCTCGCTTTCTTGATCATGGACGTTGTCGACTGACCATCAACAAACTGTAAAATTTTCACTTCGCCCCCCGCTTGTATAACGCAATCACTGCCGGCGATTTGCTCGAGCCGATAATCGCCACCTTTGACGATGACATCAGGTAATAATCTGCAATATAAGCGCTCTGGCGTTTCCTCTTCGAACGACACTACCCAATCCACACAGGCCAATGCCGCAAGCACCAGCATACGTTGCTGAAGACCATTAATCGGACGTGAATTACCTTTAAGCTGTCTGACTGACGCATCAGAATTAACCGCGACAATCAACCTGTCACCCAAAGCCCTGGCCTGCTCCAGATAAGTGACATGCCCGGCATGCAGTAAATCGAAGCAGCCGTTAGTCATAATGATTCGCTCGCCATTGGCTTTTGCCTTGACGATAATTTGAGCTAATTCGTCTTCAGAAACGACACCGTATTGTGAATCCCGATCGCTATGCGTAGCCTGCATTAATTCGAGCAGAGAGACAGTCGACGTACCGAGCTTACCGACTACAATGCCGCCAGCCAAATTGGCCAAATACATCGCATCGCGCAGGGTTTTACCAATCGCTACGCCTAAAGCCATTACCGCAATAACCGTATCGCCTGCGCCAGTTACATCAAACACATCCTTGGCTTGAGCCGGAAGGGAATGCACATGCGCATCTTGTATCAACGTCATGCCGGCTTCACCGCGTGTCAGCAATAGCGTCTCGATTTGATATTGCTGCAACAGCAATCGACCTCTTTCAATCAGGCTGTTTTCGTCTCCGCAAGCCCCCACTACGGCCTGCAATTCAGAAAGATTTGGCGTTATGATATCGGCCTGAGCATAACGTCCATAATCAACCCCTTTGGGATCGACCAGAACCTTAACTCCAGCCTGTCTGGCATGAGCTATGTATTCCGAAACATGGGCCAATGTACCTTTGCCGTAATCGGAGAAAACGACCGCATCACTTTTAGGCAGATACTGCGCAAGCCGTGCTAGCAAGGCTTCTTTATTAACCGGCAACGGCGTTTCTTCGAAATCAAGCCGGAGCAGTTGCTGATGCTGGGCCATAATCCGCAATTTACAGATGCTACGCATATTAGGCTCAACAACGAAGTCGCATGCAACGCCTTCTGCCTCCAACAATTTCTGAAGAATCTGGCCCTCGGCATCATCACCAATGACGCCCAATAATGTCACTCGACCACCCAGTTTGGCGATATTCAACGCTACGTTACCGGCTCCACCAATACGATCTTCAATATCTTTGACCCGAACCACCGGCACAGGCGCTTCCGGCGAAATCCGGCCGGCCAGCCCTGACCAGTAGCGATCCAGCATGACATCGCCTACGACAACAATATGAGCCTGTTTGAACTCAGACGCCGCTACCAACATCGGCTGCCTCCTCAATCACACTGCACCACCAGTGGCCTATCAATATATGCGCTTCTTGAATTCTTGCCGTTACCGCGGAAGGCACAATGATTGAGAGCGTAGCCTGATGATGCAACTCTCCGCCTTCACCGCCCGTTAAACCGACCACTGCCATGCCTTTCGACTTAGCAACCTCAACTGCTTTTAGAATATTCTTGCTTCGCCCCGATGTGGAGATAGCTACCAAACAATCTTTTTCATTGGCAAGAGCTTCCACCTGACGCGAGAAAACCGTTTCAAACTCAAAGTCATTGGTATGAGCCGTTAAAATAGAACTGTCTGTCGTCAAGGCGATCGCTGCCAGCGCCCGCCGTTTTTTCTCATACCTGACAACCAGTTCTGCTGCAATATGCTGACAATCTGCAGCACTGCCGCCATTGCCGCATAATAATATTTTTCCGCCCTGCTTCAGGATCGTGATCAATAGCTCTCCGGCCGCTTCTATTTTCTCGGAGCAGTCGGCCAAGCGCGTCATCATTTCTCTGTGCTCTTCAAGCTCAGAAATAAATGCTTTCAAAATAGTATCCCCATAGTTTCAAAAGGCTTTTTTAGCCATGCTAAAACAAAGTGTTTTTATTAAAAACGAATAGATAGGCAATTAATTGACAACCGCTTGTTTCAGGTCATTCCTGTGCTGCATCTGATGCAAGCGAGCATAAGCCCCATTTTTTTTAATGAGTTCCTGATGCGTACCTCTTTCCACAATTTGACCATGATCGATAACCAGAATCATATCCGCATTTTCTATGGTTGATAGTCTATGAGCTATCACCAGTGTTGTCCGATTGCGCATAACTATTTGCAAGGCCGCCTGTATAAAGCGTTCCGACTCGGTATCCAGCGCCGACGTTGCCTCATCTAGTATCAAGACTGGCGCATCTTTCAGCAGCGCTCTTGCCAATGCTAATCGTTGCCTTTGTCCACCCGACAATTTGACGCCGTTTTCTCCTATTTCGGTATCAAGCCCCAGCTCCAGCTTGCTGATGAATTCCATTGCATAAGCATCGGTTGCAGCGGCAATAATGTCTTTTCTGTCAGCGTTTGCCAGCGCGCCGTAAGCTATATTATTGGCTATCGTATCATTGAATAAGGTGACTTGTTGATTAACCAATGCCAGGTGTTTTCTTAAATTCGCTAGTTCATAGGTATTGATTTCAACGCCATCGAGCAATATTTCGCCTGTCTTAAGCGTATAAAAACGGGAAACCAGATTAGCCAGCGTGCTTTTGCCGCCGCCGGAAGCGCCGACTAGCGCTATAGTCTGCCCCGGATCCGCTTTGAAACTGATGTTTCTTAGAGCAAGCTCAGTAGCTCCGGGATATTTAAAAGATACGTTCTTGAACTCCAGCTTGCCTTTGCATTTATCTATTTGATAAGTGCCATCATTCTGCTCTGTTGGCTCATCCAGAACATCGAACAGGGATTCAGCCGCCGCAATACCTTTTTGAATATCGCCATTAACCTCCGTTAACTGTCTGACAGGTCTGGGCAACAGAAATGCCGCGGTCAGATAGCCTACAAACTCACCCGTGCTGGACTGCTCCATAAAAAACAGCGCCATATACATCAAACCAGACAATGCTACAGCAATGATGAGCTGTATGATCGGATTATGCACGGCCTGTGTCGTGGCGAGCTTTAGCGATTGCCGCCGATTATCCAGGCTGCTCTCCATAAACCGCCGACGCTCATAATCCTCGCCGCCATAGCTGCGCACGATTCGATGGCCGCCTACCAGCTCGGACGTGATATGCGTTATATCGCCTACTGATTGCTGGATTTTCTTGCTGATGTTTCGCAACCGCTTACTGACATAGCTCACCAGCACCGCAATAATCGGCGTTATGGCAACAAAGACCATCGATAACATCCAGTTTGAATAGAATAGGTAGCCTAGTAAACCTATAGCGGTCAAACCTTCCCTGACAAAAGTGCGCACTGCATCGGTAGTCGCCTTAGTAACTTCGCCTACATTATTAGAGATTCTCGCAATCATATAACCGCTATTGTTCGCGTCAAAATATGTAGTCGGCAAACGAGTGTAATGATCAAAAATTTCGCATCTTAGTGCATGCACGACGTTACAGGATACTTTGGCCAGAAAATAATTGCCCAGATAAGCTCCCAATCCTCGCACCACAATCAAGCCGCTAAACAGCAACGGCAAATAATACATGCCCTCACGCACTTCGGTTTGCAGCGTGTCAATAATATGCTTGATCAATGACGCGAATAATGGCTGAGTAGCCGAGTAAATCAGAAAACCCAGAATACTGATTGCAAAAAAACCACGATGCGGTTTTACATAAGTCAATAATCGCTTGTATATTTGTATACTCGCTTCAGATTCTTTTTTCATACTTTTATATAATTCATGCCACTCACATGCTTTGGCAGTAGTAACTCATGTTTAAATGAGTAAAATATTACCATTCTTTAACGAAAAAGACTGTAATAGCCTTCCATCTGATGCTTTTATCAGACTGTTTCGCCTCTGGAACACAAGCTATACATTCCATAGCAAGACTGTAAAATATCGCGGTATTGTTATGAGATTAAAAATTGCATACACTGAATGAAGAAACATCCATCGCTAGCTCCTCCTTCCAGAATATTGGTCATTGCCTTACGCCATCTTGGCGATGTCTTGCTGATAACGCCCTTAGTACGCTCACTTCATAAAGCCTATCCGCAGGCACAAATAGATGTTTTGGTATTTGACAACACCGCCGCTATCTTAGAAGGAAACCCAGATATCAACCGGATAATAACCACGCCTTTACGTCCAACACACGCTGATTACCGACATCTTGTTTCGCAATTATTTAGGAGATACGGCCTGGCAGTCATTACACAGACAGGGGATCGCCCTTTCATTTATGGATTATTAGCTGCATCTACGCGTGTTGCTGTGGTGCCGAAAAAAGATCAAAAAGGAGCATGGAAACGCTATTTGGTTCAATATTGGACTGAATTTGATGATGAAAATACGCACACCGTGCTACAACTCTTAAAACTGACGGATCTCTTAGGCATCGCCAGAAACTATACGCTGGTTTCTCCGCAACCGACTGACTATCAAACGCTTCCCGCTTTCTCTGGCAGTTCGGCCTATGCCGTTCTTCATGCCTATCCGATGTGGCATTATAAACGATGGACGATCAATGGCTGGATTGAAACTGCGCAATTTCTTCAGGATTCAGGTTTAAAGGTAGTGCTGTCAGGCGGCCCCGCGCCGGAAGAAATTGATTACATAAACGAAATTCATCGGCAATTACCGCCTGAGGTCTTAAACTTAGCCGGTAAAACCTCTATATCGCAGCTTGCTGATATTATCAGTAGGGCAAAATTATACATCGGTCCCGACACGGGCATAACCCATCTGGCCGCGGCCATGGGCGTTCCGGTCATTGCATTATACGGCCCAACCAATCCTGTCAAATGGGCACCTTGGCCCACCAATTATGATAGTGACGAAAATCCATTCCGGAAACAAGGCGATCAGCAAGTCAACAATATTTATTTAATTCAAGGCACTGCCGATTGCGTGCCCTGCCATCAGGAAGGCTGTGACCGAAATCGACAAAGCCGCAGCGCATGCCTGGAAAATATCAGGCCGGAAGCCATCAAGAAAACCATCCGGCTAATATTGAATCAAGAGCAAGAGCAAAGCCAACAGCAGAAAACAACCCATGCCCTTTAAAAAACAGTATATCCAATCTCAGCCATTAATGATCGGCATTGGCAGCTATATCGTCGTTCTGCTGATTTTAACCCTGCCTTTTTCTACCGCCTTAACTGTTGTATTTTCCGCGGCATTGTTGCTGTTGTGGATCAGCTCGGCTCAATTTGTATCCTTGCCAATCTTTGTAACGCAAAATCCGCTGGCTCTGTTTGCATTATTACTGTTTTTTTATTTAGCTTTTGGCGTCACTTACAGCACAAACTCGCTTGAAAGTGCCTTTTCCACGCTCAGCAAATATCGTGAGCTTTTGTTGCTGATCATCCTGCCGCCATTTTTTCAGTCCGAATCCACCAGACAATGGGCATGGAATGCTTTTATTATTGCGTCTGTTATGACGCTATTAGGCTCTTATGCCATTTATTTCGGCTTCATCGATTATATGCAGCCGACAATGGACCCCTGCATTAAAAACCGCATTACTCACAGCCTTTTAGTGGCTTTCTTTGCCTTTTTCTGCGCACACAAATCCTTGCAAGCAGGCAAATACAGGTTGCTCTATATTGCTTTGATTATTTTATGTATTCACAATTTATTCTTCCTCGTCTCCGGCCGCACCGGACAATTGATCTTTCTGCTATTAATGATGCTTTTTTATATTCAGCGGTTCCCTGCAAAAAAGGCAGTATTGCTAATTACTGCTACCGTCACGCTACTTTTAGTCTTCATAACCTGTTCCGATAGAGCCAATCGCATCAACGAGGGCTTTTCACAAACCCAAAATTATCTGCATTCTGAAAACGGTGGAACCAACTCATCCGAGGGACAAAGACTAACTTTCTGGAAACATTCGCTGACGCTCATTGCTGAAAACCCTTGGCTAGGCCATGGCACAGGCAGTTATCCTGTTGAGTACGGTAGAGTGGCGGCAAAAACCGATATTGCGTCCAACAATCCCCATAATGAATATTTAATGATTACCGTACAGACCGGCATAGCCGGTCTGTTGCTGTTTTTAGCCTTTTTGTTCAGTCAATATCAATGTTCGTTAAAACTGGCAAATAAATATAAATGGCTGGCGCAAGGCATATTGGTGGCGCTTGCCACCAATAGTCTTTTTAACTCCACAATTCTCGACTTTACCGAAGGGCACTGGTTTATCACTATGATAGCCCTATGCTTTGCAACGTTGCCGACCCATACAAAACCATGCTCAGCGTAGTTATTATCACCAAGAACGAATCCGCGCATATTGCCCGCTGCCTGGAATCTATCGCGTGGGCGGATGAAATCATTGTTCTGGATTCAGGCAGCGAAGACAATACGGTCGACATCTGCCGGCGCTACACTGACAAGGTGTTTATGACTGACTGGCCGGGTTTCGGCATTCAAAAACAGCGCGCCGTCAGCAAGGCAACCCAGCCGTGGATCTTGTCTATCGATGCCGACGAACAAGTGATACCCGAATTGAGAGAAGAAATTGAGCAGGCCATGAGCCAAGCCCATATCAGTGGCTTTGAAATACCGCGTCTTTCAAGCTATTGCGGCAAACAGATCAGGCATGGCGGATGGTGGCCCGATTATGTTTTGCGTTTATTTCAACGTGAACACGGGCATTTCACCGAAGATCTCGTTCATGAACGTATTATTGTCGACGGCACTATCCAGCGCTTAAAAACACCGCTGATTCATGAAGCGTTTATAAACCCTGAAGAAGTCCTGCACAAAATCAACAGTTATTCGTCACTGGGCGCTGAAAAACTGCACCAGGCTGGCAAAAAAACCACATTATTCCAGGCGATAGCTAAAGGATTCTGGACTTTTTTTCGCACTTACTGTTTAAAGGCCGCTTTTCTGGATGGACAGCAAGGACTCATGCTCGCCATATCCAATGCTGAAGGCACTTATTATAAATATCTGAAATTGCTGGATATGCAACGGAACAAGGAGTCAAAGACGTGAGTTTGATTTCTGTCATTGTCACGACCTATAACTGGCCGGAAGCATTGGATGCCAGTCTGCAAAGTCTGTTAAATCAGCAAGATCAGAATTTTGAAGTTCTTGTTGCTGATGATGGCTCAACGTTTGAAACTCGGGAATTGATAAAGAATCGGTACTCGGGTAGTTCAATACCGGTCAAACATGTTTATCATGAAGACCAAGGCTTCAGGGCCGGCACTATTCGAAACAGAGCAGTTGCCCGCAGCCAAGGTGACTATCTGATTTTTCTCGATGGCGACTGCGTAGTTTTTCCAGATTTTATAAAAGTCCATCGCCGCTTAGCCGCTAAAGGCTACTTTGTCCCCGGCAATCGCATGCTTTTAACCGAAAACTTCACTCAAACAGTCCTGAGCGAGAAAATTCCCCTTCATAGTCAATCAAAAGCTTATTTTATTTTCCGCTGGCTGACTGGCAAAATAAACAGAATCACTCCGCTCATATCCTTGCCCATGGGGCCGTTACGCCTGATACATCCGCTCCGCTGGCAAAAAGCCATGACCTGTAACTTGGCCATGTGGAAAAATGATTTTATGGCGGTTAACGGTTTTGACGAACTTTTCCAAGGCTGGGGTTATGAAGATTCTGATCTGGTGATTCGTCTGATACATAACGGCATTAAACGCAAGGAAGGCCGATTTGCTGTACCTGTCTTGCACCTGTGGCACCGGCAAAACGATCAAAGCCAGCATGATAAAAACTTTCAGCGGCTTATGGAGCGCCTGAATGAACGGGAGTTCATTCAGGCGGAAAAAGGACTGGATCAATACATTTGAACCAGCCCTTTTTTATTAGTTGCTGATTGTATCAAGTCGAAAACTATTCGTTTATTTCCTCAATCAGCATCTCTCTAATTTATTACTCGTTGCTGGCTCCTTGATATGCACTTTCTCGCGATTTATCCGATTTAATACGCATACTGACCGTTTTCAACGCTCGTAATAGCGGTGCAGCTCCACCCATCGCTACCGCATCGACTAAGCAATACCAGGCAGCAACGCCGCTTGGCGGATTGCCTTGCGGCAAATGCAACACCGGATCGATAGCCGCCCACTTCCAGGTCCCAACCGCGGTGCCAATAATTTCCAACCATGTCGTAATAAAAAAGGCTGCAAGATAAACCATGGGTGAACGCCCCTTGAAAAGATAAATCAGAAAAACGCAAAACAGCAAAGCACCTACATAATCACCCTGCTCCGCATAGCCGCTGATACCCCAGGCAGACCAGGCGCCACACACGAGCACTACAAATGTGGCGATTTCTCTGGCATATCTTAAAAACAGTCCTGAGCGCCCCAACGCCACAGCCGTCAAATAAACCATGCCATGCCCCGGCGGCACATAAGCCGGCACATTGCCAAAACGATAGGTATACCCGCCCATAAAAGGCGAGGCAAAATGTTCCCCTATAGTGGCAAAAATGATGGCAATAATTACCTGCATTCTGACTTCTTTGTTTTCGCCGAGCAGTAAACCTGTTAAAAACACCCATCCGCAGACGCCTAGCGCATTTTGTTTCTCCAGCGTAGCATTAGCGTCAGCCGTTAAACAGACCGCTACGCAAAAAAAAGTAAAGGCTGCTATAAAATAATCCCGTTTTTTATGCGCATAAGCACCATCAACAGGTGGGAAATGGCGTAACATTTTTTACCTCGTCAAATTAACTTCGGCTCCGTCATAAAGTCTTCTATGACATGGCCTTATATAAATACCCAAGCAATTGCGGCATACCTTGCAAATTTACCTGACAAAATGATTAAACAAGCCGGCAATAAAGGAAGCCTCAACCAACCACCAGCAAAACACAAAGCATCCCCAACCAATGGCAACCATGAAAAAAATAATGCCCAAACGCCTCTTTTTCTG
Source organism: Methylobacter sp. BlB1 (assembly GCF_015476545.1). Taxonomy (GTDB): domain Bacteria; phylum Pseudomonadota; class Gammaproteobacteria; order Methylococcales; family Methylomonadaceae; genus Methylobacter. The sequence continues at coordinate 75,726 of NZ_JADMKV010000015.1, read as the reverse complement.
ACTATATCGAGCGCTTTCTGCTTCTTTTCCGGCAATAGCGTAGCCATAGGAAATTTTTTAGCGGCCAGAAGGCCTAAAATCCACGTCGTCATTGCGCCCAGCGTATTGCCTATAGTGGCAACAATGACTAATTGCTCAATCTGATAACAGCCTTCCGCTACCATATAAGCCAGTACCGCCTCAGATCCACCTGGGGCAATCGTTGATGATATAAAGGCACTAATAAATAATCCCTCTATTCCAACCAGCATCTCTTGCACTTAATTTCTCCCAAAAAAAAACCCCTGTAGCCCAAAAAGCACAGGGGTTTTTATATTGCCAGAATTTAACTTCCGGGTAATGTCTTGTTCTTGCTGGAAATGACCAACTTAACCAGATCAGACAAAAATTTTACAATCAATTCGATAGCCGATCTCAATAAATCGAAAATATAAGCCACTATTTCCGATGCGCTCATTCCTTTGAATTTGCGAGCCAAAAATGGCGCCAGCAGTAAGCCGATCGCTAATCCAATTACGGTCATTCCCGAAATCATCGATTCGTCTTTTTGCTCTGGTGCGACTGCAGGCACACTTTTTGTTGCAGCAACTGGAGCAGCAGTCTGAGCCCCCGCATTGCCGGCAACAGCCGCGGCTGTTATCGACTGAATGCCTGAGTAATCATCTTGAATAGCATAATCAGTCACACCTGGAATACTAGGCAGATCTCCGTCGCCTTTACCAACTTTCAACTGGGCTTTCATACCTTTTTCCATATGCTGAGCGATATCGCAGTGCACCAGATAAGTTTTATCGCCGGGAGGAAGAATCAATGTACCGGAAATTTTTGCAGGACCTGTTACTTCCAGATGGAACATGCCTTTCGGATACAAATACTTGGGCAGGCCATGCATCATCCATTGGTGGCGGATGTTATCGTCATTGATAAAATGAACCGTCAGCTTGGTACAGGGCTTGAAATTAAATTCCTGAGTATCAAACGCGAACATTCTTCCTGGAAACTTTTCAGCGTATTTATGGCCGGCGCGGACAGTAATTTCCTTGGTTTCAGATATTTCTTCGCAGCCGCCTGGCAAGGTATCGGCATTCTGCCCCATCACCATGCCGCCACCCATATCCATTAAGTGGCCATCGCCATGACTCATAAGCGAGTTATGCTCTTCATACTCTTCCGCCGCCATAGCCGCCGGTACGGAAAAAAGAAAGCTTATTATCGCCACTGATAACAACTTCACCATTCTAAGTTTCCTCTTTACTGGAAAAAATCAACAAAAGTTTTTATTAAAGAATAATAAAAACTGATCAGAAAAATTTCTGAATGCATATCCCTTGCCAAAGATCCTGCATGCTGTTTTTTTATGACAGCCTTGGCTTCGGTTCAACATAAACTACTGCATCTACTTCACCTAGATTAGGCGGTAGATCAAATCTTGCCAGACTGGCATTCTGCATTCAAAAAATTTTATCTGCATCTTAATTTTGTTGATCCCGTCTTGGGCAAATCCATGATAGCCATGCCATAAATTGCATTAACATCATAGCCAGACCCTAAAACATCAAGGAAGTTCCGATAATTTAAGGTCTGGCTTTTAAATAACTAACTGTTAATCTTGGCTATCAGTCATTGATCAAAAACCTTTAACCTTAGCCAATATTCCATCGATCAGACGCTTGAAGCCTGCATGTGACAGATACAGTACGTATAAGCCTGCAAATGCAAAGAATGCGTATAAGAGTATGCTGCCGCTTTTTACCTCTTGCCCTTTGCCTGCCATGAAGCTCATGTGGGCATCCAGTCTATCGCCTTGATCTGGAACCAATGTAATATGGATCAGATATTTGCCCGCTTCTGGCACACCGTTAGGTAAAGATAAAACTACAGTACCGGATTTATGCTTATTAGCTTCTTGGAAAAATACCCGATTGCCTTCAGGTTCTTTTGTTACTTCAAACTCAACCGCCATATTTCTGTATCTGACGTCCTGATAATCAAATACAAGCTGAGTTAATGTATTGGTATTGGGAATGTTGCCGCAAAAATCTTCGGCCGGGAAATCTTTCGGTTGATAAGCGGTATAGTGAATCCAATGATCCTTTTCCAATTCAAATTTACATTGATCGGTATCGGTACCAGCTGCTCCACCGTGTGCCCACAACGAGGCAGAAAAAAACAACCCCAGGAATCCTAGGCCAACTCTTCTTAATATCTGTGCTCTATTCATACTACCTTCCAGTTTTGCTAAATAAATAATTATTATTATTAGGAAAAATGCAACCGCCCCTATTTACATAGCTTGAGCTCATAAAAACTGTATTTGCTCTCTATCTTGGCTCATAGCAACTTGCAACTCTAGCATATCGCCCCATACAAATAAAGGAATTGATGGAAAGTCATGTGCTATAAAAGTATAATGTTGCCAAATGATAATGCCCTTATAGCGCTATTGCCATCATTGGGCCCTTTTCGTAGACTTACACTAAATTTTATTCAGCCGGAACTCAGCACAATGTCATCTCTGACCACCTCAGAAGCCTGGAAAGCCTTACAAAACCATTATCATCAAATACACAAGCATTCACTGCGCGACAGCTTTGAAAGTGACAGTCATCGTTTCGATAAGTTCTCCCTTACTTTTAACGATATTCTTTTTGACTATTCCAAGAACAGAATAACTGAGGAAACACTGCCTCTTCTCATAGATCTTGCCAGACACGCTGGGCTTGAATCAAAAATCCATGCCATGCTCTCCGGAGCGATTATTAACAATACCGAACGCAGAGCCGTTCTGCATACCGCTCTGCGTAACCGGAGCAATAAGCCGGTTTATGTGGACGAGCAAGACGTCATGCCGCAAATCAATAAGGTGCTCGCTAAAATGCGCGCCTTCTGCGATAGTGTTCGCTCGGGCGAATGGAAGGGTTATACCGGCAAAGCCATCACCGACATCGTCAATATTGGTATCGGAGGTTCTGACTTAGGCCCGAAGATGGCCTCGACTGCTTTGACGCCTTATGCCACAGATGCATTAAAAGTTCATTTTGTCTCCAATGTGGACCAGGCCGATCTTATAGAAACTTTAAAATGCTTGTCCCCTGAAACAACACTGTTTCTTATCGCATCCAAAAAATTCAACACGCACGAAACCATGACTAATGCAAAGTCTGCAAGAAACTGGTTTCTGGACAGCGCGAAAGATCAAAAAGCCGTTGCCAAGCATTTTGTCGCCATTTCGACCGATATCGACAAAATTGCCGAGTTCGGAATAGACGCCAACAATATGTTTGAATTCTGGGATTGGGTAGGCGGCCGTTACTCACTTTGGTCAAGCATAGGCCTATCCATTGCCTTGTATGTCGGCATGGACAATTTTGAGCAGTTGTTGCAGGGCGCTCATGAAGTTGACGAACACTTCCGCAGCACGCCTTTTGAAAAAAATATCCCTGTCATCATGGGGCTGTTAGGCATCTGGTATAACAACTTCTTTAATGCCGAATCGCACGCCATTTTGCCCTATGACCAATCCCTACGCTATTTAGCCGATTACTTTCAGCAGGGCGACATGGAAAGCAACGGCAAAAGTATCGATATGAATGGCGAAAAGGTTGACTACAGCACCGGCCAGATTATCTGGGGCCAGCCCGGCACTAATGGACAGCACGCTTTTTATCAGCTCATACACCAGGGCACCAAACTGATTCCTTGTGACTTTCTGGCCCCTGCACAAAGCCATTACCATTTGCCTGAACATCATGACATTTTGATCTCAAACTTCCTGGCGCAGCCTGAAGCTTTGATGAAAGGCAAAACGACCGAAGAAGTCAAACGGGAACTGACACCGTCCGAACAGGCCGACCCGGTGCTGGTCGCTTCAAAAGTATTTGAAGGCAACAAACCATCCAATGCATTTTTATTCAAGAAACTGACGCCCAAAACATTGGGCTCATTGATCGCATTGTATGAACATAAAATTTTCGTTCAAGGCGTGATCTGGAACATCAATTCTTTTGACCAGATGGGCGTGGAATTGGGAAAAGTATTAGCCAAAGCTATACTTCCCGAGCTTCAGAATGAAGAAATTATCAAAAGCCATGATGGCTCTACTAATGCGCTGATCAACACTTATAAACAATACCGATAATGGCCGCCCCCAGGTTAACGCATTAAAATATCTGAGCATCATTCAAATAACCGACGAAGCAAATGGTGATGCCGCAACTCTAGTTGAGTTGCGGCATCATGCAACGCCAGCTCAAAGCCTTGGCGATATTTCAATCACAATACTGACAGCATCAGGTCAGATTCAGGCAACTAATCGCGCTTAGCATGCTGCGATAATGACTGCGAGCACATCAATCAGAAACGATATCAACGCCTAGCGCGAAAAAAATCCTTTAACAATTCCCCGCATTCTTCTTCCAACACGCCACCGGTCCAATTGACCCGGTGATTTAAAAAGCTTGCATCGCTCAGTGACAAGGCGTTGCAAACAGCGCCCCGTTTGGGATCGAAGGCTCCGAAAACCAGCCGCTTAATGCGCGCATGACTGATAGCGCCCATACACATCACACAAGGCTCCAACGTAACGTATAACGTAGCGTCACAAAGCCGATAATTTTCCAGCGCAATACCAGCCCTGCGGACAGCTATGATCTCGGCATGAGCAGTCGGATCATGAGTAACTATCGGCATGTTCCAGCCTTCGGCAATACATTGATCATCCTTAACAAGGACAGCACCGATCGGAACCTCTCCTTGTTGCTCGGCACGTTGCGCCAGCCTGATGGCATAGCGCATCCATGCTTCATCCTGTGATTGTATTATTCCCATTCAATGGTTGCGGGCGGCTTGCCGGATATATCATAAGCCACACGCGAGATGCCTGGCACTTCATTAATAATACGACGAGAAACCACATCAAGAAATTCATAAGGCAAATGTGCCCAGCGCGCCGTCATGAAATCAATCGTTTCAACAGCCCGCAAAGCGATGACATAATCGTAGCGACGACCATCGCCCATAACACCGACCGATTTGACTGGCAGGAATACGGCAAAGGCCTGGCTGACTTTGTCATAAAGCTCATGTCGGTACAGCTCTTCAATGAAAACGGCATCAGCCTGACGCAACAAGTCCGCATACTGTTTTTTGACTTCACCTAAAATCCTGACGCCTAAACCGGGCCCAGGGAACGGATGGCGAAATATCATTTCTGAGGGCAGTCCCAGTTCCAGACCCAGCTTTCTAACCTCATCCTTGAACAATTCCCGTAAAGGCTCGACCAATTTCAAGGCCATATCTTCAGGCAATCCGCCGACGTTGTGATGAGATTTGATCAGATGCGCCTTGCCGCTTTTCGATCCCGCAGACTCGATCACATCGGGATAAATCGTGCCCTGCGCCAACCATTTTGCATCGGTTAATTTCGCCGCTTCTTCATCAAAGATTTCAATGAACAAATTGCCGATAATCTTGCGTTTCTGCTCGGGATCGCTGACACCGTTCAAGGCGTCCAGATAGCGCTGCTCCGCATTGACTCTGATGACTTTAACCCCCATGTGCTCAGCAAATGTCGCCATGACTTGATCGCCTTCGTGTAAACGCAGCAGACCGGTATCGACAAAAACGCAGGTCAACTGATCGCCTATGGCCTTATGCAGCAACGCCGCCACAACAGATGAATCCACCCCGCCGGACAAGCCTAAAATCACCTGATCGCTACCGACCATCGCGCGCACGGACTGAATGCTGTCTTCTATGATATTGCTGGCTGTCCATAACGCCTCGCAGCCACAAATATCCAACACAAAGCGGGACAATATGCGTCCGCCCTGTTTGGTGTGAGTGACTTCCGGATGAAACTGCAGGCCGTAAAACGCTTTTTCTTCATTGGCGATACCGGCAATAGGCGCTCCATCCGAGCTGGCAATCAGCATAAAACCATCAGGCATGTCAACAACACGGTCGCCATGGCTCATCCAAACATCCAACAATCCATAGCCTTCCTCAGAAACATGATCCTCTATACCGGCCAGTAATTTGGAATGGCCGCGCGCCCTGATCTGCGCATAACCGAATTCCCTGTGATCGGAAGACTCGACCTTGCCACCCAGCTGTGCAGTCATAGTCTGCAATCCGTAACAAATACCCAATACAGGCACGCCCAGATCAAACACAATTTGCGGCGCTCTCGGCGTATCGCCGCTGGTTACCGTTTCAGGACCGCCCGACAAGATAATGCCGTTGGGCGCGAATTGTTCAACATCTTCCGCACTGCATTCGCAGGAGTAAATTTCGCAGTAAACGCCGATTTCGCGAATTCGCCGCGCGATTAATTGAGTATATTGCGAGCCGAAATCTAAAATAAGGATTTTGTGCGAATGGATATTCGCGGACTGTTGCTGCTTCACGGTAAAACTCGACAGTTATATTCGTTTAAAAAAACAAGGGGCTCCTGAGAGCCCCAACAATGTATCTTTATGTCGCCGGCATTTAATCGAGGCGGTAATTGGGCGCTTCTTTTGTAATGGTCACGTCATGTACATGACTTTCCCTCATACCCGCACTGGTCACACGCACAAATTGAGCCCTTTCATGCAGTGCGGCGATAGTTTGACTGCCAGTGTAGCCCATGCTGGCGCGAACACCGCCCAGCAATTGATGAATGACGGCCAGCAAGCTGCCTTTATAAGGCACTCGACCTTCAATGCCTTCCGGCACCAACTTTTCGACCAGTTCGGTTTCTTCCTGAAAATAGCGGTCGCTGGAACCTTGCTGCTGCGACATGGCCCCCAAAGAGCCCATGCCACGATATGATTTGTAGGAACGGCCCTGAAACAGCTCAATTTCACCTGGCGCCTCTTCAGTGCCGGCAAATAATCCGCCTAACATCACGGCATGCGCACCCGCAGCCAGTGCTTTAGCGACATCACCGGAATAACGGATACCGCCATCTGCAATTAAAGGCACGCCAGTACCTTTCAATGCATCGGCCACATTACTGACTGCTGTGATTTGCGGAACACCGACACCGGCAATAATGCGCGTTGTGCAAATGGAACCCGGCCCAATACCGACCTTGACGCCGTCGGCGCCAGCCTCAACCAATGCGCGCGCCGCTTCCGCAGTAGCGATATTGCCGCCGATGACCTGAACCCCGGGATAATGCTGCTTAACCCAGCGAACCCTGTCCAAAACGCCTTGCGAATGGCCATGCGCCGTATCGACGACAATAACGTCGACACCAGCCGCCACCAGCGCAGCCACGCGTTCTTCAGTGCCATGCCCGGTGCCAACCGCTGCACCGACTCGCAGCCTTTCATGTTCATCTTTACAGGCCAATGGGTAATCCTTGGCTTTCTGAATATCTTTTACGGTAATCATACCCCGTAAATGAAAGGCATCATTTACGACCAGTACTTTTTCTATGCGATGCTCATGCAGCAACGCAATCGCTTCTTTACGATCGGCATTTTCACTAACCGTAACTAAACGTTCTTTGGGCGTCATGACTTTGGTTACCGGTTCGTCAAAACGAGTTTCAAAACGCAAATCACGGCTCGTTACAATACCGACCAGCTTATCGCCATCGACTACCGGTACACCGGAAATATTTTTAGCCCGCGTTAAGTTAATAACATCCCGAATACTGGTATCAGGCGAAACGGTAATCGGATTTTTGATTACTCCGCTCTCGTACTTTTTAACGTTACTAACTTCCAGCGCCTGCTGCTCGGCAGTCATATTTTTATGAATGATGCCTATACCGCCTTCCTGAGCAATGGCAATCGCAAGTCGTGCCTCTGTTACGGTATCCATAGCCGCGGCAACCAGAGGAATATTCAGCGCAATGCCACGTGTCAATTGCGTTTTCATTTCTACATCTCGTGGCAGCACAGTCGAGTGCGCGGGCACTAATAAAACGTCATCAAACGTGAGCGCTTCCTGAATAATTTGCATAAACCACACCTAAAAGCCTTAATTAACATGACACTATAGCACTAACTGCCAATAATCGCCATATTATAATTTAATTTCTTGACATATTCTCACAAAAGTGTAGCTCCTGTGGCTCTCAACTTGTCTTCTAAGAAACACCTAAAGGCATAAAACTAGGACAAGAACTAATTGAATAGATGCCTAAGCAGAGTTACTTAATAGAACAGACGCATTTATTCTCTGCATATAGACTGGAATCCATATGATTTCTTTCTGTAGCTAGGCTATTGATTGATTCCTACACTTAAGCTATTTTTACATAGTCTTAATTTATTGACGTCTATAAAACATAAGACAATGTAATTTAAGTCAAAACACATCAATACCAACAATAATTATCTTTACATTTTTATGAAAATATTAACTCAATCTAAAAGTTTACTGCTAGGCTGCGCAATTGCACTCACTTCTATTGCCACCAATGCGGCAGAGCCAGTGGACATTTGTCCGGATGCGGCATCCAGAACATTTATTCACAATCAATTAGAAACATTATTAAAACAAGTTCAAGCGTCATCTGATAAGAATGGTGGCTTCGGTTTCAATATGTGGGCAACGGTTGTCAATCGGGCCGGTGTAGTCTGCGCGGTGGCTAAATCCGGCGCCGATAGTGGTGAACAATGGCCGGGCAGCCGTGTCATTTCGGCACAAAAAGCTAATACAGCCAACAGCTTCAGTCTCCCTGACTTTGCCTTATCAACAGCCAATTTGTATTCTGCTGTACAACCAGGAGGTACTCTATTTGGCTTGCAAGAAAGCAATCCAGTCGACACAAGCGTCGCCTATGCTGGAGATGCTGCAGCTTACGGCACAGCCAATGATCCTATGGTCGGTAAGAAAATTGGCGGCGTCAATGTATTTGGCGGCGGCTTACCACTGTATGATGTCAACGGAGCGCTCTTAGGCGCAGTTGGCGTAAGTGGCGACTCCTCATGCGCGGATCACAACATCGCTTGGCGCATGCGCCAAGACGCTAACATGGACCATGTTCCAGGAGGCGTAACTGCAAACAAGGATGACAATATCATTTACGACATTGATCCCACCACTTCCAAGAGCAAAGACGGCTGGGGCCATCCTTCTTGCAGCAATGCAGCCAAAACAATCGCCGAAGGCTTTGCCAAAGCAGGTTCAGGCTCCTAAAACAAGCGTCGTTCCATACGCAAAAAAGCCGCCTTCCAGCGGCTTTTTTCATACAATAAATGAAATATGGAAATTGATGAATAACCTCTAGCAAAAAGGCTGCCGCAATCCTTTGACTTAGCAATTCTATCGTTTAAGTTAAAATAAGTTTGACTGCCATTAAAAAAATCAAGATGGAAAAATAGCGCTTTAGCTTCTGCGCCGGCAGCCGATGAGCCAGTTTGGCGCCAATCGGAGCCGTAAGGGAACTGCCCAGGCTGATGCCTAAAAAAGCAGGCAGATAGACATAGCCCAGACTCCATTCCGGCAACTGAACTTGATTCCAGCCCAATACCGCATAACTGATCGTACCCGCCACAGCTATCGGCAAACCACAGGCGCTTGATATCGCCACCGCATTACGCATGGCATATCGGCAGCGCACAAGATAAGGCACGGTTAGCGTCCCCCCGCCTATTCCCACTATGGACGACATCAAGCCGATCAGGTTCGCCACGATAAAATCCAATACCTTAGACTCCTTGACCGCTCCGGGTTCTGGCATTATCTGAAAAGCCATCTGCACACCGACATAAAGTAAAAAAACGATAAAGATGTAACGCAATACATCAGCGTCTATATGATTTGCTACTACAGCTCCGAGCGTTGCCCCGACCATAATGCCTGGCGCAAGCCTGAGCACTTTTCTCCACATCACAGATCCTAAGCGATGATGCGCCAGCACAGAAGCCATTGAGGTAACAATTATCGTCGCCAGCGAGGTTGCCACTGACATTATCATAACCAGATCAGAAGCCATACCGTACATTGTAAATAGCAAAACCAGAACAGGCACAATGACTACCCCTCCGCCAATGCCGAAAAGACCGGCCAGCAATCCTGAAACCATCCCCAATATCACGCTCAACAAAAAAAATATCATTATTGCCCTCTATAAATAACCGCTAACGCGCGGCAGCCACCGATTATGTTATTCTAAGTCCGACACTAATAAAGCGCCCGTATAACTCGATGAAAACATTTCTGGTAGGTGGTGCCGTACGTGACAAACTACTCAACTATCCAGTCAAGGAAAAGGATTGGGTTGTCATCGGCGAGACACCTGAATCAATGGTAAAAAAAGGCTTTCGTCCGGTAGGCAAGGATTTTCCGGTGTTTCTGCATCCGGAAAACGGTGAGGAATATGCGTTAGCCAGAACCGAAAGAAAAACCGCTCCAGGTTATAAAGGATTTGTCGTGCATGCCTCTCCTGATGTAACTCTGAAACAGGACCTAATGCGCCGTGATTTGACGATTAATGCGATCGCGATGACGCCGCAAGGCGAAATCATCGATCCGTATGGCGGCAAAAACGATATTGAAAATCGCATTTTCCGCCATATCTCGCCGGCTTTTGCCGAAGACCCTGTACGCATACTGCGCGTGGCCCGCTTTGCAGCCCGATACAGTCATCTCGGCTTCAGGCTGGCTGAAGAAACCCGGGTGCTGATGCGGCAAATGGTGACGGCCGGCGAAGTCGATCACCTCGTGCCGGAACGTGTCTGGGCGGAGTTATTCAAAGCGCTTAACGAAAAATCACCGTCCGCTTTTTTCTATACGCTAAAAGACTGCTCCGCTCTGGAGAGAATTTTTCCTGAAATTCATAACCTGTTCGGCGTACCGCAACCGGAAAAGCATCACCCTGAAATCGATACCGGCGTGCACGTCATGCTCTGCCTGGAACAAGCCGCAGCGTTATCTTCGAGCCCTGAAGTCAGATTTGCGGCTCTGATGCATGATCTCGGCAAGGCCGTATCGCCCAAGGAAAATTGGCCGCATCATTATAATCACGAAAAAAACGGCCTGCCCATATTAGAAAATTTATGTGCTCGCCTGCGTGTGCCTAATTCATTCAAATCGCTGGCCATGCTGGTTATGCGCCATCATACGCACTGTCATCGAGCCTTTGAATTGCGCCCATCGACTTTAACGGACATGCTGATGACTTTGGGCGTCTTTAAACCGACCAATAATACTTTGGACCATTTCCTGCTGGCCTGCGCCGCCGATGCCAAAGGCCGCATAAATCATGAGAACAATCCTTATCCTCAGGCAGACTATATAAAAGGCGCCGCCAAAGCCGCCGCCTCGGTGGATACCTCGGCAATATTAAAGAGCAAACTTCAAGGCGCGGAAATCGGCGAAGCCATACGCCGCCTAAGAATTAGGGCCGTTGCCGAATTTATTGCGGTTGAATAATGCACTCAATCGAACTATAGTAAAAATTTTACTGACTTAATCATACGCCATGCCTTCATTTGACATCGTTTCCGAATTTGACAAACACGAAGTTACAAATGCCGTTGACCAGGCCAATAAAGAAATCAGCACGCGTTTTGATTTCAAAGGCACAAATTCAAGCTTTGAATTGAATGATGACAAGATATCCATGATTTCTGAATCCTCGTTTCAGTTGCAGCAAATGTTCAGCATCATCTGCTCCAAACTCACCCGACGCGGCATAGACATTGCCTGCATGGATGTCGCCGATCCCAAGCCCAGCGGCAAGGGCATGCGCCAGGAGATTACGATGAAGCAAGGACTTGATTCGGCTTTAGCAAAAAAGATCGTTAAATTGATCAAGGACAAAAAACTGAAAGTCCAGGCCGCCATTCAGGGTGATCAGGTCAGAGTGACCGGCAAGAAAAGGGATGACCTGCAGGAAGTAATTCAGATGATCAGGGATGAGAAAATCGACATGCCGCTGCAATTCACCAATTTCAGGGATTGATGAATGCGGGCTTGTTAATCCAGCGGTAAACAAGATATCCGGATATTGCCAGGCCGAGCCAGCCTATCACCAGGGGCCCGATCAAGCCATCATAGTACCTGTTGACCAAATAAAGATACTCCGAGCTGAAATTGGTATTGAACAGGCTCTTGCTCATCTTTATCTGCCAGACCCAGCTGGTATGACAACCGATACACAACCCTAGGCTGGCTTTGAACTCCGTCCGGAGGATACCCAAGAAAATACCGACCATAACCAGAGCCCAGAACGCCGACAGAATATCCGGATTCAATAGATTGAAAAACGCTTCACCAAGCAGTTTGAATCCGCTCAATGGTGTTATTTCCTGATGCGGAATATTAATGTCGCTGTCTAGAAAATGCAGGACCGCGTAATAAATGGCGCTGATCACAATGGCAGCTATAACAGACATTTTGCGCTTCAGCCCCGTTAACAGTACGCCTCGAAACAAAGGCTCCTCAACCCAGGAGATAATCAGCGCCAACAACAATGACAGCGCCATTTTTTTTGCCAGCAGCGAGACTGTCCAAACATGACTCTGATCGACAACATTGACGCCGAGTCCATACAGCACAATAACAACCGGCATTAAGGTTACAAAGCCGAGCCCGAAGCCCTGCAGCACCTGCTTAAAAAAAACAGCCTTGCCGGCGAAACCGATATCTGCTTTTTTGAATCTGAAATAGGCCATGACCGGAAAAATACTCAGCACCAGAAAGAGTTGTGCCGACTTCTTGATTATTTTGCTTAACGGGAACTGATCGCCGATGCCCAGAGCGATAAAATAACCAGCCAGGCAGGCTATAAAAATAGCCCCTAGCAGAACCAGCAGCGGCACAAGGGCGTAATAAATAGACTTGATCATTTCCAGCTACCGAAATCGCCCCACAGCATCTGCACGGCCGATAATGCAGCCAATGAAGCCGTTTCTGTTCTTAGTATCCGACTGCCTAAGCGCACCGGGATAAAGCCCGCCGTTTTCGCAAACTCCCGCTCCTGATCAGAAAAGCCCCCTTCGGGTCCGGACAGCAGCGTGACCTTCATGTCTTCGGGTTTTAAATCAGCTAAAGATGCTTCGGCGTAAGGATCCAGAAAAACCTTCAAACCGCTCTGTTGATCCGCCCAATTCGATAAATGCTCGATCTCAGCCAACTCAGGCAGCAATGTTCTGCCGCTTTGCTCGGCAGCATGCTGCACTATTTTTTGCCAATGCTGTAAGCGCTGCTGTTTTTTCTCGCCTTTAAACTGTACGACGCAACGTTCGGTCAGCAGCGGCGTCATGGCACTAACGCCGAGTTCAACGGCCTTTTGTACCGCAAGGTCCATTCTATCGCCGCGCGAAATGCCTAATCCGAACGTTATCGTTAACGGCGATTCGACAGTGCGATCCAGCCATTGCTGCACATCGATCAGCACCTGCTTGCGGCTGACTTCGACCAGCGTGCATATATAATCGCCGCCGTTGCCGTTAAACAAAATGATCTGCAAATCTTTTTTCAGCCGCAGAACCGTCCTGACGTAATGAGCACTATCCTCATCAAGTATTATTTGCCGGCCTTCGGCCAGATCTGCGGGCACATATAATCGTGAAATACGCATGTTTAATCCTGAACAGCTAGTTGTATGCCAGCCCAGGCCACATCCGCTATCAGCCGAATTTCATCCTCGGTCACCACATAAGGCGGCATAAAATAGATGACATTGCCCAGCGGCCTCAATAAGACGCCTTTGGATAAGGCATATTGATAAACCCGTAAGCCGCGGCGCTCCTGCCAGGGATAGGGCTCTCGCGTTTGCTTGTTTTTGACCAGTTCGATAGCCAGTATCATGCCGGCCTGCCTGACTTCCGCCACCTGCGGATGCTCGTTAAAGCGCACCGCCGCCTTAGCCATTGCCTCAGCCAGTTTTTTATTTTTCTCTATGATATTTTGCTGCTGGAAAATCGCTATGGTTGCCAAGCTGGCCGCGCATGCCAGGGCATTGCCGGTATAACTATGGGAATGCAAAAAAGCCGTCAATTTCTGATAATCATCATAAAAGGCCTGATAGATCTGATCGGTAGTCAAAACGGCCGACAAGGGCAGATATCCGCCGGTCAAGCCCTTGGACAGACAGATAAAGTCCGGCGTGATTGCCGCCTGTTCACAGGCGAACAGCGAGCCGGTCCGGCCAAATCCGACCGCTATTTCATCGGCAATCAGATGCACATTGTATTTATTGCAGGCTTCGCGCAGCAATTTCAGATAGATGGGATCGTACATGCGCATGTTGCCGGCGCACTGCACCAAGGGCTCGACAATGACTGCACAAGTTGTATCGGCATGCCGTGCGAATGTCGCCTCCATGAGCGAGAACCGGCGTATGCAGTAATTCTCCCAGGATTCGCCTGGCTCCCGATAATAGCAATCCGGTCCCGGAACCGTAATGACGTCCATCAGCAATGGGCCATACGTTTCCTTATAGAGTGCTACATTACCGACAGCCAAAGCGCCCAGGGTTTCGCCGTGATAACTGTTTTCCAGCGTGATGAATTTAGTCTTTTGAGTCTGCCCGAGATTGCGCCAGTAGTGGAAGCTCATTTTGAGCGCTACTTCTACGGCTGAAGAACCGTTATCGGCATAGAAACACCGGCTAAGTCCCCGGGGCGTGATCTCGACCAGTCTTTCCGCCAGACTGACAGCCGCTTCATGCGTGAAGCCTGCAAGAATCACATGCTCCAGCGTATCAAGCTGCTCTTTTATCGCGCCATTGATGGCAGGATTGGCATGCCCGAATAGATTGACCCACCAGGAACTGATCGCATCCAGGTAACGATTGCCTTCAAAATCTTCCAGCCAGACGCCGCTGCCCTTTTTTATCGGGATAATCGGGAACGCTTCATGGTCTTTCATTTGGGTGCAAGGATGCCACAAAACCGACAAATCGCGATCGGAAACTACTCGGTTAGTCATGAACGGAGGCAGGCAGAGTCTTATTCAGCCCGCTGCCCAATATGCAGATTTTCGCAGATGGCCAATGTCGGTCCGGCCTGATTCATGGTATAAAAATGCAGTCCCGGCGCACCACTTTCAAGCAAGCGCCCGCAAAGCGCCGTCACCACATCAATGCCGAAAGCCTGTATGGCCTTGCGATCATCGCCGAAACATTCCAGCCGCTTTCTCATCCAGCGCGGAATATCGGCACCGCACATCTCTGAAAACCTGAATAATTGCGAATAATTGGTAATCGGCATGATGCCGGGCACGATCGGAATATCGATACCGCTTTTTTCGCACTGATCAATAAAATAAAAATAGGCTTCGGCGTTATAAAAATACTGCGTAATAGCGGCATTGGCGCCGGCTTCGACTTTGCGCTTGAAATTCTTGAAATCCTGGTCGCCGTTCACAGCCTGAGGATGCACTTCAGGATACGCGGCCACATGAATTTGAAAATGATCCCCGGTTTCCTGCCGGATAAATTCCACCAGTTCGTTAGCATATCGGAATTCACCGGCTGACAACATGCCGGATGGCAGATCGCCTCTTAAAGCCACGATTTTTGATATGCCATGATCCTGGTAACGTTTGAGAATTTCGCGGATATTCTCTTTGGTCGATGCCACACAGGATAAATGTGGGGCTGCAGCGATTCCTTTAGATTGAATCTCGATAACTGACTCGAAGGTTTTTTCGCGAGTTGAACCGCCAGCGCCGAAGGTGACTGAAAAAAAGTCCGGATTGAGCTTGGCCAGCTTGCTGTGCACCACCTGTAGGTTTGCGGCGCCTTCTTCTGATTTGGGCGGATAAAACTCAAAACTGAACAGCTGTGGATGCTTTTTCTGTGATTGCATTTTTATTTGAAAGGGAAATGTAAAAACCTGCTCTGCATGTTCCGGTACTTATACTATAGCGGAACGGGTTTGCCAATACTGACAAACCCGTCTACTTGATCAGTAACGGTAATGATCGGCTTTATACGGGCCGTCAACGGAGACGCTGATATATCTGGCCTGCTCGTCAGTCAAGCGGGTCAGTTTGACGCCCAGCTGCTTCAGATGCGCAGCCGCCACTTTTTCATCGAGTTTCTTGGGCAGAATATAAACCTTGTTTTCATACTGATCTGCGTTCTTCCAAAGTTCTATCTGAGCCAGAACCTGGTTGCAGAATGAATTGGACATCACAAAGCTCGGATGACCCGTCGCGCAGCCCAGGTTCACCAATCGCCCTTCCGCCAGCACGATCAACCGTTTGCTATCAGGAAAAATGACATGATCAACCTGTGGCTTAATATTTTCCCATGTGTATTGGCGCAATGAAGCGATATCAATCTCGGAATCGAAATGGCCAATATTACAGACGATAGCCTGGTCTTTCATCGCGGCCATATGACTATGCGTAATAACATTGACGTTACCAGTTGCGGTCACAAAAATATTGGCAACAGACGCGGCGTCTTCCATGGTTACGACACGGTAGCCTTCCATTGCCGCTTGCAATGCACAAATCGGGTCAATTTCAGTTACCCAGACCGTCGCGCCCAAGCCGCGCAGCGATTGCGCACAGCCTTTGCCGACATCGCCATAACCGCAAACAACGGCGATTTTGCCAGCCACCATCACATCCGTGGCGCGCTTGATGCCATCGACCAATGATTCGCGGCAACCGTACAGGTTGTCGAATTTTGACTTGGTCACCGAATCATTGACATTGAATGCCGGCACTTTCAGCGTGCCTTTGGATACCATTTCATAAAGCCGCAAAACACCGGTTGTCGTCTCTTCCGATAGGCCTTTCACGCCTGACATTAATTCAGGGTATTTTTCGTGCATCATGAGAGTCAAATCACCGCCGTCATCCAAAATCATATTCGGACGCCAACCATTAGGACCTTCAATAGTCTGGGCAATACACCACTCAGCTTCGGCTTCCGTTTCGCCTTTCCAGGCAAAAACAGGAATACCGGCCACGGCCATTGCCGCTGCGGCATGATCCTGGGTTGAAAAAATATTGCATGACGACCAGCGCACTTCTGCGCCTAATGCGGTCAAGGTTTCAATTAACACCGCCGTTTGAATGGTCATATGCAAACAGCCGGCGATACGCGCACCTTTTAGCGGTTGCTCCAGACCGTATTCTTCCCGCAATGCCATCAAACCCGGCATTTCCGTTTCAGCAATGTTGATTTCTTTGCGACCCCATTCAGCCAAAGCGATATCGGCAACTTTATAATCTGGTAAGCTCATCGTTTCCTGCCTGTATTTTATAAGATTAAAGGCCGGCCGCTTCTCTCAAAGCGTCCACTTTATCGGTTCTTTCCCAAGTAAAACTCTCTTCCGTGCGACCAAAGTGTCCATAGGACGCGGTCGGTTGATAAATAGGACGCATCAGGTCGAGCTGGGCAATCAAACCTTTCGGTCTCAGGTCGAAATTGTCGCGGATAATCTGTACCAATCGATCTTCACTGATTTTGCCAGTGCCGAATGTTTCAACACTGATAGAAGTCGGCTCGGCCACGCCAATCGCATAAGATACCTGAATTTCGCAACGATCGGCCAACTCAGCCGCGACGATGTTCTTTGCCACGTACCGGCCCATATAAGCTGCAGAACGGTCAACTTTTGACGGATCTTTACCTGAGAACGCACCGCCGCCGTGTCTCGCCATACCGCCATAGGTATCAACAATAATTTTACGACCTGTCAGACCGCAATCGCCGACAGGACCGCCGATAATGAACTGTCCGGTTGGATTGATAAAATATTTGGTGTCTTTATGCAGCCATTCCTTAGGCAACGTGTGCAGGATGATTTCATCCATGACCGCTTCATGCAGTTGTTTTGCACCGATTTCAGGTGAATGCTGAGTCGACAAGACAACCGCGTCTATGGCAACCGGCTTGTTATTTTCGTAGCGGAATGTAATCTGGCTTTTTGCATCGGGGCGCAGCCAAGGCAATGTTTTGTTTTTACGGACTTCAGCCTGGCGTTTTACCAGCAGATGCGCATAAGTAATAGGCGCCGGCATCAAAACATCAGTTTCATTGCTGGCATAACCGAACATCAAGCCCTGATCGCCCGCACCCTGTTCATGATCGCCGGACTCATCAACGCCCATCGCGATATCAGGAGACTGTTTGCCGATCGCATTCAGAACAGCACAGCTTTGACCATCAAAGCCGATATCGCCGTGATCATAACCGATTCCGCAAACCACTTTACGCACCAGCTCTTCGGTATCAACCCAGGCATCCGTGGTAACTTCACCGGCCAAAACGACCATGCCGGTTTTTACCAATGTTTCACAAGCAACCCGAGCCTTAGGATCCTGCGCTAATATTGCATCCAATATCGCATCTGAAATTTGATCCGCAACCTTATCCGGATGCCCTTCTGAAACTGACTCTGATGTAAAAATGAAATTATTGCTCACGATGCTGCCTTCTAAAAATATAAAACCCAGATAGACAAAAGGCTGCCGAGGCAGCCTTTTACATTTGTGGTGGGCCCTGTAGGACTTGAACCTACGACCTGCCGATTATGAGTCGGAAGCTCTGACCAACTGAGCTAAGGGCCCTCTAACTGTTAACTATTCGCCATCCAAAAAGCATCTCAATTGCTCTGACCTTGATGGATGCCTGAGCTTTCTCAACGCCTTGGCTTCAATCTGACGAATTCTTTCACGCGTCACATCAAACTGCTTGCCGACTTCTTCCAGCGTATGATCGGTATTCATATTGATGCCAAAACGCATGCGCAGAACTTTGGCTTCTCTTGCCGTCAATCCAGCCAGCACATTTTGTGTTGATTCACGCAATCCCGCAATTGTAGCAGACTCAACCGGGGACAATACTTTAGCATCTTCTATGAAATCTCCCAAATGAGAATCTTCATCATCCCCTATGGGCGTTTCCATGGAAATAGGTTCTTTGGCTATTTTCAATACCTTACGAACTTTATCTTCCGGCATTTCCATGCGCTCCGCCAACTCTTCCGGCGTCGCTTCGCGCCCCATTTCCTGCAGAATCTGCCTGGAAATACGGTTTAATTTATTGATCGTTTCGATCATATGCACTGGAATACGGATCGTTCTGGCTTGATCCGCGATGGAGCGGGTAATCGCCTGCCTGATCCACCAGGTTGCATAGGTTGAAAACTTGTAGCCGCGGCGGTATTCGAATTTATCGACCGCCTTCATCAAACCGATATTACCTTCCTGAATCAAATCCAGGAATTGCAGGCCGCGATTAGTATATTTTTTAGCGATCGAAATAACCAGCCTTAAATTCGCTTCGATCATTTCTTTTTTCGCGCGCCTGGCTTTGGCTTCGCCAATAGACATGCGCCGATTGATATCTTTCAACCCGTTAATAGTCAGACCATACTCAGCCTCAATATCTGCCAGCACTTTTTGGACCTTTCTTAAGTCTTTTTCGTGCTCTTTCAGAGTTGCCGAATATTTATTGTCGTCGCTCAATAACCGGTCAAACCATTCCGCATTCACTTCACTTTCGGTAAATAAAGCAATAAACTCTTTGCGCGGCATTTTGGCATGCCTGACGCAAATATCCATAATCACTTTTTCCTGTTCGCGGACAGTGGCGACGCCGTCAGGAATAATAGCCGTCAATTTTTTCAAGTATTGCGGAGTCCACTTGAATTCCATGAACAGGTCAGCCAATGCTTCGAAGGCCTGTTCTGTTTTATCACTGGAATAGCCGTATTTTTTGATTGCCGATGAAGCCGTTTTAAGTTGTTTCCGGAGCTCTTCTACTTTTAACTTGACCTCTTCATAGTCGAGACCTTTGGCTTCGTCTTCAACTGCCGTTTCTTCATCATCAGTTGCAGATGATGCGCTGACCAAAGGCTCCGACTCGCTTAAATCGACAAAGCCTGAAAGCAAATCAGCCAGCCTGATCCCGCCCTCTTCTCCGGAAATAGCGTCAAATGACTGCAAAAAGTGATCAACAACAACGCAAGACCTGGCAATAGCCTTAACAACCTGCTGCTGGCCTTCTTCAATCCGCTTGGCGATTTTTAACTCATCATCACGCGTCAACAGCTCAACTGAGCCCATTTCACGCATGTACATGCGCACCGGGTCCGTAGTTCTGCCAAACTCGCTGTCAACGGATGCTAAAGCCGCAACCTCTTCGGCATCCTCGTCATCGGTAGTAACAGCTGCAGAATCGGTGATCAGGGAATCTTCATCCGGCGCAACTTCGTAAACTTGAATCCCCATATCATTAATCATGCCAATGATATCTTCAATCTGTTCCGGATCGACAATATCGCTAGGCAAGTGATCATTAACCTCGGCATAGGTCAGGTACCCCTGAATCTTGCCTTTGGCTATCAATTGTTTAAGTTGGGATTGTTGCTGTTCTTGATTCATATTTACTCACTGAATGCTCGGTTCAGCACGACTACGCTGAACCGGAAATTGTACTATAAACTTTGCTGTTTGGCATTAAATTATTTACCTGCCAACATCTTACGCAACACCTCTTTTTCCTGCGCATTCAATCCATTGACTTTCGCTTTGGCTAGCAATCTATCTATATTTGCTTTTCGCGCCTGATCAAGCAACCGATCCAGCGCATCACAAAACACCGCCTCCACACCTTCATCCGAAACCAGCAAATCCAAGAACGCCAGCGCCTTCACTGATTTCTCTTCGGCAGCATCACGATAGGACTCAACCAAAACAGCAGCATTCGCCGGTTGCTTATCAAGAATCATGCGCAGCACACTCTTGAACAGATCAATACCGGGAAATTCCAATCCACACCAATCAATCTCCCTTTGCTCAACAAGTTCAGCCAATCTAGGATTCTGAATCAACAAAGCTATTGCCACGCGCGCCAATGATAGTCGGCCACGCTCTTGGCGCTTACCATTTTCCTTTGCTGGTCTAAGTGTAGTCGCATTTGTTGAAACGTCCAGCACCAAAAAGCCCGATAATTGCTTAAGCCGCGCAAACATCATTTCCCGAAACACACCTTCCGGCAACCTCTCCAGATACGGCTTAGCCTTGCCGACCAATTGCGCACGCCCTTCCATTTCGGATAAATTCAACTCTTCTGCAAAATGCCCAAAAAAATAATCCGATAAAGTCGCAGCCATCTGCACACGTTCTGAAAATTTATCCACCCCCTCCTGACGGACTAATGAATCGGGATCTTGACCCTGCGGCAACAACATGATGCGTATCAATCGTCCATCCTTCAAACCGGAAAAAGCCGGCTCCATGGCGCGCCACGCCGCCTGACGCCCCGCTTTATCACCGTCGAAGCAAAATACCAACTCCGAAGAAAACCGAAACAACAGATCAAAATGCGCTTGCGATGCCGCCGTCCCTAGCGCTGCCACTGCGTAATTAATTCCAAACTGAGCCAAGGCGATAACATCCATATAACCCTCGACAATCAAAATCCGTTCTGGTTTCGAATTCTTTTTCAGAAGCTCGTACAGACCATAAACTTCCCGGCTTTTATGAAATAGGGATGTTTCCGGAGAATTCAAGTACTTGGGCAAAGAATCATCAAGCACCCGCCCACCAAAACCGACAATGCGGCCTCGCCTGTCTCGGATGGGAAACATAACCCGATCACGAAACCGATCATAAATCTGCCCGCTCTCGTTACTGACCAGTAAACCGGCCTCCAATAGCAACTTCTGATTAAACCGATCAGTCAAGGCCGCCCATTCGTCGGGCGCATAACCAAGCATAAAATCACGGGCAACCTGACCACTGACTCCACGCGCCTTTAAATAGTCAACCGCTTTTTTCCCCTGAGCATGAATGCGCAGCTGCTCCACATAAAAAGCCGCCACATCCTCCATAACCTGGTACAAACTGCGTAAATCTTCTTTATTCTGCTTTTGCCCAGATTGAGAGGCTACCGACTCCCGCGGCACATCGACACCGACAAAGGTCGCCAAATCCTCAACTGCTTCGACAAAATTAAGATGATTAAAATCCATCAAAAAACTGATGGCATTACCACTGGCTCCGCAGCCAAAGCAATGAAAAAATTGCTTTTTGCGATTTACAGAAAAACTGGGCGTTTTTTCAGTATGAAAAGGACAGCGGGCGACATAATTAGCACCCGTTTTTTTTAGAGGAACGTGCGAATCGATTAAATCGACGATATCAACCCGCACTAAAAGCTCATCAATAAAATCGCGAGGAATCCTACCGGACATGATCTACCCGGACAAAATCGGCACAAGCAAACTAGCCAGCCAGGACAGCCTTAATTTTCGCACCAACAACCGCCATATCGGCACGACCTTGCATTTTTGCCTTAAGCAGCCCCATGACCTTGCCCATATCCTTAACTGACGCCGCGCCAGATTCAGCTACCGCTTCCTTAATCATGGCGTCAATTTCGGCTTCGGTGAAAGGCTGAGGCAGAAAATCCTGAATCACCAAAATCTCAGCCTCTTCAATCTCTGCCAGATCGCTTCGACCGGCATCGGTGTACTGACGGATAGATTCGCGGCGCTGCTTCAGCATCTTATCGAGAACCTGGATAACGCGATCATTATCCAGCTCAATCCGCTCATCGACCTCAACCTGCTTGACTGCAGCCAGAATCAAACGAATCACTGCCAATCTGGATTTATTGCCGCCTTTCATGGAGGCTTTCATATCATCCTTGATACGATCTAATATCAAATCCATCTCATTAACCCCATTTTACATCTGAGGACGGCCGCGACGTAAATTTTTCAACGCATAACGTTCACGAGCCAGCTTTTTCAAATGACGCTTAACAGCGGCCGCGCCTTTGCGTTTACGTTCTGCCGTTGGTTTTTCATAAAATTCGCGGCGACGCACTTCTGACAAGACACCCGCTTTTTCACAAGCACGTTTGAAGCGACGAATCGCGATATCGAAAGGTTCGTTTTCTTTAACTTTAACTGACGGCATATTAATGACCCAAATGTGTTAGTATCTAAAAATTAAAAGCCTTGCGGCCCACTGAATAAACAGAACCCTTAATTATACCGTTTACTTTTACAATTTTCAAAAACTCAATGTACGTTCTAGGCATAGAAACATCATGCGATGAAACCGGCGTCGCCATTTATCACTCTAAACGCGGACTGTGCAATCATTTATTGTACAGCCAGATCGAAATGCACAGCGAATATGGCGGCGTTGTCCCGGAACTGGCTTCGCGGGACCACATCCGGAAATTAGTGCCTCTAATCAAGCAATCTCTGCAAGAAAGCCAGCTGTCAAGCGCCGATATTAATGGCATCGCCTATACGGCAGGCCCTGGGCTTATGGGCGCTCTGCTAGTCGGCGCAGCCACAGCCCGCAGTCTGGCCTGGTCATGGCAGATTCCCGCAGTTGCTGTTCACCACATGGAAGGGCATCTATTGGCGCCCATGCTGGAAGCCCCCCCCCCAGCCTTTCCTTTTGTGGCCCTGCTGATTTCCGGAGGACATACGCTATTGGTGCAAGTCGATGGGATCGGTCATTATCGGCTATTAGGCGAATCGCTCGATGATGCCGCCGGTGAAGCGTTTGACAAAACTGCAAAAATGCTGGGCCTCGGTTACCCTGGTGGCCCCAAGCTGTCCAAACTCGCCGAAAATGGCCGGCCGGTTTTTCAGTTTCCACGCCCGATGACCGATAGGCCGGGATTGGATTTCAGTTTTAGCGGTTTGAAAACTTATACCATGAATACGCTTAACGGTTCGCAAAAAACAGAACAGGACAAAGCCGATATCGCTATGGCCTTTCAAAATGCCGTTGCCGACACGCTCAGCATCAAATGCAGGCGCGCCCTGAAACAGACCGGACTAAAGAGGCTAGTCGTGGCAGGCGGCGTCAGCGCCAATAAGCACATACGCGCCTGTCTGACCGAAATGGCCGGCCGTGAAAATGCGGCAATCTACTTTCCTCGGCCGGAATTCTGCACCGACAATGGCGCCATGATCGCTTATGCCGGCTGCCAGCGGCTACTGGCCGGCCAGCAGCAGGAACTTGAAATTTTTGCCCGGCCTCGCTGGCCAATCAGCGAATTGTCAGGTCTTTAATTTGCCTTCTTCGCCGGATATCAAGCGCTGGATATTGCTTTCATGCCGCCACAACAAGAACACCATCATGCCCGCTGAAGCTGCGACTATTGCCGCATCTCCAACAATAAACCAAGCATAAATCGGAGATAAGATTGAGGCTATCAATGCTGATAGGGAAGATATTCTGCCCAGCTTGTAAATCAGGATCCAGGTGCCCATGAATGACAGTCCCAGCCACCAAGAAAACCCGAGCAATACGCCGACTGATGTCGCAACACCCTTGCCGCCCTTGAAACCGAAAAACACCGGATAAAGATGCCCAAAAAACGCGGCCAAACCTGTAGCAGCCTGCAATTCCGCGGGCACCCCCAATAGCTTAGCTATATAGACTGGGATCAAACCTTTCAGCAAATCACCCAGCAAGGTAATGCCAGCCGCCTTTTTTCCACCGATGCGCATGACATTAGTAGCGCCTGGATTACCAGACCCTTGCTCGCGGGGATCGGGCAATCCCATCAAGCGGCAAATAATAATTGCACTGGAAATCGAGCCTATCAGATAGGCAGCCGGAACAAACAACCATTCAAACATTCTATACCTTTTGTCATTCAGAACTTGTAAGCCGGGAGCGTTTCCCCGATACTTAGCCGATTTTAAATCGCACATCATAACCGGAAATCACTATGGACATCATATTTTTAGGCGGACTTGAAATTCAGACTGTTATCGGCATTTACGATTGGGAAAGAGAAATCAAACAAGCCGTCGTTCTTGATATTGAAATGGCTTATGACATCAAAAAAGCCGCTGAAACTGATGATATTCAATATGCGCTTGATTACAAAGCTGTTTCGCAACGCATTATTTCCTTTGTCGAACAAAGCAGTTTCTTTCTGGTCGAAAAACTCATTGAAGAAATCGCTGCCATCATCCGCAATGAGTTTAATGTGCCTTGGGTTAAAATTAGGCTGAACAAGAGGGGCGCTATCAGTAGCGCCAGAGATGTAGGCATCATAATCGAGCGAGGCACAAAGTAAGCTATGCCGCGCGGCTATATCAGTATTGGCAGCAATATAGACAGGGATCACAATATTCCTGCCAGCCTACAGGCTCTTGAGCATTGCTTCGGCGAATTGATTGCCTCAAGCATTTATGAAACCGAGCCGGTCGGTTTTTCAGGTGATCCATTCTACAATCTGGTCGTAGGTTTTGATTCTGATCTGAGTGCAAAAGAAGTCGCCCGACAACTCAGACAAATTGAACTGGATCATGGCCGTGCCCGTGGTTGTAAAAAATTTACTGCCCGAACACTGGATCTGGACCTGATTCTCTATGGCGATCTCGTGCTCCGAGATGAGCAGTTACAGATACCTCGCGATGAAATTGAGCGTTATGCTTTCGTGCTTGAGCCTTTAGCGGAAATTGCACCGACCCTGGAGCATCCTATCAGCCATATAAGTTATGCCGAACTGTGGGATAGATTCGATAAGGCCAACCTCAAGCAAAAGCGCATCACGCCTTCCTGGATGCTAACAAAATAAAGTTCTTCCGCCATCCACAGTCAGAATCTGCCCAGTCATATAATCAGCATCCTTAATTAAAAAAAGCACCGCCTTGGCAATATCGAGCGGCTCCCCGCGTCGCTTTAATATAATCCGCTGCAGAATCTCGGCTTTGTCTTGCTCGGACAACTCGCTCTCAGGCCATAATATGGCGCCAGGTGAAACTGCATTTACCCTAACGTCCGGCCCCAACTCCTTGGCCAAAACGTGAGTCATGGCCGCCAACCCGGCTTTTGCAATGCTATAAACGGGATACCCCCTCAAACCGCGCTCCGCATGAATATCGACAATATTGACAATACAGCCGTTATGATCGGATAAGGTTTCGGCCAAGGCTTTTGCCAGAAAAAAAGGCGCCTTCAAATTACTGCCCAGCAGATCATCCCATTGCTGTTCGGTCACATCCGTAACCGCCGTCGGATAAAACGCCGAGGCATTATTGACCAGCACATGTATGCCGCCCCAGGCCGAGGCCGCCTCTCCGGCAACCGCTGCCAGTTCATGCATGTTCAGCAAATCGGCCTGGATCGTTTTTGCCGAATCGGGACGTTTTTGATTTAATTCATCGCAAAGCTGCAGCGCATCCTCTCTTGACGATCTATAATGTAAAATAATATTGCTGCCTTCACTATGCAGTAAACGCGCACAAGCAGCGCCTATGCGCTTTGCTGCACCGGTAATCAGAATATTTTTTTGCATTTCCTTTGTCCTGCTGAATTATGAGAAAGAAATTATTATCTCTGATCTTCCTTTCGCTTACAGCCTGCAATGATTCGCCCAAAAGTCTGACTAAGCTGCCCGATGACGCCGTCGTTTTAGCCTTTGGTGATAGTCTGACGTATGGTACAGGCGCATCCAATCTCAAGGATTATCCCAATATTCTTGCCGAATTGACTGCGCTTGAAGTGATCAATGAAGGCGTGCCCGGCGAGATTAGCAGCGAAGGCTTGAAAAGATTGCCGGCCTTGCTTGATGAATACCAGCCGAAACTGTTGATCCTGATACACGGCGGCAATGACATGTTAAGAAAAATTCCGCCTAAGCAAACCGCCGATAATCTGAACAGGATGATTGAAGAGGCCGCCAATCGCCATATCGATGTAGTTATGCTTGGCGTACCCCAGCCCAGCTTATGGACATTGACCAGCGCAGATTTTTATCAGCGCATTGCAGAAGACCGGGATATTCCTGTCGATCTCAATACCTTACCCGACATTCTGGGGGACAATGGTTTAAAATCCGACATGATCCACCCCAATGATGCCGGCTATCGACTGATGGCCGACAATATCTTCAAATTACTTCAGAAAGCCGGAGCATTATAAGCCTTCTGTCGCCCCTACTCATCTTCCTGCTTCTCGAGCGCATCCAGCTTGGCTTCCAATACCATATCATCCGCATCGTCGTGCTTGCGCACGAATAAGCGCGAAAACAGCAACCCCACCTCAAACAGCATCCACATAGGAATTGCCAATAACGTTTGCGAAATCGCATCGGGGGGCGTTAATACCATGCCGACAATAAATGCACCAACAATGACATAAGGCCGCTTCTCAGCCAGGCTTTCCGGCGAAGTCAGCCCCGTCCAGACCATGACGATCGTAAAGATCGGCACTTCAAAACAAACGCCAAACGCAAAGAAAATCGTCAAGACGAAATCCAGATACTTGGTGATATCAGTCATAACCGCAACGCCAACAGGAGCCGCCGCCGTCAGGAACTGGAACATCAGAGGGAAAACAACAAAATAAGCAAAAGCCACGCCCAAATAAAACAGAAACGTGCTGGCAATCAGCAGCGGCAGGATCATGCGCCGCTCGCGCTTGTATAATCCCGGCGCGACAAAAGCCCAGAATTGATAAAGAATGAATGGGACGGAAATAAATGTGGCCAAAACAAGCGCCAGCTTGAATGGCGTGAAAAAAGGCGAAGCGACATCAATAGCAATCATCGAGCTATTGGCCGGCATGTAGCGCATCAAAGGCCCAGCCAGAATCGTATAGATCTCATTGGCATAGAAAGACAATCCGCCAAAAACGACCAACACAAACAGCACTACTCGCAACAGACGGCTGCGCAGTTCAATCAAATGGCTGATAAAAGGCTGCTCGACCGACTCTTCTTCGAAATTATTCTGACTCATGCGGCTGTTTAACCTGTGTTACATTCACTTGCTGCGGCTGCTCAATAGAAGATTTTATGGCATTGGCCGCATCGGAAGCATCGTCGAGCATGCGCTGAATCTCTTTCAATTCCGACTGCTCTTTAAATACCTGACGCATTTCTTCGGCTTGCAATTCTTCCCTGATCTCTGCCTTAACGGAAGCGATCATATGCCGGGTCTTGCCAATCCAGAATCCCGCAAGCCGCGCAACTTTGGGCAAGCGTTCAGGACCGACGACCAATAAAGTAACCAATCCGACCATACAAAGCTCTGAAAAACCGATATCAAACATAATCAGATCTCTTCAGTTTTCTTGGAAACGACTTCGCCGTCAATGGTTATCCCTTTTTCTTCGACGACGTTTTTTTCATCTTCTCCGCCTTTAACGGCAGCGCGAAAATTTCTAATGGTTTCGCCCAAATCAGTGCCCAGATTGCGCAGGCGTTTGGTGCCAAAGACAATAATGACAATGGCCAGTACAATTAATAGTTGAGTGACACTTATACCCATTTACAACTCCAAATGCCGACTCAAGATCGGCCTTACTCAATTTGTTGATTACGCCGGGCTTTTTCTTCCAGTCCGGACAAGCCGAAACGCCGCTGCAATTCCTGCAACACATCGTCCGGTCCCAGTCCTTGATCGGCTAATAACACCATGCAATGAAACCAAAGGTCGGCCGTTTCATAAACAATCTGCTTTTTATCGCCGCCTTTAGCCGCAATGACTGTTTCTGTGGCTTCTTCGCCGATTTTCTTCAGTATGGTGTCCAGACCTTTCGCATAAAGACTGGCCACATAAGACTTGTCGGCCGACTCCTGCTTACGCTGCTCCAGAATCTGCGCCAGTTGAGTTAATACGTCGTTCATTGCTTTCCATAAATGGCATCAGGATCTTTCAACACCGGCTCGACAGGCTGCCATTGCCCATCAACCAGACTACGGTAAAAACAGCTTTCGCGGCCGGTATGACAAGCGATACCGCCCTCCTGTTCAATTTTAAGCAGGATAACGTCCTCATCGCAGTCCAGAAACAAGCCCGCGACTTTCTGCCTGTGTCCTGATTCTTCGCCCTTGCGCCATAGTTTATTGCGCGACCTTGACCAGTAAACGGCATAACCTTCCTGGGCCGTCAAAGCTAACGATTCGCGATTCATCCAGGCAAACATCAGTATTTTTCCGGTATCCGCCTGCTGCGCAATCACCGGCACCAGACCATCTGCGGTCCAGCGAATCTCATCAAGCCAGGAAGAACTCATGTCAGACGCACCTCTATCCCGCGCGATGCCATATGTTTTTTTGCCTGTTGAATACTGTATTCGGCAAAGTGAAAGATACTGGCCGCCAATACTGCGTCGGCTTTGCCCTCAATCACGCCTTCGGCCAGGTGGTCGAGATTGCCGACGCCGCCAGAGGCAATCACCGGCACGGCCACTGCTTCGCTGATAGCGCGCGTTAACGGCAAATCAAAGCCTTCCCGGGTGCCGTCCCGGTCCATGCTGGTCAACAAAATCTCACCCGCGCCGTAGGCTACCATTTTCTTAGCCCATTCTACGGCGTTGATGCCCGTGGCTTTACGGCCGCCGTGCGTAAAAATTTCCCAGCGGTTTTCTTCGCCTGGCAGACTGACTTTCTTGGCGTCAATGGCGACCACGATGCACTGAGAGCCGAAACGCTCTGCGGCATCACGCACGAATTCGGGATTGAAAACCGCCGCGCTGTTGATACCCACTTTATCGGCGCCGGCATTGAGCATGCGCCGAATATCGTCCAGCGTTCTGATACCGCCACCTACGGTCAGCGGGATGAAGACTTCGCTAGCGACCTGCTCGACCACATGTACGATAGTGTCGCGATCATGATGGGTCGCGGTAATATCCAGAAACGTGATTTCGTCGGCACCTTCACGGTCGTAGCGCCTGGCAATTTCAACCGGATCGCCGGCATCGCGGATATCGACAAATTTTACGCCTTTCACGACGCGGCCATTGTCGACATCGAGACAGGGAATAATACGTTTAGCTAAGCTCATGATTTTCTTTAGAATGACTCGGCCAGTTTTTCCGCTTCGGCAAAATCCAGCGTACCTTCATAAATAGCCCTGCCGGTAATTGCACCGATAATGCCGTCATCGGCCACAGCACCCAAGGCTCTGATATCGTCCATGTTAGTAATGCCGCCGGAAGCGATGACCGGAATACGGATCGCTCGCGCCAGCTTCGCAGTAGCTTCGACATTGACGCCGGACATCATGCCGTCTCTGGAGATATCGGTATAAATGATCGCTTCGACGCCGTCTTCCTCAAAGTGTTGGGCCAGATCGATCACGTCATGACGCGACAGCTTGGACCAGCCGTCCACGGCGACCTTGCCGTCTTTGGCATCCAGTCCGACAATGATATGGCCTGGAAATTCCAGCGCAACATCTCTGACAAAGTGCGGCTCGCTGACGGCCTTGGTGCCGATAATGACGTATTGAACGCCGGCATCGAGATAGCCTTGAATGGTGTCTTCATCACGAATGCCCCCGCCAATCTGCACGGGCACGTCGGGATACGCATTGACAATGGCATGAATCACAGCCGCATTTTTAGGTTTCCCTGCAAAAGCGCCATCTAAATCGACCAGATGGATTCTTTTGGCGCCGGCCGCTACCCATTTGCCCGCGACGGCGACAGGATCGTCCGAAAACACCGTGTCATCCTCCATACGCCCCTGCCGCAAACGGACGCATTTCCCTTCTTTCAAATCAATTGCTGGTATTAGCAACATACACGTAAAACCTCAATGGTAAATTTAAACCTGTCCATTCCAATGCAAAAAGTTTTTCAGCAGTTGCAAACCGGCTGCCTGACTTTTTTCGGGGTGAAATTGTACGGCAAAAACGTTATCCCTTGCCAAGGCACAAGCAAATGGGTCGGGGTAATTTGCAGTCGCTGCAGTGACGGAAGCCTCATCGGGGCGTGCGTAATAACTGTGCACAAAATAGAATCGGCTGTCCTGCACGATACCGTCCCATAGCGGATGGGGCGCAAAATGAACCTGATTCCAGCCCATATGAGGAATTTTCAGGCGATTGCCGCCGCTGTCTTGCAATGGCTCAGGAAAATGCACGACATGGCCCGGAAAAATATTCAGGCATGGGGTATTGCCGTTTTCCTCGCTATCAGTCAGTAAAGCCTGCATGCCTAGACAAATGCCCAGCAGCGGCTTAGTTGCAGCGACGCTTTTTATCACATCGGACAAACCCGACTGGTTCAGCGCCTGCATACAATCGCGTATGCCGCCGACGCCGGGAAAAACCACCCGGTCAGCGCGCAAAATTGCGTCGGCGTCGGATACTATTCGCACATCCACTTGCGGCGCAGCATGCTGCAGGGCTTTTGCAATCGAATGCAGATTGCCCATTCCATAATCAATAACGGCAACAGAAGACATATAACTCAAGAGTAAAAATTGAAAGCGGATTTGAAACTAAAGACTGCCTTTGGTGGAAGGCATCATGCCTGCCATTCTCGAATCGGCAGCGATGGCCATGCGTATTGCGCGCCCCATGGCTTTGAAGATCGTTTCGGCAATGTGATGAGAATTAGCGCCCTTCAAATTATCAATATGAAGCGTGACGCCGGCATGGTTGACGAAGCCCTGGAAAAACTCGCGGAACAAATCCACATCAAAACTGCCGATCATGGCTTTCGGGAATTTCACCTCGTAAAACAGGCCCGGGCGGCCCGAGAAATCAACCACCACCCTGGACAACGCTTCATCCAGAGGCACATAGGCATGGCCGTAGCGATAAATGCCTTTTTTATCGCCGATGGCTGCAGCAAAAGCCTGACCCAAGGTAATGCCGATGTCTTCCACCGTATGATGATCATCAATTTCCAAGTCGCCTTTGGCATCGATTTCGATGTCGATCAATCCATGTCTGGCGACCTGATCCAGCATATGCTCAAGAAAAGGCACGCCTGTCAGAAACGAGGCTTTTCCTGATCCATCCAGGTTGATTTTGATATTAATTTGAGTTTCAAGCGTATTGCGCTCTACTTCGGCAGTGCGTTGATTCATGATTTCAAGAGCTGAATTAGTGTCTATCGCCATTTTACTATGAATTAACAGATTTCGCAGTGATTGTTAAATCATTGCCGCTTGAATCAGATATACTTTTTTAGCCAAAATACAAACGAAGCCGACCTTAAAAAACGGCAATTCTATGCGTAATCTTTAACCTACATGAATTTCCGCCTTAGCCGGCTTTTTTTCTTGGAACTTTTTGAGAGAATATACACATCGCCAAAACAGGATAAGGATTTCAAGGAATTTTCAATAGGATGTTGCCATGGATGGAAATGCCAACCAAGCTGGCGATTTTAGACCCCGGGGTACATCAGTGCCCCGGGGTTTTTTATTGGATTCAACTCTCTGCCGAACTGCAATTTTGATACAGGCGGACAATACCCGCCCACCCGTACCGCTTATATACGCTGCTTAGCCTTTTGCAGCCCGTTTACGCTCATTCTCGGTTAAATGCTTCTTGCGCAGGCGGATTGATTTTGGCGTTACTTCTACCAGCTCATCCTCATCAATAAACTCCAGCGCCTGCTCTAAAGTCATTTTTTGAATCGGTGTTAAAATCAGGTTTTCATCCGTACCGGCGGCGCGAATATTCGTCAGCTGCTTAGCCTTGGTCGGGTTAACAACCAGATCATTAGCGCGCGAATGGATGCCCACCAGCATGCCTTCATACACTTCATCGGCATGGACCAGGAACAGCTCGCCGCGCTCCTGCAAAGCGAACAACCCATAAGCCAATGCCTTGCCCTGTGTCATGGAAACCATCACACCGCGCTTGCGCGTGCCCAGTTCGCCTTTTTTCACTAGACCGTAGTGGTCAAACACGTGGTACAACAAACCTGAACCTGAGGTAGCCGTCATAAACTCGGTTTGGAAACCGATCAGCCCGCGCGACGGTATCATGTATTCCAAACGAATACGGCCTTTACCGTCCGGCACCATGTTCAGCAAGTCGCCTTTACGCTCACCCATTTTTTCCATGATGGAACCCTGATGGATTTCCTCCACCTCAATCGTCACCATTTCAAAAGGCTCGCACAGTTCGCCGTCGATTTCTTTCATAATCACTTCAGGCCGGGAAACACCCAGCTCGAAGCCTTCGCGGCGCATATTTTCAATCAGGACCGATAAATGCAATTCGCCGCGCCCGGATACCTTAAACTTATCAGGATCAGTGGTATCTTCAACTCTCAGCGCCACGTTATGCTGCAATTCTTTTTCCAGGCGATCGCGGATCTGCCTTGAAGTGACGAATTTGCCTTCCTTGCCGGCAAAAGGCGAGTTGTTGACCTGAAAAGTCATGGTCACAGTCGGCTCATCGACCGTCAACGGCGGCAATGCTTCTACCGCCTCCGGATGGCAGATCGTGTCGGATATTTCCAGCTTTTCGATGCCGGTAAAGGCAATAATGTCGCCGGCGCGCGCCTCAGATACTTCGACCCGCTCTAATCCGTGAAAACCGAAAACCTGCAGCATGCGGCCTTTACGCTCCACGCCTTCGCGATTAAGGATAGTAACAGGCATATTTGGCTTGATCGTGCCGCGCTGGATACGGCCGATGCCGATGACGCCGACGTAGGTGTTGTAATCGAGCGTCGTGACCTGCATTTGGAAAGGCCCGTCCAGATCAACGGCCGGCGGACTGACTTTTTCAACAATCGTCTCGAACAACGGCGTCATATCGCCGCCTGAAACCGATACATCAAGGCCGGCATAGCCGTTCAATGCCGAAGCATAAACAATCGGAAAATCCAGTTGCTCATCCGTTGCGCCCAAGCGGTCAAACAAATCAAATGTCTGGTCAACCACCCAATCCGGACGCGCGCCCGGGCGGTCAATCTTGTTGATGACCACAATCGGCTTTAGACCTAAGGCAAAAGCCTTTTGAGTAACGAATCGCGTCTGCGGCATCGGTCCGTCGACAGCATCAACCAGCAATAATACCGAATCAACCATGGACAAGACGCGCTCGACTTCGCCGCCAAAATCGGCGTGGCCCGGCGTATCAACGATGTTGATGTGATAATCGTTCCAGTCCAGCGCTGTGTTCTTGGCCAAAATCGTGATGCCACGCTCTTTTTCAAGATCATTAGAGTCCATAATCCGCTCTGAAACCTTGGCATGCGCGGCGAAAGTTCCTGATTGTTGTAGCAGTTTGTCAACCAGCGTCGTTTTACCGTGGTCTACGTGGGCAATAATAGCAATGTTTCTTAATTTCTGGATCACTTTTAAATATACTCTAATGTTTAAATGAACAGGCGCGCGGAATCGAGCACGCTCCGGTTAAAAAATCGGGCAGGGAAAAGATGGCGGAGCGCCATCATAACGGCAGTTTAAGAGGATGTCGGACACGCCCGGCTAGCCCAACCTAGACAAGGAAAGGAGATTAACTTTGCTCCCAAGGCAGCCCATGGAAGCGCCAACCGCCCAAGTTACCGCGATGCTTGTCCTCATCCAAAGCACCCTCGAAACCGTCGACAATATTGATTAGATGCTGATAACCCGCCTCTTCCAGCGCTTTGGCCGCATCCAGCGAGCGCTGGCCGCTGCGGCAAAGCAGTAAAACCGGCGCCTGTCTGTCAGGCACAGCCTTTTCGACCTCGGCAACGAATTGTGGATTAACTTGCCAATCAGGCGTCTCTTTCCAGGGAATATGCACGGCACCTGGCGGATGACCAACAAATGTATGTTCCATCTTGGTTCTTACATCCACTAATACTGCATGAGCATTCTTTTGCAAGAAATCCCAGCATTGTCTGGGATCTAAATTTTCTATCATCGTTTAACTAAATCTCTATGTATTTCTGGCCGATAAACTGAGCCTCGCCCCTTAATCCCAGATTTTTATTGCCAATTCGACCATTGTCTCTGTAAAAAATTACACGCAACGGTGAAAATAAGTCCAGCAGCTCGTTTTCTTCCAACAGATAATCAGGATTATTGGGGCCGTGCCGGCCAGCTTTTTCTCGCGTATACGTCTGATAAAAAAGCAATCCGGCCGGGTTAAGTGCATCTATTATCGCATCACTCAAAGCGCGATCAAGAAATCGGCTCACGACGATAACATCAAATTTCAGATCTGCCAAGCTGTAATGATCGATTTTTTGCTGGCGGGCTTCGATATTTAGCCCCTGCTGAGCCGCGTATGCTGTTAGTTTTTCAATCGCAACAGAAGAGATATCCAATGCCGTCACGGTCAACCCTTGTTGCGCTAAGAAAACAGCATTGGCGCCCAATCCGCTAGCTAGATCCAGAGCAGTTCCGGCTTCAGGCAGCAAAAATTCATTGTCGGTCAGGACCTGAGCCGGCACATAGGATTCATGCTCCGACTGACTATAAATACGATTCCATTTATTGACTAACGTATCCATTATTCCGTTCCAGGCATACTGACTCTGTGCTCCAGCCACTCCTGCAGGAAATCCATAAAACTTCTGACCTTGGCCGACAAATATTTTCTATGGGGATAGACCGCATGGATATCCAACGGCGGCAATACGTAATTCTCCAGCACCAGCTTAAGCTTACCTTTTTCTAAATCACTCCCTACGATATAAGTGGGCAGCATAACCAAACCCAGTCCATTAATGGCAGCGATACGAATCGGATGCGCGGCATTGGCTTGCATCCGCCCGGACACATGTATGGTCTTATAGCCGCCTTCATCCTTAAATTCCCATTTATCTCTTGGCGGGATTGCCCAGTTGACCAGACAGCTGTGATGCGCCAAATCTTCCGGCGTCTGCGGGATGCCGTACTGTTCCAAGTATTCGGGCGAACCGCAAACCACTAAGGACGAACTGGCCAGCTTCCGGGCCACCATGCTGGTATCCTCCAAGTCGCCAAGATGGACAGCAAGATCAATCCCTTCGTCGATTAAATCACCCGGACTGCCTTGCAAAATCATGTCGACGTTTAATTCCGGATGTATTTTAAGAAACTCAGCCAAGGCGCGGGAAATATGTGTTGCGCCAATCACTGGCGGCGCACTGATTTTTAAGACACCTCGCGGCTCAGTCTGTAGATGCGTTACAGCCGCTTCCATCTCTTCAACATCACCGAGCACCTGCTGGCATCGTTCCAGATATTGAGCCCCCACCTCAGTCAGGCTCAAACTGCGCGTAGTCCGGTTGAATAAGCGCGTGCCCAGATTACTCTCCAGCTGCATGATGTGTTTAGTTGCCATCGCCCGAGAAATTCCCAGATCACGCGCACCGCCAGCGAAACTTCCTGCCTTTGCCACGCGAACAAAGACATTCATGCTGGTTAATTTATCCACTGCATCTCCTCTTCATCTTAAAAAATAGCCAATTTCAGGTTCTGTTTTTACTATTGAAATACGCTGTCACTTTTCCTGAATATTAATGGTTGACAATAATTCAAAAAATAAGATGTCATAATTGTTTCTTATTATAAAACAATAAATTTATTATTTGTCATATTGTATCCAATAAATATCCTCTGTATAGTGCGCATCAACTGACAGATAGATAAATCGGTCATGCTTAAGCTCATTATTTTGGCTTTCAATAAAAAGCCTGAGCGGTAAAGCTGCCGACCCCGGTCATCCTTCTTATCTTTTTGTAATTGCTGCAACTTGCAGAAATATTGCAATAAAAGTCAAACTGAACAGTTAAGCTCGGCAGGATTAACTACACACTCCTAGTGTTATACCTACAAGCAGATCCTCCTCATAACACTCTGCTTGATTTTTTGCCTCCCTTCGTTAACGCGAAGGGAGGTTTTTTTTGCCTATGGATTAGCCGGCATCAAATCATGCAGCACAATATCTTCCCTGGCTTGATAATCCGGAGCCTCGGCTTGGTATTCGGGCACAAGGCTTCGCAAAACCCTTAAAATCTCAGTTTCATTATCCTGCTGACAGGCCTGAACCAGCTTTTCAATATGCGTTGTCCACAAGGTTTCGTCATATAGCCGCGCATTAGCCAATAATAGTTTTTCATAACCCGTTGATCTGAGCCGCTCGTGCTCATGAAATAATTCCTCGTGCAATTTCTCACCGGGTCTTAAACCGACATATTTAATTGCTATATCCTCTCCGACCCGCTTGCCGCTCAAGCGAATCATTTGCTCGGCCAGATAGGCAATCTTTATAGGCTCGCCCATATCCAGGACAAAAACCTCGCCGCCTTTGCCGGCGACTTCAGCCTGCATAATCAACTGGCAGGCTTCCGGAATCGTCATGAAATAACGCGTAATATCAGGATGAGTGACCGTGACCGGCCCGCCGGCTTTGATTTGCGCCCTGAACAAGGGCACGACACTGCCGGCGGAATCCAGTACGTTGCCGAAGCGCACAGTCATGAAGCGCGTGCCGCCGCGGATGTTCAGATTCTGGCAGAGTATCTCAGCCGCCCTTTTGGTCGCGCCCATGACATTGGTCGGATTCACGGCCTTGTCGGTGGAGATCAGAACAAAGCGCTCGATACCGGCCGCGATCGCCTCTTCGGCAACCGTCTTGGTGCCGATGACGTTATTATGCACAGCCTCTCGCACCTGATTTTCCAGCAGCGGCACATGCTTATAAGCGGCGGCATGGAAAATAACATCGGGCTTTAATTTCTGAATAATGCGGCGCACCGCCAACCTGTCGGTAACATCCCCTAAAACAGCTTTAAGCCTTATTTCAGGGTGGGACGCCCTTAAGTCAGCGTCTATTTTGTACAAATTAAATTCCGACTGATCGAAAACAATAAGTCTGGCCGGATTGACTCTGGCCAGCTGCTTGCAAAGTTCCGAGCCGATCGATCCGCCGCCGCCGGTCACCATGATGCTTTTACCGCAAAGATTGTCGGCAATCAACTGCCAATCCAGATGAATCGGATCGCGGCCTAAAATATCCTCAATCGAAACATCGCGCAGGCTGTCGCGCGAAATCCTGCCTGACAACAAATCCTTAACCGACGGCAAGGTTTGAAAAGGCAGCTCGCACAGTTCGCATGTCTCGATAATGCGCCGCATTTGACTGTCTGTTGCGGAAGGAATGGCGATCAGTACCGTTTCAATATCCAGTTTCTTGACAAATAACGGCAATTGTTCGATATCGCCGACAACCCGGATGCCCCTAATTTCCCTTTTCCACTTATGACGGTCATCATCGACAAAGGCGACCGGTACATAGCCGGAATTGGTTTCACCCAATAAATCCCTGACCAGCATTTCTCCTGCCGCGCCGGCGCCGACAATCAAGGCCCTCTTGCCTGAGCGCTCCATCAGGATATTCTCTTTCCAGAATCGATAGCAGAAGCGGGGCACGCTCAACAGCAGCAACAATAAAAACAAATACAGCGGCAGTACGGCGCGCGGCACGCCTTCGACGCGATTGTACAAAAAGAAACTCAAGGCAATCAGGCCTATGCCGATCATGACCGCTTTCGTGATCCGGATTAAATCCGGCATGGAGGCAAAACGCCAAACGCCACGATACAAGCCTAGAAACCAGAAGACAACGCCCTGGATGGCAATAATGTAAGGCAAATCCTGCTTGATATCCTGCCAGTACCTATCGGGAATGACATCCAGGTTAAAACGCAGCCAGTACGCGCCAAACCAGGCCAAGGCCACCATGGCCAGATCATGGATGAAAATAGTCGTGCGGGAGCGGAATTTAAATTTCACGAATTGGAATAGGCCTGTCATGAAGAAAAGAAACATCATGCAAACGTTGCAGTATACCCAAATAACGTTGGTTCATGCGTTGCCTGCTTCAAACTTAACAGTAACATAAATCAGCGGCAAATAGGCCATTATTAGTCCTGGCAATGCATAGGCCGGATATCTGAACACGACTGACGCAACCG
This sequence comes from Methylobacter sp. BlB1, assembly GCF_015476545.1. Lineage (GTDB taxonomy): Bacteria > Pseudomonadota > Gammaproteobacteria > Methylococcales > Methylomonadaceae > Methylobacter. Next base: position 37,161 of record NZ_JADMKV010000015.1, on the reverse strand, counting down.
GCAGCAGCCAGAACAAATTAATGGCCCAGACAGCCAGAATCACTTTCAAATGGCCATAGCGTCTTGCAGCATGCTGATAGGCATGAGAACAATGCGCCTCATACCATTTCTGCCCTCCGATATAACGGCGCACCAGGGTAACGGTGGCATCCGTTATAAACACCGCGAACAGAATCAGCCCGACATAAACATAGATGGGCTCCTGGTGTCCGGCCATTAAAGTCAACAACCCCAATACAAACCCCAGAAAACCGCTGCCGACATCGCCCATGAAGATTTTCGCCCGCGGCCAGTTCCACAACAAGAAACCCAGAGAAGCGAAACACAACGAAAGGGCAATAAGCGCAAGCTCATTATCGATAAAGCCCAGAAAGCCGGCCAGAGCCCCTGATATAAATACGGCTTCAGAAGCGGCGATCCCGTCAATGCCATCCATAAAATTGAACAGATTAAGCAGCCAGACCAGATAAGCCATGCCCAACGCATAACCGATAACACCCAGTTCGATGCGCCAGTCGCCCATGACTAATAGCGGAAATCCCTGTACCAATCCAAGCGCGATTACCGCCGCGGCCAGATGGACCAGAAAGCGCCAGCGGGCCGGTATGTGCCTGTGATCATCCCAAAAACCGATGCCGGCCACCAACAGAGCCGCCATTAAAGCCAGAAAACCAGCCAGATCAAGACTGCCGCCAAGAAACAACATCAAGGAAGCCGCGGTAAAGGCCACAACGATGCCTAAACCGCCGCCTCTGGGAGTAGGCATCTGGTGAGAACTGCGCTGGTTCGGAATATCCAGAAGATTCTTCAACGCATAAGCTTTGATGAAATAAACGCTCAGCCACGACAGCGATAATACGCCAATTGACAGTAAGATAATAAGCATGCAGTGTTTTATTGCTTTTGCGCCATGAACCAGGCTACCGTTTTTCTGACTTCTTCATCCACTGAATACGGCGGCATCCATTGCAATTTATTACAGGTTTGCTGAATATCAACTTGCAACGAATCGCAGAGCCGATCTATCTCAGGCTTTTTACCGACTATCTTGCCTAATCCGTATAACCAGCCTAGCGGCAGCGAGAACAATCGCGCCGACTGCCGCATATGAGCCGCCATCATTCTGATCAGATCAAGCGTAGACAGATCATGACCATCGGAGACCAGGAAGACCTGGCCATCAGCGCCGGGATGATCAATACAAGTCTTTATCAAATCACACAGATTATCGACGCTGACCATGCTGCGCTTGTTGCTGACTTTGCCCAGTGGTAAAGGACATCCTGAATTGACCAGTTTCAATAAACGCAAAAAATTGCCTTTAACGCCAGGCCCATAGGCCAAAGGCGGGCGGATAATAACGATTTCCAAACCGGTCTCCGCACTGACTTTTCTTAATACCTGCTCGGCTTCCCATTTGGACAAGCCGTAGGAGTCCCGAGGAATCGCATTGTCATCGGCAGAAAAGGCCCTGTCAGTCTGATCACCGTTTACTTTAATCGAACTCAAATAAATGAAGCGCCTGACGCCATGCGCCGCAGCCTGCCGGGCAAGGTTTTCGGTGCCCGCCACATTGACTTCGCGAAAAGCCCTTAGTGAATCAAGCACCGTTTCCTTCATGACATGCACGCGCGCGGCCAGATGCACTACAACATCAACGCCCTGCAGAGCATCCTGCCATGATGTTCCGGCATTGATATCGCCGACCGCAATGGCGGCCGACTGGCCGGAGATGGATGCGGATGAGCGAACTGCGCCTTTCGCGTCAAAGCCGGCGGCAATAAGCTCCGCCAACAGGATCTTGCCTATGAAGCCATTGGCGCCCGTAACTAACACTTTGTTCATGACAATAATTCTTTATATAAAGACAGTGTTTCAGAAATCACTTGTTGCTCGGAAAAGTCGCGCTCGACAATTTTTCGGCCTTGTTTTCCCATTCTTTTTCTGATCTCCGGATTTTGGATTAATCGCGCAAGCGCCTCTGCCAGCGCTTCTATGTCGCGGGCCGGCACCAGCAATCCGTTAATGCCGTGTTTTACTATTTCGCGGCACCCGGGCATATCAGTCGCCACAATCGCTCTTTCGCAGGAAGCGGCTTCGATCAAAATGCGCGGCACGCCTTCACCGTAAAAAGTCGGCAGCACCACAATATTGGCTTGCGCAAGCAGATTGGGCATATTTTTTTCCGTGCCCAACCATTGTATTGCCCCTTCCCGGTTCCAGGCTTTCAACGTCTGCTCATCAATAGCATTGACCGTTGAATTATCAATAATGCCGGCGACCTGTATCACAAAATTCAAGCCCTGACTGCGCAAGCGTCTTGCCGCCTCAACCAAATCGCCCAGCCCTTTATCCCATAATAGCCGGGCTGCGAACAAAATAACGGGCGCGTCGGTTTCACGTTCAGCGACCGGCTCATAAATATCCGGATCCACGCCGGCCCCGAGAATGGTTACGGCTTCGTGACTGTCGCATAGCCCGGTATTGATGAAATAGGCCCTGTCCTCACTGTTTTCAAACACTATCCTGCGATTGACGTCTTTTCTTTTTGACACTTTATAAAGCAGCCTGATAATAGGCTTTATCAATTTGGTCGATAAGGATTTGCCTGAAAAAATAATGCCGGTTCCGGTAATGCTTAACAGATAAGGAACTTTTAACAGATAAAAAATCAAGCCGACATAAATATTGGGCTTGATGGTAATGGCATGAATGACGTCAGGGGAAATGGATTTAAGTAGTCGGTAAAGCTCGATCAGCCCTTGTAAATTAAAAAAAGGATTCAATGACTTACGGTCGATATTCCATTGATGGCAAGTAAATCCGTATTGGCTGAAGCTGTCAATCAACCGAGGGTCCGTCATGCCCATCACCAGATGCACCTCAGCCCCGGCGTTTAAAGTCGCAAGCGCGCGCTGGAGCCAGTGCAGCTCAAAATACCAGTCTACGTTAATAACGTAGACGAAGACGGGGGCTTTCTTAAGACTATGCAAGACAGATCTCAGTTATAGGCGCATGCCTGATAAAACCGCAGGTTTTCAGCATTCATGCGTACTGCAGCGCTCGCGGATAAAAACAATAACATGATCAACCCCCATCATCAGCAATAAACTGATAGAGAAAAAATCCCTCGGGCGCTGATTGCAAATCGATTCATTTAAAAATAGCATTTTAATTTTTGCCATTAGAGTTGCCGTTATCAGAAACATGGGTTATTAACTTATTTTAGCTGTATCATTCAATAAGCCGCCAAAAGCCTTTAACAAGTTTAATACCTGTTTTTTTTGCACTTTATGCCGGATTATTTCCGGCTAAAAACGTTTTTATTGGCCTTTCCAGCGCTCCAAGCTGCTAATAAAATTCCATACAGCGGCTGTCAAAAAGACCTCTGTCGAAAAATAACTCCGTACTGCATACTGAATAATAAAATTCAGCCGTCACAGTCAGGCATCAGAATATTATCAAGGATAGGCAGTCGTTTAATCAACAAATTACAGGCTTTTTGATTGACAACAATCAAAACCCTGACGCTATATTTTTTGCCAAAGAATGACCAGGCAGAGCTGGCTGGTCAGGAAACCAGGCCGGCACCAGGATTTTCACATGACCATAACGATGCCACAGATGTCAGTGCACGCTGTTTAAGATCAATTGCAATTTTAGAATGAGGTTGTCGGATTTTTTTTGCATGTATAAGGGCATTTCAATCGCGTAACGTATTCTCTTCAATAATCCGGCCTGCCGATAAGCTAGAAACGCCGAAATCAAATGCGAGTCTTCAGTGCTTAAGTCGCTTTTATAGCGTTCAAGAAATTCCCTGGCCTGGGCAATTCTGGAATTTTTCTTCCGATACAAAAAAAACCGTTTAATTCTACCCAGCCACAAAGCGAAGCCGTTTTTTGCGCCGACCACATTGCCGCCATGCTGCCTGTACAGCATAGAGGGTTCCCGGTCATAAATAACTTGCCCGAAGCAGACGGCCACCAGATAGACCCACCAGTCATGCATGATCAAATTTTTTGTATTGACCTGGTGTATTTTTAGGGCGGTCAATAGGCTCCCGTTCATAACTACAGTGCAGCCAGTCGTGATATTTTGCACAATAGCGTTTTTGAAGCTTATCTCTTTTTCAGGCGGCAAAGATTGCCAGAGAAAATCTCCATTTTCATCAACGGCCTTATAACAGGAACAGTACATGACCGGTTCTGATGCGTCCTTTAGCCGGTCAACTGCCCGTATAAGCTTGTCCGGCAACCAGATGTCGTCCTGGTCGGCGAAAGCGACAAACTCGGCATCCGGCGGAATTTTCCTGAGCAAGGCAAAAAAACTGTTGATAACGCCGATGTTGTCGCCATACTCAACTTCGATATGAGCATGGCTTTGGGCAAAGGATGCCAGTATGGCCCTGGTTCCATCGCTTGATCCGTCATCGCGTATATAGAGTTTGATTGATACTGACTGCTGCGCAAGAATGGATTCAAGCTGTTCGGATAGAAATCGCTCGCCATTATAGGTCGAGAGAATAACATAGACTTCGTTCATAGTCGTATTCACGGTTTTTTTCCTGTTCGCGAGTCGTGATAAGGCATGGCTATCACCGTTATTGTGCGTTATTGGCGTTTTTTTGCGCTCTTTCAGTCAGCCTGTTTCAATGCGCGCAGCAGCGCAATATGCAATCCAACAGCGTTCAATAATTGATAAGCGACGATTCCGATTGCGATGCCGACAATACCGATTGCATTGAACGCCAGCGCTTTTATGCCTGCACAAATGAAAAAATTGACCATCGCAAGCCTGACTACCACGCTCGTCCGGCCCAATGCGTAAAGGCAACTGACCGCCATTTGGCCGGCTACGCCTGCGACCAGCATGCCGCCCATCACCATCATAAGCTGCCACAGCACATCGATTTGCCCGGCGCCGAATTTCCCATAGCCGACCAGCAAAGTCAGCGCCCATTTCCCGCACAAGGCGAAAATACCCCATACAGCCAGCGCCATTGTTCCGGTCAGCAGCAGCTTCTGTCGATAATTTTGCCTAAGCCGGGACGTATCGTTTGACTTCATGCTCCTTGCCGCAAATGCCAGCAAAGGCATGGCGAATACTGTATTCGTAAGCGCCAAAAATATCCCGTAGAGCTGGTTGCCGAAGGTCAGCAAGCTGATACTGCCTGCGGAGCCGAATGAGGCCAAGTAACGATCAACGACCGGACCGCTTTTGTTGATTAATTCGCCATACAGCAAAGCGCGCATGCGTTGCCAGACCATTTTGGTCAGCGTCCGGTCGTACCTCGAGTGAGCGCGCCAATCGACCCATTGGAACAACATAACAGCCCATAATCCCCAACGTATGACAACGCCCCAAGCGACCGATACGATGCCATAAACGGGCATTGCATAAAATACGCCGGCCAGCACGACCATACCGGCAATAAATTGTGACAATTCCGGATAAATAAACCGCTGCTCGGCATGATAAGCCGATGTCAACACCGTCGTCAGTCCGCCAAAAACCAGAGTAGCTGACATCACCTCAGCCATTTCAATCGCCCGATCGAGCGCTTGCTTCGAAAGTCCCGGCGACAATAGCGGAACCCACAGATAAGCCGACAAGCTCAACATGGCAGCTATAACCGCAAAGGCAAAAAATGACTGTAACAACAAAGATGTTACGTTCGCGGTCAAATTTTCCCCGGCTAACCCTATCAACAAAGGCACCAATACCCTGATCAGGATATCGCTGAAAATTGTCAGAGGAATTAAGGTCAGCATCTGCGCCGAAAAATAAGCATCGGTATCGGCGCCTGGGCCGATATAGACCAAAACCAGCCACTGGATGGCCATGGCAATAGCCAGATTCAGAGCGGTCAATCCACCCAGCGAAAAGACAAATTTCATTGCTATTTAAGATGTTATATCAAAAATTGGACTATTTTCAGGCTGAATGGACAACATCCATTCGTTTGATGACTGCCATGCCTGGCCCGAATAGCGGCTATGGGTACGCCGAAGTTTGGCAAAGCCAAGGATCCAGAGCAAGCGCAACCTTGGGTTGATAACCCGTTGAGCCGTCAGCCTTTGCTGTCTAAAAAACCTCTAGGCTTAAACCCCAGATCCTGTGCCGCCTCTTCATGATCGAAAACCATATCCTGATTCATGCGAGACGCCATTTCAACGGTCAGCGACTTGAATCGGGGCAGGACCCGCAAACACATGACGGCATATTGAAACACGCCTAATGGCAGCGACAACAAAACAGGCGGTTTTCCGATTGATAAAAATATGCGCTCAACCATTGCCCGGTAAGTCAGCCGTTCTTTACCCGACACAACATAAGCGCGGTTTAGCGCCCGCTCTGAAAAAAGCGCCGAACAGCAGGCATCAACGACATCCTCAACATGCACCGGCTGCCGCTTGCCTGTAGCTTTGCCAAGCAAGGGAAAAAAGCCGAAGCGCTCGATAAAATGCGCTATCCTGGCAATGTTCCTGTCCTTGCCATAGCCATAGATCATGGTCGGCTGGATAATGACCCATTCCACGCCTTGTTTTTCAGCCCAAGCTTTCAAGCTTTCTTCACCACTGATCAGATGCTCGGCCAGCGCCTGCTCCGATGCATCCCTGGATGTCTTTTTGGTAAAGCGACTGGTTGAACTCAACGCCACGATACGGCGAATACCATAGGCTTCCAGCATCGGAAACAACGCTGGCAAAACCCAGATAGGTCCCAGGCTGACCCAATTTTCAATTGCTCGCGTTTCAACAGAATAAGGCGTGGCCACCGGATCGGCCGCGTTCTCATCTAAAACACGCCAACTTAGTTTTGATGCATGACGATCAGGGGTGATTTTCTGAGGTTTGCGCGAAAATGCCGTCATCTCGACATCCAGCCCTGCCAATCTATCCAGGAGACATTCTCCGACAAAGCTGGTCGCACCAATAATCCCTACTTGCTGCTTATCCATTCAACAACCTCAGACGATGCACAATATGACAACTGGTAAAATAAACAACCAGCATGCTGAACCGCAGGCCGATACCCGCGCCGACCAGCCACATTAAAGGCCTTGGATATTGATGGCTGAAAAACTTACGGTAAAAGCGCATCATGCCTTTATGCTTGTGCCATTCCACAAATATGGGACGCGAGCGACTACACATGCCCTTGTGATGAACCACGTGCGCATCCGGCACAAATAGAATCTTCCATTTTTTCTGACGAAAGCGCATGCACCAGTCCAGATCTTCGCAATGCAGGAAATATGCCTCATCCCACAACCCGACATCTTCAATCGCTTTGCGTTTGACCAGCATGCAAGCCCCGGAGATAGCTTCTATTTCGACAGGATGAACCGGCAACGGCTGCTTATTCAGATGAAAATCAAAAAACAGTTTTGGCCAGCGGTGCTCAAATCGAGATAAACCGAAGGCTCTTACAAAAGAGCGCCAAGGTGTGGGAATGGCCCGCCTTCCGCCGCCCTGCTCCCTGCCATCGGGACCAATCAGCAATCCGCCTGCCATGCCGGCCTCGGCACACTCATGGAACACGTCCAGCATGGCTTGAATGGCATCGGGATTAAGCTCACAGTCCGGATTAAGAAACAATATGTAGTCGCCTTTGGCAGCCTGCATTCCGATATTGCAAGCTGCGGCAAATCCCAGATTTCGTGAATTCCGGATAATTTTGACGGTTCCCAACAACTCATCCTGGGCGCTCAAGTTCGCCAGGCTTTGGTCGGAGGAAGCATTATCCACAACAATGATTTCCCCGACTTGACCTGCCGCGGAACGAATACAGCTCAAAAGCATATCGCCCGCATTATAATTGACAGTCACCAGGGTCACAGCATCAAGTTGGTTACTCATCGACCTCGAACTTCTCTCCGCTGCATTGTCTTGCAGGAATAATTTGATTATTTAATTAATTGTCAAATCTTGCTCACTGATGCAGTGAGCTTCGATTGATTAGAGTGCCACCATTATTCAAATAGTAGCCACTTTACCCACAGAATAACTTTGCCCTATCTGTGCAATTGTGAAGTATATCACTGCCATTAAATTAGAGACTATCAGGACTTATGCATTTTGCCCCGCCGGAATGCCTACCCCTACCGTTGTGTAGCGTCAGTGAATAAACGACATCCCGCAGATCAGAGCACATCGGCAAAACCCTTTCTGGTCCTTTGAAACCAGATATAACCTGCCCAGGCTATAACACTAGCGACTAACATATACACACCCAAGCTGGTCCAATCAGGCAATCGTCCCCAAATGAGCACATCACGCGACTGCTCGATAATAAAAGTGAGCGGATTGGCCATGATGACGGGACGGTATTGTTCCGGCAAGGCCGTAACAGGAAAAAACACCGGCGATAAAAACATCATTACCGTGGTAATGATGCCGATGGTTTGCCCGACATCCCGAAGGAATACCCCCAGAGAAGCGAGCATCCAGGCAAGGCCCAGGGCGAGGATAACCAGAGGCAGCAATACGAATGGAATGAAAATTACCGTCCAATGCAGATAGCCGTTAAATATAACAAACGCGGCAAGCAGCACGCTCAAACTGACCAAACTGTGAAACAGCGCCCCTCCCATGCTGACAATAGGCAATATCTCCAGCGGAAACACCACCTTTTTGACATAATTGGCATTGGCCAGAATCAAGCCAGGCGCGCGATTGAGCACTTCGGCAAACAGCCCATGCACAATCATGCCGACAAACAACACCACGGCAAACTGGGTTTTGGTTTCCTCCGCGCCTCCCACGCCCCAACGGGCTTTAAAGACAACCGAGAAAACAAAGGTATATACCACCAGCATGAACACGGGATTGAGAAACGACCAAAACAGTCCCATGACAGAACCTTTATAGCGCCCGACTACTTCGCGCACGGTCATTTGCCTGATAAGCTGCCGGTTACACCATAGGCTTCGTGCCAGCGCCTTGGGTGATGCGGATTGCACGGCATATGGATTCATGGGCATGTCCCGGTTTGTTTCAAAGGTATAGCCTGAATCAAGCAGATGATACCGTTGATTGTAAATTCAATACCCAGATCCGCCGCCTGACTGCCGGTATTGTGGTTGAAACCTTGATAAAATGACATGTAGTTCTCTTGGTGGATGTCTGACACTTACCCTGCCTAGATTATTTTAGATTGTGCCTCTGGTTTGGCGTAAACCACTTCGGCCAGCAATTTCTTATACAACTGCACATATTGTTCACCCATTCTTTTCCCAGTAAACAATTTTTCATATCTTTCTCGTGCCGCTTGTCCCATGCGTTTAGCCAGCTGCTCATCCTGATCCAGTTTTTCCATGGCTTCGCGTAACCGTCTTGAATCGGATGGCGGCACTACAAAACCCGTTTCCTTGTCACTATTGACATAGCTGGTGCCTGTGCCGATTTCCGCAGAAATCAGGGGCTTGCCAAACATGGCGCCTTCCAGCAAAGTGACGCCAAAGGCTTCCGAGCGTAGATAAGAAGGAAAAACAATTGCTCTTGATAATCGAATCAGTGCGACTTTTTCTTCATCGCTGACGTAGCCCAGAAACTGGACATTTTCTAAACCCAGTTCATTGGCCTGCTGCCGCAATTCATTCTCTATCGGTCCCGAACCGACGATGACGACCCGCAATGCCGTATTTTTAATGGCTTCAAGCAGAATACGCAGTCCTTTGTAATAACGAAGCACGCCTATAAATAGAAAGAAACCTTCCCCGCATTGCGCCCGAACGGATTCCATCTGTTCGGCATCTACAACCGGATAGCTGGCGTCATCCAATCCGATAGGAATAATCTCCACTTTTTCGGAAAAAGTCCCCAGGACATCGCTCGTTGCAAAGTAATTGGGCGAGGTTGAAACGATACAGTCAACGTGCGTAAGAAAATACTGCTTTAAGGGACGGTATAACGTTAACCAACCCTTCTGCCTGACAATATCGGAATGATAAGTAACAATCGAGGGCTTCTTGACTTGCCCTAACAAATGAAGCAAGTCGGCAAAAGGCCAGGGAAAATGATAATGCACAATATCCGCCCATTCCACCAATTGCTTGAAGCCTGACAATGCACTGATAGACACACTGCATGAAGCAATTTCAAAGGTCCGGTTAAAACGGTAAACATCGGCCTCTTTTCTCGATATGACAGATTGCCCCGATTGCGGACTTAGGGTAAAAACCCTGCTTTCCACATTATGGCATTTGGTATTACGGCAGATCTGCCGAATAACTTCTTCCAGACCGCCCTGGGTATCGGGAAAATAAGTTCTATAAACATGAAGAACTTTCATTAAAACGCCTGTTGCAATCGATTAACTCGCAAAAATAGAAACCGGTGACAGCTATCTATGTAAATGTAGTGCAGATAGCCAATGCTATATGGTCATAGCCTATCACATCCCTGTGCCAGATCAGCAACTGCTTTTTTCATTACGGTATTTCAGCAACTGTTCCTACGTTATTTTAGAAGCTAAGATCTGGCACTGATTGCTTCACGGTAAACTGCAACCGTTTCTTCGGCGCAACGCTGCCAACTGAATCCATCGGCCCGGGCCAGTCCTTTTTCAATCGAACTGTTACGCCAGATGTCGTCTTCCAGCCCTGCCGCGATCAGTCCCGACAGACTATCCACATCCATTGCTTCGCACATGCCGGCCGCATCGCCCGCGACCTCGGGCAAGGAAGAAGCATTTGAGCAGACCACCGGCACTCCGGAAGCCATCGCCTCCAGTATCGGCAAGCCAAAACCCTCATACAGCGAAGGAAATGCAAACAGACGGGCGCCGGCATAAAGCAAGGGCAAATCCTCGGCAGGCACATAGCCTAAGTAACGTACCCAGCCCTCACGGCTAGCCGCCTTGATGCGTTCATGCAGTTTTTCGCTTTGCCAGCCTTGATAGCCCGTCATAACCAACGGCCATCGCTGCCGCAAGTTCAGAGGCAGTAACCCATAAGCATCGAGCAGGACATCCAGATTCTTACGGGGCTCTATGGTCCCTGCAAAAAGCGTATATCCACCCATGGTTAAACCATAGCGAGCACCTGTTGCAGACCATTCGGTCTGACTGCGAGGATAAAACTCCGGACTGCTGGCCAACGATACGCTGCGAATTTTATCGAGCGGCCAGGAGAAATGCTGCGCGACTTCCTGCCGGGTAAATTCCGAGTCCGTAATTAACATGTCGGCCCTCCGCAATGAAATCGCAATCTGTTTTTGCATGAACCGTACACGCTCCGGCGGATGGCAGTGAGACCAACTATACACCGACAGATCATGAAAAGTGCTGACATTGACGCCGGCAAACCTGGGCAGATAGTAATTAGGCCCATGAAAGACAAAATCCTCAAGCCCAAGCAAAGCGCGCTGCCTTCTCCAGTTCCTGAAACCACTGGCCAGATCCACTACTGTGTGGCTTTTCAGCAGATGTTTTTTTAACTGCCTGACCAGCGACGTTCTGCCATCGTCAACACACGCTGCCGCCGCTGGCAGAGACGGCACAAAACCGGATCCGGACAGCAGCCTCAGATCACCGACATCGTCCAGCTTAGCAAGGTGGCGCACTAATTCAAAAGTATAACGCCCAATGCCTGTCAGAGGGAATCGTACCGGGTCAATCGATACAATAACCTTCATCAACTTTCGACCAACATCCAGCGCAGCGTATCAACCAAGGCCGGCGATGAAATATCGCCTACAACACTGACCAGCTTTGCCGGGCTGCCGCATAAGCGGTGAATCTCATTGCTGCGTACAAAGGCCGGGTTTACGTTGATCTGCAATTGATGACCCGTGATCTGGCCCAACAGCTCAATCACGGATTTGAGCGTTACCGGCTTGCCGGAGCAGATGTTATAGACCTCGCCGGGAGTAGCCTTCTGCAGCAATCGCAAATAGGCTTCGCAGACAAAGCGCACATCGTTAAACTCGCGCTCCACATCAAGATTGCCTAGCTCAACCGCCTCTGCCTTCTGCGCAAAATGCGCGACCAGCTTGGGAATGACAAACGACTTGGCCTGCAACGGGCCTGTATAGTTAAAAGGCCGCGCGAAAAACAACGGCAGCCTGTCGAGATAAGTTCTGGCCATATACTCCATGGCCAGCTTGCTCATGGCGTAATGATTGACCGGCGCCGGCGCTTGCTCTTCCGTAATGGGTGACCGCTCGCAGTTACCGTACACATTGGCGCTGCTGGCGATCAAGACACTGCGTAGCGGCTGCGCAAGGGCGGCCAGAGCCTCCAGCAGATTCAGCGTGCCAATCACGTTGACATCGTAAAACGCACTGGCATCGGCGTGCCCGACGAAGCTGATCGCAGCCAGATGAACGACGGCTTCCGGCGCTGCTTCAACTACCTGCTGCCGTACTGCTTCGCGATCTTTGAGATCGGCTTGCAGAGTAATAACCTCGTGCCCACAGGCACGGGCAGCCTTGACAAAGTGCTGCCCGGTAAAACCCTGTCCGCCCGTGACCAGCAGCCTCAAAATGAGAACCCCTGTGTATTGCGGCGCAGATCAGCCTCCACCATCATTTGACACAACTGCTCCAGCGTGGTTTTAGGCGTCCAGTCCAGCTTGGCTTTGGCCTTGGCCGGATTGCCGATCAGCAAGTCCACTTCGGCAGGGCGATAGAATCTAGGGTTAACGCGCACCACCGTTTGTCCTACTTGTAACGCCTTCTCGCCTTGAGCGGAGTCAGAGTTGATAGCTACAATCACAGCATATTCCTCATCGCCCTGGCCTTTAAACTCAAGTTCTACGCTAATCGCCTTAAACGCCATGCGTACAAAATCACGCACGGTTTCCGTGCGATTGGTCGCCAGCACGAATGTATCGGGCTCATTGGCCTGCAATATACGCCACATGCCTTCCACATATTCCTTTGCGAAGCCCCAATCGCGCTTGGCATCCATATTGCCGAGTTCCAGAACATCCAGCTTACCCAGGCTGATCTTGGCTACTGAATCGGTAATCTTGCGCGTGACGAATTCGCGGCCGCGCAAAGGGCTTTCATGGTTGAACAAAATGCCGCTGGAACCAAAAATGTCATAACTTTCGCGGTAATTGACCGTCATCCAGTGCGCATAGAGCTTGGCCACACCATAAGGGCTGCGCGGGTAAAACGGGGTATCTTCCACCTGCGGAATGGCCTGAACCTTACCGAACATCTCGGATGTGGACGCTTGATAAAACCGGATCTTCGGATTAACCAGACGAATGGCTTCCAACAAGTTCAATGCACCAATGCCGGTAATCTGGGCCGTGGCGCTAGGCTGTTCAAAACTCACACCGACAAAGCTTTGCGCTGCCAGGTTGTAAATTTCATCCGGCTGCACCTTCTGCACCAGCGCGATGCTGGAACCCAAATCCGTCAGATCATATTCCACCAGATGCAAATTGGGATGGTTCTGGATACCCAGTTCTTCTATGCGCCAGAAGTTGACGGAACTGGTGCGGCGGTAAGTGCCGTAGACGGTATAGCCTTTTTCCAACAGTAACTCCGTCAGATAAGCACCATCTTGACCGGTGATTCCTGTAATAACCGCTTTCTTTAATTTTTTATTACTAGACATCTTTACATCCAACTTTATAAAGGAACAATTCTTAATTCAGTAAAAGCAATACCTAATTTTCGCTCATCGGCACTCAAACCCAAATCTTTAGGCGAAGCCGGAGATGGAATATCAAATTTAATAGTTTTATCTTTTTGAGAGTTAACAAACTCAATCACCCTTCTTTCATGTGAGGCATTCAACTTAAAGTTTTTTGTAATTCCACCTACATGGACCATAAATTCTTTTCCAACATTAGGTCCGAATGCGCGCGCCACTAGTTGAATCGCAAATTTTTCTGGCAAAGGCATTGCAAACTCAAGAGCTACAGTCTCACCTGCTGACCATCGCCCCCATCCCTCTGCAGAGCACAATCCACGACTTTTTGTAATAACGCCTGGCCATGAAGACTTTTTGAAATCAACAATAACTATCCGATCCAGAGTAAAACCATTCATTGGAAATTGGAGGGGCATTTCTTTTCGCGATAAATGATCTCCAATAGCCAAAACCCACTCTTTGCCAACCGGAATTTTCGATAACTCATAGCTTGTTCCTTCAGGAATTACCTCAAATGAGGCCTGCGTACTATCAAGGTAAAACAGTGAGCGGAACAATCCAGATAGATCTGAACCAACAATCAATAGCTTCGAAATTTCCTCATTAGATAAATGCTGTTTAGCGAATATTCCCGCCTTGTCATAAACATCAGGGATAAGTCTCTGTCTAAGTTCCTGATTGACATATGTTGTTGAAAAAAACACCGAAAGCGGCATAAATAAATAGATGAAAAATTTAGCACCGGCTCGAGCATCGTAAATCCATACAGCAAGGGCGACAAAAGATATTCCGCTCAAAACATGAAAGACAGTCGAATTAGAAGTAAAACCACGTAATTCTGGGCTGTCAACAAGGCTCGGTGTATAGGGCATCAAATGGGTATAAACAGCATATAAAATCGTAGCGCCGATTGGAAAAGCAGCAATCGCCCTCCATTTGAGCGTGCCATTAATTGGCTCTAAAGACAACTGGGAAGTAGCAATTATGAGTAACAAGGGTAGCATGAAATTATAGTAGCGCATATGAAGACGGGCGGCCGTCTCGTATGGTCCAGTATTTGCAACCGAAGCTGTAAAAAGGCAAGTAACTAAAATAAGGCTAGCCAGAATCGCAAGGGTATAAAACGTAATTTTTTGATCTGTTTTTACTTCTGCTTTAGAGCTTATCATATTAAATGAGGAATTAATCGCGAAAGCGATCGGCATAGCAAACATTAAGGAAATTGCCAATACATGCCCTTTGAGAATTTCAGCTGATACATTGAATAGTTCTAGGTAGCGCTGAAAATTTGATGTAGTAGAGCTCGCTACTGAACTATACATAGGGCCAAAAATAGTAATTCCGGACTTACCGGCAAGAAAATAACCAAATAATAATTTCGTAAAAAAAACAAAGGCAATAAAAAAGAAGGCATTCCTGAATGCCTGCAGAATCCAGTCACCTCCATTTTTTCTGCTGACATATAAGATATATATCACGACTGCAGGCAAGAAAAACAGAGAGTGGGGCTTAACCAGTGCAGAAAGGCCTAATAGTATTCCCCCCAAGCTCCATGCCATTGAATCAGACGAATTATCTAACTGCAAGACAAACCATGTGAAGAGCCAAAAGGAAAAGAAATATAACGCTTCTGGCATGTAATACGCCGTATAACTATTAATTGGCCCCAATAGGGACAGAAATGCAATAACTGACGCAATACCTCTAGTGCATGCCCGTCTGGCCGTTAGATAAATAAAAGGCGCGGCCGCAACAAAAAATAGGACATTTAATATTCTCGCACAACTGAGAAAACCATCTCCGCACGTATTGGTAATACTGTATATTGCTAAATATACATAGCCCGGAATTGTTGAATCCGAGAGCGGTAAAAGTCTAGAGAATTTGCTATAGATATATTCATCGGCAAATACAGTAGGATAAATATTCCAGTTCCTAAATAAAAGAGCAGCAAATACTATGCTTAAGCAAACAGCAAAAGTTAGGAAATTTTTTCTAATTTCACTGCTAAGGTTTGATTTTATTTTAAGCACACATCCTCTCAATGTTTTTTGCATTGAAACAACGCAAGAAATACTCCCAAAGCTCATCTCTTCCGATTCCATCATTACCGCTTACCTTCTTTCCACTCAAAAAAACCATAGTCTGGCAAATTTTTTAATGAGAAGAGGAAGCCCTGGATATACAGAAACCCAGACACCAAGTGCTATCAAAATGGCTCCAACAAAGGTATTCCAGCTTATATTCTCATTCAGCAAAAAATGGGCAAGTATCGGTACAATGAAGAAAGCTAAAGCAACAAAAGGATATGCCACTCGTAGTGGGGTAACTTTGAGTACAAGAAGCCACATAATTGTGGCAAAAAAATACACTACTAGCGCAACAATAAGCTTGATATTTAGAAGACTAGCAGCTAATCCAGCAATGGAAAATTCAAAACTGCTTGAAGCCATTTTGAACAATATCTGACCAGCAGACAGTGCCAGCACTGTCAAGAGGATGAACACAAGCTGTAATAAAGACATTGAAGAACCTGTTTAATTGTCAAAGATATTGTTGATTTTTATTGCGATGTAAAGGGCGTCGAGGAGTGGTAGAAATGTCATATGCTAAAAAAGCCAAAATAAATTGAAGGCCTATTATTACAGGCAGTGCCGCAAGCATAACCGTGCCGACCGGAGTTGCTACTCCCGCTTGCGAAGAGGTTATCCAATGATAACTTCCAAACACAACCCCAAAGACCAGCATAATTATTCCTAAAGGCAATTCAATCGACGCTATCGACATATCCCTGAGGTAATAATTATAAAAAATTCGCTTCGCGAAATTTCGAATATGCTTGAACAAAAACTCCCCAATAATTTTTGATATTTTTAGATTGCTAACTTCATCGCCATACTTCGCATTCATCGGTATATCCACAACCACTGCACGTAGCGTGTTAAGCCGAAAGAGCATGTCGGTCTCAAAAAAATAGCGGTGGCTAATCTTGCTGAACGGAAGATGTCGGGCAACATCCCTATGAATCGCCGTATAGCCATTGGTTGGATCAAATAAATCCCAATAGCCAGACGAAAGCTTGGTCATAAAGGACAATACTGCATTGCCAAATAAGCGCATTTTCGGCATCACATGAATTTCTTCCAGATCGAAGAAGCGATTTCCTTTGGTATAGTCGGCCTCGCCGCCTGCAATCGGCGCCACAAAATCTGAGATCAGATCTGGATTCATTTGACCATCACCATCTACCTTAACAATAATATCCATTCCTTCAGCAATCGCGGCTTTGTAGCCTATTATTACCGCACCACCTACCCCTTGATTTTCTGAATTTCGAATGACCTTAACTCGCTCGTCTGTACAAGTTTCCTTAACCTGCGCCCCAGATCCCTCAGGACAACAATCATCGACAACATAAATACGGCTCACCTCCGGGCCAATTTTATTTATTACCCCCAAAATGTGACTGCCAACTTTATAAGCTGGTATTACAACCGCAATTTTCAAAGATGGTGTAGCGATATTACTCATATTTCCTAATCTCCTTGATTTTTGTGCAGTAATGTTTCCTGGCATTCGCAGCGAGTTAATAATCAATCACTTTTATCCGTAAAAACGAGCTCACTGTGTGATGCAAGTTTGAGTATCGCGTGCAATATTTCGATATCCGTTTCGTCCCGTTGTTGATAATTAGGATGTATAAATAATATTTTTGAGTCTTGTTTAATTCTTGACCTGTAAAGTAGGCAAAATCTTGGCCATAAGCTGCTGTACACTATCTTTCCAAGTCAACCACTTCATCCCTTCTGCACTTGACGATTTGCCTTGGGCATTCAAACTCAGCCATGAAACAAGTGCCTTTTTAATAGAATCAGCCTTCTGGCCTTTGAAGTAGAATGCATGATCGCCAGCTACCTCACGAAATACAGGGATATCCCGTGCAATAATAGGCAATTTATGTTGCGCAGCTTCAATGAGGGGCAGCCCAAATCCTTCTCCTTCACTAGCAGCAATCAAGCAAGTCGAGGCTGCGTAGATTTTTTCAAGATATTCGTCACTGATACCTTCCAGCCAAAACAGATGCTTACCTAACTCAGCATGATGGCGCAGTTTATCTACTAAAGCTTCTACCATCCAGCCTTGTTTACCAACGATGACCAAGTTAATATCCATACCCTCAACCCACAATTTTTCAAAAGCGGAGACTACTTGAGCATGACCTTTACGCGGCTCAATAGTACCTACCATCAGAAAATTAGACTTGTTATACAATGAGTTCAACACTGTATCGGCATTATTAGGCAGACCGCCTGAGGGAACAGAACTTTTTACATCAGCGCCTAGGTGAAACCAAGAAATATTAAATGGACGGTATCTTTTTTGCCCATGCGCTTCAAGCCAGTCGGACAGCTCGTTTGCCACCGATTTTGAAATGCAAATTGCACCATCGCTTTCTGCCACTACTTCCAGCCAACGTTGATACCCCTCTAGAGCCCCTTCACCGAAAAACTGTGGCGATAAAATACATAAAAGATCATACACCACAAACTGCACTAACACTCCATCTCGGCGCAATTGTTGGTAGAATGCCCTTTGTGCGGGAATAACTTGTGGCTGAAGATCGAGACCTAAGAAAATATCCCCATTCTGATATTCGATCAAGCCATCGGATAAAACGCTATCAGGGCACTCCAAAAATCTTAATGTGAATTGACGCGCGTAACGGTAACCGTGCTCTAAAGTAGCATAAACGGGCTCCACACGATAACCTTCTGGTGGATTCTGTAACAGTTCTCTTAAAACACTACGTACTACGCGCTGAATGCCACTTCTGGCATCACGCTGAATTAGTTCAGACACATCTACAAAAAGTTGTTTTTGTGATGGCGTAGGTGATAAGTTTTTTGCTATGCAATCAGCCAACTTTATAAACTCTACATCATTCTTTGGTTTTTCATCTAAACCAGTGATAGCTTGAATTAGAGCATGTTTATCGGTAGCAGAACGATAATAAAAGGATTCAATGGCTCTAGCATACTTGGCTGCACAGGTACGCGGGTCGTGCCGAGTGCGGATATGCTCTTGTGCTCTTGCGCCTAAGCTATTACGTTCGACCGTATTTTTCCACAAACTTTCTAACGCGTGAACAAACTCAGCATCTTCAAATTCATCTGGCAACTTGAACACAACATCATCGGGAAGATCAGCCATAGAACCATTAGCATTAACGATGGTTGGCAGGCCGTAATTCATACAGTCCAGTACCGTGGCTGAGGTTTCGCCACGTGAGAGAGTACGCAATTGCACTCCCACATCGGCTGCCTCGAGGTAATGACGGAAAGTAGTGGTATCTGTCCAACCGGTGATGCGAATACGGTTATCTAGACCACTTTGGCGAATTGTGGCAATTAGTTCCATACCATATTCACCACCATGATTTTCACCCACAAACACCAGCACGCAATTGGAGTTTTTCGCCAAAGTCGATGCCAACCATGCCTTGAGCAAGCGATGGTTTAGCTTAGTAGGTCCGAGCAAGCCAAAGCTACAGATCACAAAATCATCATTGCCCAAGTTCAGCAAGCGGCGAGCTTCGGCTCTATCAATATCAAAAGCGGGAACGCGCAACAACGGAACAACGGCCCAATCGTCAGCCGCGCCTTCACCGTACCAATTTTTTGCAAGTAGTAGAGAATTTTCAGAATGTACCATCATACCCAGCGCTTTTTGAATCACATCCAAGTTGCACGGATAGCGCCAAGGTACTTCCGCAGTATTTGAGGAATCAAAATGCTGTTGCAAAGCTGGATAACCATGGTTTTGATAAAGAGCCTTAATCCAAGAGCCAGACTCACGACCACTGAAATGCATGTGGCCTACTACACCAGATAGGAAGAAATCATGCAGAACAACGACACCTGGCACCGTCTCCAACAAGTTAAACATATGCAGGTGGAAATAGTTGTTGCCAAAATGATAGAGCGTCCGACCGTAAAGGTCTGCATGATCCTTGAACCATTCCACACTGCGCAATGTACAGTTGGCTTTTATCCACGGATCAGATACGAGATCCTGTGCCACGATCACGTCGATATCATAGTAACGTGATAACTCGGGTAAAAGCTCGGCACTGTAGTCACTAATCCCGCTGCGCACTGGCGGCAATGGCGAGACATATGCCAGCTTGGGTCGGCGAGCGAATGTAACATCAGTCAATGCTTGACTGATGTTTCTAGCATGTAGTGCCTCAAATGCAGCAATTGCCCGTTGGGCGCTGATATCCCAGGAAAATCGCTTGGCCTGCTCCAGGCCGTGCTGCTCCAGCTCTGCCCGGAAGTCGTCATCAGTCAATACTTTCGTGAGTTTGTCAGCAATCGCCGTATCGCTCATTGGGTCAAACAGTGCATCATCCCGGCCAATCACTTCCGGAAGGCTGGAAGTATTGGCACCGATCACTGCCCGTCCACAGGACATAGCTTCCAACGCAGGCAAGCCAAATCCTTCATGCCATGAAGGAAATACGAAGGCTCTGCAGAGGTTATAGAGTGTCAGCAAATCTTCTTCGGATACAAATCCAGTCAGCACCAGCTCATCATTCTTCAGTCCCTGCTCTTTAGCTATCTTTTCCAGTTCAGCTCGACTATTGGGCATCAGATTGGCGCAAACAATCGCTAGTTGGTGGCTAGCACGCAATGGCTTAGATAATTTAGCGTAAGCTCGAATCAACTCCTTAACATTCTTGCGATGATCAATACCTCCGGTATACATAACAAACGATCGATGTAATCCGTAACGCTGGCGAACTTCCTGCTCTCGCTTATAGTCGACTTGTTGCGATTGAAATTGCGAGTCGGCAGCCGCTGAAATATTGATGCATGCTTCAGCCGGAAAGCCAAGGTAATGGAGGCTCTCTTTCCGAGATGATTCTGAAATGGCAAGCAGCAAGTTGGCGCGACGCAGATGGCCAAGCTTATTCTCGTACCAAGCCTCAACTACCGGATTTTCCAGATAAGGCTGGCGCTGAATCAGTGGAATCAAGTCATACAGGATAACTGCCGTTGGTATCGAACTACTCAACGTACCGATGCTGGTCACTGTATCATCGGCCGGACCTTCGAACAGACTGCTGATCAGGACAAGATCCGGTTTGAGACTGGTTAAAAAAGCCTCACGTACCAGCTCGCCAGTGCGGCGGCGCCAATCATTTCCGCTACCCAAACTGCGCACTGGGCCTGGCACTTGCCAGACGCGAATATTCTTTTGCGGCAGTAATCCATCAAATGCGGCCCGTATCTGTTCAATACTTTCAGGAAACAACCCATTAAGTGCGAGAAATATTTCATGACTACCACGATTACGGACTATAGCCTGAACCAGAGAGAGAGTATAACGTCCAATACCACGCCGTTGATTGTTTCCTTGAGCACCTTGCATATCAATTGCGATGCGCATCAGTTTTTCCTCGCGTCAATAGATCTTTTGAGGAGTTCAGCATAAATGCGAGCCGCGCTAGGCGAGAGGTTATTTATTAATTCTTCTTCCATGTCTAGTGAATATACAACCTCAATATTAATTTGTTCGTCAGAAGCAGTCTCATCATTTATCAAACCTGCTCTTATGGCGAATAATCGCAGATGTTGTTTGATCAAGGGATATTTGGCAAGTGTATCTAGCACATGGTTTTTCATATCAGAATTATTGAGGATCCTGCGCATGGCCCATACCATCAGTGGTTTACCCAAACGCTTAGGTAAACGGATGAACCATTTCATCGTACGTACAGGCAAAGTCAGTGACCACTTGGCGATTTGCATTATTTTGCGCAATGGCCAAGTGATGCGCCAGAATGTGCTGGCATAAATGCTTTTCTGTTCCTGGCTAAGCCGATCAGCTATAACCCACCAGTGATGAGATAATTGGTTAAGCTCACTGATTTTGGAATTAGCCGCATCTAATTCATTTTGTAGCCATTGGGCACGAGCTTGTAGTTGAGTATTGTGTTCATTGGCGGCATTAAGTTCAGCAGCAAGATTTGCAGCTTTTGCCTGCTCAGTTTGTTGAAGCCATTCAGCATGCGCATTGTGTTCCCTAATAGTATTGAGCTCTGCTGCTAATTGCCCCGTGTTCCTGCTAAGATCTTCAATTCGTTGTTTGGCAGCATTCCATTCGTTTTGAAGCCATTGGGCATGAGTTTGCAATTGAATATTATATTCGTTGGCTGCATCACACTGGTTTTGTTGCCATTGGATATGGGCTTGCAGCTTAGTATTGTATTCGTTAGCTGCATCGGCTTGTGCAGTTAATTCTTTTTCCCTTGTCTGATGTGATACCGTCAAACCATGACACAGTATTGAATTTCCAGTAAGTTCAATATCATCGAATATATTGGGTGGGCAAGAAAACGCTTCGATGAGCTCGACATGTTCTTTAGCTACATAAAAACGGTTGAGCCCGTCAAAGTAAACAAACTGATAGTCGGCTGCTGTTAGAATAGGCTCCCAACTTGCATAGTCAGTCTCTGGTGAATTGGGAATGGTTGCTTCAACAACCATTATCCAAGGTCGCAAAGTTTTGCTGTCCCAGCCTTTGAGTACTTTTTCTTCAAGCCCTTCAACATCGATTTTCAACCAATGAACATCCTTACCTACCACCGACTTCGTTGCTACTTTCAACGTCATTACCGGCACTTGGATCTGTTGTAACTCGTACCCCCGCTCAACCTGATGGCGTTGTGCATATACATCCACGGCGGTGCTTAGGCCCGTATCGGGTATGACATTAAGCTCAAGCACACCTTCGGCATCTGCCAGTGCCACTTGCAACACCGTTTCGTCAGGCCTGTCTTTTCGCAAAAGCTCGGCATAGGTGGGAACAGGTTCAATGTGAATACCGCGCCAACCATGCTCATAAAAGGCTTTGCTGACAGAATCAATCACGGGATGCTGTGCTCCCACATCAATATAAACACCATTTTGCACGTGTTTGAGCGCACGCCAAAGCATCACGTCTTCAAAATTTTGGGCATATGAGACAAAACTCATTGAGCATATTCCTCTTGCTGGCGAGAGATGGAAAACTGAGCATCAAGCCAGTTACTACCGATGAAATACTCTTGATTGACATTGATTACATCAAACACAAGAAGGTTATCCACCCATTCATAGTTGTCGGTTAGATGTGTATCAGAGCTGACCAATGCCGGAGATACAGAGTAAGAACCCGGCCCTAAGGTGCAAGTAAAAGGCAATCTGAAGACAATTGTCTCGCCAGATTTGACATCCTGTTGTATTTGGCGCGTGTGCCATGTATTGGTGCCCCATATTACATGGCCTTGTTTATCGCGAATCATATAACCGAGCACCAGATTGGGTATATCCATACGAATGGATGCTTCTAACCGCAGTTCCACGGCTTGCCCGACTTGGGCAGCGGCTAACTCGTCACCCGAAACGGCATCCAGCAACTGAAGCTTTTTAACACGTGCCTCGCCCGTACCGCTTTTGGTCAGCAGCCAGCCATTTTTTTCACGGCGCTGCTCGACATTCAGATTGGCGTTTTCTTTTTCGGCGATAAGCGCGTTGTAATAATCAACAACTTCGTCAGGCTGACCGTCTTTGAGCACACGCCCTTTATCCAGCAGAATGGCACGATCGCACAAGCTGCGGATATCCCCCATGCTGTGGGTGACGAGCATGATGGAAACGCCCTCTTCCTTGAATTGACGCATGCGGTCAAAACTTTTATGTTGAAAATAGCTATCGCCCACTGACAGCGCCTCATCCACAATAAGCAGATCAGGTTTAAAAGCCGTCGCCACACTGAACGCCACGCGCATTTGCATGCCACTGGAATAAGTGCGCACAGGCTGGTCAAAATATTCGCCTACTTCGGCAAATGCCTTGATTTCAGGCATTGCACGTTCGATTTCTGCCTGGCTGTATCCCATAAGCCCGGCGGAGTGATAGGCGTTCTGCCGCCCCGTCAGGTCGGGGCTGAAGCCCATGCCCAATTCCAGGATTGCTGCCACGCGCCCACGCAGCTGGACTTGGCCTTGCGTGGGGCTGGTGGTGCCGGTAATGAGTTTCAGCAGGGTACTTTTGCCGGCGCCATTCTGACCGACGACGCCTACGGCTTCGCCGGGATCGATGGAAAAACTCACATCTTTGAGAACCCAGTGCTCTTCGCGTGGCGCGATGAATGGAAAAAACCACGAAGCCATCCGCCGCCATTCGCTGCCCCACTGGCGGTAGGACTTCCCCAGATTTTGTACGTGCAGTTCACCGCTCATAGTTGGTCCACCATTTCAGGGCTCGCTTTACGAAACAAAAGCAGGGCAAAAGCGAGCAGCCCCGCAGCAATAAGAGCAATTACGCCTAAACCGGCCCAATCGGGCGCATGGTTATATAAAAGTATGTTCTGATAGCCCGTGATGATGGGGATCAGCGGATTAAACTCAAGCCAGTTCCGGTATTCTTCCGGGATAATATTTGCCATGTAAACAATAGGGGTGAACCAGAACAGAAATTGCATAATGACGGGCACGATCTGTCCGATATCGCGCATAAAGACGTTGAGCACGCCCAAGGCCAGCCCCAGCCCGAGCGCCAGTGCGATATTGACTACCATGAGCACAGGCAGCCAGAAAACCTCTACGCCGGGTATGTGCCCCAGCGCACCGAAAATCGCTAAAATGGCGACAAAGAGTAAAGTATTGTTGACCAAAGCACTGCCGGTAACGATAAGCGGCAAGGCAATCTTCGGAAATACCAACTTTTTGAGGAGATTGCCGTTATCGATAAACAGCGTCAGACAGCGGTTAACGATTTCAGCAAACAAAGACCAGCCCAAAGTGCCCGACATCAGATAGATGGCATAGGCATATTGGTTATCGATGCCGGGCAGCTTGGCCGACAACACGGCCGACAACACAAAGGCAAAAATAAGCACCTGCGAAAGCGGGTGCAGAATCATCCAAAGGCCGCCCAATTTACTGCGTATGAATTTAGTCTGTAATTCGGTTTTAATGGATGAAAAAATAAAAAAGCGATAACGCCAAGCGGCAGACAGCATTCCGAACATCAAGCGTTTTTCCGGATAAGTGATTCAACTTCAGCAAGCCGTTCCTGTACGGCTGATGGATTGGATCGGGTTTCAATATTCAAGCGCAGCAGCGGTTCAGTGTTTGAACTGCGCAAATTAAGTCGCCAATCGGCAAATTCCAGACTGAGCCCGTCAGTCGTGTCTACCAGCGCACGCGCATCAGCATAGTGATCGCGTACTGCCTGCAACGCCGCATTGGCATTGGCAACTGTGTAATTGATTTCGCCACTGCACGGATAGGCCTGAATCCGTTCACCCACCAGTTGCGATAAAGGTTTGCCGCTATGACAGATCAATTCGGCTACCAGCAGCCAGGGTATCATACCGCTGTCGCAGTAGGCAAAATCACGGAAATAGTGATGAGCGCTCATTTCACCGCCATAAATGGCATTTTCAGCGCGCATGCGTTCTTTAATAAAGGCATGCCCCGTTTTGGACTGGACGGGAATGCCATCTGCGCACGTCACAACGTCAATCGTATTCCAGGTCAGGCGCGGGTCATGGATGATTTTTTCGCCGGGGTGCTTAGCCAGAAAAGCGGCCGCCAACATTCCGACGATGTAATAGCCTTCAATAAATTCGCCGTTTTCATCGAACAAGAAGCAGCGGTCGAAATCACCGTCCCAGGCAATGCCCATATCGGCTTGATGGGCTTTGACAGCCTGCGCCGTCGCGGCGCGGTTTTCCGGCAGCAAGGGATTGGGAATGCCGTTCGGAAAAGTGCCGTCGGGCTGATGATTGACTTTGATGAACGTGACCGGCACGCCTTGCTGCTTGAATACCGCCTCTATCGCGTCAATAACATGGCCGGCCGCGCCATTGCCGGCATTGACGACCAATTTAAGCGGTTTCAATGCGGCGGTATCGATATAGGTCAGCAAATGCTCTACATAGGGAGCGAGAATGGATTGTCGGGTCAGCATGCCTCGTGTAGCTGCCGGTTCGAACTGATTAGCTTCGGCCAGCGCCTGAATAGCCTTCAGCCCCGTATCGCCGCTGATAGGCTGAGCATCGCGGCGCACCAGCTTCATGCCGTTATAATCCATGGGGTTATGGCTGGCGGTCACTTCGATGCCGCCGTCAACATCCAGATGGAACGCGGCAAAGTACACTTCTTCGGTGCCGGTCATGCCGATATCGATCACATCGGCGCCGCCATCCATCAAGCCATTGGCCAAAGCCTGCTTGAGAGGCTCGCTGGTGAGGCGGATGTCGCCTCCGACAGCAACCCGCTTGGCGCCTAGATGTTGCGCATAGGCGCGGCCAATGCGGTAGGCAATTTCTTCATTGAGCTCTTCGCCCAAACGCCCGCGAATGTCGTAGGCTTTAAAACAAGGTAACTTCATGATGCAACCCGACCATATTTATCATCGAAACGGACGATATCGTCCTCGCCCAGATATTCACCGCTCTGCACTTCAATCATGATCAGATTGACTACTCCCGGATTTTCCAGGCGGTGTTTGTGGCCGGCTGGAACACATATAGACTCGTTAGTATTGACCAATAGCTCTTGATCACTATTGACCACTTTCGCCATGCCGCTGACCACAATCCAGTGTTCGCTGCGGTGGTGATGCAATTGCAAGCTGAGACTGGCGCCCGGCTTGACTTCGATGCGCTTGATCTTGAAGCGCGGCCCTTCTTCCAGAACGGTGTAAGTTCCCCAGGGACGATATACGGTCCTGTGAAGTCTATGGGCTTCGTGGCCCTGGGTTTTAAGGCTGGCATAAAGATGTTTGACATCCTGGGCACGATCGCGGTCCGCAACCAACAGCGCGTCCGGCGTATCGATAACGATCAGGTTGTTGACGCCCACGGCGCCGATAATGCGCCCGTTGCTTTTGATATAGCAGTTGCTCACATCATGCAGCAGCGCTTCGCCTTCAATGCGGTTGCCTCGCGCATCGGGCTCGGACAGATCGCCCAATGCGCTCCAGGAACCGATGTCGCTCCAGCCGATGCTGCAGGGCACGACCGCGACATTGCCGGATTTTTCCATCACGGCATAATCGATGGAATCGTCGGGCACCGGATCAAAGGCTTCCGGATTGAGCTCGACCTGCGTAAAGCCTTTGCCTTCGGCCCTGCGGGATTGCTCCATGCAGGCGCGGACAGCGGACAATATCGCCGGGCAATGTTGTTCCATTTCACGTATCAGCGTACCGGCGGCAAAGCAGAACATACCGGAATTCCAGAAATAGCGACCTGATTCGACATATTCCCTGGCTTTATCGAGGCTGGGTTTCTCTACAAAACGCAGGACGGCATTGCCTTCGGCTTCAATATAACCGTAGCCGGTTTCAGGTGCTTCGGGCCGAATGCCGAAAGTGACAAGCTTGCTCTGCTGCGCAAGCTGCTTGGCCTGCGCCACGGCCTCGGCAAAAGCCGGCTGATCAACAATCAGATGGTCGGCGGCCAACACCAGCAAAAGAGCGTCTTGCCCATGGGTTTTCGCTACTTGCAGCGCAGCTGCGGCGATAGCCGGAGCCGTATTGCGGCCAAAGGGCTCCAGGATGAAGCTATTGCCAAGATGTTTATAAGTGCTGCCGGCCACTTGGCGATACTCGTCCTCGGTTTTGAAGAAAAGATCGCGATTGGTAACCGTAAGCACTTCGGCCACTCCCGGCAACGCTGCTCCGCGCAGCCAAGCCTTCTGTAGAAGACTTTGCCCATCGGCCAGACGAATGAAGGGTTTGGGATGCGACTCACGGGAAACAGGCCAAAGACGTGATCCTGCACCGCCACATAGTATCGTTGGTATTATTTTTAAACCCATTTTTTTCTAAATTTTTAGATGGCTCTGCAATGTCTGCACCCCACACGGCACATAAAACATGGCGCTTAACTAATTGATTTTCCATCAATACTACAAGTCGAGCATTTCCAACCAAAGTAATGAATTTAACTGTGAAATTCGACTGAGAAATATTGAAACCCAAAAGCAGCGGCAGATAGGACCTTGCATTATACCTTTAGAAGAAGAAAGCGAGCAATAACCCTGAGGCTGTGAAACAGGATTGCCTCAATTAAAAAACGGAGCGGATTATTTGTTAGAAAAACTTTACAATTACAAAGAGGCATACGCAATAAATTTGTTCTATGGATTCTGTGTTTGCAATATCTGCAATATCTGCAATATCTGCAATCTTTATAATTTTGCCAAATGATATACAGGATCAATAAGCTAATAAATGTCACACTGAACAGCTCAGGCATCGGTGCATTCATCATAAACAAACACCCAAAGTCAGGCGACCTTTAATACCTTACACTCTCACCATAAAAAACGCATCATTCTAAAATACCCATAATTACTGCCTCCCAGGAGCTATTTGCCGCCTATTTCGCAAAAGATACCCTTTTATTAAAATCGTATGAAAAGAATGACGTACATTCTCCCGTATATTATGATTAACGGCTGTATTTGACAAAAGCAATAAAAAACCAAGGTAGTTCCGTTGAAATTAATCATTCAAATCCCGTGCTTCAATGAGGCGAAAACTCTTTCCATAGCGCTATCGGCATTGCCCCGCACAGTCCCTGGTTTTGATACTGTCGAATGGCTGATTATCGATGACGGCAGTCAGGACGATACCGTCAAAGTCGCGCGTGAGTGCGGCGTGGATCATGTGGTACGCCATACCCGCAACCAGGGCCTGGCGCGCGGCTTCATGACCGGACTGGACGCCTGCCTGCGCCTGGGCGCGGATGTCATCGTCAATACCGATGCCGACAACCAGTACAACGCCGACGATATTCCGGCACTGGTCGCACCCATTCTTGAACATCGGGCCGATATCGTGGTCGGCGCGCGCCCGATTGAAACCATAGAACATTTCTCACCCATCAAGAAGATGCTGCAGAAGCTGGGCAGCTGGGTGGTGCGCGTAGCCAGCAATACCGACATCCCCGATGCTCCCAGCGGCTTCCGCGCCATAAGCCGCACCGCCGCACAACGTCTGATGGTGTTCAACAACTATACCTATACATTGGAAACCATCATCCAGGCCGGCCAGAAGAATATGGCCATCACCTCGGTGCCCGTTCGAGTGAATGAGGATCTGCGCCCCTCGCGACTGGTAAAAAGCATTCCCTCGTACATCAAGCGCAGCATTGCCACTATCATTCGTATTTTTATCATATACCGGCCGTTCCGGTTTTTCGGGACGATTGGCGCGATACTATTTGGCGCGGGCTTCCTGATCGGATTGCGGTTCCTGTTGAATTACCTGAGCGGAGAGGGCGCAGGACACGTTCAGTCCCTGATTCTGGCCGGTGCCTTGCTGGCGATGGGATTTCAAGCCATATTGGTGGCGTTCCTGGCCGATTTGCTGGCGGCGAACCGCAAACTGCTGGAGGATGTCCGGTTCAGGCTGAAGTCAGGAGGAGAAGCTGACGCGGGACTCGATCGGACAACAGAACATTATCCTCGTAAGGAGCATTAAAATGAAAATTTCCGGCGGACTGCAAGAAGACGGAATCGTGGTAGGCAATGCGTACGATAAGTATGGATCAAAAAATCCTGTCGTGCGCTGGCTCATGAAAGGATTTGCCGACGCGCTTTCCAGTCTGGTTATCAAAGTGAAGCCAGAAACCATCCATGAGATCGGATGCGGTGAAGGTTACTGGGTTTTGGATTGGAACCAGCAGGGCATCAAGGCGCGCGGCAGTGATTTCTCTGAAAAGGTTATAGGCCTTGCGCATGAAAACGCAAAGAACCGGGGCATATCGCCCAGCATTTTTGCCGCTCGCAGCATTTATGACATAGAGCCGGGACACGATAGCGCCGACCTGATTGTGTGCTGCGAGGTACTTGAGCATCTTGAGCGACCAGAGGCCGGATTGGCCGCACTTCAGCGAGTCGCAACCGATTATGTCATTTTAAGCGTGCCTCGCGAACCGATCTGGTGTGCTCTCAATTTGGCCAGGGGAAAGTATCTGACGAGCCTGGGCAATACACCGGGCCATATTCAGCACTGGTCTGCCAAGACATTCATTGATCTCGTAGGCCATTACTTCGATATCGTCGAAGTCAAAACGCCGCTACCCTGGACCATGTTGCTCTGCCGAGTAAAACATTAGACTGCCCTGTATGCATTTTTCCCTGAAACGCTGGCTCCACATTATAGGTGGATCGCTGGGTTTGCTCGGCGTGGTGTTCGTCTTTATGCGGCTGAACACCTATATGGAACAAATTGATCTCACCCGTTTTGACACAACCGCCTGGTCACTGATCGGCCTGCTTGCACTCGTGTACGGCGCAGCCAATGTATTGCTGGCTCAGGCGTGGTGGCATCTGCTGGCTTTTTTCAATATGGAAGTTGAGAGAAAATGGGCCGTAAAGACTTATGGCTTGTCGCAGCTTGCCAAGTATGTACCCGGCAACATCTTTCACCTAGCCGGCCGGCAAGCCCTGGGCATGGCAGCCGGTCTGCCGGCCGGCGCGCTGGCCAAGTCGACGCTGTGGGAATTGGGACTGATTGCCGCAGCCGGCGCGCTGTTCGGAGTCCTTGCCACGCCGCTGGTATGGCCGACATTACCCGTGCCCGTCTCGGCAGAGGCGTTTGGCTTGATAACAGTAATGGGCATCATCACGTTGCGCTGGCTGCTATCGCCGGCAGCCAGCGCAACGTTCATCTGGCAAATCTTTTTCCTGACGATATCAGGCACAGTGTTCATGGGAGCTTTATTTCTTGTTGCGCCTGCTGTCGTCACCTTTTCCACTTTTTCCGTTTTATGTGGCTCTTATGTGATTGCCTGGCTTGCAGGACTGGTGACTCCGGGCGCTCCGGCCGGGGTGGGAGTACGGGAGCTGGTGTTGCTGTTTCTGCTCAAGGGTGCAGTGGCAGAGGCTGATTTGTTACTGGCGATAGTGTTAGGACGGATAGTAACAGTGGCAGGGGATTTTCTTTATTTTTTGACTGCGACATTTATAAAACCAAGCTCTAGTAGTTATGAGTCAAGTTATTGAAAGTAAGTTTAAGAAAGGAGAAGTTTTGCTGTTTATCTTTGCCTTGTTATTTATCTTATTAGTGCAAGGGGCTCTACCTTTTTTTTCAATGCCTACTTTTGCACAGGCTGCTTGGGTTATTGGATTTTCCCAATCATTCTTGAATGAAGGGATCTTTAATATTTATGCGCGAAACTTTGGCGCTCCCGAACCTGCAGCTATTGCATTTGGCCTCGCCGGAGCCTGGCCTGTGGCAGTATTCATTAAGCTCGGTCTTCACCCAGCCGATGCTTATTCTTTAATGGTTGCGTTGTGGCTATCTATTGCTTTTATCTCAGCATACAAGATTGGTCGATATTTTTCAGTCCACCCCAAGCTATCAATATTAGGAGCAATCTCTTGGATGACAATGCCGGTTATTTGGGCCCATGCTCATTATTCGATGCTTTCTACCGGAATAAGCTTATTCTCATTCTATTTTCTTGCAGCACTATATCTCTTTGATCCCAAATATCAGATAGGGAAGCTCACAAAGTGGAATATCGTGAATAAAACGTTTTTCTATCTGGTACTTTGTTTAATTTCTATCTTCATGGACGGCTACAGTTTCATGATGTTTGCCGTTGGGGTCAGTCTATTGGGCGTTTGGCAGTTCATAAGTGAGAAAGGGAGCAGACGAAGACTGATATGGTTCTCGTTTCCTATTCATTTCTTTAGTTTGGTTATTGCGTATTTGCTTTATACGTTCTATATAGGAAAAACGCAATTTGAGCAAGTGCCAATAGATTTTTTTAGAGGCTGGGGAGTCGATCTTACTTTTCTACTGATTCCAACTGAAGGTATACATTGGTTGCCTGATCTCATTGGTTGGAGCATTCCACGCTCAGAGGATGTTTTTTTCGGTGATGCTTCGGTTTGGACAACCTCTTTTTCAATTCCTGTTATTATTGGCTCAATTTGGGCGGCCTTTTATATTTTTGGTAAAAAAAAAATTACTATCGGATTAATTCTTGTTGCGGCTTTTGGTTTCTACATGGCGCTTGGACCTTCTCTTAAAGTGAATTCGGTAAAACCCATTGGAGAGGAGGTCGGTGTAATGATGGCAGAGAAATACTCTATAGCACCAACGGGGTCGGCTCTGCTTTCAGAGTATCTTCCGGGATTCAAGAACATGAGAGCAAGCTACCGGTGGGGGGCGTTGGGCGTTTTTAGTGCTTGGATGTTAATCGTCCTCGCAATGTCGAGCGATAACAAAAGAACGATAAGCGCTGGCGCAGCCTTAGTAATTAGTGTAATTACCTTTCTTAACCTTCCCAATTTGCCGCAGAAATTGAAAAGCGATATTAAACATCGTGAGCAGTTTCTCAGCCTTGATGCTGAACTGATAGAAGAGATGCGGAAAATAGTTTCTCCACACGAAAAAGTAGCTTTTCTCCCTTGGAGAAATGATTTTCTGGTGAACTATGTTGCTTCTCAATTAAACATTGTTACGTTTAATATTGGTGGGGATAAAAATCTGCTAGAAGCAAGATCGCATTGGCCAGAAATAATGCATCAATTTCCAAAGGAGAGCGTAGATTATGGCTTTGCTGATCGGGTTCTACTATTACTCGCTAAAAATGAAGCTGATGTTGTTATCCTCCTTCCTTATATCGAAATGCTATGGGAATCACATCAATCGCCATATCTTGTTCAGTTCAAAGATGCACTTGGACCATCCTTGGCGAGGCTCAACAGTTCTGAAGGTGTTCACATTGAAAATCGAGATTTTTATGTAGTAGTACGTCTGAAACCAGAAATTGCTCATTTGGCTCAGCAAGGAGTCTTTGAATCTATTATTAATAAAAAGTTGTGTCTGTTGCCTGAATGTTTAAAGCGAATGAGCTTCGTTTCAACAACGCCTTCGCATGTTGGGACAGTGCAAAAAGGTAAACTAGTAAGTACTGGTAGGGCTGGTTTCCTTCATTTTGGCCCTCGTGTTTCGATGGAGGCTGGAAACTATAAGCTTCTTGTTCGCGGAAAAGGAAATATGACATCTTCCACCTGGGTTGATGTGGTATCAGGCAAGGGCACAATTGAATATGGAAAATTTACATTGCACCCGACCATACATGACGGTGGATTACTGGCAGAAGGGCAGGTTCAGCTTGATGCGCCCGTAGAAGACATCGAAATCCGTGTGTATGTTGGCGCAGAAGATGACGTAACACTTGAAGGTTATGAACTCGTGCCCGTGGAAACCGAAGACCATTCAGCTTCACTTGAGCATAATCCTTTGAATTGACGGTTGCGCTAACCGTAGCGTCCAAACCAAATTCTACGAATTTCCGGAAATTCAACTATAAAAGTTTGAACTCCGGATATTTCGCAGGATTAGCAAGCTCAGTAACAGCAACGTCTTTAAACATTGCCATCAACAAACTCACTTCTCAAGCAGCCTCATCAGATAATTACCATACTCGCTCTTCAGCAACGGCTTCATTAACTGCCTGAGCTTGTCATCATCAATCCAGCCATTGCGCCAAGCAATTTCTTCCAGACAAGCTATTTTCAGCCCCTGCCGTTTTTCAATGGTCTGTATGAATTGCGATGCATCCAGCAGGGACTCATGCGTGCCGGTATCCAGCCAGGCCATGCCGCGGCCCATCAGCTCCACGGACAAGGTGTTCTGCTCCAGATAGCAGCGGTTGACATCGGTGATTTCCAGCTCGCCGCGGGCCGAAGGCTTTATCGATTTGGCAATCTCCACGACCTGATTGTCGTAAAAATAAAGGCCAGTCACCGCATAGCGGGATTTGGGCTTAAGCGGCTTTTCTTCCAGCGAGACGGCGGTTCCTTCACCGTCAAACTCAACAACGCCATAACGTTCCGGATCCTGCACGGGATAAGCGAAAACGGTTGCGCCCTTTGTCTTTTGCACCGAGCGTTTCAGCAGTTTCTCCAAATCATGCCCATAAAACAGGTTGTCTCCCAGTATTAATGCGCATGGATCATTCCCTATAAATTTCTCGCCGATAATGAAAGCCTGGGCCAAGCCGTCCGGCGAGGGCTGGACAGCATATTCAAGCTGCATGCCCCATTGGCTGCCGTCGCCTAATAGCTGCTCAAACCGGCCGATATCCTGCGGCGTTGAGATGATGAGCACTTCCTGTATGCCCGCCAGCATGAAAATGCTCAGCGGGTAATAAATCATGGGCTTGTCGTAAACCGGCAAGAGTTGTTTTGAGATGCCTAAGGTAACGGGATGCAAGCGCGTTCCCGAGCCACCTGCCAATATTATTCCTTTCATGGTCTATGTTTCCTGTCGGTAGTGATTCAGAGTTGTCTGTTTTTTTACTTTGTACCCAAGCCTAACCGTTCGCGCCGATAACTGCCATCCTGCACGCTTTGCCACCAGGCTGGATTATCGATATACCATTGCACGGTTTTCCTGATGCCGGTTTCAAAGGTTTCTTTCGGCGCCCAATTGAGCTCCTTATTGATTTTACTCGCATCGATGGCATAGCGCTTATCATGTCCGGGACGGTCCGTTACATGCGTGATCAATTCTTCATAGCGCGTTATGTTTCCGGGGTGATCGGGCATTAAGTCATCCAGAATGCCACAGATGGTCTTGACGACTTCAAGATTGGTTTTTTCGTTGTGACCACCGATATTGTAGGTCTGCCCTACGCTGCCTTCGGTCACGACCTTATAAAGCGCCCGCGCATGATCCTCGACATAAAGCCAGTCGCGTATCTGATCACCCTTGCCGTAGACAGGCAGCGGCTTGCCTTCCATGGCATTCAGAATCACCAGCGGTATGAGTTTTTCGGGGAAGTGGAAAGGCCCGTAATTGTTTGAGCAGTTGGTGACGATCACCGGCAGGCCATAAGTCCGATGCCAGGCTCTGACTAAATGGTCCGATGAGGCCTTGCTGGCCGAATAGGGCGAGCTTGGATCATAGGCGGTTTCTTCGGTAAAAAGCCCGGTCTCGCCCAAGGCACCGTAGACTTCGTCGGTCGAGATATGGTGAAAACGAAACGCTTGCCTTTGCGCGTCAGCCATTGCCTGCCAGTATTGGCGTGCGGCTTCCAGCAACGTATAAGTGCCGACGATATTGGCTTGTATGAAGGCGGCCGGACCATCGATGGAGCGGTCTACATGGGATTCGGCCGCCAGATGCATGACCGCATCGGGCTGATAGTGCTGGAATAGCTGCTCCATTTTGGCGGCATCGCAGATATCGACCTGTTCAAAATGGTAGCGCGCATTGGCTTCTATCGATTTGAGCGATTCGAGATTGCCCGCATAGGTGAGCTTGTCGACATTGATAACGCTGTGTTCGGTGTCATTGATCAGATAACGAACCAGAGCCGAGCCTATAAACCCGGCACCTCCAGTGACTAATATTTTCATATGTTATGTTTAATTGCTCTGTTCCAAAGTCAACTCACGGCAAATATCTCATGGTGAACTTACCGTGATCTTAATTTTTTTACTTAACTGTGTTGCGTTCGGGCCGTATTTTTTCCCGCTTTTTACCGTACTTACTAGCAACACGTTTTAAAGCCGGTCTTCGTTTCACATGAAAGCGATGCTATGCACGCGTATGTGCGAATTCACTTGTGCCCCTTGCGGGTATTCGCACTCGACAAAAACCTACCGCCTTCAGGAAAACCTAACGCACGTCCCAGGTCGAATGAATTCGACCCTACAGCTTAAACTCCACCCTACTACTGACATCAATATTCAAGTTACAGTTTCTGCTTTTAAACCATATCAGCCATGCAAAGCCTCAGCGCATTGTCCCAGGTTGGCATTTTCAAACCGAAACGCTGCTCCAGGCGGTTTGTTGATAGCCGCGAGTTGAGCGGGCGTTTGGCCGGTACTGGATAATCCGTCGTCGGTATCGGATTGATGATGCGGTTTTTTAATGGCTGCGTTCCTTGCTGACGGGCGATCTCAACGATCGCCTGAGCAAAGCCATGCCAGGACGTTTCACCCGCCGAGGTCAGATTGTAAATGCCTGAGCTGAAGCCGCCTTGCTGTCTTTCAAGCAGGGACTGCCTGAGCACATGCGCCGTGGTTTCGGCGATCAGGCGCGCCCAAGTGGGCGAGCCGATCTGATCGGCCACGATATTCAATTCTTCGCGCTCCGCCGCCAGGCGCAAAATGGTTTTCAGGAAATTCTGCCCTCTGGCCGCATAGACCCAGGATGTGCGGAGAATCAGATGATCCGCTCCGGTTGCCTGAATCGCCTGTTCGCCGGCCAGCTTGCTCTGGCCATAGACGTTGACGGGATGAACGGCATCGTCTTCCGTATAAGGCGCATGCTTGGTGCCATCAAAGACATAGTCGGTGGAATAATGAATCAGCAGCGATGCATTTTTCGCCGCTTCTTCGGCTAACACGCGGGGCGCTTCCGCATTGATCAGGAATGCCAGATCCCGTTCTGATTCCGCTTTATCGACAGCCGTATAAGCGGCCGGGTTGACAATAACATCCGGATTAAGCTTCTGAACAGTACGGCGCAACCCGTCAGGATCGGAAAGATCGGCCTGCGAGCGATTGACGGCAATGACCTCGCCAAGAGGCAATAAGGCTCTGGCCAGCTCCCAGCCTACCTGACCGCTGCAGCCTGTCAGCAGGATTTTCATGCAAACACCTCGGCTTCACGGAACGAGACGCCTTGCTGATCCTTGGCGGAAAGACTGGGCACACAGTCTTCCGGCCATGCGATGCCGATGTCGGGATCATCCCAGCGGATGCAGCGCTCATATTCCGGCGCGTAGTAATCGGTGGTTTTATACAGGAAGTCCGCCTGTTCGGACAGCACTAGAAAGCCATGGGCAAAACCTGCGGGCACCCACAATTGCCGGTGATTTTCTTCGCTTAACTCGACGCCGACCCAATGGCCGAATGTCGATGATGATTTTCTCAAATCGACGGCCACGTCAAATACGCTGCCCCGCACCACGCGCACCAGCTTATCCTGCGGGTGCTTTACCTGATAATGCAACCCTCTTAAGACGTTTTTGCCCGAGCAGGAATGATTATCCTGCACAAAAGCCGCTTTTATGCCAGTTGCATTCTGAAATTTCTGCTGGTTGTAGCTCTCCAGAAAAAAGCCGCGTTGGTCGCCGAATACTTTAGGTTCCAGGATAAATACATCGGGAATTTTTGTTGGGATTATTTTCATTCTTTAATCTTAAGGTAGAAATTCGCTGCGGATAAGCGTTAGTGACTATATTGATGCTCATTTTAACGTCATCACTGCGGAATTGCACTGTTATAACCGCTCTGCCAATGTTGCGGCTCATTGACGCGGCACAGTCAGGATAAAGCGTTAATTGTCTGTACGGAAAATTCTATCCCTGCATTCGGTTCATTCCAAAAATGCAGGCTCAATTATCAGACTTTGCGCTATCCGGGCATTCCAACAGCCAATGCCAAGTCATTAAGCCATTCATGGTTCGACAAGCCTGTCCTGAGCGCAGCCGAAGGGCTCACCA
>NZ_JADMKV010000159.1 GCF_015476545.1 Methylobacter sp. BlB1 | reverse complement strand
AACACCCGCGTCTACCTGTTGGACGATAACCTCGCGCCCGTTCCGGTCGGTGCCGCGGGCGAGTTGTACGTGGGCGGAGCCGGGCTGGCGCGGGGTTATCTGAATCGGCCCGAGCTGACCGCCGAGCGCTTTATTCAAGATCCGTTCAGCAACGATCCTGAAGCCCGGCTGTACAAGACCGGCGACCTGGCCCGCTGGCTGGCCGACGGCAGCATCGAATTCCTGGGCCGCAATGACTTCCAGGTCAAGATTAGAGGCTTCCGCATCGAACTGGGCGAGATCGAGGCCCGGCTGGCCGGCCACCCGGCGGTCCGCGAAACGGCGGTGCTGGCGCGCGAAGACGGCCCCGGCATTAAAAAGCTGGTGGCCTACTACACCGGCGATGACGATCTGGCCGTGGATGACCTGCGGGCTTATCTGGCCGAGTCCCTGCCCGAGTACATGGTGCCGGTCGCTTTCGTGCATCTGGCTGCGCTGCCCTTGACCGCCAACGGCAAGCTGGACCGTAAGGCCCTGCCGGCGCCGGAAGGCGATGCCTACGCTGCGCGCCACTATGAAGCACCGCAAGGCGAGACCGAACAAGCCCTGGCGGCCATCTGGGCCGATCTGCTCAAAGTCGACCAGGTCGGCCGCCACGATAATTTCTTCGAGCTGGGCGGGCATTCCCTGCTGGCCGTGACTTTGATCGCACGCATGCGCCAGGCTGGCTTGAACATTGATGTGAGGACCTTGTTCACTGCACCGACGCTGGCCGGGCTGGCGGCGCTGGCCGACAACGGCAGCCAGGCCGAGCCGCTGGCCGTCCCGGCTAACCGTATCCCTGACGGCTGCACGGCCATTACGCCGGATTTGCTGCCTTTGGTTGCCCTGGAACAGGCCGATATCGACCGCATCATTGCCGCGGTGCCGGGTGGAGCGGCTAACGTGCAGGACATCTATCCGCTGGCGCCGCTGCAGGAAGGCATTCTGTTTCATCATCTGATGGAGTCCGAAGGGGACGCTTACTTGCTGCCGGCCTTGATGGCGTTTGATACGCGCGAACGTCTTGATGGGTTCTTGGCCGCCTTGCAGGCGGCGGTAGCACGGCACGATATCCTGCGCACGTCCGTGGCCTGGGAGGGGTTGTCGGAACCGGTCCAAGTGGTCTGGCGCGAAGCGAAGCTGGCAATTGAAGAGGTCGTTCTGGACCCTGAAACCGGCGAAGCGGCCGAACAATTGGCAGAGCGTTACGATCCGCGGCATTATCGCATCGATGTGAGAGTCGCGCCGTTGGTCAGCGGTTTCACGGTCTATGACTCAAGGAATGGGCGTTGGCTGCTGTTGCTGTTGAGTCATCATTTGGCGCTTGATCACACCGCGCTGGAAATTCTGTTTGCAGAGATCCAGATGCACCAGTTGGGCCAGGCAGACCAACTGCCCGCGCCGCTGCCGTTCCGCAACTTCGTCGCGCAGGCGCGCCTCGGGATCAGCCGGG
>NZ_JADMKV010000158.1 GCF_015476545.1 Methylobacter sp. BlB1 | reverse complement strand
CCAAAGGGACAGGAGTCCCTTTTGGCAACCCCTGTTAAAAGTGAGGAGCGCAGGAGATAAGCGGCAACCGGGTCGCCTTTTCTTTGGTTACTTTCTTTTCGACTGCATGGATGCAGGAGGTAGAGCAATGCAGGAGCAATTGCCGAGGCGACGCAAAAGAAAGTAACTCGCCTTCGGGTGCGACAAATCGGCAGGAGGCCGATTTGCACGACCTCGTCGCCTGCCAAGGCGAAAAACAGGGATGTTTTTCGTGAAACCCGATTCAAACAACCGTCGCGCCAGCGACACTTTAATTAAATCTCAACTGACTGCATAACATCAGTTAGGTAAACCGCAATGGAAACACTGGATATCACCCTCCCCCGGATGGCGCTGCTATACGGCCTCTGTCTGCTGCCCTGGTTGCTGCTCTGGCTGATAGGCCTTCGCTTGAGCCGGGATATCGGCATCAGCATTTTGCGCATGACTGTCCAGTTATCGCTGGTCGGGATTTATCTGAAAGCGCTGTTCGACCTTAACAATCCCTGGCTCAACGGCTTATGGATACTGCTGATGCTGATGGTCGCCGATTTAAGCATCCTGCAGCGCGCAGGGCTCAAGGCGCGCTATTTCTTCCTGGCCACTCTGACGGCGATTGCCTCCAGCGTCATAGTCTCGACCGCTTATCTGGTGATGCTGGTGATCCAGCCGGCGCTTTATTACGACGCACGCTACATCGTGCCGCTGGCCGGCATGATTCTGGGCAATTGCCTGCAAGGCAATGTCATCGCGCTGGAACGGTTCTATTCCGCGTTGCGGAAAAACGAGCAGGAATACGAGACTTTCCTGATGCTGGGCGCGACGCGCTGGGAAGCGGTCCGGCCTTACTTCCGCTCAGCCATCAAGGCCGCCCTCAATCCGACCATCGCCGGCATGGCCACCATGGGATTGGTTTCCTTGCCCGGCATGATGACCGGCCAGATCCTGGGCGGCAGCGAGCCCTGGATCGCCGTGAAATACCAGATCGCCATCATGATCTGTATTTTTGCCAGCACCGCCATTGCCAGCATCATCAATCTGAGGCTCAGCCTGAATATTGCATTCGATGCGTTCGATGTCCTGAAGACTGAAGTGATTGAGAAGCGCTAATCGGGATCGATAACCGCTTTGTGCCTTTTCCTCTTCGAGAAAAGGAGAACCCGGACCTGTAATGTAGGAGCGAATTCACTTGTGCCCCTTGCGGGTATTCGCACTGCCTGTCTATCTCGGCTGTTCCGGGGCGAGTGAATCCGATCCTACAACTGCGTCATCAGCCTGTGTAGGCTGGGTTGGAGCTTTAGCGGAAACCCGGTATGGACGGCCGAAATGCTGGGTTTAGCAGCCTGGCCTACCCCGCTGCCCTGCCAAAATCAAGCCTCAAAAGGTACGCGATGCGTACCCTACGGATGGGGAGACTCCAAATGCCGGGTTTAGCAACCCAGCCTACCGCCGCTAAAAG
>NZ_JADMKV010000157.1 GCF_015476545.1 Methylobacter sp. BlB1 | reverse complement strand
GATCCGGGCCATGGTTCTGGACGGCGTTGTTGATCCCATAGCCTACACTACCGGCTATGGCAACGAGGGCTATAACCTGCCCGTTACCACGAGGCTTCCCAGAGATGAAGGGGCGCAGGCGACGCTGAATGAATTCTTGCGACTTTGCGATCAAGCGGGTGTCGCTCAGTGTCCCTTCGGCAATGCCGCGGCCAGTAATTTTGATTTCCTGGTCAATCACTTGCGGACGAGGCCTGTCCAGATAATTCATCCGATCTTCGGTCCCGTCGACCTGACCTATGACCGATTCCTTGAAACGGTTTTCAGCGCGCTGGTGCATTCATCTGGATGGCCGCTGCTGGCGAACGTCTTGAATGAAATTCACGCCACTATTATCACCGGTTCTGAAGACGCGGCTATTAGAGCGGGACGTGCATTTGCTGCTTTATTTGCTGCCCTAGGCGACATACCCAGTCCCGATGATAAGGCACTCGCCGCCCAGCAATTCGCGGTCATGTGCAGCGATTCCATCAATCCCGATAATTACGCGGCCTGGTCTTCAGCGGGAGAAGCCGCTGAGGCCAATGATGGGGTATTTGGGCGCCTCACGGCCTGGCAATCCAGCCCTTGTGCCGTTTGGCAGGGTAACGATCCAGACCGTTATCTCGGCCCGTTTACCCGCAAGTCCTCAAGGCCGATACTCCTTGTCGCCAACCGTTTCGACCCCTTAACACCGTATGAAGGTGCCGTGCAAACGCACGGCCTCCTGCCCAATTCAGCCCTGCTGACGCTCGAAGGCTGGGGACATACGTCACTGTTTCTTTCATCCTGCGTGGACCGGGTTGTGTCTAACTATCTGCTCACCTCCAAGATTCCCGGGGCTGGAGCTAGCTGCCAGCAAGATGTTGCACCTTTCGCCTATACATCGGCCGAACTGGCATCCTCCGGCGACATATCTTCACAAGCGGCTACCCCTGAACCTGCGCTTAAAGATGACAAAGTGGATGCGAGGCAGCAGATGATGCAAAGCATCCTTGGACACAAGTCCCGCACAGAGTGTCTTCTGGATTGGG
The DNA here is from genome assembly GCF_015476545.1 of Methylobacter sp. BlB1. Taxonomy (GTDB): domain Bacteria; phylum Pseudomonadota; class Gammaproteobacteria; order Methylococcales; family Methylomonadaceae; genus Methylobacter. Next base: position 500 of record NZ_JADMKV010000157.1, on the reverse strand, counting down.
CGGAAAGTAATTACTCAAACTTATTTTCTCCAGCTGGGGCAAAATCACAATTTCAATCGCCCTATACTTATCGCCATTACAGCCAGACAGACTCTTATGTAGGGGTATCAGCCAGTGACAACCATGTTTATTACTTAGGCCCTGAACGTGTTTTAGTGGATGTGGGTGATTTATACGGTTGGCTGACTAAGGCATCGTGTCTATGAGTTATATTGGTTCGAGATGGCTTATAGGTGTTAATGGAAGTTGATGCTCTGCGAGGCGGGGGCTTTTACCCCGTCTCTAACGCCTGAAACAACGTTATCTTTATACTCCACTGCATCCTTATCGATAATGTAATAACTAAAACGGGCGGGACAGAAATGTCTCGCCGGATGTGAATCAAGGAGACGAACTAATGAATAATCAACCGTTTATTTTCGATCAGCTTCATATCGAAGCAGCGCGTAACGCTTCGGATGACTTCAATTTGTTTCATGACAAGCATAAGTGGCTACAAA
>NZ_JADMKV010000156.1 GCF_015476545.1 Methylobacter sp. BlB1 | reverse complement strand
GAATTCGATGCTGCCGTCGGCCAGCCAGCGGCCCAGGTCGCCGGTCTTGTACAGCAGGGCTTCGGGATCGTGGCTGAACGGGTCTTTAATGAAGCGCTCGGCGGTCAGCTCGGGCTGGTTCAGGTAGCCCTGCGCCACACCCAGCCCGCCAATGTATATCTCGCCGGCCACGCCGATCGGTACCGGCTCACGCTGCGTATCGAGGAGGTAGATACGGGTGTTGGCTATGGGGCGGCCGATGGGAATACTCCGGGCCCCTTCAGGAACGGCAGTGATTTCGTAAGTGGTTGCGAAAGTCGTCGTTTCGGTCGGACCATAACCGTTTAGCAGATGTTGAGGCGCATTCGACCGGATTACACGGGAAATAATGCGTGGATCAAGGCTGTCTCCGCCAACGAGCAAATAGCGCAGCTGTGAAAAAACTGCTGACAGCGTATCGGCGTACTGGTTAAACAGGCCGACGGTCAGCCATAATGCTGTGACACCATGCTGCCTGAGGATTTGCCCAAAATGATCCGGTTCCAGCAAGGCGGTTTGGTCGACCACCACCGTGCAGCCACCGTTGAGCAACGGCGCCCACACCTCAAAGGTAGTCGCGTCAAAGGCCGGATTGGCGGCGAAAGCCACTCGGTCTTCAGGCCCTATTTGCGCATAGCCGTTATTCAAGACCAGCCGTCCGATCGCACGGTGGGGAATTTTCACGCCCTTGGGCTGTCCGGTAGAACCCGATGTATACATCACGTAAGCAATCAATTCGCTGTGCAGCGGCAGGCCTGGATTATCATCCCGCGATTGATGCGCCAGCGCGGCGTCGATCCGCACGCAAACCGCATCGGCCAGTTCGGTGTCCTTGCCCGTCAGAATAATTTTGGCAGTGCAGTCTTTGATCATGAACGCCAGGCGCTCGACTGGAAAATCCGGATCCAGGGGCACATAAGCTGCGCCGCATTTCAAAACGGCCAGCTCCGCCGCTACCAGATCGGCCGAGCGTTCTATCAGCAACGCGACATAATCGCCGGCCTTGACGCCGAGGCTTATTAGGTGATGCGCCAGACGGTTGGCCCGTGCGTTGAGTTCGACGTAGCTCAGCCGTCCGCCGTCGCATATCACGGCATCGGCCTCGGGATTCCGGGCAGCCAGCGCCTCGAACAGTTCATGGACGCAACGGTCCCGTGGGTAGTCGGCCTGGGTGGCGTTCCAGTCGACCAGCACTTGGCGGCGTTCGGCCTCCGGCAGCACGCCGATCTGGCGCATGGCAGTGCCCGGCGCCGTCTCCAGGGCCGTGATCAGGTTGTCCAGCGCCGTGTGCATCAGGGCGCATACCCGTTCCGGCGCCACCGGCGGCAGGATTTGTACCGTCAGTTCAAACCCTTTGCCCAGGTCATCCACGGATAATACGATCGGGTAGTTGGTACGCTCTTCGCCCGATGACAGGGCTTCGATGCCCTGCCAGGCAGGTGAGCTGTCGGCCGAAGCGTCCGCTTGGCTGTGCCGGTAGTTGAGCAGCGCGCTGAACAGCGGCGCCGGTGCCTGCACGGCGCTGCAGCGTTGCGCCAGGCTCAGCGGCGCATGTTCATGGCGCAGCAG
>NZ_JADMKV010000155.1 GCF_015476545.1 Methylobacter sp. BlB1 | reverse complement strand
CGACCGTCAGCACCATGACTTGCTCGTGCAAGACATGATTGTGCTCAAGGTTGTGCACCATCACTTGTGGCACGCCATGCAGATTTTTGGCTAAATAGATGGCCGAGCCTGGCGCCGTCACCAGGGACTGATCCAATACTTTTTCTTCCAGTTCTTCGAACAATACCCGTTTTTCATCCAGATAGGCCGCCAACAGTTCGCGGCCTTTGATCCAGGTGGTGATCATCAGAAATAGTGCGGAACCAACGACTAACGGCAACCAGCCGCCGGTCGGAATTTTCAGGCTGTTAGACGAAAGAAACAGGAAATCTATAGCAAGGAAAACTGATAAAAAAGCAATGCTGGTGCTTCTTTTCCATTGCCATAATTCCGAAATCACGATAAAAGCCAGGATTGTGGTCGTAATCATGGTGCCTGTAACGGCAATACCGTAGGCTGAAGCCAGTGCCGATGAAGACTGAAAGCTCAACACCAGCACAAATACTGAAACCATCAGCAGCCAGTTGACAACCGAGATATAAACCTGCCCCATTTCCTCGCCCGAGGTATGCAGAATCTGCATACGCGGGCAGTAGCCCAATTGTATGGCCTGCCGTGTTATCGAAAAGGCACCGGAAATGACCGCCTGCGAGGCAATCACTGTGGCTAGCGTCGAAAGTACCAATAGCGGATACAGCGCCCAGGTCGGTGCGAGCAGGTAGAACGGATTTTCTATCGCCTCGGGATGCCTAAGCAACAGTGCGCCTTGGCCAAAATAATTGAGCAGCAGGGCCGGAAAGACAAAGCTGAACCAGGCATAGCGTATCGGTTTCAGGCCGAAATGTCCCATGTCAGCATACAGTGCTTCAGCACCAGTAACGACTAACACCACTGATCCCATGATTAAAAAACCTTTCCAGCCCAATTCACCCAGCAGGTTGACTGCATAATAGGGATTAACAGCCATTAATACCTCCGGCTGCTGGACAATATTAATTATCCCCATGATCCCCAGCACAGCAAACCAGATACACATGACCGGCGCGAACAATTTGCCAACCTCGCCGGTGCCTTTAGCCTGTATAACAAACAGTCCACCCAGCACGGCAACGGTAATCGGCACCACATATTGCGCTAGCGGCGGAGCAACAACGCTCAGGCCTTCGACCGCGCTGAGCACGGAAATGGCCGGCGTGATCATGCCGTCGCCATAAAACAGAACCGCTCCAATCAAACCAATGGTGACAATGAAACGCATTTTGCCCGGATTATCCCGGGAACCGTGCAAGGCCAGCACCATCAGCGCCATGATGCCGCCTTCGCCTTTGTTGTCGGCACGCATGATGAAAATCGCATATTTGGTCGTGACCACCAGCGTCAACGACCAGAAAATCAGCGAGAGAGCGCCAAGGATATGACTAGTATCTGTAGTTAATCCGGCATGAAAAACTTCCTTAACAGCATATAAGGGGCTCGTGCCAATATCGCCGAACACGATGCCTATTGCCCCCAAAGTTAATCCAGTTAATTGTTGGTTTTTGTTATCAGCTGCCATTACAAATACGTTTGAGAAATCAGGACAAGACCAATCCGACGCTTTCTGTTAACACCAAGGGACTTTGTCGTACTTTAACTACCAAGCGATTTTGTCGTA
>NZ_JADMKV010000154.1 GCF_015476545.1 Methylobacter sp. BlB1 | reverse complement strand
AGGTCAAGATCCGCGGCTTCCGCATCGAGCTGGGCGAGATCGAGGCCCGGCTGGCAGAACACCCGGCGGTCCGGGAAACGGTCGTACTGGCCCGCGAAGACGGTCCCGGCGGCAAGCGGCTGGTAGCCTACTACACCGGAGAAGCCGGGCTGAGCGTGGACGAGCTGCGCGCGCATCTGGCCGAGGCGCTGCCCGACTACATGGTGCCAGCTGCCTTCGTGCAGCTGGCCGCGCTGCCGCTGACCCCGAACGGCAAACTGGACCGCAAGGCCCTGCCGGCGCCGGACGGCGATGCCTACGCCGCGCGCGGCTATGAAGCGCCGCAAGGCCAGACCGAACAAACCCTGGCGGCCATCTGGGTCGAACTGCTCAAGATCGACCAGATCGGCCGCCATGATAATTTCTTCGAGCTGGGCGGGCACTCCCTGCTGGCCGTGACCTTGATCGCACGGATGCGTCAGGTCGGGTTGGCTGCCGACATACAGGCCTTGTTCACCGCACCGACGCTGGCCGGGTTGGCGGCGCTGGCCGATAACGGCAGCCAGATCGAGCAGCTGGTCATCCCGGCCAACTGCATTCCTGACGGCTGCACGGCCATTACGCCGGACCTGCTGCCGCTGGTTGATCTGGCGCAGGCCGATATCGACCGCATCACGGCGTCTGTGCCGGGCGGGGCAGCCAACGTGCAGGACATCTATCCGCTGGCGCCGCTGCAGGAAGGCATTCTGTTCCACCACCTGATGGAGTCCGAAGGGGATGCCTATCTCTTGCCCTCTCTCTTGGCGTTCGACACGCGTGAACGTCTAGACGGGTTCCTGGCCGCCCTGCAGGCCGAGATCACACGCCACGATATCCTGCGCACGGCCGTGGCCTGGGAGGGGCTGCCGGAACCGGTGCAGGTGGTCTGGCGCGAAGCGAAACTGGCGATTGAAGAGGTCATTCTGGACCCTGAAGCCGGCGATGCCGCCGAACAGTTGGCGGAACGTTACGATACGAGACGTTACCGCATCGATGTGCGTCAGGCACCGATGATCAACGGCTTCACGGTCTATGATTCAAGGAAAGGGCGTTGGCTGCTGCTGTTGTTGACCCATCATTTGGCGCTCGATCACACTGCGATGGCCATCCTGCTGGAGGAGATCCAGATGCTCCAGTTGGGCCAGGCAGAGCAACTGCCGGCGCCGCTGCCGTTCCGCAACTTTGTTGCGCAGGCGCGGCTAGGGATCAGCCGGGAAGAGCACGAAGCCTTTTTCCGCGAGATGCTCGGCGATGTCGACGAGCCGACCGCGCCGTTCGGTCTGCTCGATGTAATGGGCGACGGCAGCCGGATTCAGGAAGCCGAGCTGACCATCGCCGCAGATCTGGCTCGACGCCTGCGGGAACAGGCCAGGGCCTTGGGCATCAGCGCCGCCGGCCTGTTTCACCTGGCCTGGGCTATGGTGGTGTCGCGGACCACGGGGCGCGATGACGTGGTTTTCGGCACGGTATTGTTCGGGCGCATGCAGGGCGGCGAAGGCGCCGGCCGGGTGTTGGGCATGTTCATCAACACCTTGCCGTTGCGCGTGCAGCTGGCCCAAGGCAGTGTCCTGGAGCAAGCCCGTGACGTGCAAACACAACTGGCCAACCTGCTGCGCCATGAACATGCGCCGCTGAGCCTGGCGCAACGCTGCAGCGCCGT
>NZ_JADMKV010000153.1 GCF_015476545.1 Methylobacter sp. BlB1 | reverse complement strand
AAAGACCAACTGCCGGCCCTGGCCCGGGAGCTGCGCGAGTACCTGACCCACACGGTCAGCATCTCCGGCGGCCACTTCGCGGCCGGGCTCGGCACGGTCGAGCTGACCATCGCCCTGCACTATGTCTTCGACACGCCGTCCGACCAGCTGGTCTGGGACGTCGGCCATCAAGCCTATCCGCACAAGATCCTGACCGGCCGCAAGGAGGCCATGCCCACCATCCGCACCAAGGGCGGCGTCTCGGCTTTTCCCAGCCGCGCCGAGAGCGAGTATGATGCCTTCGGCGTCGGCCACTCCAGCACCTCGATCAGCGCGGCCCTGGGCATGGCCATCGCCTCGAACCTGAAAGGCGAGGACAAACAGATGGTGGCCATCATCGGCGACGGCAGCATCACCGGCGGCATGGCGTTCGAAGCCATGAACCATGCCGGGGCCCTGGACGCCAACCTGCTGGTGATCCTGAACGACAACGAGATGTCGATCTCGCCGCCAGTCGGGGCCATGAACAACTACCTGACCAAGATCCTGTCCAGCCGGCTGTACGCCTCCGTGCGCGAGGAAAGCAAGAAGGTGCTGAGCAGGATGCCCAGCGTCTGGGAGCTGGCGCGCAAGACCGAGGAGCACATGAAGGGCATGATCGTGCCCGGCACCTTGTTCGAGGAACTGGGCTTCAATTACATCGGACCCATCGACGGCCACGACCTGGACATGCTGGTCTCGACCCTGGAGAACCTCAAGCACACCACAGGGCCGCGCTTCCTGCACATCGTCACCAAGAAGGGCAAGGGCTACGCCCCGGCCGAGAAGGACCCGCTGGCCTATCACGGCGTGCCGGCCTTCGATCCTTCGAAAGACTGCCTGCCGCAATCGGCGCCGTCGCCCTACCCGAGCTATACCGAAGTCTTCGGCCAGTGGCTGTGCGACATGGCCGGCCAGGACGAGCGCTTGCTGGGCATCACGCCGGCCATGCGCGAGGGCTCGGGGCTGGTCAAGTTCTCGGAATGCTTCCCGCAGCGCTATTTCGACGTCGCCATCGCCGAGCAGCATGCGGTCACTTTGGCCGCGGGCCAGGCCTGCCAGGGCGCCAAGCCGGTGGTGGCGATCTACTCGACCTTCCTGCAGCGCGCCTATGACCAGCTGATCCACGACGTCGCCCTGCAGAACCTGGACGTGCTGTTCGCGCTGGACCGGGCCGGCCTGGTCGGCCCGGACGGCCCGACCCATGCCGGCAGCTTCGATCACAGCTTCCTGCGCTGCATCCCCAATATGCTGATCATGGCGCCGGCCGACGAGAACGAATGCCGGCAGATGCTGACCACGGGCTATCAGTACGAAGGGCCGGCGGCCGTACGCTATCCGCGCGGCAAGGGCCCAGGCGTCACGGTGCAGCCCGGCCTGACTGCGTTGCCGATCGGCCAGGGCGAAGTCCGCCACCAGGGCAGCCGCATCGCGATCCTGGCCTGGGGCAGTCTGGTGGCGCCGGCGCTGGCGGCCGGCAAGCACCTGGGCGCGACCGTCGTCAACATGCGCTTCGTCAAACCGATCGATACGGATTTAATTCTGGAACTGGCCAAGAGCCATGACGTGTTCGTGACCGCCGAGGAGAACGTGCTGGCCGGCGGCGCCGGCAGCGCCGTCAATGACTTCCTGCAGGCGCAGAAGATCCTGATGCCGGTGCTCAATATCGGCCTGCCCGACCAGTTCGTCGAGCAGGGCACGCGGGAAGAACTGCTGGCCCTGTGCGGCCTCGATGTGC
>NZ_JADMKV010000152.1 GCF_015476545.1 Methylobacter sp. BlB1 | reverse complement strand
GACGAATACCGCCTGCGCATCACCAGCAACGGCAAACTGATTTTGACGAAATAACCATACCCGCTCCAACCAGCGGCATAGCCAGCCATCCAGCCCTGCCGGGCCAGGAAGCTAGCCAGCCTTTTTACCAATCGCGAGGCACGCTATGTCGGCACAGGCTAAAAAAATCATCCATTTCCCGGAATCTCCGGCCAGGGCAGAGACATCGGCTTGCGCCCAGTTGCGTGCCGGCAATGAGCCCATGCCGCTCAATAATCCATTCAGCCAACGCCTGCCGAAACTGCCGGCATGCCGCCGGAGCGAAGGCGCGATCGGCCTTGGCGCCGCGCTCGCGTTTCACCTGATCTGGCTTGCGGCGGCGCCGGCGTTCGAAAAGCCAGAGCCTGTCACGCCGCCAACGCCCATTCAAGTCGCCTGGATTGCATCGCCGCAGTCCCGCGCCGAGCCGGCGAAACCCGAACCGCCGAAACCGCAAAAAAAGCCCAAACCGGCCGCCAAGCCCAAGGCAAAACCGCGCAAGCCGGCGCCGGCCAAACCGAAACCGCTGATTTCCGCATCCGACAGCGCTTCGGAAATAGCCGTTGCGCAGACGGCGGAAACCCCGAAAACGCCAACGGCGGAAGCTCCGAAAACGCCGCCGGCGCCCGCCAAGAGCGCGCCGGCGGAAGCGGCGCCGTTAATCCAGCCGCACCTCAACGCCGATTACCTCGACAATCCGCCTCCGGCCTATCCCCGGATCTCGCGCCGACTGGGCGAACAGGGCAAAGTGCTGCTGCGCGCCATGATCAACACCGACGGCACGGTCGCCCAGCTGAGCGTGCAAAAAACCAGCGGCTTCAGCCGCCTGGACCAAGCGGCGCTGGAAACGGTCAAGCACTGGCGCTTCGTGCCCGCGCGCCGCGGCAGCCAGATTGTGCCGGCCTGGGTCGTCGTTCCCATTTCATTTTCTCTTGAAGGATAAACGCATGGATTTCAAAGACAATCTCACTCATTTCCTGGCCCAGAGCGACGGCGTCGGGCAAACGCTTTTTGCCTTGCTGGCCGCGATGTCGGTCGCCAGCTGGTATTTCATCGTCGTCAAAACCTGGCAAGGCGCCATGATGCGCCGGCGCTCGGCGCAATTTCTGAAAACCTTCTGGGACGCCGCCTCGCTGGACGAGGTCGCCCGATATCTGAACCGGCACGCGCCGAACGAGCCGTTCGCCTACTTGGCCTGGCACGCCATAACCGCGGCGCGGCATCACGCCGCGCATGGCGCGCATCGTCTGCACGAGGCCGGCTCCGCTTCGGAGTTTCTGACCCGCTCGATGCGCCGCGCGATCGACGAGGAAACCGCGCGCCTGGAATGGGGCCTGACGGCGCTGGCCTCGATCGCCAGCACCGCGCCTTTCGTCGGCCTGTTCGGCACGGTCTGGGGCGTCTACCACGCCCTGCTCGGCATCGGGCAGGGCGGAGCCGCTACGCTCGACCAGATTGCAGGCCCCGTGGGCGAGGCGCTGATCATGACCGGCCTGGGCCTGGCCGTGGCGATTCCGGCCGTGCTGGCCTACAACGCCTGCGCGCGCGCCAACCGCCTGGTGCTGGCGCGGCTCGACGCCTACGCGCATGACCTGTTCGCTTTCCTGACCACCGGCGCGCCCATCGCCGTGCAGCCAGACGCCAGCCCCAAAGCGGCCGTCGTTTTAGGGGGTGCGTGATGGCCTTCGGCAGCTTCGACCAAAACAAAAGCCAGCATCCGGTTTCGGAAATCAACATGGTGCCGCTGA
>NZ_JADMKV010000151.1 GCF_015476545.1 Methylobacter sp. BlB1 | reverse complement strand
GGCCGGCTGACCGCCGTGACCGACCCGCTCGGCCATACGACGCAGCTAGCCTACAGCGAAACGGGCCAGCTGACCGGCCTGACCGATCCCCTGGGCCAGACCTGGCGCCGCGGCTACGACGACCAGGGCCGCTTGATCCAAACCGAGGACCCGCAAGGCGGCGTCACGCGCATCGCCTACACCGACCAGGGCCTGCCGGCGCAGATCGCCAACGCCCTAGGCCAGACCCGCACCCTGCTCTGGGACGGGCAGGCGCGCCTGGTCGGCGAGATCGGCTTCGACGGCAGCCGCCGGCATTACCGCTACGACGGTGAAGACCGCCTCATCGCCGCCCAGCACCACCAGCAGGTCAGCCAGTACCGGTACGATGCTGCCGGCCGCATCATTGCCGTCAAAGCCTCCGACGGCGCCGTGGTCAAGCTGGAATACAACGAGGCCGGCCTGTTGACCCGCTACACCGACGCGGCCGGGCGCAGCACCGAGTACCGCTACGGCGACGGCCTGTCACAGCTCACCGAGCGCATCGACCCGGCCGGCCAGGTATTGCGCTATCACTACGACAGCGAGCGCAACCTGACCGGGCTGAGCAACGCCAAAGGCGAGCATTACCAGCTCAACTACGACAAGGACGAAAATCTCATCGAAGAGATCGGCTTCGACGGCCGCGTCCAGCGCTACCACTACGACGCCGCCGGCCAACTGGACCTGTACGCCCAGCGCGGCGAGCAGGCCTGGCAGGTCACGCGCTTTCAGCGCGACCCGCTCGGGCGATTGCTGAAAAAGACCGGCGGGGACGGCGCCGTCAGCGAATTCGCCTATGATCCGCTCGGTCGCCTGAGCCGCGCCCGCAACAGCCACGCGCAACTGCAGTTCCAGTACAACGCGCTCGGCCAGGTCGTCAGCGAAAGCCAGAACGACGCCGCGGTCACGCACGCATACGACGCCCTGGGCCGGCGCACGGCGACCGTCACGCCCACGGGCCAGCGTATCAATTACGCGTACACCGCCCAAGGCCGCCTGCACACGGTCAGCCTGGACGGCGAAATCCTCAGCCGGCACCAGTTCGACGAGCAAGGCCTGGAAACCGCCCGCCAGCAGGGCCAGCTGGTCAGCCGCTACGCCTACGATCCGCTGGGCCGACTGACCCAACACCAGGCCGGCCGGCGCGATAAAGCTGCCGTACTCGGCCGGCGCTACGGCTACGACGCCGCCGGCCAGCTCGCGGCCGTCGACGACCTGCGCCAGGGCGCCAGCCGCTATCTGTACGATCCGGCCGACCGGCTGCTCGAAGTCGACGGCCTGACGCCGGAACGTTTCGTGCACGACCCGGCCGGCAACCTGATCGGCGTCAATCAGGACAGCGGCGGCTTGGTCCAAGGCGACCGCCTGATGCTGCTGGGCGACCGGCATTTCAGTTATGACGCGGCCGGCAACCTGACCGAAGAACGGCGCGGCAAGCAGGGCCGGCTCGTCACGCGCTACGCCTACGACAGCGATAATCGGCTGATCCGCGCCGAAACGCCGCACGGCGTCAGCCAGTACCGCTACGATCCGCTGGGCCGGCGTACCACCAAACAGACGCCCGACGGCGAAACGCGCTTCATTTATGACGGCGCGCGGCTGCTGCAGGAGACCCGGGCGGCGCGGCAGCGCACCTATCTGTTCGAGCCCGGCAGCTTCCGGCCGCTGGCCTGCATCGACCGGCAGGGCGCGGCCTCACAGGTCTATTACTACCACCTGGATCACCTCGGCACGCCGCGCGAGCTGACCGATGCGG
>NZ_JADMKV010000150.1 GCF_015476545.1 Methylobacter sp. BlB1 | reverse complement strand
CGGTGCTGCCGCCGTTCGCGACCGGACCTTGGACCGCACCCACGTCATCCGTGACGCTGCCGATGCTCGGCGCCGTCGGTGCCGTGGTGTCAATAACAACGTTGTAAGGATCACTGGGAGTTGATTCGTTGCCTGCCGGATCGGTTGCGGTTACTGTGAGGTTGTGGTTCCCCTCGGGCAATGGTGATCCCGGGGTGATGCTCCAGGTGCCGTCAGGCGCTACCGTGGTGCTGCCGATAGCCGTCGTGCCGTCATAAAGGGTGATGGTATCGCCGGGTGTGGCGCCGCTGCCGTTTACCGTTGGCGTGGTATCATCAGTGCTGCCGCCTGAGGCCACCGGACCTTGTACGGCGCCCGCATTATCCTGGATACTGCTGATTACCGGGGCGGCTGGTGCCGTGGTATCTGGTGGATTAATAGGATCTGGTGGGTTGATAGGGGTTGGAGGTACTGTCTCGGAGCCAAAGCCGGAAGCGGCTGGAACAGAATCGTCGTCACCGCTTAAAGCAACTCCAAGCCCTACTCCGAGACCTATAAGCGCGGCCGTCCCTACCATTGCATAGACGTCATCCTCGGCAACACAAGTCAATGATTCGAATGGCGAGGGCTCCGTTTGCGGTATATATTGAACAATCACTGCCTCATCGCCGACAGTCGGCGAAAGATCAACCTGTACAATGCCTTCACAATCCTCATCGTTCAGATATAGCTTGCTATCGCCGTTAACATGGTAAAAATTAATAACACGAAGTTTCTCTCCGCCAAGGTCAATGATCAGATCTGTACCCTGCCGAACATAAGATTTAATGTCAGTCGGCTTCAGATTAAGAAACACTCGACTGGGCTGCTCAAGGACTAGAGTTCCATTCGTCTCCTGAATTGTTCCAGCAGTTGAAGGTTCGTTTAAGTTAATAACTTTGGTTGCGATAGACATATATATCCCTTTATAACCTTTTTGCTTTTTATTATTAAAAATTAGTACCGATCAATCGAAAGATAGGCTTTGATATGAATGCTGTACTTCACTGTGTATATTTCATAGTTAATGCTGTACGACCGCTGGCACTGTTAACTTAGTACCGAACATTGAATAATCTCTGTTCAGGTATTCATCCCGCGCCTTAATCTTTGGGCTCCCCAGAAAATAGTTAATGACCATTAGATTTTTGCTGGTCAAAATCACAATAAATTAATATTTTCAAACCATTGCCATTAACTTATTGCCTTTCTTCAGTTATTTTTTTATAACTTGAATCAACTCAAACATTTCATCAGCAAGTTGCTCAATGAGCCGCAATATTGGCTCTTGACTGTTATTTTCGACTTAGCTCTTTTTCGAGCATCTTTGCTAACAGATAAACTAAATCATCCCCAATAAGTAGCCAATATCTCTCCAAGGGTGAACCTCTCGTTTGGCTTCCTGCATATCTTTACGGAGAAAAGCCTGGCGAATCCTCATGTGCAACATTTTCTTACTGCTCTGAAAATAATTGCAATATGCGCAAATTAATTTCGCCCTTTTCTATAAAGCTAACAATGCAATTCCAATGCCTAACTGATTGTTTTCATTGAACATCAACCTAAACCACAGACTTTTTATTATGTGACAAATAAACTTAATGATCCATGTATTGTCTCATGCTATTAACTTAAAAAAACCATATGTTTTATAGGACATAAATTACTTAAAAAATGCAATATATGCAATATAGAAACCGCAAAATTAAGTAATCGTAAAACAAAAAATGATAGAACATTCATGGCTTAGCACTAAGGAAGCGGCACAACTACTCGA
>NZ_JADMKV010000014.1 GCF_015476545.1 Methylobacter sp. BlB1 | reverse complement strand
ACAACCGGTTCAGATTGTGGTTCGCTTTGCTCACACAATCTAACCTTATTCGTTATGGCAATGCAGTGCGACCTCCTGTAAAAACCCGCCCGCAATCAGAACGATAAACACGCTCGTCAAGTCAAGCAATCGCCCGCTATAACTCACAAACTTAAAGCAATACGATCGGTTAGCACGCTAGCTATCTTTTTCGTTTAAAATGTTATAACATAACATTTCAATAGATATTCAGCCTCCGTCTGCATCGCAAATGGATTGTTGATTCTTTCTGATTAACTTTTTCCAATGAAACCATGAGCTACTCCCTGTCTCACGATCACGAAAAATGTATTTCCGAAGCCATCAACATGGCGGAACGGCTTTGCATCAACCGCAGCGTGAAATTGACGCCGATACGCCGCAAAGTGCTGGAGTTGATCTGGGAGACCCACAAAGCCGTCAAGGCTTATGACCTGCTCGATCAAATCAAGCCTTTGAACTATTCCGCCAAGCCGGCAACCGTCTATCGCGCGCTGGATTTCCTGATGAGTCAGGGCCTGATTCATAAAGTGGAAAGCCTTAATGCCTATGTCGGCTGCAATTGCTCAGGCAGACAGCATGAACAACTACTGCTGATTTGCGATCAGTGTCATGAGATTGAAGAACGCGCCGCCTTCGAAGTCATGCATGCCCTATCGTCGGAAATCAAACAGGCCGGTTTTTCCATCAGCTATAAATCGATTGAAATCCATGGCACCTGCGCTGGATGCGCATCATCTCATGATCAATCAGCCTAATCTGAACGCAAAAAGCGCCTGTCCATTTATGGCTTAAGTGTAACGATATAACATTAGTTTTTATTAATTTACAACGATGATGTACAAAAAATTGATTTTACTGGTTGCATCAGGATCTCTCACTGTTCCGGTGCTTGCCGAAGAATCATCGACTATTGAATTGGAGGAAGTGGTCGTCACTGCGCCTTTGCGAGCCGACTCATTGAAAACAGCGGCTCCTGTAACGATACTGGCAGATGACGAACTACGCATGAAGACCGGTCACAGCATCGGTGACACCTTAAAAGACGAACTGGGCATCAGCAATCAGTCGTTCGGCCCCGGCGTGGGTACGCCGGTCATTCGCGGCCAGGCCGGCCCTCGGGTACGAGTGCTAAATAACGGTATTGGCAGCAATGATGTCTCGGCGCTCAGCCCGGATCACGCCACCAGTGTCGAGCCGCTTTTGGCGGAACGCATCGAAGTGCTGCGCGGCCCCGCCACTTTACTCTATGGCAGCGGCGCAATAGGCGGAGCGGTCAACGTCATTGACAATCGCATCCCCGGCCAGATGCCGGATAAGTTATTGGGCGGCGCCTTGGAACAGCGCTTTGACTCCACGTCCAATGAAACCAGTACCACGATGAAGCTGGAAGGCGGGCAAGGCAACATTGCCTATCATCTCGACGGTTTTTTCCGCCATCGCGGCAATCTCGATATCGGCGGCCGCGCCATCGATACCGCTGCCGTATCGATCACCGATCCGTCGCTGGTTGTAGTCGACAATCCCGTCGGCCATCTGAACAATACCAGTGCTGAAGCCATCAGCGGCTCGGCCGGTCTGTCCTGGATCGGCGATCCGGGATTCGCCGGCATTTCTATCAACAATCTGAACAATAATTACGGCATCGCGCCGGACGGCACCGGCGAGGAAACCGTGCGGATCGCCCTCAGGCAGGATAAGTACGATTTTAAAAGCGAGCTACAGGATCCGTTCCGCTTTGCCAAGAGCCTGCGCACCCGGTTCGGCTATACTGACTATCAACACACGGAGATAGCCAATGGCGAACCCGGCGCATTTTACACCAATAAAACTTACGAAGGCCGGCTGGAACTGACTCATCAGGACTTGGGACCGTTGTATGGCTCGGTAGGTTTTCAGGCACAAGCGAGCGACTTTAATGCCATTGAAAAACTCACTGGCGAGCACATCATTCCGCATTCCCAAATCAACAGCTACGGCGTGTTTGCGGTGGAATCGATTGACGTTGGCGCAGTCACCTACCAGCTCGGCGCTCGGGTCGAACAAACCGACATCCAGCCGGAGGGCATGAACGACCTCAGCTATACGCCGGTCAGTGCGTCGGTCTCGGCAGAGTGGAAAGTCAATGACCAAAACAATCTGAATCTGGCCGTCACCCGTTCCTCGCGGGCGCCCAATGTCCAGGAATTGCTGACCAACGGCTTCCATGATGCCACGCGCAGCTTCGAACGCGGCAACATTAATTTAACAGAAGAAACTTCTTACAACCTGGACCTGGGCTACCGTTTCAAATCCGACTGGCTGAGCGCCGAATTCGATCTGTTCCACAACTGGGCCAGCGATTACATCACTCAGCAGCGCAGCGGCGAATTCGTCGACGAGGACGGCAATCCTTGTGCCGTCGACTGCGTGCCTGTGCAGACCACCCGCCAGAATGATGCGATCTTCAAGGGCTATGAGGCCAAGCTGATCTTTCCAGTGATGCAAAACCGTCATGGCCAGCTGGACCTGACTTTGTTCAGCGACTACACCCGGGGGCAATTCGTCAATGGCGGCGATGTGCCTCGCATGCCGCCGCTGCGCTATGGCCTGCAGCTGGATTACAGCAAGCAGGAATTTTCCGGTTACCTGCGCTTTACCCGTGCCGATTCCCAGCCGCATGCCGGCGACTTCGAAACCTCGACCGCCGGTTATTTCCTGCTTAATGTGGGCACTAATTACAGAATCAAAGCTTATAAGGATGCCGAGTTGATGTTGTTCGCCAAAGGCAGCAATTTGCTCGATCAAAACATTCGCAATTCGACCTCTTACCTGCGCAACTTTGCGCCGGAAGCCGGGCGTGGAGCGGAAGTGGGCTTTAGATTGAGTTATTAAATGAATTCGCCTGCACAAATTCCCGTCATCATCTTAAGCGGCTTTCTCGGCAGCGGCAAAACCACCCTGCTGAACCGCCTGCTAAGCCATGCGCCGCGCTCGGCTGTCGTAATCAATGAATTCGGCGCCACACCTGTCGATCAGCAATTACTCAGGCAGCACAACGTGCCCTTGAGCACTTTGTCAGGCGGCTGTCTGTGCTGTCAGGTACACGGCGCTTTAACGCCACTGCTGAAAAACCTGCGCATGGCCTGGCAATCGCAAGCCCAGAAGCCGTTCGACCGCGTACTGATCGAGACCAGCGGCATCGCCAACCCCGAGCCGGTGCTGGACACTTTATTAAGAGAGCGCTGGCTGTCATCGCGCTATCGACTGGATGGCGTGATCGTGTCGGTTTCAGCCGCTTCCGGCGCGGATGTCTTGAACCGCTTTCCCGAGGCCCTGGCCCAGATTGCCTGGGCCGATACCTTGATCATTACGCACACAGATCTGGCGGAAGACCAGCAAATAGACAACCTGATAGCGCTGTTGAATCGTCTGGCGCCGGCAGCATCAAAAATTCAGGCTGCGCATGGCGACATTAATCCCGCCACTTTGCTTGCGTTTCCGAGACGAAATTGCTATCGATTGAAAACCAATACGCCGATACCGGAACACGGGTTTGGCAGCACAACACTGCAACTTGACCATCCTGTTTCCTGGCCGCGCTTAAAAGCTGCGCTGGAGAGCCTGCTAGACCGGCATGCCGCCCAATTGCTGCGCCTGAAAGGCGTGGTTTACACTACCGAGCATGATGCGCCGGTGTGCGTGCAAGGATCGGCCGGCCGGCTTTATCCGCCGACGCTGTTGCCCTCCAGAACATCAGATGATGGCCGCAGCCGGCTGGTGTTTATCACCGACGGCGAGATACAAGGCCTGACTGAAACTGTAAAGTCAGGTCTGGTTACGCCCGTCTGATTTAGCGATAATCTTCGAGGATCATTGCGTCCCTGACTTGAGCTGGTACAAATTCTGCTACTTTGTTAAACGAGCTCGATAGTTTCCGGTATTCAGCGTTATATTCTGTCATTTTTATGACATCGTGCAGGTTGAATGTGCGAAGCCCGACAGAAGCCGGATTTGGTCATACGGACTGATTTTTTCGAGCCAATTTTCAGACAACTCAAACTGAAGAGGTATCGACTATGGCAGAGTTTTACGTTGAGAGAAATGCTCAAAGCAATGGCGATCATGTGGTTCATAGATCGGATTGCGCTCATCTTCCTGCCAAGGAAGCGATTCAATATTTGGGAGCCATCAGCAATTGCGACAGTGCCCTGAAAAAAGCAGGTCAATTATTCAGGCAGGTTAACGGTTGTACGTATTGCTCGGTTTCAAGTCATACAACCTGATTCACAATCAGAATGGTCGGCCAAACCGGGAACTGAATGAAAACCGCTCAGCGATATCCGGTGGAGTATCCGCTCATTTTATCTCTGACAGGAATGTTTGAAAAATTGATGCGGCCCGGCAGTTTATCGCAGCATGTTGTTCCGGACGGTTGAGCGTTTATTTTATTGCAGGCTGGATGATAAACCCGGCATTTCAAAGCTCCATGCCGGGTTTCCGCTAAAGTTCCAACCCAGCCTGCATGACTGGCCTATGCCCTTTTCACCAGCGCCGACCTTCCCGCAGCAGATCGATCAGTTCATTCTTGCGCAAGGGGCGGCTGACATAGTAGCCCTGCGCCAGATCGCAGTCGTGGGCGCGCAGAAAATCGAATTGCTCCTTGCCCTCGACGCCTTCAGCGACGACCTCGAGGCCGAGCTTTTTACCGAGCGTGATGCTGGCCTCGACAATGGCCGCATCATTGGTATCACGGGCCAGATCGCGCACAAAGCCCTGGTCGATCTTAAGCGCATCCAGTGGAAAGCGTTTGAGATAGGATAGCGATGAATAGCCGGTGCCAAAATCGTCAATGGCGATGCGCACGCCCAACGCCCGTAATTTCTTCAGGATCTCGGCCGCCGCTGCCGGGTCCTGCATGACGGTATTTTCGGTCATTTCCAGCTCCAGCGCATTCGGAGGGATGTTGTCCCGTTTCATGACACGGCATACCTTGTGCAGCAAGTCCGGATCGTTGAACTGGGAAGCCGAGACGTTGACGGAAATACGCACATCGTGAAGCCCCATTTCTCTGTATTCAGCACAAGCCTGGTTCAAGATCCACTCGCCCGCCTGCATGATCAATCCGGACTCCTCCAGCATTGACACGAAGCCGGCCGGCGTCACCAGTCCGCGTTGCGGATGCCGCCAGCGAATCAATGCTTCCATGGCAACAATGTGGCCGGTGTTAAGCTCAGCCTGAGGCTGGTAATAGACCAGAAACTCATTGCGCTTCAAAGCCAGGCGCAGATCAGTCTCCAACGTCAGCAGTTCATGGCTGCGGGCGTTCATATCCGGCGCGTAGAAGCGGTGCTGATTATGACCTGACATGATGGCCCGGTATAGGGCTGTACCGGCATTGCGCAACAATTCTTCGACGCCGGTGCCGTCGTTCGGATAGATAGCGATGCCGGTGCAGAAGGTAATGTAGGTTTCCTGGAGGCCCAGAGACATCGGGCGATCGAAAGCCGCATAAATCTTGCGCAGCACGACCATCAGGTTTTCCGTGCGCGGCAGATCGCCCACTATGATCGCAAACTCGTCGCCGCCCTGGCGGGCGATCGTATCATTAGGACGCAAAGCGGCCTGCAGCCGGTCGGCGATCTGCTGGAGCAAGGTATCGCCGACCGCATGCCCCATGCTGTCGTTGATCCGCTTAAAGTTATCAATGTCCAGGAACAATACGGCCACAAAATTATTGGCATGCCGGGCACGCTCCAATTCCGCGGCAAGCCGATCCAGCAACAGAACCCGATTTGGCAAGCCGGTCAGAAGATCGTGTGTAGCCTGATGCTGCAATTCGGCTTCGAACCGTTTGCGTTCGGAAATATCGCGGGCAATCGTGGACAGGTATTCGACTTTCCCAGCCGAATCATAATGCACCAGCAACACCTGGGACACCGGGATTTCTATGCCGTCTATACGCCGCAAAGCCGTCTCTCCGGACCAAGTGCCTGTACGGTAAGCGATAGGCAGCGCTTCGTTTTTTAATTGATGTTCTATGCGTTCGGGAAACAACTCTGTCAGACAGACTTTGCTGATATCCGTTTTGGGGTCGAGGCCGAGCAAGCGATAACCGGCATTATTGAGGTAACGCAGGCAGCCGCCCAGATCAAGGATTGCGACCAGGTCGGTCGTGGCCTCCAGAATGGCGGCCAACTGGGCGCGTGCTTCTTCGGCCTTGACGCGCTCGGTGATATTACGTCCCGTAGAAACAAAATGCCTAATATGCCCCTGCTCGTCCTTCAAAGGCGTGATGACTTTATCCTCATAGAACAGCTCGCCGTCTTTTTTACGGTTGATCAAGGTGCCTGTAAATATGTCGCCCTTGAGCACCGTTTGCCAGAGATGCTGATAAAAAGCTTGACCCTGCTGGCCGGATTTCAATATGGAGGGCTTGCAACCCACAGCCTCGGCGCGTGTATAGCCGGTCAGTCTCTCGAACGCCGGATTGACATATTCGATGCAGCCATCGGGATCGGTAATGATAACGCTTTCGGCTGCCTGCTCCACGACCAGGGACAGTTTGCGCAGCATGTCTTCGGCCTGACGCTGTTCGCGGCGCAGTTGCGCTTCTTCAAGTTCGCGCTCCACGGCAGGTACCAGGCGCGTCAGATTGCCTTTCATAACATAATCCTGAGCGCCGGACTTCATCGCCAGCACGGCCGTATTTTCGCCGATCGTTCCCGACACAAAGATAAAAGGCAGATCAAGGTCGTGCTGTCTGACTACTTCAAGCGCCCGCATGCCGCTGAAATGCGGCATTGTATAGTCGGACAACACGATATCCCAATGCTGTTTCAGCGCCTCGGTTAAAGCCTGTTCCGTCTCGACCCGCTGCCAATCGACAGACTGTCCGCCTTCTATCTCTAATTGATCCACCAGCAGCAGCGTATCATCTTCGGAGTCTTCAACGATCAGTATGCGCAAGGGTTGCGCAGTATCTACTCGCTTCAGCATGACATCACCTTTCTCTACAATCCGATCAGTCGGGCGGCGGCTCATTAAGCAATATCCAGTAAAGGCCGAGCTGCCCTGCCGCCCGCACAAATTCGTCGAAGTCGACCGGCTTGCGGACATAGCTGTTGGCGCCCAGCATATAGCCTTTGAGCCGGTCCTCTTCTTCATTGGATGAAGTCAAAAGAACAACCGGCAGCAGCTGGGTGCGTTCATCATCCCGTATGCGACGCAGCACCTCGAGGCCGTCGATCTTGGGCAATTTCAGATCCAGCAGCACGACCAGCGGCAAATCATAAGGATCGCGTCCTGCATAAGACCCTGTGCCAAACAGATAATCCAGCGCCTCCGCGCCATTGTGCGCCACGATTATCTTATGGGTAATATTGCTCTTCTTGAGGGCGTGCAGAGTCAGCGCCTCATCATCAGGGTTATCTTCCACCAGAAGAATGACCTTATTGTTCATAAATTCTCTCGCGCCTCCAGCGTAAAATAAAAGATGGCTCCCTGTTCGACCGCACCCTCAGCCCAAATACGCCCGCCATGCTTATGGATAATCCGTTGCACGGTCGCCAACCCGATGCCGGTGCCGGGAAATTCGCTGCTGTCGTGCAGGCGCTGGAACGCGCCAAACAGTTTTTCGGCATAAGCCATATCGAAGCCGGCGCCATTGTCGCGCACAAAATAGACCGGTTCATTATCCTGCATTTGCCTGCCGAATTCGATCCGCGCTTCGGGCCGTTTACTCGTGAATTTCCAGGCATTGCCGATCAAATTGTCTAATACGACACGCAACAATCGGACATCGCCCCAAACGATTACCCCCGGTTCTATCGCACATTGTACAATGCGCTCCGGCTCCTGCTTGCGCAGCTCCTCAATCACTTCGTCGGCAAGCGCGCTTAAATTGACATCTTCCCGCTTCAGCTCAGACCGAGTGATGCGCGACAGCTTGAGCAGATCATCGATCAATGTCGCCATTTTCTGAGCAGCAGCCCTCACCCGTCTCAAGCGGTCCTGGCCTGTCTCATCCAGACAATCCGCATATTCGTCAAGCAGAATGCGGCTGAAACCGTCTACGGCGCGCAATGGAGCGCGCAGATCGTGCGAAACCGAATAACTGAAGGCTTCGAGTTCATGGTTGACTGATTCCAGAATCATGGCCCGATCGCGCAGGGCCATATTCAGTTGCTGGATGCGCCGTTCGTTTTCCTTGCGTCTGCTGATATCTTCGATGATGCCGTCAAAATAAAGATTGCCGGCGCTGTCTTTCTTCATGGCAGCGCTGACGGCCGCGAAAAACTCGCGCCCCTGCAGGGTAACCAGCTGTATCTCTTCGTTGCCGACAAATCCTTGCTTCATGATTTTGTCTACAAAGACTTGCCAGCAGTCTTGATCAAGGCACAAATCACCGACCGGATGGGCCTGTAATTGCTCTGCCGATTCGGCTTCGAACATATCGACGATGGCGGGATTGACTTCCAGAAACCGTCCATCCGCCGTTGGCGTTTGGCGATAGACGCCGACCGGCAGATTGTCGACCAGTTCCCGATACTTGGCTTGCGCCTCGAGCTGTGCCCGCTCCGCCCGCTTGCGCTCGGTAATGTCGCGGATAATGCTGATCACGAACAGTTCCTGATCTATCTTCGACGGGCTCAGATTGATCTCCACCGGAAACTCGCTGCCATCCTTTCGGCGGCCGGACAGATAGAGGCCAATTCCCATCGGCCGCACCAATGGCTTATCCATATAAGCTTGCCGATAATCTTCATGATGCTCACGAAAGCGCTCGGGCACCAGCACTTCGATCGGCTGCCCCAACAATTCATTGCGCGCATAGCCGAACCATTTCTCGGTCTGCGCGTTGATCAGCGCGATATTTCCTTCGCGATTGGTCATGACGATGGCATCGGGCGCTGATTCAAGCAGCCCTCGAAAGCGGGCTTCGCTGGCCACCACTTCCGCTTCGACCTGTCTCCGCCTCACGCGGTAGAAGGCAATGAACCAGCTGACTGCGCCTAATAGCAGGCTTAAGGTGCTAAATGCAAACCACCGGGCTTGCACCACCGTTTTCTCGTCAATCACCTCGGCCGGCACATGGGCGACCAGCAGCCAGTGTGCATCGCCGGCGACAACGTTCTCACCGACTTTTCCAAACAGTGCGCTCGGCGTAATCGCGCCGTAAGTGAACAAATCGCCGCCAGCCATGAATTGCAAACGTTCGGGGTGTTCGGTAATAGAGCGCCAGGCCTCGCCATAATCGTTGGCGAAGCGCTTGTTCTTCCGGTCGGGATACATGAAGCCCCATTCGTCCTCGGAGCGGGCGCCGACCAGCCAATAACCCTGGGTGTTGAGCAGCCACAGACTGCCGATGCTTTGCCTGGAAATCGCTCGAAGCTGATCGATCAATCGCTGTCCCCGATAGTTCAACAGAATGATGCCGCGTTTTTGTCCGCGCCGGTCGAATACCGGCGTGCCAAACCGAATCACGGGCTTTATCGGCTGCTCGATGGCGCCATGCTCGATGCCGAGGTCGAATGAAGAGATGTAGATATCGTCCTTGTTCAGAGCGAGCGCTTGCTCGACAAAATAGAGTTCGGACCTGTCCTGCAATTCTCTCGCCGGCACGATCACGGGCTGTCCCTGATTCCAGTTGATACGCACTCTCTCCTGCCCTTTTTCATCCAGAAACCGGATCTGGTCATAAAGTTCGCGGTATTTGACGAAGGCGAGCAGGTCGTTCCCCAAACGCTTCCAGGCTATGGGGGATTGCTTTTCGAGCCAGTCACGCAGCACCGGCTGGTCTCTCAGGTAAAGTATGTCGCCATGCAGTAGCCTCAATTCTTCGTCAACGGTTTGGCTTGCGGTCTTCACGGTCTGTTGCCCTTCGCTATACATTAAGGCCAGCGTCGATGCCTCATGAGTTTTATGAACGATCCACAGAACGACGGCCAGCACCAGCGTCAGCAGCACCCATATTAAAATCCATTGACGGATTATCAACCAACGTTGGCGGTCCTTGTTTGCGATAAAAAACCTTCCATTCATAAATGGCTACCACCATTTGTAGTTTGCTGTTTTTGATAGTGTGCTGAACCAGTGCAATAATTTTTTATGACTGCTCTGAAACCGATCCTTTATTTATTTTTAGAAATGTGACCAACACCAGCGTGGAAAATTCGAAAAACTTGAACTTGTATTTGCTGACGCAATCACATTCAGACTGCTCTGCGATCACGCAAGAAGATATCGGCAGGTGAACCATCCACAGAATTCACGAGCTATTTGGAATACGGAAATGATGAGATCATACAGACTCTCAGCCCTTCATGAGCCTTGAGTCCTTTGTGATTTTATATGCTGAACTGCTGGGTATGGATCAAACCAGCCTGATCCCGTCTGTTTCAATACGGATCAGCTGCTTCTTGTACAAAGCGCCGATGGCCTGCTTGAACACTTTTTTGCTGACTCCGAATGCTGTATAAATGGTTTCCGGCGGGCTTTTGTCGCTCAACCCCAAATAGCCGTCATTCTGCTTCAACCTGGCCAGAATTTTATCGGTCAATGATTCGACTTTGCCGTAACCAGGCTCATGCAGGGCCAGATCGATCTTTTTATCGTCTCTGATCTGCTTGATGTAACCGTCCAGCTTTTGCCCTTTTCTAAGCGGCTGGAACACTTCATTTTTATACAGCAGGCCCCAATGGGTATTGTTGACGGCGGCTTTATAGCCCAGCTCGGTTTTATCGGCGATGATCAGCGACACTTTCTGGCCTGGCTTGAAATCGACCGATTCTTCCTCTAGCCATTCGTCCAGTTTGGTCGTCGCGGCAATACGCCCCTTGTCATCCAGGAATAATTTGACCAGATAGGACTTGCCGACTTCCATTTCATGGTGCTGTTCACTGAACGGGACCAGCAGATTCTTGGGCAGTCCCCAGTCCAGAAAAGCGCCGATATAATTGATAGAGACCACTTTCAGCCAGGCCACTTCATCCACCTGAGCCAGAGGCTTTTGCGTCGTCGCGGCCAGATGGCCTTCCGAATCGACATAGACGAACACATCCAAAGTATCGCCAACCTGGCAATTGGTGGGCAGTTTTTTATCGGCCAGCAGGATTTTCCTGGCGGTTCCGCTATCGAGATATATCTCGTAGCCCAGCTGTCTGGCGACTTTCAACTTGTTGATTTTGCCAATGTTGATCATGAATAAATACTCGATAAGTTTTTGAAAAGTGGCTTGTTTCTACGAAGCATGAAGCTGTCTGATTTCTGCTTCACATGAAATGCTTTTAGGGGCGACTGAAGTCGCCCCCACATTCCTTAGCTGGTGATGACAAACCGCACGGCATCCAGCCTCAATTGCGCCACCTGAATGTTTTCATGCAACAGCATCGCCCTATCCTTCAGCAGCTCGATTTCTTCCTCTCTAATAGTCGGATTGACTTTCTTCAGTCTGGCCAGGCGTTTTATCTCGCTGGTCAATGAATCCAGCATGGCCTTGGTCGCATCGGCGATCAGCACCTGCATATCGGCGTTGGCTTTTTGCTCGGCTTTGTCCAGCATCTTGACAAGATGCTGGCGCTGACCGTTCATGAACGCCACTATCTTCTGCTTATCGAAAGTCGTTCCTGTTTCAATCAGGCTTCGGTGCGCTATGGTTTCGCTCAAGTCTTTGATATTCTGGTCAATGAGGACCCGAATCGGGGTATGCGGTAGAAAACGTCCGACCTGCAGTTCGGCAGGTGCGCTGCATTCGACAATGAACAGGCACTCCAGCAGAAACTGCCCGGCTTTCAGATCGCTGTGTTTAACCACGCTGACCGCGGCGTTGCCGGTTTCACTGGACAGCACCATATCCATGGCGCCTGTTACCATCGGATGCTCCCACGTCATGAACAGCATATCTTCGCGCGCCAGCGCGCAGGCCCGGTCAATGGTCACGGTGACGCCGTCTTCAAGCAGCCCCGGAAAATGGGCGAGCCGCAAATGCTCGCTGGGTCTGAGGATAAAGCAGTCGGGCGAGTGAAATTCGGTATCGACGCCATAGCACTCAAACACATCTTCCATATAGGGCCAAAGCACGCCTTCGTTCTCGTAGGCCTTGAGCTGGTCGATAATAACCTGGGCCGGCTCTTTCCGGCAGGAATTCAATTCCAGCAACTGGTCGCGGCCGTTGTGCAATTCGATCTCGATTTCCGCCGTCAGAGCTTTCGTTTTATTGATGAAAGCGTCTATCTCGGCCTGACTCTCGGTCTGCAGAAAAGCGGTCAATTCATCATGCAGCCGGTCGGCGACTGGCTGGGCCGCCGAGCAGTTGCTGCGGAAGGCGTTCAGGCCTTCGTCATACCAGCGATACAGGCGGTGCTGTTCGGTATTCTCCAGATAAGGCACATGAATCTGGATCACATGCTTCTGGCCGATACGGTCAAGCCGCCCGATGCGCTGCTGCAGCAAGTCGGGATTGGTCGGTAAATCGAACAGAATCAGGTGATGGACAAACTGAAAGTTACGGCCTTCGCTGCCGATTTCGGAGCAGATCAGCAGTCTCGCAGCGCTTTCCTGATCAGCAAAATAGGCGGCGGCGCGGTCGCGCTCGATGATCGACATGCCTTCATGGAATACCGCCGAGGCAATGCCGGCGCGGTTTCTCAGGGTTTGTTCAAGGTCGATCGCCGTTTGCGCGTGCTTGCAGATCAGCAAGGCTTTCTGACCGGCCAGCTGCTTGATTTTATCGACCAGCCAGACATAGCGGGGATCTTGTTGCAGATCATCGGCATTGGCCTGTCCGGTTAACGCATAACCGTAACGTTCCCGTTCAGGAAAGCCTTGCACCGTTTGCCGGGAGTTTCTGAACAGAATGCGGCCCGTGCCGTGGTGATCCAGCAGTATCTTAATTAATTCACTGCGCGCAGCCGGTGCTTTGGCGGCATCGCTCAGATTTTGCAGCAGGATTTCAACATTGTCATTTTTAAGCAATGTCCTTAACGAGTCTGTGGCGGCTTCATCGAGAGGCTTACCGGCCAGCAGCACCTTGGCCGCGTTGGCGACCGGCTCAAAAAGCCGTTCTTCTTCCAGGAACGCTGCAAAGCTGTAGAAGCGGTCCGGATCAAGCAATCTTAACCGAGCAAAATGGCTCTCTTTGCCCAACTGCTCCGGCGTGGCGGTCAGCAATATCAGGCCGGGCGCCAACTGAGCCAGACGCTCGACAAACAGATATTCGAGGCTCGGCGCTTCCTCGCTCCATTCGAGATGATGCGCCTCATCGACAATGACCATATCCCAAGCCACCTGTAGCGCCTGCTGCTGCCTGCGCGGATAAGCGGCGAAGAAGTTCTGGCTGCACAGCACCAGCTGTTCGGTTGAAAACGGATTATCCCCGTGCGTTTCGAGGCAGCGCTCTTCATCAAAAATGCTGAACCGCAGGTTGAAGCGTCTGAGCATTTCGACCAGCCATTGATGCAACAGACTTTCCGGCACTATAATCAGAATCCGGTTGCTCAGCCCGTTGATCAGCCGATGATGGAGGATCAGGCCAGCCTCGATCGTTTTGCCTAAGCCCACTTCATCGGCCAGCATGATTCTGGGCGCAGAGCGATTAGCCGCCTCCTGGGCGATAAACAACTGGTGAGGAATCAGTGAAGTTCTCCCGCCGAGCAGGCCCTTGACGGGCGATTGCTGGTGTTGCTGGAGCCGGCGCCAGGTTTCGTAACGCAGCTGAAACCAGGCGCTGGGGTCGATTTGCCCTGTGAACAACCGATCCTGAGGCTTGTTAAACTGGATGTGGTGATTCAATTCGACTTCTTCCAGACGCACTTCCTGGCCACTCTCATTTTTAGCGATATAGGTGATCAAACCATTTTGCTCGTCCAGTCTGATTACTTTCAGCTTGACCTCATCCATCGATTCAATCGGATCGCCCGGAGAGAACCGGACACGGGTTAAGGGCGCATTATCGCGCGCATAAACGCGTCTTTCGTCACTGGCCAGAAAAAGCACAGTGACTCGATTGCCTGTTACCTCGAGAATAAGACCTAAACCGAGCTCTGATTCGGTATTACTGATCCAACGCTGACCGGGGATGAAATTTTCCATTTATAGATATGCCACTAAAAATAATAATTAAATCAAAAAACGCCATCATTATAAGCGTTACATAAATTGCTGCGGCAATTAATTATTTTTTAGTTTTTTGAATAAAGAACAAGAAGAACTATACTTTCATGGTTCAGCTGTAGTTTGACGTGACAGGAGCAGCTATTGATAGAGGATGCGAAAATAAAATGCCGGTTGTTATAGCAGTCCTGTGTCACTATTTGATTTCGACCCACTTCGACAGGAAATCATGGTTTGGCAGCTTTTGTTAAGCATCCGTTAAGGTTTAGCCGCCTACTATTTCTTAAAACCTATAACTGCCGTCAATTGTATTGGTTGACACACCTGCTCTGAACTAAATTATTTACTGAGAAGGATTCTATGAAAAAGTTGCTTTTTATAATTCAATTGGCTGCGCTTGTCGCCGCATATTCCTCGCCTTCTTATGCATCCGGGGGACACGGCAAAGGACATGGCCGAGGCCATCATAAACACCGTGAGGTAATCGTGGAGAGACACTATTACCATGCGCCTGAAGCCAGATATTATCCGGCACCGCCTCCGCCGCCCGCTCCTCGGTATTCAAGTCCTGATCAACGATCCACATCAGGACTGGTAGGAGGCGCTGTAGGCAGCGCTTTAGGCTATGAACTCGGCAAGGGCGACCCCGTCGCTTCCGGACTGGGTGCAGCTGCAGGCGCCTATATCGGCAACGGCATGAGCGGCCGCTAATAATCCATTGCTCACAGAGAACATGAAACCTGCCAGGGGTTGCCCTGGCAGGTTTTTTTCGCCTTTAAATTTAGCCGAGTAAAAACGCTTCCGGCTGCCCTACCCATCCGGCAAAAATACATTACACTTATAAGCTGAATTCCAATATCAGTTCAGGTCACCGTATTTTATGCCTATTTTTATCCGCATCGGTCTAATTTTTTTTATCTTTTCAAGTACGGGCTGCGGGAAAGCCTATCAGGCGGAACATATTGAAACGTCTGATTTTCTGGATAACTATTCCTTGCTTAAAGAAGATCGGCAAGATGATGCCTTGCTCAGTTACTGGAAAAGCGGAACAGACTGGGCTTTTTATAAAAAAGTGATTGTTGATCCAGTCACTATCCATAAGCTTCCCAATTCCAAACTCAATGGATTGCCCCACGCCGATAACTACCGGCTTAAGGAACTGCTTGATTACAGAATCCGCGAAGTCTTGAAACAGGACTTTAAATTAGTCAACAAACCCGGTCCCGATACGCTGCGCATCCAGTTTGCCATCACCGATGCTGACACGGAATCCCATATCGGCAAAGCCAGCGTTGAAGGCAAAATAACCGACTCGCAAACCGGTGAATTACTCATGGCGTCGGCCGACGGCCGTGGAGGCGGCAAATCATTGATTGGAGCATTCAACGGTTGGGAAGATATTATACTGGCCTATCAATATTGGGCTGCACAGTTAAGCTATCAGCTCTGTGAAAAACAGGGCCGCAGTGCGTGCCAGAAGCCGAAACTCCCTGCCTGAAAATCTATATATTGATAATCGTAAAAAATATACGCCTTATCTTGAAAAGCATTATGCTATCGCTTCATAAAATAATTCATGAGGATTCACTATGCCTTATACGCAAGACATTGTAGAGGAACTGAACATGCTGGTCCGTTACAACCTCACTACCACTCAAGAAGGCGTCAAGGTTCACAAGACAGCAGCGCCGGAAGTCATAAACGCTACCCAGCGTTTATACGAAAAAGGCCTTATCTCGCAGAAAGATGGCGGCTATCTGACCAACCTGGGCCGCGAGGTTGCAGAACAGGCCCAGGCTATTCTGGATATACTCAAACCCGCCTGAAATATATTGTCGGATCTCCTAATATTTCATTGATTGCCAGCCTTACCCTCGCTCGCTTATTTAATAAATTCAAACACGAACAAATAAAAAAAGGCTTAGCGGTTAAACCGCTAAGCCTTTTCTGTTAAACATGATTAATCGGTCAGGCCTCAAGCACAACCGCTGCCCGAAGCTTTTTCATGGCATTTTGTTCCAACTGCCTGATTCTTTCCGCAGATACATTGTAGCGCTCGGCCAGTTCGTGCAAAGTGGCTTTTTTATCCGCCAGCCAACGACTGGAGAGAATATCCAGGCTGCGTTCATCCAGCTCAGATAGAGCTTCGGATAATAAATTCTGCTCATGCCCTCCCCAATCTTCATTTTCAAGCAATAAGGCCGGGTCAGTGCCGTGTTGCTGTAGATAGTTGACAGGCGCTATATAGCTTTCTTCCTCGGATTCATCGCTAGGCATATCGAAAGCCATATCCCTGCTATCCAGGCGTTTTTCCATTTCATAAACGGTATCGACATCGACATCCAAGTCTTTGGCAATGGCGGTCGCTTCGTCATTGGACAGCCAGCCCAGATTCGCTTTGGATTTGCGCAAATTAAAGAACAGCTTCCGCTGCGCCTTTGTGGTCGCAACTTTTACGATACGCCAGTTCTTGATGACATACTCGTGTATTTCGGCTTTGATCCAATGCACCGCAAAAGAAACCAGCCGCACGCCGACATCAGGATCGAAGCGCTTCACGGCTTTCATTAATCCGATATTGCCTTCCTGGATAATATCAGGCATAGGCAAGCCATAGCCGCTGTAGCCTCTGGCAACATGAACGACAAAACGCAAGTTGGACATCACCAATTCCCGAGCCGCTTCCAGATCGTCGTGATCCCTGAATCTCAAGGCTAATTCACGTTCTTGATCGGCAGTCAATCTAGGCATCTGCCTGACAAGATTCAAGTAAGCGTCAAATGTTCCGACTGACAGATTAACGGGTAAAGCTAATGCACTACTCATGGTATCCCCTTGGTAAAAAAACTTAGTTCGAATTCTAGCACTCTCTTTTTAAGAGTGCTAATAATTTTCTAAGTTCCACCGCTCTACTCGGGTTTTAGCTTATGAAGCTGGTAGTTAAGCACAGCCCATGCGCTCAGCACGCTCAGCAAAGAAGAGATAAACAGCAGCGCCGCAGTTTCCGAGTAACTCAAAAACAGCATATGAAAATCCCCTTCATATAAACCGGAAAGTTCCTCTATGGGCTGCTTCACAATCAACATCATCACGGCAACGATAAACCATGCCGCCACGCCTGCAAAAAAGCCGATCCAAAATCCACTGTATAAAAATGGCCGTTGTATAAAGCTGTTGGTAGCGCCTACCAACTTGGCAATCACGACTTCTTCGCGGCGTTTATGCAATTCCAATCGTATGGTATTGCCCGTAACAAACAATACGGCGACCCCCAACAGCAGGCTCAGTACAGTGCTGCCGCGCCGTGCCAATTCCATGATAGACTGCAGACGCTTAATCCACTGCATGTCCATTTGGGCAAAATCGACTTCAACAGCCTGTTTAAAGGTATTAAGCAGCTTCTCAAGTTCCAATCCATCTTCCAGAGTATTTTTAGGTAAAACCTGGATGACAATAGGCAACGGATTTTTTTCCAGCGCTTTGATAGCCTCGCCGAAACCGCTGAAAGTCTGGAACTCTTCCAAAGCCTGATTTTTGGTTATTAATTTGACTTCCTGGACGGCAGGATTGCCCCTTATGTTCTCTGCAAATTTTCTGGCGCTTGCCTCGGAAATATCATCGCGCAGAAACAGCGATATTTGATTGCTTGCTTCCAAATTACCGGCCAACTGCTGAAGATTTGCCACGGCAATATAAAAAACGCTGGCTAAAGAGATGGCAATGGCTAGCACGGTTATGGTCATAATGGTCGTGTAAGGTGAATCGACCAGACGCCCGAGACTGGAAAAGAATGCATGTGCATGCAGGTCAAGATGGGCGTGCAATTTATCTCTGAAATCACCTCTCAAGACTCTGGTTTTCGGACCATCCGCTCTGGCTGGCGTTGCAGTTTTGCTTTTTGGGTGATGTCTTTGAGGCCTTGCAGGTGTTTTTCTGTCTCGAGCATCATATAGACTTCTGAAAATCTTCATCAAGACGCTCGGAAAGCTGGCTGTATTTTTTCTGCGCTTCATCGTTTAACCCGCCACCAGTTGCCCATGATCCAGCTTCAAAACGCGATAGTTCATTTGATTGATCAGTGAGATATCGTGCGACGCAATCAATACGGTGACGCCGACTTGTTGAAACTGCTCGAATAAATGCATGATTTCCGCTGACAATTCCGGATCCAGATTCCCGGTTGGTTCATCGGCTAGAATCATCGGCGGTTTATTGACAACAGCTCTTGCTATGCCAACACGCTGCTGTTCGCCGCCGGATAAAGCCAGCGGATATTTTCTTTCCTTGCCTAACAATCCCACCTTATCCAATGCGGCACGCACCCTACGGGGGACCTCGTGGTGTCCATAACCAGCAATCAGTAACGGTAACGCCACGTTATCAAAGACTGTCCTGTCCTGTAACAATTTATAGTCCTGGAAAATCAACCCGATTTTCCTTCTTAAATAGGGAATCTGGCTTTCCTTTGCCTGATTGACGTTATGGCCGTCCAATAAAATTTGCCCGCGGCTGCAACGCTCGATGACGGCAATCAATTTCAATAAGGTACTTTTGCCAGCCCCTGAATGGCCGGTTAAAAAGGCCATTTCGCCATGTTGCAAATGGAAACTGACATTGCGCAACACATCCCCGGTCTCAGGATAACGCTTGCTGACTTTATCAAACTTTAACATAACATTTTTCAGTCTTTGACGAATAATGCGTCTACAAAAGTTTCCGCATTGAAATCCTGCAGATCATCGATTCCTTCCCCTATGCCGATGAAACGGATGGGAATGCCGAACTGTTTAGCCAGGGCGAAAATGACACCGCCTTTCGCCGTGCCGTCCAGTTTAGTTAAAACCAGTCCCGTTAAGGCAACTGTCTCATTAAACAGCTTGGCCTGAGACAATGCGTTTTGACCGGTACCGGCATCCAATACCAATAAGACTTCATGAGGTGCCGTTTCATCCAGCTTGCCCATGATCCTTTTTACTTTTTTCAGCTCATCCATCAAGTTTGATTTCGTGTGCAATCGACCTGCTGTATCGGCAATCAACACATCGATGCCTTTTGCCTGCGCGGACTGGACGCCATCATAGATAACCGATGCGGAATCAGCGCCGGTATGCTGAGCCACCACATGGATGTTATTGCGCTCTCCCCAGGTTTGCAGCTGCTCGACGGCTGCAGCTCTAAACGTATCGCCGGCCGCCAGCATGACGCTATAGCCTTGAGCCTGCAGACGCTTGGCCAGTTTGCCGATAGTCGTAGTTTTGCCGGCGCCATTGACGCCCACTACCAGAATGACAAATGGCTTATCCTGTTTAGGGATATGCAGAGGCTGGCTGCAAGGTTGAAGCATAGCCAGCAATTCCTGCTTCAAGGCTGATGTCAGCGCGGCGCTGTCGTTCAACTGATGCCGCTCGACGCGCTCAGTCAGGCGTCTAATGATTTCCGTTGTGGCATCCATGCCGACATCGGCCATTAACAAGCGGGCTTCAATCTCTTCCAGCAAATCCTCGTCAATTCCCTTTTGCCCCAGAGAGATAGTGGCTAATGCACCGCTGAGTCCGGAGCGGGTGCGCTTTAGCTGCGATTTGAGGCGTAAATACAGAGATTCGGCCGGCGGCTCGACATAGACCTCTTCAGCAACAACGCTGGCAGGCACTTCCACCGCAACGGGCTGCGGCACTTCTGCATAGACGTATCTGCTGTAAAAACTGATGGCGACCAGCGGCAGCATCAGCAGCTCAGAAAACGCATTATGCGCCACTACCGCCCATAAAGGCATGGCCAGCTTGACACTGACAATGCCCATGACGACTTGCACAAACAGCAACACACTCAAAAGCAGACCGGCTTTTCTAACGGGCTTCGGACAGTTTTCCGAAGTAGCGCTCAGCATCAGCAAACTGAGCAGAATAAAGCTGACCAGTGCGCCCACCCTATGCAGCCAGTGCGCCGCCACTTGGGCATTGTAGGGAATTACACCGCTGTATCCGTTGATTAAGCCGTTGAATAAATTAAGTGCACCTTGATAATCGGCTTCAGGCCACCAGGCGCCATTGCACTGCGGAAAACCGGCGCAAGCCAATGCAGCGTAATTCGTACTGGTCCATGCGCCTAAAACAGTTTGCAAAAACAAAACCAGCATGGCAAAGCGGGCAAAGTTTACAGGACCTGTGCGTGATTTTGATACAGAAACGAGTGGGTCCAGCCGCAAGTATAGCCAAGACAATCCCCAGAAAATCATCATTCCCAGCAGCACGTGACCGGTTACCACAATCGGCATGGCTTGCGTTTTTACAATCCACGCTCCCAGAGCCGCCTGCAATCCGAACAAGAGCACCAGCGCCCATGAAACTGTTATAGATTGCATGCGCGCCTGTTTCTGACGCCACGACATCAAAGCCAGCAATACGATAAAAAAGCCTAGGAAGGCCGCCAGATAGCGGTAACTCATTTGCTTCCATGCTTTTACGGTATCAAGCGGCTTATCTGGAAATGCTTGTATGGCTTGAGCTCTAAAATCCGCATCATCACTTATTACCAATTGACCATAACAGCCAGGCCAATCAGGACAGCCTAGCTCCGCTCCCGATAAACGAACATAGGCTTCCAGCACGATCACTATTAACGCTAAAACGGCGCTAAAGAGGGTTATTTTTCTAAACATTTTTTATATTTCTATTAACCGATTTGTGAAATTTTCAGAAGATGCATCAGATCGCTTTTTACTTTATAAGGATCGAACCCAGGCTCATATTGCATCATTAAATTGCCTAACGGGTCCATTAGCAGCAGCATACCGTCGGGTACACCGTCTTGCCTGATAGCAGCGATTTTTCTAATGAGGGCTTCATTTGGCTTGAGTCTTAATAAGCGCGTGTCATCTTTCCACCACGCTGCCGCGGTCTCAGGAGCAACATCCTGAAAAACCATGACGACACGACGAGTCCGGATCAAATCCTTGCTCATCATTAGCTGTAATTGTTTGGTTTTGTACATAGCATCCTGGCATACTTCATTGCAATCATCATGCGGAATCACATTGACGATCAGCCAGTGTCCCGGCAATTGATCCATATTCTGCGCTGTAAACTGATCAAATCCTGCAAAATCGCTCCGTTCAGTCGTGATAACAGGGGTTATAAGCTGACCGTAATTAGTTCTGCCTTCCAAAAGCTCAGGATTTTCTTTTAATACCCAGGCAATTAAAAAAGGAATGATAGACATACCAAAAATAGCCAGAATCAATAAACGATTTCTTTTCTGCTGATTACTCATTGTCTCTTTTAAAACTGTACCAAATAAATATAAGCGTAAGCGTCAAGGCTAACCCGAACCACTGAACCGCATATCCTACATGCTGCTCTGGGGACATAATTGTTGTAGTGCGCCATTCCCGTTTAAATCCTCCGGATAAATTATTATCCAGTTCAATCTGGAACGAGAATAATGGATAGCCTAACTTCTTAGCCAGAACATCACTATCGACCCATTGAACCACCGAGGGCCAGCTGTCAGTCGGAATCTCAGCGCCGGACAATTTTATACCGACACTAGGAAAACTATTAATCCGCCCCGAAACAGTCGTTTGCTGCTCATCAACAGACAGATCAGGCAAAATTGAACGGTCTTTGTTATTTAGAGGTACCCATCCTCTGTTAACCAGTACCGCCCTGGTCTCCCCCTGCAATATAAACGGTGTCAATACATAATAGCCTGGCTTGCCGTCACTGATTTGATTATCTATCAAAAACTGATGCGCCGAATCATATCTACCGGTTACTGTAGCATGCCTGTATTTCAACACACTCAGATCATCTTCGGCATGTGCCGACAAATGCAGCGTACCGGAAGACATCCTTTGCTCCTCCAGTTTGATAAATGTCCGCTTTTCATCCGATCTTCTTAATTGCCAGGCTCCCAATGACAACAGCAATGATAATAAACACAAGTAAACTATTGTCGGGGCTATTTTGAGCTCCAGTGACCTGGAGCCAACTTTGATAATCATACTTTTTTGCTTTTACCTATTGGCACAGACAACTGAATAATCGAGAATACCAGAAACTTACTTGCCAGCATAACTACACCATGATCATAAAAACCATTGTTATTATTGCCTTCGTCTTCATCATTATCAGCCTCGGCTCTGCACTTTTTTATCTGGTTAAATATAAAGATCAGGAACAATCCGAAAAAACAGTCCGTGCACTGACTTTTCGCATTACTCTTTCAATCATTCTATTCATTTTTATTTTTATCGCCTTTGCTACGGGTATCTTTAAACCTCATGGATTGGGCGTTCAAATGCACGGACAAAAGCCGGCACAGACTCAAAAATAGCATTGCTGTTGTTCCGACAAAAAAAAAGCGCTGCCGGTTTAGGCAGCGCTTTTTTGTCAGCCTTGTTTTTAGATTACATTAAATAAACAAATACAAACAAGCCTAACCACACAACGTCAACGAAGTGCCAGTACCAAGCGGCAGCTTCAAAAGCAAAGTGATTTTCCGGTTTAAAATGGCCTTTCCAGCTACGGAACAGCACAACGCTCAAAATAATAGCACCTACACAGACATGGAAACCGTGGAAACCGGTCAGCATAAAGAATGTAGATCCGTAAATACCGGAACCTAAAGTCAAGCCCATTTCAGTATAAGCTTCATGATACTCATAGGCCTGAAAAGTCACGAATAAAAAGCCCAAAGCCACAGTCGCCATCAAACCTTTGATTAGTTGATCGCGCTTTTGAGCCAATAAGCCATGATGCGCCCATGTGCAAGTTACACCGCTGGTTAACAGGATCAATGTATTCAGAAAAGGCAGACCCCAAGCTCCCATTGGCTCGAACTCGCCGCCGACATGGGCAGGACCGTTAGTCGGCCAGGTAGCTTCAAATGATGGCCACAACAGTTCTTTAGTGGCCGCACCTGTGCCTTCGCCACCTAACCAGGGCACAGATAAATTACGGGTATACCAAAGCGTGCCGAAAAAAACGCCGAAAAACATGATCTCTGAGAAGATGAACCACATCATACCCATACGATAGGAAATGCCTACCTGAGTATTGTACATGCCGGATTCACTTTCACCCGCCTGCAAGGTAAACCATCCGGCCAGCATGATAATAAAAACAACCAACCCCAATATCATCCAGGCTGATCCCATGGATGAACCATTTAAATGGTTTGCAAAACCTGCCAGCATTATCATTAAACCGGCAGTACCGATAAACGGCCAGGTAGCCTTATGCGGAACGTAGTAAGAGTTATTTGTAGACATAACCATCCCCTATTATTTTTTTACTGATGATTCAGTATTATCGAAAAATGTATATGCGAGTGTAATCGTTTTATATTTTT
The DNA here is from genome assembly GCF_015476545.1 of Methylobacter sp. BlB1. Lineage (GTDB taxonomy): Bacteria > Pseudomonadota > Gammaproteobacteria > Methylococcales > Methylomonadaceae > Methylobacter. The sequence continues at coordinate 65,445 of NZ_JADMKV010000014.1, read as the reverse complement.
CTGGCAGTTCAGGGTTCACAACAAAACGCACGGGCATGGTTTTGCCTTCATGCGCTTTGAACGTCTGTTCTGAAAAACAGAAACACTCTATTTTTTGTAAATATTCAGCAGCAGGCCCTGGCGAAATACTTGGAATCGCCCGTGCCACCATCACTTTATCGGTCTTGTTTTCCGCATAGAAATTCACTGTATGGTATTCGCCCGGATGAATTTTTAATTTCTTTGTTTCTGGACGGAATACCATAGGCGTCGATTCATTCAACGCGGACATAAACTCTACGGTAATTTCTCGGCTCTTATCAACTTCGTAACTTATTTCCTTGACTGCTGCGCCCTCAACCTTGCCATTGAGGCCCGTGATATCGCATAGCACGTCATAAAGAGGAACCAGCGCGTAGCCAAAACCAAACATACCCAATACAACAAACACTAATGTAACAACTAACTTAGTGTTTTTTTGCGTAATGTTTTCTTTCATTGAGAAACTGCTCTTATTACCGCAAAAACATAAATAATGACCGCAACGATGATTAATACTACTGCTGTCAGAATATTCTTCTTTTTTGTATCCATATTGCACCTGATAGGCTGACTCTTATAGAGGCAACGTATCTTTAAAGTTACCTTTAATAAACATGATCTAAGCTTACAGATCCATTAGAACCTAATGGATCTGTAATATTCAGATTAGATATGTTCAGTCGGTACAGTGGCTGGAGGCGTTGTAAAAGTATGGTATGGAGGAGGAGATGGCAAAGTCCACTCCAGGCCATGCTTATGCGCGTCTTCCCAAACTTCATCTGTTGCTTTTATACCTGTACCGCCTTTAATGGTATCGATAACGATCCACAGGAACAGCAACTGGCTGATTCCGAAGATGAAGCCGCCAATACTTGAAATCATGTTCCAGTCAGCAAATTGAACCGCGTAATCAGGAATTCTGCGCGGCATACCTGCCAACCCCAAGAAATGCTGAGGAAAGAACAGAACATTGACTGATACAACAGATATCCAGAAATGCAATCTGCCGATTCTTTCGTTGTACATATAGCCGGTCCATTTAGGCAGCCAATAGTAGCCTGCCGCCATCAAAATAAAGACAGAAGCCGGAACCAGCGTGTAGTGAAAGTGAGCAACGATGAAATAAGTATCATGGTACTGGAAATCGGAAGGCGCTATAGACATCATCAGTCCAGTAAAGCCGCCCATGGTAAACAGTACGACAAAAGCGATCGAGAACAGCATCGGTGTTTCAAATGTCATTGAGCCTTTCCACATAGTGGCTGTCCAGTTGAAAACCTTAACGCCAGTCGGAATCGCGATCAGCATGGTTGCATACATGAAGTACAACTCACCTGCTACAGGCATGCCGACTGTAAACATGTGGTGAGCCCATACGATGAATGACAGGAAAGCGATTGATGCAGTTGCGTAAACCATTGAACTGTAACCGAACAAAGGTTTACGAGCGAATACCGGAATGATGGTGGAAGCCACACCGAAAGTTGGCAGAATCATGACATACACTTCAGGGTGTCCGAAGAACCAAAAGATATGCTGATAAAGAACCGGGTCACCGCCGCCAGCAGCATCAAAGAAACTGGTATCGAAGAAGCGGTCTGTCAACAGCATGGTTACCGCACCGGCAAAAACCGGCATGATAGCGATCAACAGGAAAGCGGTGATCAGCCAAGTCCAGACGAACAATGGCATTTTCATCAATGTCATAGCTGGAGCGCGCATATTGAAAATAGTCGCAATGATGTTAATCGCCCCCATGATGGACGAAATACCCAGCAAATGCACTGAGAAAATCGCGAAAGGCAATGCGGTGCCAGTCTGCAACACCAGCGGCGGATATAAAGTCCAACCGGCTGCAGGTGCGCCGCCTTCCATAAACAAGGTGCTGGCGAGCAATAGAACACCGGCTACGAGCATCCAGAAGCTCATGTTGTTCATACGGGGCAATGCCATATCAGGCGCTCCAATCATCATTGGAATCATCCAGTTGGCTAAACCTACGAACGCGGGCATAACCGCGCCAAACACCATCACTAAAGCATGCATGGTGGTCATTGAGTTGAAGAATTGGGGATTGACAAACTGCATGCCCGGTTCAAACAACTCAGCACGAATAACCATTGCCATTGCGCCGCCGACGAAAAACATCGCCAGTGCGAACATTAAATACAAGGTGCCGATATCTTTATGGTTAGTTGTAATTACCCATCTTAAAAGCCCCTTCTGAGGGCCGTGATCATGATGATCGTCATGTTCATGTTCAGCTACTACAGCAGACATATTTTAACCTCTATGAATATATGAAAAGATTTTATTGATAACAAAGTCAATGACTTACTCATCATCATCTTCAGCAGGCATAGCCGATTGCAGAGACTGAATCGCTGAAGGCTGTATAGAATCCCCTACCGAATTTCCCAGTTTGTTACGGATATATGTTGCGACTGCGGCAAAGTCAACCGCATTTAATGTCTTTCCGAAAGCCGGCATCATGCCTTTTCCGTTCATCATCAAATCAACCTGGGCATTGATGTCACCTGTTACCATAGGGCTTCCCTTTAAGGCCGGGAACGTACCAGGCAATCCGGCGCCATCAGCCATGTGACATGATGCACAGTTCTGGGCGTACACAGATTCTCCGCGAGCCACTAAATCATCAAGCGACATTTTTTTACTCGCATCCACTTTTTCCTGCGGCTTTTCTTTTGCGGCAGGAGCAGATCCTGCAGGCAGCAGTTCTTGTATAGCTTTAGGCTGTATTTCATCACCCACTGAGTTGCCTAATGCATTTCTGGTGTAAGTAATAACCTGAGCCAATTCAGCTGCGTTCAGCATTTTTCCGAAAGCCGGCATCATGCCTTTACCATTCAGCACCAAATTAGTCTGGTCTTTAATATCGCCTTTCACAACAGCGCTGCCGGTAATAGCAGGGAATGTGCCCGGAACGCCTTCGCCACCGGCCATATGACAGGATGCGCAGTTTTTCGCATAAACGGCAGCACCTTTAGAAACCAGTTCATCATGGCTTTGCTCACTTAAATCAGGCCCTTTTGCCGCTTCTTCCTGAGTCTTTTTCACCCAAGCATCATAGTCGGCCTGTTCCATTGCAACGACTACGATAGGCATAAAGCCATGATCTTTACCGCAGAGTTCGGTACATTGGCCACGATATACACCAGGTTTGTCAACAGAGGTCCAGGCTTCGTTAATAAAGCCAGGGATAGTATCTTTTTTCCAGCCCAACTCAGGCACCCACCATGAGTGAATTACATCAGCCGCTGTAAATACGAAACGAATCTTCTTCTTTGTAGGAATAACCAAAGGGTTATCCACATTCAACAGATAGTTGGGAACTGTACGAGGATCTATGTCCGAACCTACCTGACGCGCCTTATTACTGGCTTCATCCAGATTACTGAAAAAATGAATACCGTTATCCAGATATTCATATTCCCATTTCCATTGCCAACCAGTGACTTTAATGGACATATCTGCATTTTGCACATCATCCAACTCCAACATGGCTTTGGTTGCCGGAATGGCCATACCGATGAGAATCAGTGTCGGAATAATGGTCCAGATAATTTCGACAGTAGTATTTTCATGAAACTGCTCCGCTTTATGTCCTTTTGATTTACGGTGATGGTAAATCGAATAGAACATAGTGCCGAATACGACGACGCCTATGAATACACATATCCATAGAATCAGCATATGCAGGTCATAAATATCATTACTGATTTCTGTAACCCCTTTCATTAAATTGAGCGTATACGCCGCCTGCGCTGTCCCTAGGCCAAAAGCCATTAAGATCAGACCTGCGAGCAGTTGCTTTATTGTTTTCACGGAGCGCTCTCCTCGTTAGTAGTTATAAACTCTTGTATGCGTTATCGTTTCGTAATTTCAAAGACGCACTAAACCCCCATTGCGTCTTTTCTATAAGAATTCTCACAAATAAACTGTGCAATTCTAACCTATGAAGCTTCTCTAAGCTAGAAGTCTGTAGAATTTAGACCGAAGAGCTTCACTCTATCGCTATTTATCTTATGTATTGAAATCTACTTCGGAAAAAGACAATTTTGGATTTGTGTTGGTTTCTTATGACATCTGAATTAACTTGATGCAAAATAATTCTAACTGATGCGGAACAATTCAACTTGATGTAGAACAATTTTCTTGAATTAGTCACTGATAAATGAAACAACCAAGCATTTTCAATTCTCGATTGCCCGTCAACTTCTATAAAGTCCTGACAATTTTTAGTGCAACTTCTTCAGAAAAGCCGGATCAATCCGGCAACCGCCAATTTCGGGACGATTCAGCAGATCCTGCTCGAAATCCCTGAAAGTCGGCAACTGAAATGCTATGCGGTTAATTTTTCCGCCTGAAAATTCAAACTCTATGGCACCGCCTTTGGCGCGCGGACTGCCATCGTTGGTAGTAAATAAGAAAATCCCCACATTCTCCGCTGATTTTCCTTGCTGCTCAGGCGCAGGACGAGCGCAGCTCAGCTCGCTTATGGAAAGCCCGGAAAAGACTCGCGCCAATTGATGCGCGCTAATAATGATTCCTTCTCCGGGAATAACCGCGGGAGCGGATGAAGCTGGCTGCGCTGTTTGAGCCTCTGGCGCACCTGGGACTGGAGGCGCTAACGGAGCAGATGGATTCAACAATGCTTCCAGGCCGAAATCGCCCAAATGATTCTGTAGCAATACCGTACCGTCACCACTCTTTGCAGTAGTTAATAAAGGGAACATCTGGCGCGCCATTTCAGCCGGATTGGGATTTTTAAGCACTGAAATCAACTGCCTTTCCACTGACTGCATCGGCGTAAAAAACTGTTCTTTTTTCTGCCTGGATTCACCGATCAAATTCCAGTCCGACTGCGCATTGACGGATAAACCCATTGATTTCATAACGGCATAATCGTCAACCGCGAGACAATTACCGAAGCCCTTGCGGCGATAATCTTCCAGCACTTTGGGCCGGATCTCGTCGGCCATGGCCATCTGTGGAGATATATTATAGCTTTTCCAATCGCCGTTTTTAGCCAGAAAATAATAAAGCACGGCATTACGGTCAAACTTATTAAAGCCGAGATCCTTCAAAACCAGCTTTAATTTCCGGCAATTACTCTCGACTTCAGCATAATTATTCCAGTCGGGATTTAACTTCGGCTTTGCCGGATGCTGCGACTGCTCAATCAATTGCTGCAGTGTAATCTGGCCTGTTGTTGATTTTATGGGCGAGTACCACATTTCCTCCAGCGATAAATCTCGCGCGTCGGGAATTCCATCCGCCGTCATTTTCAACAATAATGACGGCAAAATTTCAGGATAAACCTTTAGTTCGCCCAGAAGCTTGATATCCGAGCCAAACGGATTGATGCCGCCTTCCGACACCTCATGAACCTTGAATACGGAATGATTGAGCGTACCTGCCTTGCCTGAAAATGAAGTCGCAGCCGGCAACGAGTGCGATTCCGAACTATGCTTGACTGATTCCTGGACGGCGGCCGGCGCCGCTTGCTGACTGCTTTTCACCCATTCGCTGGCGAACTGCCCCATAACGGCAACGCCCATACCGACCCCAGTCATCGCCAGCAGACCACTGGCCGCATTCACATCGCCGACCAGTTTTGATAAATTCAGATCATTATTGGCATCTGTATAGATGTTGTAGTCGACCATAGTCTCCTTGCCTGAATCCAAGCGTATCCACGGCGTGAGATACTGTTTTTTAGCCTCGAACTTGAAATTGCACTTCCCTGTCGCGGTCTGATATAGGAAACCGGTGGCTTCACTGTTGAACTTGAGCGCATTATTACGAACGCCGTAAATCAGAGCCGCTGATGAATCGCCCTTGCTATAGGATGGCGCAATATCAGCGCAGCCGTTTTTTAATACATTGTCCGCTTTGGAATCAAACTCGGAAATCAGCCGTACATAATAATCATCGCCGTCAATAACCGAAAATCCCTGCAAAGGCTGGAAAGAATGCGGCTCAATTGATGGAGGATCGATAGCAATTTGACGGGTAGTTGTGCATCCTGACAATATATAGCCAGCAGAGAAAATAAGAATGGAAATATAACGAATTGACATGCTTTAACCTTGTATCGCTAGCTGAACTGCGACTCAAGCCAAAAAAAGGGGAAAATAATAGGACTTTCCAGGGGGCTTTGTCATGCTTTATTTTTTAACGTGCATCCAAGCAAACTAAAGCACATGGAGATACAAAAGGATAAAAAATATTACAGCAGATCATATTTAAGGTATATATAAGGCACTTATTTGACGATGCCTTTCTCTAATTGTAAAAAAGATCATAGCCTACCTGACAAGAAACCCTATGCCTACTAAAAAGACCAATATTGATAAGGATAAATTAAATCAAATTGTTATTGAAGCCCGACGTAATCAGGAATTGCGGGAACAATCCTATCGGGGACAAGCGCTCAAAATGTACCCCTGGATATGCGGACGCTGTGCCCGAGAATTCACACACAAGAACTTAAGCGAACTGACCGTTCATCATAGGGACCACAACCACGACAATAACCCTCCCGACGGCAGCAATTGGGAATTATTATGCCTTTACTGCCACGATAATGAGCATTCGCGGTATGAAGAAGCTCGCTTTGACAGCGGTCAATCTCATAAAACGTCCGAGTCAATCCCTACCCATAATCCTTTTGCAAACCTCAAAGCCTTACTGGACAGCAAAAAATAACTCAGGAAGGCTTGTCAGCGGGCAATTGCATGACTACCCTGTCTTGCCATCAAGGAATCAATGCCGAGATTTGCCAAAGCATCCGCCCGCTCATTGCCCTCATCTCCTGCATGCCCTTTTACCCATCGCCATTCTATATCGTGCTTCTCAATAGCGGCATCCAGCCTGCGCCATAAATCCTCATTTTTAACCGGTGTTTTAGCTGCGGTTTTCCAGCCCCGCTTTTTCCAGTTGACCATCCATTCGGTGATCCCGAGCAGTACGTATTTTGAATCGATATGAAGCTCGATAGTACAGGGCCTTGTCAGCGCTTCCAGAGCCTGTATGGCAGCCGTCAGCTCCATACGATTATTTGTCGTTTCCAGTTCCCCGCCGTACAGTTCCTTGGCCTTACCTTTGTATTTGAGAATGGCGCCCCATCCGCCAGGTCCTGGATTGCCGCGGCAGGCGCCGTCGGTATAAATAATAACGCGATCAGTCATGTTGGCTTGATTCTGTTGGTGAACCCATTGAATTGGCAAAGACCAACTGGGGGTTTGTCCTTTCCACAGGTGCTAAAGGAATTAAATGATAACGGCGTTTTATCGCCTTCACCGCATACGCCGCCGCAGAAAATGCATGTCTGTTGGCATTCAATCTGCCATTCGTCGATTTCACCGAATTCAGATTAAAATCCGATGAGAGCGTTACTTCAAAGTTCAGCAACTTCAGCCAGTCTAATATTCTTGCCCTGGAAATAAAATGTCCACGCCAGGAGTCAGCCATTTTTTTATCCCATAAATACTGATACCTGACCCATAAGCTCCAAGGATTAAAACTCAGCACGACCAACAAGCCTTCCGGCTTCAGAACGCGTTCCACCTCTCTCATGGTCTGAAACCGATTGGCGTCGAATTCCAATAAATGCGGCAGTATTATCATATCAATGCTATTGCTTTGCAGCGGTAGATTATATGACTTTGCCTGAATCTTTCTTGCTTCATTACTGCCCAGATTTTTGGCATCGAGCACCGTATAGTTTTTGTATAAAGAGCAATCAATGAATTGATTTTCCCAGCCTAATCCACCGATCTGCAAAATAGTCTGCTTACAACTGACGGTAATAGCCCGCCGCAAATAGCATTCTTCAAGCTGCTTCAGCAGCTTGCCCCTGGGAGTCTCGTAGCAGGCAAACAAAAAATCGCGTTTCATTGATCTAGCTCAACAATTCATGGCTTTAAATGGTTTTCAAGGAAGACAAGCTGTACAATAATAAAATATTAAACCATTAGACTTCACCTTAGGGTTAGATGATGCATACCAATTTTAACAGGTCAGTTAATTTTTTATCTTTTTTGATCCTTTTAATAGCATCAGGTTGCTCGGAAAATGCTAAAGATCCCCTGAGCGTGAGTCAAAAACCGCCGCTTGTAGGCCAGGAAGACAGCAATTACGTATACCATCACCATACTCCATTATCTAAAAAAAGGTTTAAAGGATCATTAAACTCCCGCGGCAGCGTCTGGGAGCGGTTACTGTCTTTATACGCATTGCCCGAAATCGAGAATGAACGCATAGACCGCGAGTTAAACTGGTATCTGCAGCACCCCGACTATATTGCCAGGGTTCAGGAACGGGCAGAACCCTACATGCATCTTATCCTCAATGAAATTGAAGCCAAAGATCTTCCTGGAGAATTGGCATTACTGCCAATAGTTGAAAGTGCGTTCCTACCGGAAGCCTATTCAAAAAGCGATGCTTCAGGCCTCTGGCAGTTCATACCGGCTACGGGCCGCCTCTTCGGTCTCAAGCAGGATTCGTGGTATGACGGCCGGCGCGACGTCTATGCATCAACCAAAGCCGCCACTACTTTTCTTAAACAGCTGAACGAAACGTTTGATGGAGATTGGCTGCTCGCATTGGCTTCCTATAATTATGGAAAAGGCAATATAAGAAAAGCCATCGAAAGGAATGAAGACCTATCCCTACCGACGGATTACTGGTCTTTGAACCTTCCGGAAGAAACCATGAATTATGTGCCTCGGCTGCTGGCTGTGGCCAAATTATTTGCCCATGCCGACGAATACCATGTTCCTTTGCAATATATTCCAAATAAGCCTTACTTTGAGGTCGTCGACATCAAATCTCAACTGGATTTGGATAAAGCCGCTCAGTTGGCCAACACCCCGCTTAAAGAGTTTTTAAAACTAAACCCCGGCTTTAACCGCTGGACCACTGCGCCTGAAGGCCCTCATCGCTTATTGGTTCCCGTTGACCAGGCCCAGTCATTCAAAAGAAACCTGGCAATGCTGCCCGATGAAGACCGGGTCGCCCAGCATCGGTATTATGAAGAACGAGTACCTCATGTTCCCCATGACGAGCAGGTCACGCAAGTTGCTTACAATCGCCACAAGGTTCGATCAGGCGAAACGCTTACCTCGATTGCCACCCGAAATCATACAACGACCAAAGCCATCCGCCAGGCCAATCATCTGGCCGGCAATACTATTCACTCCGGCATGATTTTAAAAATCCCTTCATCGAGAAATTCAGCCAATTTCCCGATTATCGCCAAAGCATCTAAAAGTCACCTCCAGAATAGCCGAACCTATACTGTAAGAAAAGGCGATACATTCTGGAAGATCGGCCAAAATTTTTCGGTTAGCGGCAAAGATATCGCAAGCTGGAACAAACTCACGCTGGCAAGTTCATTGACACCCGGCCAAAAACTCATCATTAAAGGCGGAGAGCAACAGCTTGTTACCTCATCTTCTGCAGAACCAAACCCATTCCGCCTGATCCATTACACCGTCAAGCCGGGCGACTCATTGATGAAAATTACCCGGAAATTCAATGTCTCGCTTACAGACCTCCGCAAATGGAATTCAGACACAATAGGCAAGGCTCTGCGTCCCGGGCAAAAAATAAAAATCCTGATTGATAACAGCCAACCCACAACCTAAATGCGGATAGACGAGGTATAGCTATCAATAATATTGATAGCTATACCTCACATTAGTCTCTATAATGGGGAAGCTAGTAGGTCTTATATGGCCACTAATCCAATTTTGCATGTTATTCAGCATTTTACAGAAATCCTATTCGTTTTTTCCTTTAAATTGCCCGATATATCTGCAATCGAACATCTTTTATTTATTGAGGTAATTTATATGGCATTAGGTACTGTTAAGTGGTTTAACGAATCCAAAGGATTTGGTTTTATTTCACCTAGCGATGGCGGTGCAGATGTGTTTGTGCATTTTTCTGCAATCTCTGGCGATGGCTATCGCACACTGACTGAAGGTCAACCAGTCAAGTATGAAGTAGAAAAAGGCCCTAAAGGCCCGCAAGCATCCCAAGTATCCATAGCTTAATCTTACGGTACTTTCTGATCCACGACCCCATCGGCATAAACTGAGGGGGTTGTGACTAATATAGGCCAAATTGGCCAATCCTCCGAACTTAGGACATATCTGTTGAAACGAATTTTTGTAGGAAATTTACCTAGCGACGCCACTGAAGAATCTGTACAAGCTTTATTTTCCCAATATGGAAAAGTCCGCTCCATCCAACTGGCTTCGGATATATTTAGCGGTAAATGCCGAGGCTTCGGCTTTATCGGAATGGAAGGCCATGAAGCCCGAGCGGCTATCGCCGGGCTAGACGGCAACCTGTACTGCGGAAAACCTTTAAAAGTCAAATTTGAAGAGCCGACTGGCGGCAGAAACGGCAGACGCCATTAAAGCGCATTCAGGCAATTTATTTTCCATTTGACTTGCCACTTTTTTAAATTGCCATCAATTTATGAGGGACTGCGCGGGCAGAAAAAGTCAATTCTCCCTGCAGTCGCTCTGCTTAAGAATTTAAGCGGACAGGCATAATGATGAGGCTTATGAAATTCACGGCTGCTTTTTCGTTGGCCCTTGAGAACTACTGTCGTCAGCATCTTTTTTTATCACACTGATGCCGCCGTCGCTCTCCAGATAACACGCCTTGACCTCACTCGCCCGCTCCACCCCCTGTTGTCGTATCAGGCTAATCAGCTCGTCCTGAGTAATCATTTCCTGACGCATATTTCTGCGCAGCATCCGGCCATCTTTTATCAACAACAAGGGAGCGGGATGAATAAGTCGTTGAAAAGAAGGGATACTGTGACCTAGCCAATCAAGCAAGTAATCCCAAAAAGCAATTGTCGCGACTAAAACGAGCCCTTCGGTAATGGATTTATAATCGCCGGCCATGCCATTCTGGGCCGCGTCAGCAATAAGCACAATCACCAAAACATCGGTTATTCCCAAAGATCCAGCCTCACGCCTTAGCACCCGCAATAAAACGAACAGCATCAGATAGATGATCGTGCCGCGTACAATAATCTCCAGAATACCAACGGATGGAACAAAAACCGACCGCCAATCAATCTGAAATAAAATATCCATTGTCTTGCCGGCTTACGGCTTCAATACCACTTTAATGCAGCCATCTTCCTTGTCGCGGAAAGTCTGGTAAGCCTGAGGGCCATCCTCCAATCCCAGACGATGCGTGATAACAAAAGACGGATCGATCTGACCGTCTTCAATCATCTCGAGCAACGGCTCAAGATAGCGTTGCACATGCGTCTGCCCCATTTTCAAAGTCAAGCCTTTGTTCATCGCCGCCCCCATCGGCATATGATCGAGAAGACCGACATACACGCCAGGAATTGAGACAGTTCCTCCCTTACGACAGCACATAATCGCTTCACGCAAGGCATGCGGGCGGTCAGTGGCCAAATAAAGCGCCGCTTTCGCCTTATCGAGTACCGCATCGAAACTGCCGGTACCGTGCGCCTCGCAGCCGACGGCATCAATGCAGCGATCAGGGCCGCGGCCATTCGTCATCGCCATCAATCGATCGTAGACATCCTCTTCCTCAAAATCGACGATTTCGGCTTTGCCGTACTCTTGCGCCATGCTCAGGCGTTCCGGCACACGGTCGATAGCAATGACGCGGCCGGCGCCCATCATCCAGCAACTCTGAATAACGAACTGTCCTACCGGTCCACAGCCCCATACTGCTACCGTATCCCCTGCCTCAATATGGGCATTTTCGGCAGCCATATAGCCGGTAGGAAAAATATCGGACAGAAAGAGCACTCTTTCATCGGGCAGCCCGGATTTAATCTTGATCGGCCCAACATCGGCATAGGGCACGCGCAGATATTCCGCCTGGCCGCCCGAAAAACCACCTAACAAATGGGAATAACCGAAAATGCCGGCCGGCGAATGCCCCATCACCTTGCGCGCCATTTCGGCATTCGGGTTAGTGGTATCGCAACATGCGTAAAGCGTTTTTTCGCAGAAGAAGCAGTGCCCGCACGAAATCGTGAAAGGAATAACGACGCGGTCGCCTATATTCAAAGTACTCACCTCAGCGCCGATCTCAACAACCTCCCCCATAGACTCATGACCCAAAATGTCGCCTGACTCCATGGTCGGCATATAGCCGTCGTAAAGATGGAGATCGGAGCCACAAATCGCGGTAGACGTTATTTTTACGATAGCATCCGTAGGATCGACAATAATGGGATCGGGAACAGTATCAACACGTACATCGGATTTACCATGCCAACAAAGTGCTCTCATAGCTGTGCTCCTGAAGAAACGGATTACGAGGCGATTCGCCTCGGAAATGACTGTAACCTTAGTTCCATTCAGCGTTTCTGTCGGTACGATGGCGTACACAAGATTGAAACCACGCCGGCTGAGCAATGCCTTGCCGTCATCTTGCCCTTAATCACTGAAAACCTGCTTTTAATCGCTGAAAGTAAGCAAAAAATGGCATTAGATTTATCGTTATACTGTCTTCCTACACTATAATTAAGCTCACTCAGCAGATGATGACGCTTCTGCCAATGTCCAATTCCTTAATAAACAACTTTAATAAACGCTCAGAGATCATATGTCACTGCAAATTTTCCGCACCAAACACCTCAAGCCGGATGACCATTCCGGCACCGGCCTTCACCGCTGCTTATCGGCATGGGATCTTGCCTTTCTGGGCATTGGCGCCATCATTGGCACTGGCATTTTTGTCCTGACCGGCATAGCCGCCGCAACGATGTCCGGGCCCGCCGTCATACTATCGTTCGTCATAGCGGGGTTGGCCTGCGCATTTGCCGCGCTGGCTTATGCAGAACTATCCGCCGCCATCGGAGGATGCGGCAGCGCTTATGGCTACAGTTATGTGGCGTTCGGCGAGCTGTTCGCCTGGATTATCGGCTGGGATTTGCTGCTCGAATACGGCATTTCGGTGGCGGCCGTCGCCAACGGCTGGTCCGGCTATTTCAACAACGCCTTGGTGGCCATCGGCCTGCCACTGCCGGAAATGCTGACCAAAGCGCCCAAACTGGGAGGCTTGATCAACCTGCCGGCCTCGGCCATCATTCTGCTCCTGATGGGTCTGCTGATCATAGGCGTCAAGCACAGCGCCAAAACCAACAATGCCATGGTATTCGTCAAACTGATCACCATAACCGTGTTCATCGCCGTCGCCGTGTTCAACGTCAATCCGGCCAACTGGAGCCCTTTCATGCCTTACGGCTGGTTTGAGACCTTGCCCGACGGCAAGACGACCGGCGTTCTGGCCGGCGCATCGCTGGTGTTTTTTGCCTATGTCGGTTTCGACGCCGTTTCGACCGCCGCGGAAGAAGCCAAAAATCCCCAGCGCGACCTGCCCTTTGGCATTGTCGCCTCGCTGATCTTCTGCACCATCATTTATATTGTCGTATCCGGCCTGCTGACCGGCGTCGTGCCTTATACCGACCTGAACGTCTCCTCGCCCGTGGCGCACGCCCTGAGCCTGATCGGCATCAACTGGGCATCGGCGCTGATCGCAACCGGCGTCATCGCAGGGCTTACGACGGTAATGCTGGTGCTTTACTATGCCCTGACGCGCATCATCTTCGCTATGTCGCGCGACGGCCTGCTGTCGCCTTTCTTTTCCGAGATCAACCCTAAAACCCAAACGCCGGTGCGCGTGATTGTGCTTTGCGGCATCATCATATCGCTGACTGCCGGCTTCATGCCGCTGGGCGATCTGGCGGAACTGGTCAATATCGGCACTCTGGCCGCATTCGTGCTGGTCTGCCTGGGCGTGCTCATACTGCGCATCGTCAAACCGGACATGCCCCGTCCGTTCCGCGCGCCGTTCCACCCATTGTTCCCGGTACTCGGCATGCTGTCCTGCGGCAGCTTGATGGCTTTCCTGCCCGCCCTCACCTGGCTGCGTTTCATTATCTGGCTGGTTCTTGGCCTGATCATTTACTTCGCCTATTCGATGCGCCACAGCAAACTGGCAAAATCCGCCTAAACGACTCTGCTTGTCATCGTCTGCCTTGCAAAAGGCAGACGATGACCTCACCCGCCGCCACAATCGATATTCCGCACGCTGCCCTGGCGCAATCCCGCTAAACTTTGCCAGGCGTTTTTGAATCTAAAATTGATGAAAAACAGAATCCCTACATTAAAAAATCGTCTTCCTGCAAGCATTTTTTAACCATATGAGGATTCATTATTTTCTCGATAACCACTATATATTGTGTTATCCTATTTATAAATCACTACATATCGATTAACAAGCATAAATTGCCCGCAAAAGCAACGGCTTGTTTTCATCCCCTTACACAACAATCACAGGGACTTATCAATGACAGCCAAACTCCATGTCGTAGCCAATGCCGTGACCGAAATACCGTTCCAGGATGCTTCGATTGACATCTGGGATACGAAATATCGTTTAAAGACCAAAGAAGGCGTCGCTATTGACGCCACAATGGACGAAACATACCAAAGGGTGGCCAAAGCGCTGTCTGAAGCGGAAAAAGGCAAAGCCAAGCAAGAACAGTACTACAAGGAATTCCTGTGGGCACTGCGTCAGGGCGTCATACCGGCAGGCCGCATTATTTCCAATGCCGGCGCGCTGGAACACAAACCGGCCACATCGACGATCAACTGCACCGTGTCCGGCACGATCGCCGATTCGATGGACGATATCCTGCACAAAGTGCATGAAGCCGGCTTGACCCTGAAGGCCGGCTGCGGGATCGGCTATGAATTCTCGACGCTCCGGCCCAAAAACGCCTACGTGTCCGGCGCCGGCGCCTACACCTCCGGCCCGCTGTCGTTCATGGATATCTACGACAAGATGTGCTTCACTGTCTCCTCGGCCGGCGGCCGGCGCGGCGCGCAAATGGCCACGTTCGATATCGGTCATCCCGACGTCGTCGAATTCATCCGCGCCAAACGCGAAGATGGCCGCCTGCGCCAGTTCAACCTGTCGCTGCTGATCACCTCGGAGTTTATCGAAGCCGTTAAAAACGACAAACCATGGCCGCTGTCATTCCCTATCACCGAAAAAGAACTCCAGCTGGACAAGCTCGACCTGAATAACCCCGAGCAGATCATCTGGCGCGACCTGCCCGGCAAAGACGAAGGCTATATCGTCAACGAAGACGGCCTGCTCGCCTGCCGCATCACTAAAACGATCCCGGCGCGCCGTCTGTGGGACATCATCATGAGCTCCACTTACGACTACGCCGAGCCCGGATTCATTCTGATCGACAAGGTCAACGAAATGAACAACAACTGGTTCTGCGAGAAAATCCGCGCAACCAACCCTTGCGGCGAACAGCCGCTGCCGCCTTACGGCAGCTGCCTGCTAGGCTCCATCAACCTGACCCGTTTCGTCAAAAAGCCGTTCACCAGTGAAGCGCATTTTGACTGGGACACTTACCGCAAAACCATCCGCATTTTCACGCGCATGCTCGACAACGTCGTCGAAATCAACGGTCTGCCCCTGCCGCAGCAGCAGCATGAAATCCTCACCAAACGCCGCCACGGCATGGGTTATCTGGGCCTGGGCTCCACCGTCACCATGCTGGGCATGAAATACGGCGACGAACGCTCGCTGCAATTCACCGAAGAAGTGACCAAAACCCTGGCCGTGGAAGGCTGGAAGGAAGGCCTCGCGCTGGCCAAGGAAAAAGGCCCCGCCCCGATCATGGAACAGATGTTCACCGTCACCGGCGAAATGTTGCACAAACGCCCTGAAATGGTCGCCGACGGCTACAAAGTCGGCGATCAGGTACCGGGCAAACTCCTGCACTCCAAGTACAGCCGCTACATGCAGCAACTGGCCCAGATCGAGCCCGAACTGGCCGCGCAACTGATCGAGACCGGCGCACGCTTCACGCACCACAGTTCGATCGCACCGACCGGTACGATCTCGCTGTCGCTGGCCAACAACGCCAGCAACGGCATCGAGCCGAGCTTTGCGCACCATTATTCGCGCAACGTCATCCGCGCCGGCAAGAAAACCAAAGAAAAAGTCGATGTCTATTCCTTCGAACTGCTGGCCTATCGCGCGCTGGTCAACCCCAACGCGATGCCTTACAGCCAGGAACCGGACCAGCAACTGCCGGACTATTTCATCGCCGCCGACGACATCACGCCCAAACAGCATGTCGACATCCAGGCCGCCGCGCAGAAATGGATCGATTCGTCAATCTCCAAAACCGCCAACGTGCCGACCGATTATCCGTATGAAGACTTCAAGTCGATTTACGAATACGCCTATGAGAAAGGACTGAAAGGCTGCACGACGTTCCGCTTTAACCCGGAAGTGTTCCAGGGCGTACTGGTCAAGGAATCGGATCTGGAAAACACCACCTACCAATTCACGCTCGAAGACGGCCATGTGGTGGAATTCAAAGGTAACGAAGAAGTGGAATATGACGGAGAAGTCCATACCGCCGCCAATCTGTTTGACGCCTTGAAAGAAGGCTACTACGGCAAGTTTTAATCGAGATTACAGACATGACACATAAGATCGCAAAAAAAATCGTCGGCTACAAAGTCCTGACCAAAGAAACTACTGCCGAAGCCGCCAAGCAGGAAGAACAGCAGGCGCTGGAGCGCATGCATGAAAACGTCGAGCGGCCCGAAGTGCTGGTAGGCTCCACCTACAAGATCAAAACGCCGCAGTCGGAACATGCCCTGTACATCACCATCAACGACATCATCCTGAACCAGGGCACGGAACATGAAGAGCGCCGCCCTTACGAAATCTTCATCAACTCCAAGAACATGGAGCATTTCCAGTGGGTGCTGGCGCTGACGCGCGTTATCTCGGCCGTATTCAGAAAAGGCGGTGACGCCTGCTTCCTGGTCGAAGAGTTGAAAGCGGTATTCGACCCGCGCGGCGGCTACTTCAAGAAAGGCGGCGTGTTCATGCCATCATTGGTTGCCGAAATCGGCTACGCCATTGAATCGCACCTGAAACACATCGGCATGATCAAGCCGGAAGTGATGAGCGACCATCAGAAGCAGTTTCTGGAAGAAAAACGCCGCGAGTTTGAAGCTCAGCATGGTTCATCGGAAGGCCAGGCGTTTCCTGAAAAAGCTGTGCTCTGCACCAAATGCAGCACCAAGGCTATGGTGCTGATGGATGGGTGTATGACTTGTTTGAATTGTGGGGAGAGTAAGTGTGGGTGATGGGAATAGGCTTTGTAACGGCATGAAGTAGATTATCTAATTTCGGATCGCCCTTGCTGAGCTTAAATTGAATAAAGAACAACTTTTAAAAATAATGCTGGATAACATACTGGATTTGCATGTTATCCAAATCCAGAAAATCACTTGTTATACGAAAAGGAAAGCATGAAACAACAAAAAGAATCACTTCGTTTACTTGAGGAAGCATTAAACGAACTTGAATCACCAAAAGGTTCAGTTTTATCTGCTGTCCAAAAGATATCTAGAGCATCAGTGATTATGGATAACACAGAAATACATACTTGGTGCCTAATTCAACTGGGTGAACAAGAATATACATCTGCTCTTAGAAAGTTTGTGGATACTCTTGTAGTAAGGCAAGAAGATGATTCTAAAGAGGTTGTTGAAGAGCTGGCTGAATACCAAAGAGAAATTGATAATCTTGGTTTGAAAGCGGGAGTTCATTATTCAAACGAAGAACTTACGGCAAAGTACCCAAAAAGCGGTGGTGGTTACGTAAATATTGGATTCGTTGAAGAGCGATATGCAGATCTAATACGAACCAAACGCGGCAATGATGGCACCTATTATAAAAATGATCTTAATAGGCATATTAACTATGTGCGTAAAAAAGCACATGAGGTAGCTTCAAAGTTATTCAACGAATTAAAGTTCTCAGGAACCGTTAGCAATTGCTTTGATTTACTTAAAAATGCGGTTGATGACAAATTATTAGATCTAGATCCGGTTCTTGCTGAGCAGTTAATGCTCGCATTCAAATCCGTTTCTTCTACTAAGGAAGAAGAATGGTCACAAGCTTTAACTACTTGCAGAAGGCTTCTTGAGGGTCTTGCTGACCAGTTATATCCAGCATCAGACCAGAAAACAAATGGAAGGGTTTTGGGGCAAGGCCAGTATGTAAACAGAATATGGGCTTTCATGGACGCTTCAATCGAGTCGGATAGCAATAAAGCACTAGCAAAAACGCATGTTGACTTTTTGGGTTCGTGGTTAGAGAAAATAAACAAACTAGCTAATAAAGGGGTGCATGCAGAGCTTGGGCAGTTGGAAGCAACTAAAGCGGTATTCCATACCTATTTGGTAATAGCTGATATTATGGAACACTTAAGTGAAGAAACTACCAATAAAGGCAAACCAAATATTAATACCGCAACCATAGATGAGCTAGAGGTATTGCTCTCAGTAAATCGGAATATAGCTAAAGAAATCTTTAAACATCGTATTAAAGAAGGCTTCTTAGATTCAGACACTCTTTCTAAGATAAATGGTGTTGGACCAAAAACAGTTAAGAAAGCCCAAGAAGAGTTTGTTATTGATGAGTAATCGTATAACAATCGCGTCAATTTTTATCGTTCCCACGCTCCGGCGTGGGAATTCAACTATAGACGCTCTGCGTCGATTTGCAAAAAACAATGATTCGCTAACGCGAAGCCTGATCTAACGCCGGTTCCCGCACCGGCAGGCGGGTTTCTTTCTTTTGCGCGGCCAAAAGAAAGAAACCAAAGAAAAGGCCGCCCGGATGCCGCTTGCTTCCTGCGTTCCTCAATTTCGACGGGGGTTGCCGAAAGGGGCTCCTGCCCCTTCGTCAACGTGCGGCATCCCTGCCGCACCCCTTCGGGCTATTCCCGCCGAAATCTCCGGTACTCGGCGCGGCATACGGGACTAATCCCGCACCTCATAACTGTTTATGTCCGTATGGTTAATGAATTGTTGAGTAAACTTAGCTATCCACCAACAGCAGGAGCCTGAAAAACGCAATGTGCCATGATGTTACTGGCCCGCTGGAAATGGCGGTTTGCTGCGCAAAACCGCCCTACGCTTCTGTAATCTCCTGCCCAAGCAACTTGCCGCCGGCAATATTAATGTTCAAAACATTTTGCACTACCTGACCGTCCGCTCAGAGTCGATTTCTGGTTGTCGATTGGCTGACGGAATCCGGCCAATTTCTGTCGGCGTTGTGTATTTTTGGACGGCTGCTATTGGTCGCAAATTGTCCGCTCAACGCAGAGGCAATCGGCACGGAGCCGCGTCGCGACGCGGCATCCGGTTCAGCGACATGTTATTCGCCATATCTGATGAATTCCCTCTTGCCCGGAATTCCCTCTTTAACCTCCCTCCATACGCCATCGATCAGTGCCTGGTATGCCCGGAATCCACACGGCACGCCTTGTGCTTCGAGGATGTTGGCCCTGTCCATGAGCTGGAAGTGGAGATGCGGCGCTGTGGAGTTGCCTGAGTGCCCGACATCTGCGAGATACTGGCCGCACTTTATATGATCGCCTTCATGAACCCGCACAGAATCAAGCCGCGCATGAGCGAAGAAAGCGTAAACCTCCCTGCCCCTCATTTTGAGAACTACGTGGTTGCCAACAACCGACCTGAGGTCGCCGGGCTTCTCCAGGTTGAAGAACAGCCCATTCTTGAGAACCACTGCCGTATCCCGCAGGAAATGCAATCGTTTCCTTTCGGGCCATCCGTCGTTGGCGGAGATCACCACGCCATCGAAAGGTGCATAGATCGGCTCGCCCCAACCATAACAATCCTTAAGCCTGACTCCGAACAAGGCATAGGCAATGATTGGGGGACGGAAGAATTTCCAGCCCTTCTCATCTCTTTGGATTCGCACGAAGTCATATGCGAACCGTTGGCCGAGCTGATCGCTACCATGGCTCGGTATCTGCTCTGCCGGGGTATACGCAGCCACCCATTCCCCACGCAGCGGGAAATCCACAATGACTGGTTCTGGCTCTGCTCTCATAACGTTTAACATTGGAGGTAACCGGGCGCCGGAGCGCATAGTGTGAGGGACACCCAACGGCACAACCGTTGGGCATGGTCGTATGACGGATGAATTATAGAGCGGATTCGCCTAGGCAATCCATCAATAACCGGAGCTTTAAAACCGTAATATTCTGCAATATTGCTGGCCTGTTGGAAATGGCGGTTTGCTACGCGAAACCACCCTTCGCTCTCGAAGGAAATTCACGCAACAGAACCGCTTACCCGAACAACGTGCCATCTTGCTAAGGCAGCACAACCATTGGTGGCGCCTATACGAGGCAGGCAGGATCGAGTCCAAAGTTTCATTCCTCAGCCTCGATCCTTACACGGCTTATCTGGAAGCCCTACTTATGCCGATGGCACTGCGCAGGTCGGCCAATGTCGCTACACGCGGCCCATGCAAGGCGGCAATCTGGCCGACATCCAGTTTCAATTTTTGAATGTTCTCGTACAAGTTCACCGAATACGGATTCGGCACAGCCGGCAACGGCGCGTTGGCGGCCAAAGGCGTATAAGCGTCGGCTTCGATCAGGATTTTTTCAGCGGGCAAATAGACCAGCACGAACGCATCATTATGACTATTGTCGGCAAGCGAATGAATCTCGATACTGCGCTTGCCGTCCGTCAGTACGCGTTTGCCGGTAAAGCTTTCAAAGTTCGCTGGCTTGCTTGATTTAGCCAGCCGGTCGGGATGGATGCTGTGCGGATTCGTCCAGATCTTTTGATAATAAGCCTGGTTTGGCTGATGCGTGACGATGGTGGCGCCTTCATCGACAAACGTACGCAAGCCGCCGGCATGGTCAAAGTGGGCATGGGTGTTGATCAGATATTTGATGGGCTTGCCGGGGATAGTTTCCTTCAGCTTGGCGATGACGGCTTGCGAACGTTCCTCATTTAACGGGGCTTCGATCACGACGATGTGATCCGTTTGTTCGATCGCGACACTGTGATGGGTGCCGCCGGTAAGATAATAAACGCCGTTAGCCAGTTTATTGGCATTAACGAGGACTTTGGGTGCCTTGGCGGCTTCCTGAGGCACGCTTATGTCTACTTTAGGATTGGCTTTGACGGATGAGACATTGATGTCCAGCACCGGATAACCGCCTTGATTGCGGACAATGTGGCTGGGGAATTGAATGCCGCCGAAGTCTTTGTAATCGCTATAGTAAGTTTCCACCAACGTATCGCCCAGCACCGGATTGTCTATCCATGTTTTTACACTGGTCAGCTGGTTTTTGGCGTTCAAAGTGCCGACATAACGGTATTTCCCGCCCAGACTGAACGAGACTTCAGCGCCGCCATCCACTGTTTCGGATTTTGCATGATGAGCAAGCGCCGCTTTCAGGAAACCTTGCGGGCTGGCCCAGATTTCTGCGCGGCGTTCCTCGACAGCCGCTGGCTGGGGATTAACGACCGGCGCAGGATTGGCGGCATTGGCGGCAGGCTGGGCCAGATTCCAGGCGGTCGCACCGCTGATGTATTGATCGGCTTTCTGCTCGACCGGCGCCGGACGATTGCGGCCAGGCTCGATGACCTGGCTGCGGGTGATCTGTACTCTGGCGCTGGCTGTATCGTAATCAATGTCGGCAGTGTAGTTTTTGAGATGGAATGGCGGCCATGGCAAATCCGGGTTGGGCGCCTGACCGAATTGATACCAGCGGCCGGTACCTGAAAACTCAATGGATCTCAGTCCGTCTACGCCGGCGGCATCGCTCGCCAAGTGCAGGCTGAGAGGCTGCAATGAACTGCAGCTGCTGGTAGACAATGCCACCGCCAGAGCGGCGGCGGTATAGAGTGATCTGTGCATGTAAACTCCTGTTAATTTTTATGGGCTTGTTGCAGGCCGATTCCTCGGCCTTTTTGCCGTAGCTTGATTTACAACGACTGTAAGTTGATTGTGGAACTGTCCATATCGCAAGACACATGCCACAGGCTGCAGCATGGCGAAACCCTTAAATTGCTCGAGTTCGCTATGAGCTTGAAGATTTCGGCATCGCCAAGGTGTAACCGATGCTGCTTATGTAACAGTATGTGTTGATTTGCTGTTGCTTGAAGAACAATTGCCGCGCGGCAAGTGTAAAAAATCCGCGATTGTGGCGGTTCGGTTGGCGGCACGAAATCTGCTGATACTTAGCCATGACGAAACAGCCTTGATGAACGGTCTGGCATTATTGGCAAGAAATCCTGCGGAGAGACTTTTATGCGTTGCAGTTTATTAATAAAGCGGACTGTTCTTCGACTATTGTCCGGCAATATTCTTATGCATGAATAAATCGCTGTTGGCGTTGCTGTTACTGCTGCTGGTTTCGGGTTGCGTGCCTAAGGACTATTTCAGAACCGAGATTAGTGATGCCCCTTGTTTATCGGCATCGGGCAACAACTGCGGTTCGGCCAATCTGGTGGTCGACAAGCAAGACCATTATATGTTGGGCTTTGTCGAGATCAATGATCGTGGCCGATTTTACGATCAACGACAGGCAGACATATTGTTGAATTGGTTGAAGCACGCGCAGCAACCGCAATACGTAGTGATTTACACTCATGGCTGGCACCATAATGCCAGTGATACCGATAGCAATGTCCGCCGCTTCAGGGACAGCCTGCGTGATATCAAGCGGCGTAATCCGCAATACCAAGTGGTGGGTATTTATGTTGGCTGGCGCGGCGAAATCCTGGATCTGCCCTGGCTGAGATTAGTGACGTTCTGGGATAGAAAAGCGGTCAGCGAGACCATAGGCCGCAGCCAGCTATTGGATTTTCTGTTACAGGTTGAAGCCGTGGTTAAGGGGGATACCAAGGAGCACAACAGATTATTGACGATCGGGCATAGCCTGGGCGCTACGGTAATATTCAATGCTTTGCAACGCGTTTTGTTGCAACGTTTGACTCACGCGGACGGTAGCCAGCCAGTCGGTTTCGGCGATCTGGTGGCGCTGGTCAATCCAGCGTTCGAAGCCAAGCGTTTCAGTAGGATTCGCGCAGTCGCGCAACACTATAAGCGTGAGTCTCCGTTCGCTGACCGACACAATCCGCTACTGCTGATCGCTACGTCGGAGACGGACGCCATGACCAAGACCGCGTTCGCCTGGAGCAGAGCAGTACCTGCCCTGCTCGAATCCGGGCAAGATTTGAATCCGGATGATGAACTGGCAGACGTTTCCAAATGGGAGTTGGACACCACTGCGGTCGGCCATTTCAAACGGTTTATTACGCATCGGCTGGAGTCAAATAGCGCATTTGCAGATGACTGGTCATGCACATCCGGAGCGGATAGTTCGGCTTCCGCCGGTTTGCACCTGAGCCTTCAAGATGATTCGTCTGCGCACGATCCTTACTGGGTGATTCAAGTGGACAAACGCATCATCCCTAATCATGGTTTCATGACGCGCAAGCCTTTCTGGTGTTTTATCGAACAGACAATGAACCTCGTGGCGCGCAATCAAGACTACGCCAGAAATTAAGCCGTTGCCTTGTCTGTGAGTGAGCCCTTAACCGACAGGAATAGTATGAGGGCTCTCTTTACGTTTTTATTTTTTTATTGCCAGCCATGGGCTGGGCTATTTTTGGAAACAAGTGAATGAATTTTCCTATCGCAAATCGAATTGCCAATTTACAACCCTCTGATATCCGTCTGATGACCCGCGAATGCGAGCGGCTGGACGGGATTAATTTAGGACAAGGTTTAGGCGACTTGCCAACACCGCCGATGGTCAGAGAGGGGGCGATCAAGGCCATACAAAACGGCCTCAATACTTATACACCCTCCGAAGGCGTAGCGTCGCTACGGCAGGCCATTGCGAAAAAATTAAAGCGGGACAATGGCCTGGACGTTGATCCTGACCACGAAATCGTTATCAGCTGCGGCACTACCGGCGCCTTTGCGGCGACCTTGACCGCATTGCTCAATCCGGGAGACGGCATTTTGCTGTTGGAGCCTTATTACGGTTATCACCTCAACACGATCCTGTTGAATGGACTGGAACCGCATTTTCTGCCTTTGGCGCCGCCTAAATTCGCGCTGGATGAAACGGCGTTGCGTGCCGCTTTACGTCCCAATACCCGGGCAATGGTGGTTTGTACGCCATCCAATCCCAGCGGAAAAATGTTCAGTGCCGCCGAATTGGCGATTATCGAGCGGGTTGCCGAACAGCACAATCTGCTGATCATCTCCGACGAGATATACGAATACATTACTTATGACGGCCGTCAGCATCTATCACCGGCCTCCATCGGCCGGTTGGGCAAACGCACTGTCAGCATCATGGGGTTTTCCAAGACCTTCAGCATCACTGGCTGGCGGCTGGGCTATGCAGTCGCCGATGCCAGCCTGGCGAAAGCCATCAATCTGGTCAATGATCTGCTATATGTCTGCGCGCCATCCCCATTGCAATACGGAGTCGAGGCAGGCCTGCAAGCTCCGCCGGAGTATTTTGACAAGCTAAGGGCCGAATATCAGCGTAAAAGGGACATCATCTGCCAGGGTTTGGCCGATGCCGGATTGACGCCGCTGATACCGCAAGGCGCATATTATGTATTAGTCGACGTGTCGCATCTGGGCTACCCGACCGCCAAAGCGGCCGCCCTCGCGCTGCTGGAACAGACGGGCGTTGCCGGCATACCCGGCAGTTCGTTTTACCAGGGCCCCCAAGGCGAAGGGCTAATACGTTTTTGTTTTGCCAAAGAAGATGCGGTATTACATGAAGCCGTCGCTCGTCTGAGTAAATTCCGCGCCGGAGCGCCATTGAAAATTAGCCAACCGGCCTAGCTTAAGTTTGTGCCAGTCGAAGGCTGATAATCTCAATGCGCTGGATGTAATTGTGGGAAATCGGCAAAGGATTTCCCGAGCTGATTGATCTCGAAAAGCGCTTCAGGCAAGCTTCCATGCCGGCGCATGCCCGCGCAAAGAGCTGAGGTGCAGTGCAGGAAATGGCTGGATGTTTTCGAAAGCCCGCGCTGCACGCAGTACCAATGCATCATTATACTGAGCCCCGACGATATGCAGGCCTACCGGCAGACCGTTTGCGTCAAAGCCGGCCGGCACCGATGCGGCAGGCTGCTGGGTGAGATTAAAAGGCGACAGGAACGGAGCCTCTGGCGCTGAGCCAACATAAGGCACGGGTTGCGAGGTGACCGGCGTGACCAGCAGGTCGTAACGCTGGTGAAAACGCCGCATCAACACGGCGAGTTCTCCGCGCAGTCGGTTGGCTTCAACGACTTCAGCCAAGGTGTGCCGTTCCGCCTTTTCGAGCGAAGCGCGGATACCAGGATCCAGCAGCGCCAGCCCCACTTCTCCAATATCTCGCCGTAAGCGGGCGGCGCGTTCGGCTGCCAACGCGCCGAGGATGGGCGCAGGATTGGCAAAGCCCGGGTCAACATCCTCGACAATGGCGCCCAACTCGGTCAAGCGGGCCACAGCGCGGTCGACGATAGCCGCAATGCCTGGATCAACTTTAAGGTATCCCAGCGTCCGGCTGTAAGCGATGCGCAGACCTTTCACCCCATCATTGAGATTTGCCGTCCAGTCACGGCCGTCGCTCGGCAAGCTGGTCCAGTCGCGCACGTCGGGCGCGGCAATGACATTCAGCAACAAAGCGGCATCCGTCACAGTGCGGGTAATGGGGCCGATATGGAACAGAGTACCGTTGTGCGCCGCCGGGTAACCGGCCACGCGGCCGTAGCTGGGCTTGAAGCCGAATACGCCGTTTACCGACGCCGGCTGGCGAATCGACCCACCGCCATCGGTGCCTACCTGCAAGGGCCCCAGGCCCAGCGCTGCCGAGACAGCCGCCCCGCCGCTGCTGCCGCCGCTGGCGTATTGGCGATCCCAGGCATTGGGCGTGACGCCTGCCAGCTTCGTCTCGGTGAGGCCTTTCCAGCCGAACTCGGCAGTTTGTGTTTTGCCGAGCAGCACTGCGCCCGATTCGCGCAGCCGCGCGGCGGCGGGACTATCTTCGGTCTGCGGTTTGTCCGATGTGGCCAGACTGCCTTTGCGTGTGGGCAGACCCTGCACATTCAGCAAGTCCTTAAAACCCACCGGCACACCGTCGAGCGCACCTTGCGGCGCACCGCGCTGCCAGCGTAGCTCGGAGGCTATTGCCTGAGCCAGCGCTGCTTCGGCATCGACGACGCGATAGGCATTAAAATGCGGCTGCAACGTAGCGATGCGATCCAGCACCGCTTTGGTCACTTCGACAGGCGACGCCGCCTTGCTGCGGTAGAGTGCGAGCAATTCGTTCGCGCTGAGCTGTGTTAAATCATCGGCCATGAGTGGAATCTCTGTATTTTGTGATGGGTTGATAAGGCAAGGTAAAAATTTTTCCCATCACTAAAGCATTTATCGAGCCAAATTATGATTTAAAGAGTTCCGTGCGATTCATTGAATAAAATCAAGACGGTGATTGCTTAAAAACAAGCAGACTTCAAACACTAACTGTTCGATATCAAGCAATTATTGTGTTTTAAGGCCATAAAATTCGGCTTTTTCCGGTGGCATAAATATTGAAACATACAAAGCGGATATAAAAATCCTCACGCTTCATCTTGCTTTAACTGTACCCAGTATTTGGAAAGTTTTATGGAGAAAAACACAATGACAAACAAATCCTTTACGCAACAATCAACTGAAGCAGACGCAGTTACTTTGGATACGGACAACGTGACTCATGCAACTGCTGCCGCCTCTTTCCCGATCAGCAGGCGGTCATTTATCGGCAAGGCCGGCGCACTCACCGCCGCCGGCGTTCTAGCGCCGGCGCTATCATCGTCGGCCTATGCGGATGATGGGCTCGGATTCGCTGGCGATGACATCAAGCCATCTTCAGGACAAGACTTCGCCAAAAAGTATCACAACGACACATTCGGCACGCTGCATGCCAAGGATTTACGTAAAAAAGCTTTCAAGGCACGCCTGAAAGCGGCTGAAGAGGAATTTAATATCGACATTCCGCCACTTCCAAATAACGGCGATGAGGCGCGTTATCCCGAAAAGATCAGCGTTGCGACCAAAGGTTTGAAGCACGACGCCAATGGACATGTGGATCCCGCTTCTTATGAGTCCTTGCTGAAGGCGCTGAAATCACGCAAACCAGAGGATTTTGAAAAAATCATTCTTGGCGGCACGGCAAAACTGGCTGATCCTCAAGGACCTTTAACGACAGCTCTGGATGGCATCAATAACAGCCAGTTGGCAATTCCCCTGGCCGCAACTCTGGACAGCGCTGAGCTTGCAGCCGATCACATTGAGCTCTACTGGCAGGCCTTGCTTCGCGATGTCCCCTTTTCCGAGTATCGCAATGACACGTCTCACCCATTGGTTTTGGCGGCTGTCAGCGAACTTAACAGCCTTCCTGCATTCAACGGGCCAACTGATAATGGTCGAGTGACGCCGGAAACACTGTTCCGCAGTACAGCGGCGTATGTTGACTATCAGGCGGACCCCACCGGAAAGAAAGGCAACTATGTGATACCGCCCGGAACGCTTGAAGGCCCTTATATTTCTCAATTTTTGTTAAGGCCTCTGCCTGCATGGGGAACCATTGCCGGCCAGCCGCAGCTGCGCCCCATCCAGAAGGCGGGTGAAACCTTTGGAACCGATTTCGACGAATGGCTTGCGATTCGTAACGGCATCAGTACCGGTAAAAGCATCACGCTGGAATCCGGACGGCGTCATCTGATCAACGGCCGCGACCTGGCCACACTGGCCCGAAATACCGGCCCCACCTATCTGCATGTGCTTCAGATTCTTCTCGCTGCCCCCGTCGCAGGCAATCCGCTCGCCGGCGGCATAGGCGCACCGTTCAATCCGGCCAATCCATACGTCAGCTCGAAAACCCAAAATAGCGGCTCGTCGTTTTCGTCGGGCTTCATACAAGGTTTGCTCGCCCTGGCCGCTCCTTTGGCGATCAAAACTTCTTACTATCAGAACTGGTATGTCAACCGGCGCTTGCGACCGGAGGACTATGCCGGCCTTGTCCATAAGGTGCTGGCCAATGGCGCAAATTATCCCATCCACGCTGACATACTGAACTCCGACGCGGTGGCCAGGGTTTATAGCGCTTTTGGCAGCTATCTGTTGCCGCTGGCCAATAATACCGGGGCGCCGACACACCCCGGCTATCCGAGTGGCGCGACCATTTCCGCCGCTACGCCGGTTACGCTTCTGAAAGCATTTTTCGACGAAAACTATGTGATACCGAATCCGGTGCAGGTTGATCCCGATGATCCTACAAAGCTCATTCCTTACACCGGTGCGCCGCTGACTATCGGCGGAGAGCTGAACAAGCTGGTGAACAATATCGGCTACGGCCGTAATTTTAACGGCTTCCATATCCGTTCGGATATTTCGGCATCCCACACACTGGGCGAGGCACTTGCGATCAGCATTCTCAGAGACCAGCGTTATACCTACAATGAAAACTTTGCCGGCTATACTTTCACCAAGTTCGACGGCACTGCTGTAACCGTCTAACCTGAATATTTCACCATGAACGACAGCAGGGATGCAGGAGCAGCATAGCGGTGTGCCGAGGCAGGAAGCGCACCGCTCAAGCTTTGACACATCATTTACAATGGATGCGCCTCCCTTCGACTGCGCTCAGGACAGACCTTACGCGGCGCATTCTCTACTAACATGACAATTACGCCGCACAATCTCAATCAATCTTTTCCAGTGCAGGAGGATTGGCTTTGAATAGCTCTGCTAAAAGCTCAATTTGAGACGAGAATTGAGGCAGCGCCGGAATTTTCCAGGCTTTTCCGACGAATCGGGCCAATAAATTGTTCAGCCAGGGGCGATCTGATTGGGCATGGTGAATAATAAATCGATAGGATTCCCCATCGTGAAAAACAGCAAAGTCCTCCAGATGAACATCAATCGTACCCTCTTCACCATAAAGCCTGGTTTGCACGTAAACTTTCCGTGAATCGACATCGAAATTAAATTTAATTAATTCCGCGATGCCCTTCAGAATTATATTTGAGACCCAGATAATTAATACGTTGGGCGTCAGTTTTATCAATATTTTCAATAGACTGGATTTAATACTCATTTTTTGCTCATTCACTAACTAAGATAAAACGGATAATTTTAATCAATGTTAGCTTGGGTTGATACGAAAAATATTACGAATCTGGGCCCTGCACGCGTTACGCTCGCACCATCTAACTTTATTCGTTAGGTTTTTTGTACGATAAAGTAAACATGGTTTTCCGGATATTGGTCATATTCGAGATGCCTACAGATGCAGCTTGCTTCTGAAACCACTTTTAACAATCGCGGAACTCCCAATGTAGCGTAGTAAACTTCCGGCCCCATATACGAGTCTGTCATTTCATCTGCACTGTCGAGCCCACCCGCCGAAAATATGCAAACCCCGCCACTATTGAGACTTGCAAAAAGCTTTTTTAAAACATGTCCGTGCAGCGTCAGAGGCACATGCCAAATGCTGTCCCATGCCGTTATAAAGTCGTAAGTTCTTGGAATCTCCCAGAGGCATATATCTTCATGATAAAATTTCACGTCCGGATGCCTTCTCTCAGCGCGAACCAACATTTCTTTTGAAATATCAATACCATCAACTTCAAAGCCATACGCTATTAATAGATCGATTAATCGCCCACTGCTCCCGCAACCAACGTCGAGCGCAGTACGCCTTTTTTCCGCAAATCCAATGGCACGTTCGTGCTGAACAATGCCATTATTTCTATTAAATCTATCGCTATCCCAACGATCAGCAATCTGATCATAGGCTTTTCCAATTTCCTGAGGAGTCATAAACGTCCTTAAGCCTAACTTATATGCGAGATCAGGTATTCAATAATCCAATGCATTCGTCGCATCGCTCCAGTTGTTTGTGTTTATGATAGCCATCTCTGTATTCAAGGCCGTAGGTTGTATGGATAAATACGGCACTCAGCCGAAAAACCAAAACTGGTTATATCTTTCATAATAACCCGATTTTAGGCAATAAACTCGGGAATGCTCATCGGTTTCCATCAGCTTCTTTTATGAAGGTCTGCAATGCAATGCTATCCTGACAATCAAAAAACTGCCCGATAAGACCGTTAGGGGCCGGCTCCCTGCCAAGAACAGGTCGGTTTATCAGCAGTTAATGGCTTTAACAGGATAGCTTTGTACTGCTCAACGTCTTCCGAATATTTGCGAAAGGAACCTCTTCAACGATCAGATAGTTATTTCTTGTCCGGTTTTTCCATGTGTCCGCCGAATTGATATCGCATCGCCGAGAGCAGCTTGTCCTGAAAGTCCGATTCGCCGCGCGAACTAAAGCGCTGATAGAGCGCAGTAGAGAGAACAGGCACCGGCACGGCCTCATCTATGGCGGCCTTGATGGTCCATCGCCCTTCCCCTGAATCCGAAACCCGTCCCTCGAATTTTGAGAGTTCGGGATCTTCAACTAAAGAGGCGGCTGTCAGATCCAGCAACCATGACGCAATGACGCTGCCGCGCCGCCAGACTTCGGCAATCTCGTCCAGATTAAAATCATATTGATAGCGCTCGGGATCTCGCAATGGCGTGGTCTCGGCATCTTTGGAATGCTGAAGCTTGCCGATGTTGGCGGCTTTCAGGATGCCCATGCCTTCGGCATAAGCCGCCATGAGGCCATATTCGATGCCATTGTGGACCATCTTTACGAAGTGCCCTGCCCCGCTCGGGCCGCAGTGCAGATAGCCCAGCTCCGCGGTTCCTTCGCTCCGCTCGCGCCCGTGAGTACGCGGAATGCTGCCCGCTCCCGGCGCTAGCGTTCTGAAGATAGGATCAAGGTGCTCGACTACCTCTGGCTCGCCGCCGATCATCATGCAATAGCCGCGTTCCAAGCCCCAGACGCCGCCGCTGGTTCCGACATCGACATAGTGGATGCCTTTGGCGGCGAGCTCATGTGCCCGCCGGATATCATCCGCGTAATAGGAATTGCCGCCGTCAATGATAATATCGCCGGCTTCCAGATACGGCAGGAGATCGGCAATGGCCTGGTTGGTCACCGCCGCCGGCACCATTACCCAAATTGCTCGCGGCTTTTCCAGCTTTGATATCAGGTCTTGCAGCGAACTGCAACCTACTGCCTGCTCCTGAACCATTGCGATGACGGCAGGCTGCGACTGGTCATATACCACGCACTGATGACCATCTCTCAACAGGCGGCGCACCATATTGGCACCCATCCGGCCCAATCCGATCATACCGAGTTGCATCGTCGTTTGTCTGTTCATTAGCGTTTCTCCTAAATTTGTGTAGAAACCGCTGCCAGTTGCTTAAATTATTTACGTGTGCTTCCTATGCATTTCATCCGCTTTTTCCGCAGGATAACGATAATAAAAGGCTCTCAACACATGAACCGCGACCATTCCTGCCTGGTCTTATTTCCGTCTCAATGACTAGCTCTCGTGCAGAAAGGGTCATATCTGCGTTTTAATAAATGCCCATTCTCATTTTTCAGAATATTAACGTTATCCATGGGACACATACGCATTGTGACCATTGAGATTTATCGATTTGATTGGACATTATTCTTCAGGATAGGTGCGCTTTAAGAATGCCGAGTGTAAAAAAAACACCTCGCCAAACTTTATAAATATAAGGAAATGCTGTTTGAAAGCCGAAGGCTTATGATGCCAACTGCCTTTACTGCAAGGCTTTGTTATTTTTTTGAGTTGCCTGTCAATCTTGAGTAGGACGGGTTTGTTTCCATTTCCGGGCCGGTTTAGGATTGATGTGATACTGCTCTAATAGACAGGCGCTTTTTGAGGACCGCGATAATACTTGGTCAAAGTCGGACTTTTGACAGGCGTTTGAAGCGGTTATTGCCGTGCGGCTACAGCCTCTTCCTCTGGCAAAAGTGGTTTTCTTTCATAGATCGACACAGGATCGCCGTCCAGCTTGGTCAGGGCTTCGTTCAGCGTTTGTCGATCAAAATCGGGTATTTGGCCGTTATTGGCTTTCTGGATAAGGCTCAGCGCCAGCTCAAAGCGCTGATCTCGCGTCATTTCCTCGCCTTCCAAATCAGGGTGCGCCTCTATGTAAAGCTTATTATCCAGCCATCCCACCTTGATGGGCTGTTTGACGATGAAAACCGGCGTCCCTACCGGCACCATGTTATAGAGCTGCTCTATATCTTCAGGATAGGTGCGCACACAACCGTGCGTAATCTGCATGCCGATACCGAAGATCTTGTCGATATCGGTGCCATGAATGCGATATTCGCCGGGCAGCGCCAGATGCAGCGAATATAATCCCAGCGGATTATGCGGACCTGGCGGTACGACTGCCGGCAGAGGATCACCGTTGGCTGCATGCTCGCGTCGGATTGATTCAGGCGGATACCAAGATGGATTTTTAACTTTCTGTGAAACTTTAGTTTCGCCCAGCGGCGTTTTCCAGTCCTGCCTGCCAACACCATGCGCATAAGACATCACCTGTCGGGGTACGCCTTTTACTTCCGGCGGATAATAATACATACGATATTCGGAGATATTCAGCGTAATGCCTTTGTGCGGTGTATCAGGCAGAACGCGTCTGTTGGCGATACGGATAATCTCATCCTTTTTGACATGCCAGCGATCCACATCCGGATTCAGGCGCACTATTTCAGTTTGCCCCAGATTAAACTGTCTGGCCACATCCAGCAAGGTCTCTTCTTGCTCTGCCTTGACTAAAGGCACACCATCAGGATATTCGGTGATGACAGTGTCATTGGGATTTTCCGGCCAGTTATAAGTCGTGGCATTGGCTTTGCCACTGATGGCTGATATTACAATCGGCAAGGCAAATAATATACGTAATTTCATAATATAATAATTTTATTAACCATAAAGCCAAGTATAACATCACTTTTTCAATTCTAGGCTTAACGCATAAGCTGATAGTAATAATAGTCAAACAGAATTCAATCTCATGGCTTGTATCGACTACATAACCAATATAATCTTCTTAAACCCAAACTAATGCTTGAAACTGCCAGCCCAAGTGCAGAGTTTTTATAGTATAAGCGCCTGCATTTTTAAGTTGAAGACAATGGGCTGCCGCCATACTTCCCGCTTTGAAAGAGCGTCAGCTCCCATCGTTGCGCTAATTCATCATGCCGCAGGATGTAAATATCGTTTTGACCTCCGCGCACTTTAAAATAACGGTACTCAGGAGCCAGCCAGCGGTCGATTATCTCTTCAATTTCGATGGATTTATCACCCATAAAAAAACGTCGCGGCGTTTCTTCTCCCTTGTAACCGGCATAACACTCCACATGAACTGTTAATGGGCCCGTATTCATGGAATTTTCAACCTATGTCGATACACTACGACCTTATGACAATTCTATCTATTATTTTGCGATGAAAGAACGGTAAATTTCCCAACTATTTTAAGCAATACATTCCTTCAACCTGAACTAAAGCTGAGACGCACCTCAGGCAAGGAATGATTAACCAGCGCATGTATTATTTGGCATTCGCCGTCAACAAAAGATTGATCTGCTCGAGATCATCTATGGTCAGCGTGCTGGCGGCCTGCTTTAACCGGATGCTGTTGATCAGGTAATCATAGCGGCTGCGCGCGTAATCCCGTTTTACCCGGTATAAATTCCGCTGCTCGCTCAAGACCTCCACCATAGTGCGGGTGCCGACTTCATGGCCGGCTTCCGTCGCTTCCAGCGCGCTTTCGGCCGAAACGACCGTGGTTTTCAACGCCTCGACCTGGCCGATGCTGGACATGACGCCCCGGAACGCATCCTTGACCTGCCGTTTGACTGCGCGCTTGGCGGCAATCAGCCGCTCTTTGGCGGCTTCATAGTCATAGTTGGCCTGACGGGTGCGCGAGTTGACCGCGCCGCCTTCGAACAACGGCACATTTAATTGCACGCCGACACTTTGCGTATCGCCGCGGAAGCCGAAGCTGCTGTTCACATCCGAAACGCCGTAAGAAGCGACCAGATCCAGCTGCGGCAGGTGGCCGCTGCGCTGCAGGTCCACCGATTTACGAAAGACTTCTGCCTCGTTCAAGGCCGAAATGATGCTGAAGTTGTTCATTTCCGCTGAATCGCTCCATTTCGCGATATCGGCCGGTTCGGGCTTGGCCAGGGGCAGCTTTTCGCCGAGCGGGTTCAGCTGGGCCTCCGTATCGCCGACGATTTCCCTTAACGCTTCCTTCTGATTATCCAGATTGTTGCTGGCTTCGATTTCTGCGGCGCTGGCCTGATCGAAGGCCGCCTGCGCTTCATGCACATCGGTAACGGCCACCAGGCCGACTTCGAACCGCTGCTTGGCCTGTTCCAGCTGCCGGCCGATAGCGTCTTTTTCCGCCACGGTGAAATCCAGGTTATCCTGGGCCGATAAGACATTGAAATAAGCCTCGCTGATCTTGACCATCAGATTCTGCAGCTCCGCCTGATAGGAAGCTTCCGCCTGGGCAATCTGATTGTCGGACTGGCTGAGCTGTATCCAGTGCTCCCAGTGAAACAAAGGCTGGGCCAGATTCAGGTCAAAACGATGGTCCCAGTATTCCTGGTTGACTTGAGCGCCCTGGAAAGTAAAGCCGCTTTTCTTGGCTTTTCTATTATGCAGCCAATCTCTGCTGCTGGTCCCCGTGGCGGAAAGATTGGGCAGAAAACGGGCAATGCTTTGGTCCCTTAATTCACCTGTCGAGAGCTGGTTAGCCAGGGCTTCCTTTAGAACGGGGTCATTTTGCAGGCCCAGTTCGTAGGTTTCCATCAGATTTTGGGCTTGTAACGGCGAAGCGCTGGCTAAAACAATCATTAAACCTAAGGCTTTTTTTGATAAGGAGCGTCTTGTCATATCTTCTTGTTATAAATTTAGACAGGATTGTTTATTTCTGGTCCTGCCGACTGTATGTCAGGCGTCTGGAATTTGCTTGAAGTCCGGCCAGAATGGATATTGATCTGCTCTGATGACAATGGCCCGGCAGGTATTCCGGTCTTCTTCCTTGCCCCCTACTCATCAACACTATCCTTTCTTAATCAAACCGTAAAATGGTCGCTAATAATACCAGATTTCCCTGTTCATATTTTGCTTTATCCATCACAGTGCACAGGTTTTTGCGAGACTGTCTGGGCATGACTGTTATCTGGATATTCGGTATAGCGGGAATCGCCCGAGTTACTTGCCTTTCTGCCTATCGGCAGCGTGCAATGCGAGTATCGCATCTGCGAACAGAATGTGGATACCCTATTGCGCTTCGGGATTTGTGAAACTGGCCGGCATCTATAACTCTAGCTTGAGTTATAATGCTCCGAACCCAATGACTCAGCCATAGAGCCACCGTGTAACTCTTACCTGCGGAGATTATCTGTCATGACGACACCCAGATTCCTTTCCTTCAGTTTATCGAAACAGCGCGGCATCGGCCGTGGCGCCTTACTAACAGCCGTTTTTGCCGTGCTGGTCATTTCGACCGGCCTGGTGTACCTGCGGGCCGCGCCCAAGCCCACGGAAGCCGGCCAAACGCAGCCGGTGGCGGCATTATCAGTGACCCGGGCCGCGCCGCAATGGCGGCAGTGGTCGGCGACGATCGAGGCGGCAGGCACCATTGCGCCTTGGCAGGAGGCCGTCATCGGCGCCCAGCTGTCGGGCGTGCGCTTGACCGAAGTGCGGGCCAATGTCGGCGATGCGGTCAAACGCGGCCAGCTGCTGGCGCGCTTCGATGACGACATGCTCATCGCCGATATGGCCCAGCTCAAGGCCAATCTGGCCCAGGCTCAGGCCACGGCGGCGCAGGCCGAAACCAACAAGCAGCGGGTGCTAAAGCTGGTGAACAACGCCGGCAGCCTGAGCCAGCAGGAGATCCTGCGCTATGAAACCGAAGCGGAAACGTCCCGCACCCAGGTCGAAGCGGTCAAGGCCCAGCTGGCGGCCAAACAGCTGCAATTAAAATACACCCAGGTATTGGCGCCGGACGACGGCGTGATCAGTGCCCGTCAGGCGACGCTAGGCACGGTGGCGGCCAGCGGCCAGGAACTGTTCAGGCTGATACGCCAGAACCGCCTGGAATGGCGCGGCGAACTGACGGCCGCGCAAATGGCGCAAATCCGGCCCGGCCTGCACATCAATCTTAGCCTGCCGGACGGCAGCCGTGCCGAAGCCGCTTTACGGCAACTGGCCCCTACCCTGGACCCTCAATCCCGCCTGGGCATCGTCTATGCCGACCTGGCGCCGGGAAGCAAGGCGCGATCCGGCATGTATGCCGCCGGCCAGGTGCTGCTGACCGAGAGCCCGGCGCTGACCGTACCGGCCGCCAGCGTGGTGATCCGCGACGGCCGCAGTTATGTGCTGAAACTGCAAAACGACAATCCCGTCACGCCGGTCGGCTTGCAGCCGGTCGACACCGGTCGCCGGCAAGGCACCGAGATCGAGATCGTACAAGGCCTGCATGAAGCCGACCACGTCGTGGTTGAAGGCGCAGGCTTTCTGAACGACGGCGATCTGGTGCAGATCGTCCAGGAACAGAACAAGCTCGCCGGCAATGAGGTTAAACGATGAATCTGGCAACCTGGTCCATACGCAACCCGATACCGGCCATCTTATTGTTCATACTGCTGACGCTGGCCGGATTGCGCGGTTTTCAACAGCTGCCTATTCAAAGCCTGCCGGACCTTGACCTGCCCGGCATCAGCATCAAGCTCAGCCAGCCCGGCGCGGCGCCGGCGCAGCTGGAAACTGAAGTAGCACGCAAGGTCGAAGACTCCATCGCTACCCTATCGGGCATCAAGCACATACGCACTTCGATCACCGACGGCCTGGTGCAAATCACTGCCGAATTCGAGCTGGAGAAGAAACTGTCGGACGCCTTGATCGAAACCAAGGATGCCGTCGACCAGGTGCGTTCGGACTTGCCGACCAGCGTGCAGCAGCCCAGCATTAGCGCCATCAACGTCGGCGGCGCGCCGACGCTGACCTATGCGATTGCCTCTTCGCGGCTGGACGAGGAGGCCTTGTCCTGGTTTATCGACGATACCGTTAACAAAACTCTGTCCAGTGTGCGCGGCGTCGGCCGCTTCGAGCGTCTGGGCGGCGTGCAGCGCGAGGTCCAGGTGGAAGTCGATCCGGTGCGCATGGCAGCGCTGGGCGTGACGGCCACCGATGTGTCCCGGGCGCTGAAACAGGTGCAGCAGGAGTCTTCCGGCGGACGCGGCAATCTCGGTCTGGCCGAACAATCGTTCCGGACCTTGGCGACGGTACGCCAAGCCTCGGAATTGGCAGCCTTGCCGATAACGCTGGGCAACGGGCGCGACGTGCGCCTGGATCAGATCGCCACGGTCAGGGATACGGTGGCCGAGCGTACCCAGTTAGCCATGCTGGACGGCAAGCCGGTGATAGGCTTCAATATTTACCGCGCCAAAGGCCATGATGAAAGCCGCATCGCCGAAGGCGTGCAACAAGCATTGCAACGTTTGCAGCAGGCCGATCCGACCATCAGCGTGACCTTGATTTCTGGTTCGGTGGCTTATGCGCTGGAACAGTATCAGGGTTCGATGACAATGCTGTACGAAGGCTCGGTGCTGGCGGTGCTGGTGGTGTGGTGGTTCCTGCGCGACTGGCGGGCGACGCTGGTGTCTGCTTCGGCTCTGCCATTATCGATACTGCCGACCTTTGCGGCGATGTATTGGCTGGATTTTTCCCTGAACATGCTGACCTTGCTGTCACTGGCTATTGTGGTCGGCATCCTGGTAGACGATGCCATCGTCGAAATCGAAAACATCGCTCGTCATGTGCAGATGGGCAAAACGGTACGCCAAGCCGCCGCCGAGGCGGTCAATGAAATCGCGCTGGCGGTGATTGCCACTACGCTGACCTTAGTGGCGGTATTCATGCCGACGGCATTGATGAGCGGCATTTCCGGGATGTTTTTCAAGCAATTCGGCTGGACGGCCGTGGTGGCGGTGTTGGCCTCGCTGCTGGTGGCGCGGTTGCTGACGCCGGTGCTGGCGGTATTTCTGCTCACTGATCGCCAACATCCGGTGGCGGCAGACGGCGGGCTGATGCGGTTTTATCTGCAGACCGTGCGCTGGACGCTGGATCGGCGCAAGACCACCATGGCATTGGCAACGCTGTTCTTCATTGCCTCCTGTGCGTTGTTGCCGTTGATTCCGTCCAGCTTTGTGCCGGCTGCCGATCGCGACCATACGTTGGTACGTTTCGAATTGCCGCCGGGCAGTTCAATCACCGATGCCGGCCGGGTGGCCGAAGCCATGCGGGTGGCGCTGCAACCGATCCCCGGCATCAGCCATCTGTTCACGGCGATCGGCAGCAGCCGGCCGGGCAACGGTATGATCCGGGCCGGCGAAGTACGTGAAGGCTCGATGACGCTGACGTTGAACGAACGCGATCAAAGACCCTCGCAACTCGTCATCGAAAAGGCGGTACGCCAAGCTTTGAAGAATGTTGCCGGCGCCCGTTTCACCATCGGCATCGGCGGGCCGGGCGAAAAAATGTCGCTGATTCTGTCCAGCGATAATGTCGCGGCGCTGAAAGCCAGCGCTCAGGCCTTGGAACGGGATCTGCGCAGCCTCGGCACCCTGAGCGGCATTACCAGCACCGCCAGTCTGGAACGGCCGGAAATCGTGATTCGGCCTGACTGGCGGCGCGCCGCCGAACTGGGCGTCACCGCGGAGCTGATCGGCGAGACCGTGCGCATCGCCACCATCGGCGATTTCGACGCGCAGCTGGCCAAGCTCAACCTGGATAACCGGCAGCTCGGGATTCGGGTGCGCATGGCCGATGCTGCCCGCCGGGACCTGCAGGTGCTGTCCAATCTGCGGATCAAGTCCGCCAATGGTCTGATACCGTTGTCCAGCGTCGCCGAGTTGTCGCTGGCCGGAGGCTCGGTGCAGGTGGATCGTTACGACCGCCGCCGTTTCGTCGTCATCAACGCCGATCTGGGCGGACTGTCATTAGGCAAGGCGCTGGCCGACGCCAAGGCGCTGCCGGCAGCGAAAAACCTGCCGGCCGGCGTCAAGCTGATTTCGACCGGCGATGCGGAAATCATGGAAGAGATGGCCAGCGGTTTCGGTTTCGCGATGCTGACGGGCCTGCTTTGCGTGTTCTGCGTGCTGGTGCTGCTGTTCAAGGATTTCTTCCAGCCGCTGACCATCCTGTCGGCGATTCCGCTGTCGATGGGCGGGGCATTTATCGCGCTGCTGCTCACTGGCGGCGAGATGAACATTTCATCGACGATAGGGTTGATCATGCTGATGGGCATCGTCACCAAGAACTCGATTCTGCTGGTGGAATACGCGCTGTCAGCCAGGCGCGACCACGGTTTATCTCAGCATGAGGCCCTGCTGGATGCCTGCAGGAAGCGCGCCCGGCCCATCATCATGACCACCGTGGCGATGGTGGCCGGCATGTTGCCGATTGCCCTGGGTTTAGGCGCCGACGCCGGCTTCAGGCAGCCGATGGCGATCACGGTGATCGGGGGCCTACTCAGTTCCACACTGCTCAGCCTGCTGGTGGTACCGGTGGTGTTGACCTATGTCGATGGTTTGCAGCAGTTGCTCCGGCGCGGTAAACGGAATCAGCCGGCCGGTGACGGCAATGAGGAAAAATTGGCCGGCAGCAGCGCCACTTTATCTGTGCATTAAGCGCTGGCATAGGCGTTCAATGGCAATTTGCGCGCGTCGCCTATGCGGTTACTTTCACTATTAACTAGCTAAATTATGAAAATTGGAATTCAAACTTGGGGATCAAACGGTGATGTGCGTCCACTTCTGGCATTAGCGGACGGTTTGCAAAAAGCCGGTCATCAAATTACTTTAGCCGCTACCAGTGTCGATAATCAAAGTTATCAGGGAATCTGTGACCAGTTGGGGATCGCCTATCGGCAAATACCTGAACGGATAGATTTCGATCTGGAGGACTTTAGCAAACGCTCCCTTCACATGAACTCTTTGCAATGGCTGCGGATCTTGTTCAACGAAGCGTTTTTTCCGTTTGAACAGGCCATTTATGAAGCAGCGCAAGCATTGGTTGCTGAAAACGACTATGTCATCGGCCGTCATATCCTTTATCCATTGAAATTGGCAGCGCTTCAACAGAGCAAGCCGTTTTTCAGCGTGAATTTCTGCCCTTCCGCCATACCCAGCGGGCAGTTTGCACCGACCGGCGCACCCAGTTTAGGTCGATATCTCAACCCGCTCTACTGGAAGCTGTTGGATGTGGCAGGAAATTGGGCTTTCAAACAACCATTGACGCGATTGTGGCGTTCGGTAGGACAAACGCCACCCGCTAATGTTCTCACTGAACTGTTAACATCGCAGCAGCTCAATCTGGTAGCGGCCGATCCGTTGTTTTGTATTGGCAGTGAAGAATGGCAACCTTTCAACAAAATCTGCGGGTTTCTCGAATTTACCGAAGATGCACAGCGTTGGGCATTGCCGGATAGCTTGCAGGCATTTCTGGATCAAGGACCTGCTCCCGTGTACATGACACTGGGTAGTTTTCAACAGTCAGTTCCAGAATGGAGTATGGATTTATTTTTGCAAGCCGCTGATCTGACGGGCTGCCGCGCGATTATTCAGACTAGTGATGATCGCTATCCATCAGATAGCCAGACAGGAAACATCTATTTCATCGGCAAACATCCGCATCAGCCGGTCTTCAAGCATTGTGCGGCAGTTGTACATCATGGCGGTGCCGGAACGACTCATGCCGCTACCCGCGCCGGTTGTCCGTCGATAGCAATTCCGTTCATGGATGAACAGATGTTTTGGGGAAGGCGGCTTCATCAACTAGGATTGGCGGTTAAACCACTGCCGGCCCAAAAAGTGACGGCACAAGCCCTAGCCAATGCCATTAGCGCTACGTTATCGGCCACGGGTTATCGAAACCGTGCCCAACAAGCAAGCCAAACAATGCAAGTCAATGATGGTGTAGCTAAGGCAATTGAACTTCTGCAGCCCTATATTCGCTGAAAATCCTGGGGCCGGCATGTAAACGAACTTAAGCTCTTCAAGAGCCTGCAGGTCGTGCGGTCAAACTTATAGGTCCTCCTCGCGCTCCTGCTCTCATGCAATGGCGGCCCACCTCTACTCTGCATCAAGATCAACCGTTGGCACGCAGTATCGTCTTGTTCTAGTCTCTGAGATTATCCCATTTGGGATTCTCCAGACCATTGCTCAAATTTCAAAGAATCCAATCGAAAGCCTGATAGCTCATACTTGAGCACTCCCGGTATTAACCGGGAGTTTATCATGGCTAATTATCAATCGCCGATCTGACAGCTGTTAATCTGCCTCATCCAAATGTAGCGCATCGTGTAGTTTTCCAGACATATCTGACTGGAATTGGCCAGCAGTATATATTCTATTGGCTTGAATAGGAGGCGCTAGCACTCCATCCTATACAATTACGCAACTTCAGAGGCAAGCTCTTCGGGCTCAATGGTGTCCGATTTCTCCGACGCCATCCAACTTTGCAGGATAGCCGCCACTTTATGTGCGTTTTTCTGATCCAGCATGCTGAAATGATCGCCAGGTACATGGACATGCACAAAAGGCCGTTTGGATAAACGTTTCCATTGTGCGACGGCACGCTCTAATACCAGCAACTCGATAGTGGCATCGAAGCGGCGCTCCTCAGCCTGAATAAACAGAATTTGCTGCACCGGAACGCCATCCAACTGATAGCTCATGCGGACTTGGGCCTTGGAGATGTTCATCAGGCCGCGTACCATGTTCAAGCCGGCGTTTTCACGCACGACACCCAGTTCAACCAGATGCGGCCTGATCAGCTTGAGCTGCTCTTCCTCGGCCAAACCTTCCAGCGCTTCGGCATCAATGGTGATTTCTCGGCCATAGACATAAGCCAGTGCTTTCAGGGACTGGACATTCAACGCTGCATCGGTAGCGTCACTACCGGAGGGTATGCCCGAATCCAACAAGGCGACAAACCCCACTTCGCGACCGGCCTCTTCCAGACGTTTCGCCATCTCAAACGCTACACAGCCACCGAACGAGTGACCTACCAGATAATAGGGCCCTATGGGCTGGATTTCCAGCATCAGATCGAGGTAATAGGCAGCCATCGCCTCAATGGTGGCATGAGGCTCACTGCAACCGTCCAAGCCATATGGCTGAAAGGCGTAGACTGGACGCTCTCGCCCCAAAGCCACAGCCAGGTGATAAAGAGAGTGGCATTGTCCGCCTACGCCAGGCACACAAAATACCGGCGAACCGGAGCCGCCTGCGTATAATTTTACCACTGGCTCCCATATTTCTTCCGTAGGATCGTCCGAGACCAAGCGCGCCAGTTGCTCGATGGTCGGTGCTTTGAATAACGACACCAGAGGCAATTGCTTGCCAAGCTCGGCTTCAATTTTCGCTATCATTTGTACCGCTTGCAGCGAGTGTCCGCCCAATTCGAAAAAATTGTCGTCGATGCTCAAATCATCCTGTCCGAATATGGATTGCCAAATCTGGGTGATTTGCAGCTCATGCTGATTGCGCGGCGCGATGGCTACCCTGTCTTGCCTCAAGCCGATATCCACTGGCAGCGCCTTGCGATCCAATTTACCGTTAGGACTCAAAGGAAACGTCTCCAGCCAGACGAAGACTGCTGGCACCATATAGTCGGGTAGTCGCTCGCCCAGATAACTGCGCAAGGACATCGCCGCCAGTGTAGTCTCGGCACTGTAATAGGCGATCAGCCTTGGATCACCTGTAGGGCTTTCCCGGGTCACCACTGCCGCTTCGCGCACATCCGGATGGCTGGCCAGTTGCGCCTCAATCTCGCCCAGTTCGATGCGGAAACCGCGGATCTTGACCTGGAAGTCGTTGCGCCCCAGGTATTCGAGCGTACCGTCCGCTTGCCAGCGCCCCAGATCGCCGGTACGGTACAGCCGGGCACCTGGCTTCCCGAACGGGTCCGGTACAAACCGCTCAGCGGTCAGATCGGGGCGATCCAAGTAGCCCCGTCCCACTTGCACGCCACCGATGAAAATTTCCCCCTCCACACCGGTTGGAGTCGGTTCGCCCCGCTCGTCCAAAATGTAAATTTGCGTGTTGGCAATCGGCCGTCCAAGCGGAATGCTCGTGCCCGAAAAATCCGGAGTGTACGCCCAAGCAGTAACGTCCACCGCCGCTTCGGTTGGCCCGTAAAGATTGTGCAAACCGGCATGCGGCAATCGCTCGTGGAATCGTC
Organism: Methylobacter sp. BlB1; assembly: GCF_015476545.1. Classification (GTDB taxonomy): domain Bacteria; phylum Pseudomonadota; class Gammaproteobacteria; order Methylococcales; family Methylomonadaceae; genus Methylobacter. The sequence continues at coordinate 22,225 of NZ_JADMKV010000014.1, read as the reverse complement.
GCGCAAAAGGTTCCGGCAAGGCCTCGCCACTGCACATCACGCGCACCAGGCTGGAGCAGGTGGACGCCTCAGAATGCTCGAGAAACACTTGCAGCATCGACGGCACAAAGTGCAATGTTGTGATGTTGTTTTGCCGAATGACATCTACGAGATAAGAGGGGTCTTTGTGCCCGCCCGGGCGCGCCATGACCAGTCGAGCGCCAGTGAGCAAAGGCCAGAAGAACTCCCAGACTGAGACATCGAAACTGAATGGGGTCTTCTGCAATACCATATCCTGAGCTGTCAGCTTATAGGTATTTTGTTTCCAAATGAGTCTGTTCACCACGCCTCGGTGCTCATTCATGGCCCCCTTGGGCTGTCCGGTGGAGCCCGAGGTGTAGATGACATAGGCTAAATGTCGAGGAGTCAGGCCAACTGAAGCAGGATCAGGATTTTCAACGGACTGATGCGCCCACTGCCCCGCCTCGGCGAGATCAACCACCGGCACTTCCGGAGCGGCGGCGAGAAAATTTGCGGCTAAATTGCCCAAGGTCAATAGCGCCTGCGGTGCACTATCAGTGAGCATATAGGCCAATCTATCTTCCGGATACGAAGGATCCAGCGGCACATAGGCTCCGCCGGCCTTGAGTACCGCCAACAATCCTACCACCATTTCAAAGCTGCGTTCCAGGCAGATTGCCACGCGTGCCTCCGGCTTTACACCCAAACTGCGCAGGTGGTGGGCCAGCCGGTTGGCACGGTTGTTCAGCTCGACATAGGTCAGCTGCTGGTCTTCGAACACCACCGCCACCGCACTCGGTGTATTGCGCACTTGCGCCTCGAACAGTTCGTGAATGCAGCGGTACTGCGGATAATCGGCTTTTGTAGCGTTCCAGCCAATTAGCAAGCGTTGACGCTCCGCTGGAGTCAGGATGTCGATATGACTGATAGGCTGATCTGCATCGCAAATCATGCTCTCGATAAATTTTACTAAACGCTCCTGATGCTCGGCTAATTCTTCAATGCAATAAAGAGCGGAGTTGGCGTCAAAATCGATACAGAGGCCCTGGTCATCGCCACGGTCATACACAAAGACAGCGAGGTTTTCGGCCGAAGCGTTCGAGAGGTTGTGCGGGGTGACCGGATAGCCTGCCAAGCGCAGATCGTAGTCGAAGGGCTCGATGTTGACGACCGTTGAAAACAGATGTTGGCTTTGAGCCACCATCAAATGCAAGTCGCGCCGCAAGTCTTCGTAACGGTAGGACTGGTGGCGCAAAACTTGGCGGACTTCCTTGCTGACTTGACCGAGCAGTTCAGCCACACTCAGGTTCGGCGTCATCGCCAGCCGCAGCGGCAACACATTCGCCATCATACCGGGCACCCGCCGTACACGAGAATTGGCGCGCCCTGTGACCGTCATGCCGACCACCAGATCCTCCATGCCGGTTATCCGGTACAAATAAGCTGCGATGCTGGCAATCATGAGCTGAGGCAGGCTAACGCCGGACGCGCGCGCAAACCTGCGCAGTAAGCTCGCGCTATCGGCTGAGAGATGAATCGTCTGGCGGAGCGGACTGCCAACATTCGGCGAGTGCCGGGTTGCAAGGCTGACAGGTTTCGGCCGGTCGGCAAAACGCTGCATCCAATATTCGCGGTCGCGTGTGAAGCGCGTCGAATTGCGATAAGCTTTTTCTTCTTCGAACAAAATATTCAAAGAACCAAACGCATCGTCATCGGATGCGGGGCGCTTTTCGACCAAAGCGTTATAGAGGCTGGCGACGCGACGAGTCATGAGGCCACCGCTATAGCCATCCAGGATGATATGGTGGCAGCAGTGATACCAGATGAAGTGTTCGGGTGTCAGCTTGAACAAGGCTGACACCCAGAGAGGGCCAACCAATAGGTCGACCGGTTTGGCGCATTCGGCCTTCATCCAGCACCATGCAGCTTCTCGCGGGTCAGCTTCGGCGCTGACATCGAAAAACGGGATTTGTCCGTCAAAAGTGGGGGCGATAGTCAATTTCGGCCCGTCTTGCGTTTCGATCAGACGTAGCCGCACCGATTCAGCCTCCATGGCCGTCTGTCGCAACGCGGTCTCGAACAACACGGGATCGATCGGGCCATGGATTTCTATAGCTTCGGCAATATTAAATGTCGAGTCCGGCGAAATTAGCTTTTGCATGAACCACATGCCGGACTGTGCGGTTGACAACGGGAATGTCAGCCCGCTATAAGCTTTGCTATCCGTTGAGGGTTGTTCTTGGTCTTTCGGACGTTGAGTTTCATACATAATTTTTCTTTTTACTTGTGATTCAGTGAGTCTTTCGCCAATAGGCAGTTATTTTATGGTGCACAATGAGGGTAATCGTTCTTCATTATCCAGTATCTTCATCATTTAAAAGATGTTGCGATTCTGGTTGCCTTCGCGACAGCGTGATCGTAGCGCTCGACAACATGTCACTCATAATTGAAACTTAAAATAAATCGTAGTCCTGTGCTCCATTTTGACGGTATCGGACAGCCGATAGCGGCATGTGCAAGGCCATCCTGTGAATCTGCGGTTCGAGGTACCGGGCGATTATAGCCAATAACGGCATTGTTTGGGCATGAAGGAAGAAATGATCGCCAGGAAACAAATGGAGTGAAAACTGTCCGCGCGTCTCTTTACACCATGATTCGAGTTGCTCGCAGCTAACGCGAGAATCCTGCAGACCTCCGAATGCCACGATAGGACACGTCAGCGGCTCGCTCCGCATGCACCGGTAAGTTTCCCAGAGCGAGAAGTCGGCACGCAGGGTCGGCAGCATTATTGACATCAGTTCACGATTGTTTAGTACATCTTCGGGAGTGCCGCCAATTCGCTTAATTTCGGTCAAGAATTCATCCTCAGGCAGGTCGTGGAGTGTCCTTTTCGGTACGTCTCGTCTAGGGGTGCGACAGCCCGATACAAAAAGGCAAAAGGGCATCATCCGGTGCGCCGCCCGCAGCTCGTGGGCCAGTTCGAAAGCCAACAGACCGCCGAGGCTGTGTCCGAAAAAAGCAAAGGGTATATCGAGGCACGGCGCTATCGCCGTTGCAAGTTCGCGCGCCAACGGCGCCAATTGCGTGAACGCTTTCTCATGAAAGCGGATTCCCCGTCCTGGCAAGTTTACCGGACAGACCTCCACCAAATCAGAAAAATATTCTGGCCACGCACTGAATAAAGAAGAATTCCCCCCGGCATAAGGGAAACAGAAAAGCCGGATCTTTGCCGTCGACTTGCGGTTTGCAGACGGAAACCAGACGGAGGACTCCCAATCGTGCCCAGACATGCGCTAGCCTCTTCTCAGCGTTGTCCTGACGCTCTGGCTGCCATCGCTGGCTTTCCGGCAACATCCATCTGACTGCGGAGACTGAGAGGCCGCATATCGGTCCATATTTCCTTGATATAGGTTAGGCAGGCTTCTTTGTTTCCGGACTTGCCGACCGCCTGCCAACCGTCCGGAATCTCTTTGAAGTCCGACCAGATTGAATATTGATTCTCTTTGTTGACAACGACCTGATAAGTCATCCGGTCTTCTTCCTTGCTCCAACTCATCGATTCTCTCCTTTCTTAAAAAAATCTTAAGGGGTGACGATTATAATACAGATTTCCCTGTTCATGTTTTGTTATATCCATCACAATGTGATGGAGTCCACAATCCCTCCCTTTACGATCCATCTGGCGTTTGACTATCCGATATAGCGTCACATGCATGATTGCCTGCCGGAGATTACTCACCAATGTCCGACAAAACTTACATAAGCCCTGCCAGGACCGCATCATGCAATAGCCCAACCCAGTCCGAGACAGGATCAATTTCTGTAATCACACACCAGCTCGCATACCCGATCTTTTAACCTTAAAAAAAATAAGGTATATTCTTATGATACTCTTCTGGTTCTGAATTTCCCAGCTCAGATTTTGCTTTGTCCAGCAAAAATGAAGAGAATCAAAAATGATACAACGGGCGTTCGGGAACTCTGCCCGGTATAGAACCGCATGCATGATGCTTGTCGGAGAACACCTCACCAATGTCCGGCAAGACTTACATAAGCCCTGACAGGGCACATCATGCATCAATCCTGCAAAAGCTTAACTCGATTTATCGACCATAACTCCGACTCGGCGCCATGCTTGACATTTAATTATAAAAATCAATTATTAAATTCTGATGACGTTTATCACCACTAAATCAAAGCCGAGATAAAATAGTACTTCCGGCCAAGCTTCTTGCTATTGAGGATGATTCGAAGTTAGAGTAAATACCGCATTAGTAAAATCACCAGCTCAATCTCGACTATAGTGTTAATCAATCTAACCTTAAATTTCCATAAAACGAATCTGAAAAAACAGTTAAATCTGAAGAACTCATCAAGAAATAATCAAGCGCTGATATAAGGTCCTTGTTCTTCCTGATACCTGAATTGAGATTGCGCCTGTTCAGGCTGTTTTATAAAGAACAGAAACGCTCTGGCCCATGATCGGCTAGTTAATGGATCTTTTTCAGGCCGGTGAATGCCTGAACTTCTTTTCTGGCTAAAAATAAATGCTTTAATGGTTAATCTTTTTAACCGTTACACTGCCCCGCATCGCGTACTGTCGCCGTCAAACAGGCATTGAAAAGCTTATTCCAAGATTCTTTTTGTTTTTTCTGATGAATTAAGTGTGTTTTGCAAGGTCTCGGTTCTGTCCTTATCGAGTGAAATATCAATTACAAAATAATGGCGAGGCATTAGCATGAGATATTCAAAAACTGTCGTGGCAGGGCTATGGTCTTGTATGACAACAACTTATGCGCAACCGACGCTGGAAGCCGCTGCGGAAGCTACAGATGGGGTCATTATGGTCAATATGGACGAAAGAAAAAGAGCCATGACGACTGCCGATGCGCAGGCCATTATATCCTATTGGACGTCAGCAAAAATGTCCAAGACCAAGCCTGCGCAAATGCCTAAAGTCGTTATCAAGTCGGATTCATTGCTTTTCTCCTCGGCCAGCCAGGAAAGTGATGAGCAAGCCCTTCCTGGATACTCTCCCGGCTGTCCGCCTAAAGCTAAAAATTGCGATACCGCGCCACGCACCGTGTCATCTGAATCCTTACTGTCTTCCGAGAGCGTGGCTCATGGTGATCTGATCCAACCGATGCATGGCAGTAGCCCCGTTAACCCTAAAGACGGCCCCTATGGTCCGTTTCAGCGGTGGAGAGAGGCCGAACCCATTATAGCCTATCCCAAATCGACTATTGGAATACTGTTTTACACTCTCAATGGAAGGGATACCTCTTGCTCCGCTTCCGTAATTAATAGAAGCACATTGATTACTGCGGGCCACTGCAGTTCGGATGGAAAAGGACATTTGGCTACGAACCAGCTGTTTTGCCCAAGCTATGCCAACGGCGCACATCCGGCAAGAGGCTGTTGGGCAATAATTGCAAGAGTTGTACCGAGCCGCTGGCATACCTCAGGCGACGCGGATTACGATTATTCTTGCTTAATAACTGCAGCCACGGGAACGAAAATAGCGGATAAAATTGGCAATATCACGGGATGGTTGGCTCATGCCTGGAACTTTCCCCCTAACCAAGCCGAACGCACGTTCGGATATCCGGGTATCCCTCCGTTCAGGGGAAGAACTTTACAAACAACTGCATCGACTGAGTGGTACACCTATGATTCGACCAGTGGCGGACAGATTTCCAAAATAATCGGCAGCGATTTAACAGGCGGATCAAGCGGAGGACCTTGGATTTTAGGGTGGACAGGCGGACTCGGTGAAACGCCTGATACCGATGCATCGAGTACAACGGACCCTCTAAGTAATGCAGTCAATGGGGTGAATAGCCACAGCCGCTGTCTGGTTAATTGCAACATGCCCCCTACCACTACAAGTGGACTATTTTGGCAGGAGATGAGCTCGCCTCCGTTTAGGAACACTACATCTGATAATGACGAATCCGAAGACATCATAGCCGCATGTTTTGCGCATTCCAACAACGACCCTTAAAGCAAATTGGCATCATTAGCTTTAGCCGAAGCCTTTAAGGCAATGGATTCAGACAACTTAAGCCTTGGTTCATTTAAAGCTGGAGGTTATATCATGCATTATTCAAAATGGAAGCTTGTGCTGGGTTTATGGCTAATTTCGATGACAAGCTGCGGACAAACGCAAACCGATACGGACCAACGGAGGGCGACAGAAACCGACAAAACGAAGACAAGGGATGAGTCAAAAGCTATCGAATCTTACTGGACAAAAGAAAAAATGGAGAAGGCCAAACCTACGCCGACGCCAAAGCGGATTATCGACCCGAACGCTCCCGAAACGTCTCCTCCCGATGCGCAACCTGATAGAAAAGGCATGCCTGGCGATGAACCGGAAGAACGATAGAAAAATAAGGCCGTGATTTTGTTAGGAGTGCGAGGTTGTCAGCTGTTTCAGATGTAAAAATCTGAAACAGCTGGCTCAGTTTTCCCTTCTATCGCGCCTTCTTCCAATATAAATCAGGTTGTTGCGAAAATTTAAAGTTTTGCGTCTTTTCACGCTCTCGGTTCTTTATTGACGTCGGCTTTAACAAATCCATACCGGTTTTGAAAAGCGCCCAGTTAACCAATAAGCATGGCGATATTTATAAATTGCCTATTTTTATGGATACGTGTAGCTGGATAAAAATAGGCCAATTACTACTCTTACTAGTCATTCAGATGTGTATTTTGAATTAACGCGAGATAGAAGCAGGGACATACCCGTAACAAACAAAGGTATTAATATTGTTACCGGTTGAAGTCTGAATGAGCTTTGCTTTTAATTTACAAATTATAGAGAGGCTTGTCGGTTCTGATTAATGTAATTCTGAAATCAGGTCATGAAGCTGGCCGATTTTTTAACCGGCTTTACTATCTTTTCTGGAGATTTCCATGTTTCACAGGCAACTATTGTTACTACTGATACCCTTCTTCAGCTTTATCACCCAGCCCCCTGTTGCGCTCGCCGCCGAAGACACAGCCCAGGCCCAGCAGATCATTGAGGACAGCTCGGAACAAATAAAACAGACATTAAAACAACCGGCCTATCAAAACGACTTTAATAAGTCGGTCCAATTTGTCGACGGGATCGTGGCCAAATTCGCCGATATGACCAGAGTATCGCAACTGGTATTAGGCAAAAATATACACAAAGCTACCCCTGAACAAAGACAGCGCTTCATAAAAGAATTTCAAACCTTGCTGGTGCGCACTTACACCAGGGCATTTCTGGACTATAAAGACTGGACCATTACCTACAACCCTTATAACGATGACAAAGACGACGGCAGGACCCTTGTAAAGACCGTGGTCCATCAACCTGGGCAGCAGCCTGTTGATGTCAACTATCGCATGCTGCTGAATAAACAAGGCGAGTGGAAGGTCTACGACATTATCATTGCAGGCGTCAGCCTGGTAACTAATTATCGTACTTCTTTTAACCAGGAAATTGCGCAATCAGGTTCGATTGACAGTGTCATCCAAATGCTGATTGATAAAAACAGTAAAGCTGTAACCAGAAATAAGAGTTAAGAACACAGAATATATAATCAGAATCAAAAATCCAGGCACGGCATATTGCCCATACAGTTTTGGAAATGGCTGCGGATCGGCGCGCATTTTCTCACTTTACGACTGCCGATTTTTACCGGGCTGATCACAAAATAAGTGGCCTTCAACATCAACAATGGTTTCCCAAAATCCGTCGCCTGCAGTTCTAGGCAGGGCTTGAGCACACGTAATCCGCCAGAACAATCATTTGTCTTCTTGCACTAGGCGGTGCGGCATCAGGCCCCGTGGTCAAAAGTCTCAACAAGATGAGGCAGAACCAAGATGTCCTGATATCCGTGCCGCCGTCCATTCCGGATTAGGCTCCCCTGCTCCTGTCGACGAACTGTTCGGTTTCGTCATCCAACTGCCGGCTGGCGCGGCCCAAAGGCTGATGAATATAAAGAGATTTGGAAAGAGCCTTCGCATTGGTAAATTGCCTATCGCGAACCGGGGGCCGCATTTGATATTTGACCGGCATGCGGTGGTCTTCCAACTGAAGCGCAGGATTGAAGACTTTGTCGAACTTGAAGAGGTTGCTGATAAAATTAGTCTGGCCGCGTATTAAATGGCCGCCGATAATCTTGGTCACATCGCGTATGGCGGCCCAACCCAGGTGCTTGGTGAACATGACTCGTTGCGTTTCAACCAGCTCCGCATAAAACTCGTCAATCGGAAGGCGGGTCGGCAGCACCGCATGCTGGATATCGAACAGCCGGTAATCCTGGGTCGTAAGATTGCGTGATTCGGTCAGCCAGCTTTCTGTACCCGGATAGGGCGTATTGACGCTGATATTGACGATTTCCGGCACTTCCTTGCACCATTCCCTGACGACACGGAAGCGTTCATGATCCCAGTCCGTATCGGCGATGATGTTGATGGCGACATTGATGCCCAAGGATCTCGCGAATTCCAGCGCTTCGAAATTGCGGCTCAAATCAATGCGTTTGCGGTATTTTTCCAGACCCTCTTCATCAATCGATTCGATGCCCAGAAACATATAACTCATGCCGAGCTCCTTCCAGAATTTGAAGACGTCCTTGTTGCGCAACAGCACATCGCCGCGGGTTTCCAGATAATACTCCTTCTTGATGCCCTGCCTGGCCAGCGCCTCGCCGATCTCGAAGCCCATTTTTTCCTGAATAAACGCCACGTCGTCGACAATAAAAACGCCCGGCTCGCGGATGCGCTGCATTTCTTCGACGACTTTTTCGGGGCTCAGCACGCGATAACTGCGCCCGTAAAAAGTCCAGGCGCTGCAGAACGAGCAATCCCACGGGCAGCCCCTGGAAAATTCAATCGACGCGCACGGGTCCATGGTGCCCAGAAAGTATTTCTTGCGATAGTTGACTAGATCCCGCGCCGGCGACACATTATTCAAGTCGGCCATAAAAGTCGGTTGCCCTCCCTGCCCTTTCATGGTCACGACGCCCGGCACGCAATGAATATTTTCCCGGTCTTCCCTGATAGCCTGCAGCAATAACGGCAGCCCTGATTCGCCTTCGCCTTTCAGAATCGCATCGATCTTGCCTTCGCCGTGCTCCAGTATTTCTTCCGCCGTGAATGAGGCGCTATGGCCGCCGATAAAGACAAAATTGTGCGGCAACCGATCCTTAGCGGCTTTGGCCAGATCGATCACTTCCGGCACATTGGCCAGATAGTTCAACGAAAAGGCGATGATGTCGGGTTGCCAGTCATCCAGCAAACGGTACAAAGCCTGATGCGACTCCACCTGCAAATCGATCAGGCGGACCTGATAACCGCTCCGGCGGGCCGTATCGGCGACCTGCTCCAAGCCGAGCGGTTCGAGGCGCAAGAACACTTTGGTGTACATAAGTGGACTGGGATGGACGGCAAGAAACTTCATAATAACTCCTTATTATTGGTTCTCGTGACTCGCAACAATCCATGCAACCTTTAGCATAAATGCGCGCTTATGAAATAGGGTATCGACTCAATATAAAAAAACCCACTATATCGGTCAAGTTTGATCGCCTGTCGGCAAAAGAATTGGACTATATAGACAATGAGGCTGATTTTCTTGCTTCCTGCAAAATCGGTTTTCTGTCGTTCCTCGCGCATAATGTGTCATGCGTGCTTGGAAATTATTCTGGATAAACAAAAAATCCGCTTGCAAATGCATGACGAATCCGTTCAATATCAGCAATTATCAACAAAATAGAAACAATCTATTAATAACACACCATATTGTAAACCATTAATTATCTGCGTATAGTACATAACAACTAACGGCGAAATTTAATGCCTAACCTTTCAGGCAAATTTTTAAGCCGATGCTATACTTATTTTTGCTGGCTTATGAGAAATCATTCCAGCCTGTTTGTAACCGTTTTTGGCGAGTGTCCGAATATTTGGCGCGTAGCCATGAGATAGAGCCTGAAAAGCTCATCTCCACCTGTTTCATATACCTCCTCGGATTATGGAAATTCAGAACCTTATGATTCTGTATTCTTTGTACCTCCCGTTGCCATTGGCTCCGGGAGGTTTTTTTTGTCCGCGAACAACTGTTTTCTACTCTATAGTGCAGAAGAAATGCCGGTCCGGCCGTTTCCTTTAGCTGTACCGGGCAGTCGAGCCAACCAGGCCTGTATTCTGTCTTCGGCTTGTTGCACTAATTCGGCGAAAGCCGTTACCGCGCCCGATGCATCAGGCGTTTGTGTCACCTGCTCCAAATGAAATTCATGAGCGCCGAGCAGAACTTTATTATCAGGCGCATAAGCCTCCAGATAAAAACGCATCACGACACGGGCCCGGTCAGATGACTCGAACTGCTGTTCAAAGTCCAGCAGACGAATGTTCAGCAAATAATCCAGCGACTTTGTGTCGTCAACTAATTGCTGCTCAAGCAATTCCGGAGGCGCTGCGATCCAGCGGTCCAGGGCATAAAATCTTACCTGAGTCGGGGCCGCGTAGAGCAGCCGATAACGGATGCGGTTGTCCCATAACCATTTAGGTGCGGTGACCGTGACAGCCGGTTTAATCGATTGACCGCTTTCATTACGGGAATAAGGAGCGCCGAAATCGTGCAGTGCGGCTTGCTGCTGCTTGGAGGTAATGCTGCAACCGGTGCTGATTGCAATAGCGAGCAACAATAATACGCTTGAATAGTTCATTTCGGTTCCTTATAACCGGGTTCACCCGGACCGGGTTCGGGCTCAGCCGGACCCAACAGCAGGCTCTGTGGATTATTTTCGAGCATCGTCGCCACGCGTTTGACCTGGGTCGTGGTCGATTGCAGTTCTGACAACAGATCATTGATTTTCGGCAGCGTCGTTTGCAACAGAAGATCGCCGGCCGTTTTGCCGGTGTCGGTAAGGTTCTCCGCTTTATTGCTCAGCTTCTGCACATTGTTAGTTAAATGCTGTAAATCTGCGGTCAAGGCATTGACATGCATCAACGTTTTCTGAGCATCGGCGCTCAACGCCGGGACGCCGGCCAGCGCTTTATCCACGCTTACCTGTAAGTCGGCAAGCTTGGCGGTCAGCGTATTGAAATTACTGAGAATATCGCCGATATGTTTTTCGTTTTCTTCATTCAGCAATGAGTTAAGATGGTCCATGATCAGCTCGGCCTTTTTAAGCAGGTCTTCGCCTGTCAGCATCAGCTTGTCGGTCAATGACGGCACTAGGGGAATGCGCGTCATGGGATTATTGCCGGGCGGCAGCACTTCCCGAATCTTGCCGTCGTCCTGCAATTCGATCTGGGTTAAGCCGGTGACGCCTTTTAACCGCAACGTGGCATAAACGCCTTTGGTCAGCGTGATGTCTTTGTCCACTTCAATCGGCACCAGAATCGTGCCGAAATCTTTCGGATCAAACAGGATCTTCCGCACTTTGCCTACGGCAATGCCGCGGAAAAATACCGTGGACTCGGGATTGAGGCCGGAAACGGATTGGCGCGTTGAAATCACATAAAGATCGCGTTCGCGCTCAAAATGGCCCATCCAGTAGATCACGATCGCCGTCGCCGTAATTAAAGCGACCAAAAACAGACCGGTCATCAATGCGTGATTATTTCTACCCATGCGTAGTCTCTTGATATTGAAATACCCGCTCAGCGCGCCTATTGTGGAAAAACTCTTCAACAAAAGGATGCTTGCTGCTCAGTACCTTGGCCAGCGGTCCGAATGCGGCCAGTTGATGATCGGCCAAAACCGCCACCAGCGTGCATAAATCCCTCAAGATATCCAGATCATGCGTCACCATGACGACCGTGAACCTGAGATCGCGATGCAGGCTTGATAACAGTTCAACAAAATCCTCACTGGAAATAGGGTCCAGGCCCGAGGTGGGCTCGTCCAGCAACAGCAACGGCGGCTCCACGATCAGCGCACGGGCAAGCGCGACTCGCTTGGTCATGCCGCCGGATAGATCGGCCGGCTTCAGCCAGGCATCCTTAGGCGACAACCCTACGTTTTCCAGTTTCATGAAAACCAGATGCCTGATCAATTCCTCGTCACGGACGCCCAATTCACGCAACGGGAAGGCAATATTATCGAAAACATCCAGCACGCTGAACAGCGCGCCTTTTTGGAACAGCACGCCGAAATTGTTGCGCAACCGCCGCCCGCTACTGGCACTGGTGCTCTTCATGGATTGCCCCATCACGAACACCTCCCCCTGCGTAGGCGTTTGCAGGCCTATGATCTCACGCAGCAAGACCGTCTTACCGGAGCCAGACGCGCCCACCAAGCCCATAATCTGGCCTTGCGGCAGGCAAAGATTGATATCCTTATGCACCAACTTCTCGCCGAAGCGGGTCCAGACGTGTTCGATCCGTATCGCGCATGAAGACGTATCTTTCGGAGACTCGATCATGGCATGCCTACCTTCATAAACAGGATCGCGAATACGGCATCGTTCATGATCACCACGGTAATCGCGGCCACTACGGAATTCGTCGTTTCGTAGCCGAGACTTTCGGTATTGGGCTGAATACGGAATCCGAAATGGCAGGCAATCAGCGCTATCATCAAACCGAACACGACGCTCTTGCCCAGCCCGATAAAGACATTAAGCAGCGGCACCACATCGGGCAACTTGAGAAAAAACTGCTGGTAACTGATATCCAGCGTATTCTGCGCCGAAACCATGCCGCCGACCAGCGCCATAGCGCTGGTCCAGACGCTCAGCAGCGGCATTGAAATCGTCAGCGCCGCCACTTTGGGCAGAATCAAACGCATGGAGTGGGAAATGCCCATTGCGGACAATGCATCGAGTTCTTCGGTGACACGCATGATGCCGATTTGCGCAGTCATGGCCGAACCGGAACGGCCGGCGACCAGAATGGCCGCGAGCAATGGCCCCAGCTCGCGAATAACGCTCAGGCCCAGAATATCGATAATGTAAATCTCGGCTCCGAAAAGCTTTAGTTGCAGCGCCGACAGATAACTGAGCACGATGCCGATCAGGAAACCCACCAGTGCCGTAATGCCCAAAGCCCGAACGCCCGCCTCATAGATCGTGCCGGAAATCTCAGACCAGGGAACAGCTCCCGGATGCCGGAGCAAGTAAGTTATATCGAGAGCCAGCTGGCCTAGCAGCATGACCAAGTCTAGCAGCTGAAGCCGGAAACTCTCAATCGTTCGCTGCAGATATTGAATTATCAGGAATACCCGGGAACGCTTAGGCTTGGATTCCGTAAGCTGTTGCGATTGCCAGCGCTCGAACAAACGCTGATGCTCCGGCCGCATCCGGAGCGCCGCCGGCATCTGCTTCCCCCAATCCTGCCAGAGAATCAAGGCCGTGCCGCTATCGAGCACATCGACAGCCTCCATATCCCATTGCATATTTTTGTTGCCGGCCAATTTTTTGATTTTATGCCTCAACAGCGGCGCCATCGCCAGATTGCGCAGCGTCCAGTTGCCAGACAATCTGACCACTTTATCGCCCTCCTTTTGCTTATGGACTTTCAGCAATGCTGAGGAGTCTGAACGTATTGCGGCATCAGTCATAAATAATTTACGGTAGCAAACAAAAAGTTTTCCTTAGCGACATACTATCCGAATTGATTATATCTTGCCTGAAAAGGTATGGCGTTCAGCTGAAGCTGGGGACTAAGCTCGTGCTCAGAAATGACTTTTACTTGTGTTTTACCTGTATCATAATCAATACCATGATTATGAACACAAGCCCTCAAGATCACGACTTTTTCTTTCAAGCCTATAATAAAAATTAACTTATGGATATAAAAAACACATCAGTCATACTATCCCTTTTTCTTGTTACAAGCCCCGCTTTCGCCATTGATCCGGTTTATGATGGACCCAACGGCATTCGAGCGAAGGTATTCGCTTCCAATTGTCTGGCCTGCCATACATCCAATCTGCCCGGCTCGGCGCGCAACGGCGCTCCGGCCGATGTCAACTTTGATACCTATGAGGCAGCGCTAAAGAAGGTTGAGCGCGCCGTCGTCAGGGCCGTCGAGAAGAGATCGATGCCTCCCGTCAACACCAAACCACTTCTAAACGAAGAACAAAGGGCTGCCATGATCGCGTGGCAAAGCGCCGGCTTCCCAAAAACGGCTGTTTCCTCTTTTGACGGCAGTATTCTGACTCTCCCAGTCCTCGAAATCGGCGATCGCAAAGTCAAAGCCACGTTTAGATCAACCTCTCTCAAAAATAGTCCGACCGGCTACGGGTTCATACTGGATAGCATTGGGCCAACCACAGCGGTTTCAGAGCATCCGGCAACTTTTGCTCCTGAAACCGGGCAAATGCATCTGCCTTCGGTGGAGTTGATGGAAAAGGGCGTCAGCCTGGGCAGCGGAGATGTCCAGATGACCTGGGTAACCGGTTCAGCGCCAATGGTATTTACCTTGGATAATCCCAGTTTTCCGACAATTTCGCCCCCGGCTACTTACAATTATAGCAGCGGTATCATGACCCTGCCGGTCGTCAATGTCGGAGACCAGAAGTTCCGTGCAACCCTGAAGCTAATTCCCCTCCTCACCAGCCCATCAAATTCCGGTTTTATGCTGGAAAGCGCTGAGCTGACCACGGCATCTTCAGAGGATGCCGCAACTTATAATCCTGAAACCGGACAGGTTGTCCTGCCTGTGATAAAAGTGATGCAAAACGGCGTCAGGCTAGGCCAGATGCTTACCGAAATGGAATTGGTGCCAGGCTCTAATCCGCTGCTGTTCAACATAACTGCCTCTACCGTTATGCCTGTAGCCCCATGGTATCCGGCAAGCCCGCAATAACTTCAGCATTATCGCCTTACCAATAAGGCCATGCCCTTATAAGAAAGCGGCGATAATGGTGAATGCTCTCCATTATCGCCGCTGTCCCTGAGGCGGGAAATTAGCACAGCTTCTTAAATACATGCGTCGGCCTGATGATGCTCAGTCCGAGATGGTGTGACATCAGTTCGTGGGGTAAATTCAAAAGCGGCTTTCTATCTGACCAAAGTCAATGTCATGTATGACTAAAGTCAATGTCATGATTTTTGGCGTAGGCTAGCCTGTGTATTGCGACTTTTTAAAGCCTACACACAAAGGTGAACCAATGAATATAAAAAGTTCGTTGATCCTGCTGTTTTCTCTCCTTATCACAGGCCCCGCTTTCGCCATTGATCCGGTTTATGACGGGCCCAACGGCATTCGAGCAAAAGTATTCGCCGCCAATTGTCTGGCCTGCCATGCCTCCCATCTGACCGGCTCGGCGCGCAACGGCGCTCCGGACGACGTCAACTTTGATACCTATGAGGCAACGCGACCGAATGCTGAGAGCGCCATCGTCGCGGCCGTTGAGCAGGGGTCTATGCCGCCCAGTACCAGCGGTTCATTGCTTAACGAAGAACAAAGTGCCGCCATGCTCGCGTGGCAAGACGCCGGCTTCCCAAAAGGCATTATAACCACTGCCGGCTCTGCCGATCCCTCTTTTGACGGCACCCGATTAAGAATCCCGGTGGTCAATATCGGCAATCAAAAATTCAATGCCTCCCTGAGGCTGATTCCGCTCGAAAGCAGCCCGACCGGCAACGGATTCGTATTGGAGAACGCCGCGTTGACCACGGCATCTTCCAGCAATCCCGCCACTGCCGACCCTGCGACCGGGAAAGTATTTGTACCTTCGGCAGCAGTAATACAGAACGGCACCGATATAGGCACAGTGGCTATCCAGCTGACATTGATTCCGGGCTCTGATCCAATGACGTTCAGCTTGGATAACCGTTTGACGGTACCCACTAACGCCAACTACTCTTTTAATACCACCCTTCTGAATCTGCCGGTTGTCATTGTCGGCAATCAGAAATTCCGCGCAAACCTGAGACTGGTCTCTTTGGGCGGCAGCCCCACCGGTATTGGATTCGTACTGGAAAGCGCCGTGCTGACCGGCGCATCTTCGGACACTGCCGCGACTGCCAACACTGCAACCGGATTAGTCACTATGCCTTACGTAGAGCTGATACAAGACGACATTATCCAAAGCGCGGTCCGAGCCGAAATGCAATTGGTACCGGGTTCCAATCCGTTACAGTTCATCTTAACCAACTACACGCCTATCGCAGAATGAGTCCATCGAACCAGCAATGAACTTGATCATTGCTGGTTGTCTACCGATAAGACTATGTTTTAATTGATGAAGGACTTTTTATCTCAGGCATGAAATTGATTTATTTAACTTCAATCGCCAGCATAGCGGCGCTAACAGGTTGCCCGCCATTGTCGCCGCCGTCCCCTGAAACCGGAACTCAACACAGCTTCTTAAATACATGCGCCGCCCTGATTATGTCCAACCCGAGATAAGGTGACGCTCAACCGACATAAGAAATCAAGCTCATGCTCATCAATAGATTTTACCTGACTTAAATCAATGTAATGATTTTTTAAGTTAGATAATCTGAGATCACGACTTTATTTGCAAGCCCCAAAGGTGAACCTATGAATATAAAGAGCTCGTTAGTCTTACTGTTTTCTTTCCTTATCACAGGCCATGCTTTCGCTATTGATCCGGTTTATGACGGGCCCAACGGCATTCGAGAGAAAGTATTTGCCACCAACTGTCTGTCCTGTCATTCGTCTCAGCTGACCGGAGCGGCGCGCAACGGCGCGCCTCCCGGAGTCAACTGGGATACCTATGAGGCAACGCTACCCAATGCTGATAGTGCCATCACCAGGGCTGTTGAGGCAATGACAATGCCGCCCGCGGGTACCAAACCACCGCTTAACCAGGAACAAAAAGATGCCATGCTCGCATGGCAAAGCGCCGGTTTCCCGCAAGCAGCGGCGGACACCCCTATCAATGCCACTTTTGATGGAACAACATTGAAACTTCCGGTGGTCGATGTCGGCAGCCAGAAATTCAATGCCACCCTGAGATTGATTCCACTCACAGGCAGTCCGACCGGCGTTGGATTCGTGCTGGAAAATGCCGTGTTGACCACGGAGTCTTCGGATACTGCCGCGACTTATGACTCCGCATCCGGAAAAGTACTCATCCCTTCGGTGGATGTGGTACAGAACGGCGCTGTCCAAGATCAGGTAACGAATATCGAATTGACATTAGTGGCTGGCTCTGATCCTATGACGTTTAATTTAGAACAAAGCGGCTTAGAGATTCCAACTGTTGCCTTCTTCTCTTATGACGCCAACAAGCTGGCAATACCGGTCATCAATGTCGGAGAGCAAAAGTTCAGTGCAATCCTGAATCTCATCCAACTCCCAAGCAGTCCGACCGGCCTTGGCTTCCAGCTGGAAGCCGCAGAGTTGACCCAACTAACTTCGGACACTCCTGCGACTTATGACCCCGCATCCGGAATAGTCACCCTGCCTTTAATTGATCTGCAGCGAAACGGCGTCAGTGAAAGTCAGGTAAGCGCTGAAATGCAATTGGTACCGGGCTCCGATCCGTTACAGTTCAGCTTAACCAGCTACACGCCTATCACGCAATGATGCCTATTAAACCAGCAATGAATTTGATCATTGCTGGTTTTCTGCCGATAAGGCGCGAGACTGATTTATTTAACCTTAGCCGCCTAGCGGCGACAATGAATTGTCCGTCATTGCCGCCGCTCTCCCGGAATCCGCAATTTCAGCATAACCTCTTAATATACTGTCCAGTTTCAATTATATTCTGCCCGGAATGATGACAAACCCTGCTGGCAGTAAAAATAGGCTCATATTCAATATCGGCTTTTTATCTGATTAAAATCAATGTAATGATCTTTTATGTTAGATAGCCTGTGTCATATTTTTATATCTCAGGCCTATATCAAGGGTGAACCTATGAAGATAAAAAGCTCGTTGGTTATTCTGCTCTCTTTCCTTATCACAGACTGTGTTTTCGCTGCCGCAACGGTCGCGCCCAACGCTTCTTTTGACGGTTTAACGCTGAAACTGCCAGTCGTTAATGTCGGCAGCCAAAAATTCAACGCCACCCTCGGACTCACTCTGCCCAACAATAGCCCAACCGGCTACGGATTCGTATTGAAAAACGCTGAACTGACTACGGCTTCTTCAAACAATCCCGCGACGTTTGACCCTGAAACAGGGCAAGTGCTGATACCTTTGGTAGAGGTAACGCAAGGCGGCACCAGCTTGGGCACGGGAGATGCCTACTTGACGCTGATAACAGGATCTGAGCCCATGCAGTTTATTTTAGAAGAGCCCGGCTTTCCGAATCTTTCAACGACAGCCTCCTATTTTTATGACACCACTACGCTGACCCTGCCGGTCGTTTTTGTCGGCACGCAAAAATTCAGGGCTGGCTTGAAGCTCATTCCGCTCCAGGATAGCCCGACCGGTCTTGGATTCGTACTGGAAACTGCCGAGTTGACCGCAACCAATTCAGACAGCGCCGTGAATGCTGATACTGAAACCGGTCTAGTTACTCTGCCTTATGTAGAGATGATAAAAGACGGCGCCAGCCAGACCCCGGTAAGTGCTGAAATGGAATTGATACCGGGATCTAACCCACTGCGGTTCAGATTACTCAAATACCCTCCCATCCAACAGTGATATGCCGGACCCGCATAAAACCTGAACATCGCCGGTTTTCTGCCGATAAGACTATATGTGTAATAAGGTAGTAAGTAATGAAGGATTTTCTCTCACGTATGAGACTGGTTTATTTAACTTTAATCGCCGGCATAGCGGCGATAATGAGCTGTTCGTCATTGTCGCCACCGTCCCTGAAACCGGAACTCAATGCCGCGCAAAGCCATGCCCAGTATGTCGGAGCAAGCGTTTGTTCCAGTTGTCATGAACTTGAAAACAGTCACTGGAGCCATACGGTTCATGCGCGCATTCCCCATCTTGCCGCGCCGGACAATCCGAAAGTAGAAGGCTGCGAAACCTGTCACGGCCCCGGGTCAGAGCACGTATCGGCCCCTGCCGATAAATCGAAAATCATGGCGTTCACGCATCAGTCAGGCGCGACCGTCAGCCAGCAGAACTCCATGTGCCTTCAGTGCCACAGCGGCAAGGAGCGCATTGCCTGGCCGGGCTCAGTCCATCAAATGAATGACTTGAGCTGCAGCGATTGCCATAATCCGATGGCGCAGTTCTCGCAAAAGGGCCTGTTGCGCAAGGATGAAATCAATCAGACCTGCTACAGCTGCCATCAGCAACAGCGCGCCGAGTTCAGAAAACGCTCGCACATGCCCTTGCCCGAAGGCAAAGTCACCTGCATCGACTGCCACAATCCGCACGGTTCGAACACCGACCCGATGCTGAAAGCCGATACGGTCAATCAGGTTTGCTATCAATGCCATCAGGAAAAGCGCGGCCCTTTCATCTGGGAGCATGCGCCGGTCCGGGAAAGCTGCCTGAATTGCCATCAGCCGCATGGCTCCAATCACGAATCGCTGCTGGTCAGCACCAGGCCGTTCCTGTGCCAGACCTGCCATACCAACCGCGGCCATCCCAACGATTTGATGACGACCGCGAATCTGGCGTCGGCTTCCAATCCGGATGCGCGCCTCATCAACCGAAGCTGCCAAAACTGCCATGCCCAGATTCATGGCTCCAATCATGCCGCGGGCATGCTTTTCCATCGATAGCGAGGCGGCGATGCCGCCCGCTGTCAGCGCCGGCCGCTCCGGCAGCCAATATACTGCTTCGCTTGTTGCATTGCTGGCCTTTACCTCATCGGCGATCGGCGCCGGCAATCCGCCCGGGAACAACCTCAATCCTACGGGCACCGATACAACCCGGATCAAATCCCCGCAGGGGCTTTCCTCGGTCAAACAGAAACCTTCCAGAACGCCGAGCGGCCTGCTGTTCGATACGCCCTATGAGCCGTTAAACTATAAGAAGCTGAATGAAGACTGGCAATACCGGGGCAGTCTGGATTTCGGCTATTTATTCGGCAGCGGCAGAAAATCGTCTTCTAAATTCAGCGATTACAGCGACTGGCGCAACGGTCCCTTGCTCAATTACTTTTCGCTGTCAGGCTGGCAGGCGCGTGAAGGCTATTTTTTGGACGCGCAAGGCGGCGGTGTCGGGCGTGACGATCAGTATTATCAATTATCGACAGGCCAACTCGGCACCTTCAGGATCAACGGTTTTTTCAACCAGACGCCGCATACCTATACCGACAATGCCGTAACGATTTTTCACGGTGTCGGCAGCGAAAACCTGACGCTGCCGTTCGGGCTTGTTCCCGGCCGCAACAACAGCGAGCAAATCCGGCAGGCCCTGGCATCGGCCTACAATCCCGATCTGGGCATCAACCGGGAGGAAAGCCGCATCGGCTTCAACTATACGCCGACACTGGGCCTGAAATTCTTCGCCGATTTTTCCCATGAAACGCGCGAAGGCCGGCGGGCTTTCGGCGGCTCGTTCCTGCCGCCGTTTTATGCCGGCGCGAACTCAGGCGGCATGGTCGAAACCATCGAGCCCATCGATTACGTGACCAATGAAATACGCACCGGCTTTAGCTATGCCGGCACCGATCTAGAACTCAACCTGAACTATACCGGCTCATTCTTTGCCAACGACAAGGGCCAGCTGAGCTTCAACAACCCGTTTACCAACCTTCCCGGCACGAACTTTATCGTCGAGCGCGGCCGCTACGATTTGTATCCCGACAACACCTTCCACCAGGTCAAGACCGATCTCGCCTACCGGCTGCCGATGCGCGGGCAGCTGACCTCGACACTGTCCTGGTCGCGCATGTACCAGAATGATGACCTGCTCCCGTCAACCCTCAACTCAGGGCAGACCTTTACCGGCATCAACATGGACCAGTGGAATTCAATCGCATCGCTGCCGCGAAGAACCGCCGATGCCGAAATTACGAACTGGCTGTTTCAACTGGGCCTGCAACTGGCACCGTGGGACCCTTTGACGCTGAAAGCGAAATTCCGCTATTACAACGAAGCCAATGACACGGACTATACGGCGTTCAACCGGCTGACCAACCAATACGGAATGGTCCTCGAAGACGGCGCGCAAGGCGGCGAGGTTTTCAGGCCGGCAACGCCGCAAAGCCCGTTTCATTACCGCAGCATCCCCTTTTCGCAGAAAGTCATGGACTGGTTCTTCGATGCCGATTACCGGCTCAGCTACAAGACCACGGCCGGCTTCGGCTATCATTTTGAACAGCATGAACCCAGCTACCGCGAGCGCATCAGCACCGATGAAAACCATCTGAAATTCCATTTATCGAACCGCTCACTGTCCTGGACGACCTTGCGCCTGTCCTACGAATACTCGACCCGGGACGGCAGCGATTATGACTACAACCCCTACGTACCCTTCTATACCGGCTCGCTGCTCGGCTTCAGATCGTCGCTGACCGACGGCGTCACGCCGCACACGCTCGCCGATCTCAGAAAATACGATCTGAGCGACCGGCAGCAGCACCAGATCAAGGCCCAGGCCAACTTCCTGCTGCGCGAGGATCTGGATCTGATCGCTTCCGCCAACTGGACCAACAACGTTTATGACGTGCGTTACGGACTGCAAAACGCCCGCACCATTTCGGCCAATCTGGAAGGCAACTATCAGCCTACTTCACGGCTGAATGCCTACGCTTTCTACAGTTTTCAGAAACAGCAAAGCCAGCTCAGCAATATCAACGACATCGGCTTATCGGCCGACCCTTACGCCGGCGGCAGCCGTTTCCCTTATATCGCGGCCTGGAAAGAAGCCGTCGACGACATCAGCCACATGATAGGGCTAGGGTTCCGCTACCAGTTCGACCCGCTCGATATCGACATCCGTTATTCATACAACTGGGCCAATACGAATGTCGGCTATGACGCCGCATCCAACCTGGCCTTCGCCAATCCAGATGCGCCCAATCAGGCCGCCAGCAATAGCTTTCCGGTCATCAATTTCGACAGGCATATTCTGGAAACCAACCTGAGATGGAACCTGCGCAAGGACATATCGATGCGCTTCTATCATCGTTATGAACATAACACCGTACAAGACTGGCACTACGACGGCCTCACGCCGCTGATCGGCAATCATCTGTTTCTGAATGCGATACCGGAGAACTATGGCGAGCATGTTTTTGGGGTGTTTGTGCAGTATCGTGTTCAGTAATGAGATATACCCCGTTTGCCCCACCGAGCACCGGAGCTTTTAGCGGCGGCTTAGCGGCGGCAGGCTGGGTTGCTAAACCCCGCATTTCGGCCGCCCATGCCGGGTTTCCGCTAAAGCTCCAACCCAGCCTACACAG